>JAXJMV010000024.1:0-41870 GCA_036312985.1 Collinsella sp.
AAGGGAGCTCAAGCCCATAAGGAGGGCCTACGAGGCATGGGTCGAGGCCGGACTTCCGCTCGATTGGGACAGGCAAGCCTTCGAGGCCGAGCGCAAAATGGATTCTAAAAAACACCTTGCCAAATAGGAGCGTCAGACCAGGAAACCCCCTTATCCGCGGCTCCGAAGGAGCAGGATAAGGGGGTTTCCATGGTCGAGGACGTTCTGAAAACTAAGTCCAGCGCGGGCCCGGACGATAACAACCGGCTACAGGTCGATGTGCGATTCCTTGATCGGGAACGGCTCCGCGAAGTGGCACGCGCAGCAGTGGCCCGGTGCGACTTCCTTAAACTCGGGAAGCTTCTCAGAGCAGATACCCTGAGCGATTGGGCAGCGAGTGTGGAAACGGCAACCGGTCGGCGGATCCAGCGGTGACGGCGGATCGCCGGCGAGGATGATGCGCTTGCGGGTCTTCTGGATATCAGGATCGGGCACCGGCACGGCAGACAGCAGCGACTGCGTGTACGGATGGTGAGGCTCGCTGTAGAGCGTCTTCCAGTCCGAAACCTCGACCATCTTACCCAGGTACATAACGGCAACGCGATCGGAGATGTGCTGCACGACGGACAGGTCGTGGGCGATAAACAGATACGCGGTACCGAACTTGTCCTGGAGCTCCTTAAGAAGGTTCAGAACCTGGGCCTGAATGGAAACGTCAAGTGCGGAGACAGGCTCGTCGCAGATAATCAGCTTGGGCTTCAGAGCGAACGCGCGGGCAATGCCGACACGCTGACGCTGACCGCCGGAGAACTCGTGCGGATAGCGGTTGATGTGCTCGGGGTTCAGACCGACGACGTCCAGCAGCTCGCGGACACGCTCAATACGCTCCTCCTTGGTGCCCACGCCATGAATGGTCATGGGCTCGGAGACGATCTCGCCAATGGTCATACGAGGGTTCAGCGAAGCATAAGGATCCTGGAAGATAAACTGCATCTCGCGACGCATGTCCTTGATCTCATGCTTGCTCATCTCGGCAACATCTTTGCCCTGGAAGAACACCTTACCGGCGGTCGGCTTGGTCAAGCGCATGATGGTGCGACCCGTCGTGGACTTACCGCAACCAGACTCACCAACCAGACCAAAGGTCTCGCCGGGATAAATCTCAAAAGAGATGTCATTTACAGCAGAGACGACACGCTTGGAAAAACGCTTGGCGAACATGCCGGACTCAGCGGGGAACTCCTTAGAGAGGTGTTCGACCTTCAGCAACGGAGTACGCTCGTTGGTATCTGCCATTACGCCTCGCCTCCCTTCTTGGAATCCTTGCGCGTACGGGACGTCTCAGGAGCGTTCTTGAGAAACTCGGGGTCACCGGAGTAGTGGCACGCAGAGTAATGACCAGACTCGGTGACAACGCGCTCGGGGCGCTGCTTGCGGCACTTATCGGTCGCATAGGGACAACGAGGCGAGAACACGCAGCCCTCGGGCAGGTTCATGAGCGAAGGCGGGTTGCCGTGAATCGGCGTAAGCGGCTTCTTCTCTTCGATGGCCTGCTCCGGGATGGAGCGGATAAGGCCCCAGGTGTAGGGGTGGCGGCTCTCGTAGAAGATTTCCTCAGCAGTACCGAACTCGACGGGACGGCCGGCGTACATAACCATGATCTTGTCGGCCATGTCGGCGACGACGCCCAGGTCATGGGTAATCATGATGATGGCGTTGCCGTTCTTCTCCTGCATTTCCTGCATGAGCTCGATAATCTGAGCCTGAATGGTAACGTCCAGAGCCGTCGTGGGCTCGTCGGCAATCAGAATATCGGGATCGCAGGCAAGAGCCATGGCAATCATGACGCGCTGACGCATACCGCCAGAGAACTGGTGCGGATACTCATTGACGCGCTTCTCGGGCTCGGGAATACCAACGAGGTCCAAAAGCTCGGTGGCACGCTTGAGCGCCTCCTGCTTGGAGTAGCCACGGTGCAGACGAAGGCCCTCGCCCACCTGCTTGCCGATCTTATAAACCGGGTTCAAGGAGGTCATAGGATCCTGGAAGATCATCGCGATATCGTTGCCACGAATGTGCTGCATCTCTTCCTCGGTCATTTCGAGGATGGAGCGGCCGCGATAGCGAACGTCACCGCCCTCAATCTTTCCCGGAGGCATCGAGATAAGGCCCATGATGGTCATGGCGGTCACGGACTTACCGGAGCCGGATTCACCGACGACTCCCAGGGTCTCGCCGCGATCGAGCGTGTAGGAGACACCGTCGACAGCGCGAACGACGCCATCCTCGGTGTGGAAATACATCTTAAGGTCATCGACCTCGAGCAGATGCTGGCCCTCGGGAACCGGCTGGTCCTTCAGGTCCACATAGTTCTTGTTCTTCTTCATCCTTATGCGTCCTTCATCTTGACGTCGAGGGCGTCGCGCAGACCGTCACCCAGCAGGGTGAAGGCGAGCACCGTCGAGAGAATTGCCAGACCGGGCATGATCATCATCCAGGGAGCGGTCAGAAGATACTGCTGACCGTCCTGAATCATGGAGCCCCACGAAGGCGTAGGCGGAATAACGCCCATGCCGAGGAAGGACAGAGCGGACTCGGTCAGAATGGCGCCACCAATGTTCATGGTTGCGTAGACCACGATAGAGGCGACGGAGTTCGGGAAGATGTGACGCACGACGATACGAGCATCGGATGCACCCATCGCGCGCGCAGCGTCAACATAGTCGTTTTCCTTGACCGTCAAGATTGCAGAGCGGAAGACGCGCGCAATCGAAGGCCAGCCGAGAATACCGATGGCGATAAAGACGTTCTGAAGGCCACGGCCGATAACGGCGATCATGGCGACAACGAACAGCACGTACGGGAACGCCAGGAAAATGTCCGCACAGCGCATGATGATCGTATCCCAGATGCCGCCGTAGAAACCCGCCAGAGCACCCATGACCAGACCGATCAGCGTGGAGATCGCGGTGGCCATAATGCCGACGGACAGCGAAACACGTGCACCGTAGATAACGCGGACGAGAATGTCACGACCTAGGGCGTCGGTGCCAAACGGGTGCTCGGCACACGGAGCCAGCAGCGACGTCTGAGCCATGGTGGTCGAGTCGGAAGCCGTCGGCGAACCGAGCCAGGGCTTAGCCCACAGATCTGCGGTCAGGGCAACCACAACGACGATGATGATCCAGCAGACACCGATAACGGCGAGCTTGTTCTTACGAAGACGCTTAAAAGCGTCGCCCCACAGCGTGCGGGACTTGGCGGGAGCAGATGCGGCCTTGGTGGCGGTAGCCTGCTCCTGAGACTGAGAATCAGTTTCCTGCATGAGACGTACCTCCCTTAGGCCTTATCCGACGGACCGCCAAGGCGGATGCGCGGGTCGAGGAATGCATAGCTAATGTCGACGAGCAGGTTGATCACCATAACGACGACGACGATGAGCGTAACGCCGCCCATAACGATGGGCCAGTCACGCATGCTAATGGCGCGATAGACCTCATAGCCGATACCGGGCCAGTTAAAGACCGTCTCGGTCAGGATGGCGCCCGAAAGCATGCCACCAAAGTCGACACCAATATAGGTAACGACGGGGATGAGTGCATTCTTAAGCGCATGCTTGACGATGATCGCGCGATTGGAGAGACCCTTCGCCTTTGCCGTACGGATGTAATCCTGGTTCATGACGTCAAGCAGCTGCGAGCGCATAATGCGGGCAGCATAAGCGGTCGAAACCGAAGCCAGCGTAATGGTCGGAAGCACATAGTGCATCCAATCCTGATACTGAGAGCTGGAACCGCCGGCACCCGAGATCGGCATGGAGATTGCACCGCCCGTGGCGTCCTTGAGGATGACGCCAAAGAACAGCTGCAGCAACATACCGAGCCAGAAGGCCGGGACCGCAACGAGGATCGACGTGGTGAGCGTTACCAAAATATCCCAGAAGGAATAACGCTTTACCGCCGAAATGATACCCGCACCGATACCCATAATTGCCTCGAGCACGATGGCGCACGCGGCAAGTTTGACCGTATACGGATACTTCTGGGCAAAGATATCCGTAACCGGCAGCTTGCGCTGATACGAATTGCCCAGATCGCCATGAAGCAGGCCGTTCATGTAATACAAGTAACGGTCCACGAGCGACGTTTGAACGGGGTCGCCGTTCTCGTCAAGGATCGCGTTGCCGTCCTCGTCCGACTGGACCAGGTGATAGCGGACGCGAAGCTGAAGCTCCACCTCGGGGGACAGAGCCTTGTCTCCACCGATCAGCTTGATCGGATCTCCCGGCACGATATTCTGGAGGGCGAACAAAATCAGCGTAACGCCCAAAAACACCGGGATGAACTGAAGCACACGTTTAACGATGTACTTACCCATACCACTCCCCTATCTAGGGATTAACCTAAATGGGATGCCGATCGCCAGACCGGCATCCCAAAATTACCATCAGCCAGTTTACCCCAGGTTAGGGAGAACTGTATGTTTCCCATGAGGTCTACGTAAATACTTGACCCTCACGGAAGCTGCAAACTCTTAGGCGAGCTCAGCGGTACCCAGATCGGCGTGCTTCTGCGGATCGACATAGAGGTGCTTGATGCGATCGGAGCCGGCGATGGTGTGCGTGTAGAACATCACCGGGATGACCGGGCAGTCGGCAGCGACCATTGCATCGGCCTCCTGCATCTTAGCGACGCGCTCTTCGTCGTCAACCGTGGTACGGGCCTCGTCGACCTTGGCGTCGAACTCGGGGTTGTTGTAACCAGAGCGGTTGTCGCCACCGAGGGAGTCGGAGTGGAACAGCGGATACAGGAAGTTGTCCATGATCGGATAGTCGGCAATCCAACCCAGACGACCGAACTGATAGTTATAGTTCTGATACTGCTCGAGCAGGGCAGACCACTCGGGGGTATCGGAGACAGCGGTAACGCCAACCTTGGCGAGGTCGCCGATGATGGACTCCATGATCTCCTTGTGGCCACCGTCCTGGTTGTAGGACAGAGTCACGTTAATGCCACGATCGCCGTTAGCACCAGCGGGAGCAACCTTGTCGAGGTACTCGTTAGCCTTGTCGACGTCGTAGGCGCAGAACTCCCATGCGCCCTCCTTGTAGCCATCGATGCCCGGAGGAACAATGCCGTCGGCAGGGGTACGGGTACCCTTGAAGATGGTCTTGCAGATGGCCTCACGGTTGATGGCCAGGGAGATACCCCTGCGCAGGTCGGCGTTGTTGAACGGCTCGGCCGTGTTGTTGCAGGTCAGGTAGTAGGTGGAAGGCTCGGCGCCGAGCAGCATGCGCTCGCCGTCACCCATGGTGTAGCCGTCCTTGGACACGCCGCGATCCTTCTTGGCAGCGTCGATCTGAGCAACGGGAACGTCGCAGACATCGAGGTTACCGGCCTGGAACTCCTTGTAAGCGGTCTCCATGTCCTTGATGACCTGGAAGTGGATGCCATCGATCTTGGCCTTGTCGCCATAGTAATCGTCGAACTTCTTGAGGTTGATCTCCTGACCATCCTCCCACTTGCCGTCCATCATGAACGGGCCGTTACCGACCGGTGCAAGGTAGAAGCTCTTGACATCGGACTCGGCGCACTCGGGAACCGGGGCCAGAGCCGGGTGAGAGGCGACGAAGGGGAAGTCGGCGTAAGCGGAAGACAGCTTGACGACGAGGGTCTCATCGTCGGGGCAAGTAACACCGCTGAGCTCGGTAGCGTTACCGGCAAGCAGGTCGTCATAGCCCTCGACCATGGAAAGGTGATAGGAGACCTCGGAAGGGCCGTACTCGGTAGCGATGGCCGACTTGGTGTTGACCAGACGCTCCCAACCGAGCTTGAAGGACTTGGAGGTAACGTCGTCACCGTTGTGGAACTTGGCCTTCTTGATCTTGAAGGTAAACTCGGTGGCGTCGTCGTTGGCCTCAAAGGACTCGCAAGCCAGCGGAACGATCTCGCCCTTCTCGGCGTCATAAGAGGTCAGAGCGTCAAAGAGCTGGTACTCGACCTGAGTGCCCTGGTCCTCCTGGACATTGTAGGGGTCGATGCAGACCGGGTTGTTGATGTAGAAGTTCAGCGTCGAACCGGACTCAGAACCGGAAGCGTCGCCGCCCTTCTTGCCGCATGCGGCAAGAAAAGCCATGGAGCTCGCAGCGAGGGTGCCGCCAACAAAGGCGCGACGACCCATAACGGGCTGGTGGAACATAGAATCAGCCATGCCATCCTCCTTATGAGATAGGACAAAGAAATGTTCAGTCGGACATATGTCGAGACAATCCGATCCGAACCATCAAAACGCCGCCCGCTGCTATGGCTGGTTATGCACAACGGACCAACGTTTCGCAATACAGTAGCGCATTTTATGCACGATTTGGGGCTAATTCCGGTTAACGGTCGAGAATTTCTTTAGTTGGGCGAAGTATGTGGGGATATTTTGACTCTGTTACAAATATGTAAACAAAAAGGGTCCCGCACCTGCGAGACCCATTGCAAACGTATATACGCCGATGCTTAGTAGCCGACGATGCCCTGCGGGAAGAAGAACATGCACAGGACGACGCACACGGCAAAAACAACGGCCATAATTACCGTCAGGCGATCGAGGTTCTGCTCCATGACGCCCGTGGCAGAGCTGGAGTTATACAGCGAGCTAGCGATCATATCCGAAACGCCGGTGCCCTTACCGGAATGCATCAGGACGAGAATCGTCAGCGCCACGGCAGAGACAGCCCAAACGACAAACAGAAGAATCTGGAACGGACCCATAGATAAGCTCCTTAATAGAACAGTTCAAACTCCCGTACTGTACCACAATCCCCCGCTCTCCCCTACCTGCCACTCAAGGACGGGGTAGAAATGGCAGAAATACCAAAAAGGGGGTTGTCCGGTTGTGGACAACCCCCTTACTAGAAAACGGTATTTGTTTTCTATTAGGCCTCGGTGGCGAGCACGCGGCCCGTCATCTCAGCGGAAGGCTCAATACCAGCCATGGTGAGCATGGTCGGAGCGATATCGGAAAGACGGCCGTCCTCGATACCGGTGAGCTGTGCCTTCTCATCAACAATGATGAACGGCACGCGGTTGGTGGTGTGAGCCGTAAACGGATGCTTGGAACCGTCGGAAGCAACGTCAAACATGTGATCGGCGTTACCGTGGTCGGCGGTAATCAGCGCAAAGCCGCCCTTGGCGAGAATCGCCGGGACAACCTTGGACAGGGCATCGTCAACAGCCTCGACGGCCTTAACGGCGGCGTCGAAGACACCGGTGTGACCAACCATGTCGCAGTTCGCGAAGTTCACGATGTAGAAATCAGCGCGATCCTCGTTGATGGCGGCGACAAGCTTCTCGGTCACCTCGGGAGCGCTCATCTCGGGCTGCAGATCGTAGGTAGCGACCTTGGGGGAAGCGACGAGCACGCGCTCCTCGCCCTCCTTGGGCTCCTCGATGCCGCCGTTGAGGAAGAACGTCACGTGGGCGTACTTCTCGGTCTCGGCGGTGTGCAGCTGCTTCAGGCCATTGGCGGCGATAACGTCGGCCAGGACGTTCTCAGGGAACGTCTTGGGGAAGGCGACCTCGACGTCAAACGTCGGATCGTACTCGGTCATCGTCACAAAGTGAGAAAGCTTGATCTGCTCGCGCTCAAAGCCGTCGAACTCCTTGTCCGTGAACACGCGGGTCATCTGACGAGCGCGGTCGGGACGGAAGTTGAAGAAGATGGCCGCGTCGCCCTCGTGGATGCCCTCGTTGTGGGCAGCGAAGGGCTCGACGAACTCGTCGCCGCGCGGATCCTTCTCGTAGTAGGCCTTGATACCAGCAACGGGGTCGGTATCAGCATCGGACGCGTTGACCATGACGTCGTAGGCGCGCTGGATGCGCTCCCAACGATTATCGCGGTCCATGGCCCAATAACGGCCCGAGACGGTGGCAACGCGAGCGTCGCAACCGGTCTCCTCGGAGATCTTAGCCAGGAAGGCGCAGAACTCACTCATGTAACCGGCACCGGACTGCGGGTCAACGTCGCGACCATCCATGAAGGCGTGGACGCGAACGGTCTTGACACCGTGCTCGGCAGCCATCTTGACCAGAGCCTCGACGTGGTTCATGTGAGAATGAACACCGCCCGGGCTCATAAGGCCCATGAGGTGGAGAGTCTTACCGTCAGCCTTGACGTCGTCCATAGCCTTGACAAAAACGTCGTTCTTGGCGATGGAGCCGTCCTTGATGGCATTGTTGATGCGCGAAAGCTCCTGGAACACGATGCGACCGGCACCGATGTTGAGGTGACCCACCTCGGAGTTGCCCATCTGGCCGTCGGGAAGGCCCACGTCCTCGCCCGAAGCACCGAGCGTGGTATGAGGATACTTTTCGTACAGGCCATCAAGGAAGGGCGTCTTGGCAGCGGCGACGGCGTTCTCGCCATCAGCCGGAGCCAGGCCGCAGCCGTCCATGATAATCAGGAGTGCAGGAAGATGACGTTGTGCCATATGTCCTACTCGCCTGCCTTGACGACCATAGAGGCGAAGTCGGCAGCCTTGAGCGAAGCGCCGCCCACGAGGGCGCCGTCAACGTCGGGCTTGGCGACGAGTTCGGCGATGTTGCCGGGCTTGGCGGAACCGCCATACAGCACGCGGATGCCGTTAGCGAGCTCCTCGCCGAACATCTCCTTGAGGGTCTCACGGATAGCACCGCAGACCTCCTGAGCGTCCTCGGCGGTAGCGGTCTTGCCGGTGCCGATGGCCCAGATGGGCTCGTAGGCGACGACGACCTGCTTGGGGCAGGTGATCTCAAGACCAGCAAGGCCAGCCTTGACCTGGTCCACGACGTGCTCGACATAGGTGCCAGCCTCGCGGACCTCGAGGGACTCGCCGCAGCAGAAGACGGGAACAAGGCCGGCGGCAACGAGAGCCTTAGCCTTCTTGTTCTGGTCCTCGTCGGTCTCGTGGAAGTAGTCGCGACGCTCGGAGTGACCGATGATGCAGTAGGTGCAGCCAGCGGACTTGAGCATGTCGCAAGAGGACTCACCGGTGAAGGCACCCTTGGCCTCCCAGTACACGTTCTGTGCACCGAGGGCGATGGGGGCAGCCTGAATGCGGTCATGAACCGTGGTGATGTCGATGGTCGGAGGGCAGACGAGCACCTCGACGCCAGCCGGAACCTCGGGCAGAGCCTGAGCCAGCTCGTCGGCGAGCTTGGCAGCCTCGGCGACGTCGTTGTTCATCTTCCAGTTACCAGCGATAAGAAGGGTGCGATTAGGCATCGAGAAGCGCCTCCACTCCGGGCAGGGCCTTACCCTCGACGAGCTCCATGGAAGCGCCACCACCGGTGGAAATCCAGCTCATCTTGTCGGCCAGGTTGAACTTGTTGACAGCTGCGACAGAGTCGCCACCGCCGATGATCGAGGTGCAGTCGGCCTCGGCGACAGCCTCGGCGATAGCCTGGGTGCCGTGAGCAAAGTTGTCGAACTCGAAGACGCCCATGGGGCCATTCCAGAACACGGTCTTGGCGCCCTTGACGGCCTCGGCGTAGAGCTCCTCGGTCTTGGGGCCGATGTCCATGCCCTCACGATCGTCGGGGATAGCGTCGGAAGCGACAACCTCGGGGACAGCGTCCTCGCCAAAGTGATCGGCAACGCGGTTGTCGATGGGGAGCAGGATCTTGACGCCCTTCTCCTCGGCCTTCTTGAGCATCTCGCCAGCGCGCTCGACCCAGTCCTCTTCCTTGAGGGACTGACCGACGGACAGGCCCTGAGCCAGGAAGAAGGTGTAGGCCATACCGCCACCGATGATCAGGGTGTCAGCAGAGTCGATGAGGTGATCGAGAACGCCGATCTTGGAGGAAACCTTGGAACCGCCGACGATGGCGACGAAGGGGCGCTCGGGCTCGGCGAAGATGCCGGTCAGCGTGTCGACCTCCTTCTCGAGCAGGAAGCCGGCGACGGCAGGCAGGTAAGCGGCGGGGCCCACGACGGAACCCTGGGCGCGGTGAGCGGTGCCGAAGGCATCGAGAACGAAGACGTCACCATAGGAAGCGAGCTTCTTGGCGATCTCGGGATCGTTCTTCTTCTCACGCTTATCGAAGCGAACGTTCTCGAGAACGAGAACCTTGCCCGGCTCGACGGCGGCGACAGCCTCGGCAGCCTTCTCGCCGTAGGTGTCGGCGACAAAGGCAACGTCAAGACCAGAGAGCTCGGCGAGCTTCTTGGCGACGGGCTCGAGGGACAGCTCGGGCTGGAAGCCGGTGCCATCGGGACGGCCGAGGTGGCTCATGAGGATGACGCGAGCATTGTGCTCAACGAGATAGTTGATGGTGGGCAGGGCAGCCTTGATACGGGTGGTGTCGCCAACGACGCCATCCTTGATAGGCACGTTAAAGTCAACGCGGACGAGAACGCGCTTTCCGTCGACATCGATGTCGCGGACGGTCTTCTTGGTAAAGGCCATGTTTGCTTCTACCTTTCGTACGTGTCTGCCTCCCATTACGGCAGACGATTTCTTATAAAAAGGGCGCGACCCTAGGGTGTAAGCCCTATAAGGCCGCGCCCTTCTTTAGACGCTCAACGAGCTATTCGCTAAAAGCTAAATTAAGCAACGAACTTCTCGAAGTACTTGATGGTGCGGACCATCTGAGAGGTGTAGGAGTTCTCGTTGTCGTACCAAGAGGTGACCTGAACGAGGGTCTGGCCGTTGCCGAGGTCAGAGCACATGGTCTGAGTGGCGTCGAAGATGGAGCCGTGGGTCTCGCCGACGATGTCGCGGGAGACGATCTGGTCCTCGTTGTAGGCGAAGGTCTCGGAGATGGTCTCGGCGTAGGCCTTCATGGCAGCGTTGACCTCGTCGACGGTGACCTTCTTGTCAACGACGGCGTAGAGGTTGGTCAGCGAGCCGGTCGGCGTCGGGACGCGCTGGGCGGCACCGATGAGCTTGCCGTTGAGCTCGGGGAGAACCAGGCCGATGGCCTTGGCAGCGCCCGTGGTGTTCGGGACGATGTTCTCGGAGCAGGCGCGGGAGCGACGGAAGTTGCCCTTGCGCTGCGGGCCGTCGAGCGGCATCTGGTCGCCGGTGAAGGCGTGGATGGTGGTCATGATGCCGGACACGATGGGAGCGAAGTCGTTCAGACCCTTGGCCATCGGGGCGAGGCAGTTGGTGGTGCAGGAAGCAGCGGAGATGATGTTGTCCTCAGCGGTCAGCGTCTCATGGTTGACGTTGTACACGATGGTGGGCAGATCGCTGCCGGCCGGAGCGGAGATGACGACCTTCTTGGCGCCAGCGTTGATGTGGGCCTGAGCCTTAGCCTTGCTGGTGTAGAAGCCGGTGCACTCGAGAACGACGTCGACGTCAAGGTCGCCCCAAGGCAGGTTGTTAGCGTCGGCCTCCTTGTAGATCTTGATCTCCTTGCCGTCAACGGTGATGGAATCCTCGCCAGCAACGACCTCGTGATCGCGAGCGTAGTTGCCCTGCGTGGAGTCGTACTTCAGCAGGTAAGCGAGCATATCGGGAGAGGTGAGGTCGTTGATAGCGACGATCTCGGAGCCCTCATGACCGAACATCTGACGGAAAGCCAGACGACCGATGCGACCGAAGCCGTTAATAGCAACCTTTACTGCCATTGTGTCTCCTTTCGTAAGGCCCCCGCGAGCTACAGCGCCCGCCGTTGAGGCCCACAAACTAACCACTCGCCTAATATACCTTTTTTTTGACTTGAATTTCACGAGAATGCTCGAAATTGAAAATCAAATTTACGTTAAAACGTTTTAAAGACTAAAATAGCAGCTAAATCCATATATAAGTCGTTACTTCAAACTACCTGTTTGCTTCAATGAGCTTTTCAAGCCGTAAAACACGATGGTAGAGGGCTGACTTCGACAAGGGAGGGTCAGCCATCTCCCCCAAATCACGCAGCGAAAGATCGGGATAGCGCTCGCGCAGGTCGCAAAAGACCGCCAAGGCATCCGGAAGCGCATCGCGAAGGCCACGCTGCTCGAGCTCATCGATAATCGCAAGCTGATGTTGGGCAGCACCGGCGCTTCTGGTCTGGTTGGCGAGCTCGGCATTCACGCGACGGTTCACATCGTTCTTAACCAACTTGACCGCGCGCGCCTCCTCAATCTCGGCAACGCTGCGCTTGGCACCAATCAGCTTTAATAGATGCTCGATTTCCTCGGCGCTCTTAATGTACACGGCATATGACCCCCGCCGTGCATTAACACGAGCATGGACCCCAATCTGCTCCAACAAATCGCAGAGCCCCTTGGCATATTGCTCGCCCTGCACAGCGATCTCCAAATGAAAATCGCCGCGTGGATCGGCCACGAAGCCGCCCGCGATGAGCGCGCCGCGGATATAGGCAAGTCTACAGCAAGGACGGGCAACGATATATCGGGGTACGCCGGCGACAAGTCCTCCCCTACGGTCGAGGATACCCAGCAGAACCAAGGCCTTATCCAGGTCTGGCTGATCAGGCAAGGTGATGAGGTAGTTTCGAACCTTATGCAAGACAGATTTGCGGACGGTGAACTCTGTTTTGAGCTTAAGGATACGATGCGTCAGCGTGATCATCGTGCGCGCGACGGCTCCCGTCTCAGTCGCAACCGTCAAACGATACCGCCCAGAGCCGGCAAGCGAGAGCGTACCGCTCACACGCGTGAGGGCGGCAAGCGTCGACAAGTCGCAGTATTCACATTCGGGTTCGCAGCGCGCAAGCTCGTCGCGCACCTCAGCGGTAAACGACATGCAGGCCTATGCCTTCGTGTTGGCGCGCGACAGGTCGCGGTGGGAGATGCTCACGTGGTACTGAGCGCCTTCCAGGTAACGGGCCGTGGCCTCGGCAATGGCAACGCTGCGGTGCTGGCCGCCCGTGCAGCCGATGGCGATAGAAAGCTGCGGCTTACCCTCCGCGATATAGCCCGGCATCACCGTATCGAGCAGCTGTGTCCAAGCCTTCCAAAACTCCTGCGTCTTGGGATGGTCCAGAACAAAATCGGAGACCTTTTTATCGAGACCGGTCATCGTGCGCATCTCGGGATCGTAGAACGGATTAGGCAGGAAGCGGACGTCGATCATAATGTCCGCCTCGACGGGCATGCCGTGCTTAAAGCCAAACGAGAACACGTGGACGTCCATGAGCTGCTGGTCGGACAGCTCGGAAAATGCCATACGTAGCTTGTTGCGCAGCGCAGAGGTGCGCAAGCGGCTCGTGTCGATAATCATATCGGCTCGGTCGCGCACGCCCTGAAGCTGAAGGCGCTCGCGCTGAATGGCATCGGCCGTAGTCTCCCCCGGCTTGGCAATGGGATGACGGCGGCGATTTTCGCTGTAGCGACGAATCAGCACCTCGTCAGAAGCCTCCAGGAACACGATGTCGCAGCTCATCTCGCGCTCTTCGAGCGCGGCGACCGCATCGAGCAGCTCGTCAAACAGTCCCTGGCTACGCAAATCGCAGGTGACGGCGAGATGCCTGCCCACGCCCGTATTGATGCCGACGAGCTCGGCAAGCTGGGCGATGAGACGCGGAGGCAGGTTATCGATGCAAAAATAGCCCATGTCCTCGAACACGTGCATGGCCTGTGTGCGGCCTGATCCGGACATTCCGGTGATGATGACGATATCGGGGATGCGCTCCGAGCGCTCCGCCGCATCCATGGCATCTCCCTTTTGCATGTGTTGCCTCCCGAAAACAAGCGCGGGACCCAGCAACCCGGATCCCGCGCGGTCAATTGCCTATATTGAGTATACCGCCCCGAGCGGATACGAGGCCTGTCTTACGCCTCAAGCGCAGCCTTGAACCAACTCGTAATACTCGTGGGGTGCGTAATGGCGGTGCCGACGACAACGGCCCAGGCGCCAGCATCGATCGCGGCGCGAGCCTCCTCGGGCGTATGCACGCGACCCTCGCAAATGATGGGAAGGCCGGGGAATTCCTCGGTCGCCTGACGCAGGAGCGGCAGATCGGGGCCATCGGCCATGGTGCAGTCGATGGCGGCGACGCCGTGAGAAAGCGTGGTGGATACCAGGTCGAAGCCCATATCAACAGCACGGCGAATATCCTCGATGGTGGCACAATCCGCCATCAGGAGCACACCCTCCTCGTGCAGCGGACGGAAGGTATCCTCGACCGTCTTGCCATCGGGGCGCGGACGATCGGTGGCGTCGATCGCCACGATATCGGCACCGGCAGCAACGCAGGCGCGAGCGTGACGCAGCGTCGGCGTGATGTAAACGCCCTCGTGCCCATCCTTCCACAGGCCGATGACGGGAACCTCACAGCGACCCTTAATGGCGGCAATGTCGGCAAGGCCCTGGCAGCGAATGGCGGCGGCGCCGCCGAGCTCGCAAGCGCGAGACATTTGAGCCAT
This sequence comes from Collinsella sp., assembly GCA_036312985.1. GTDB lineage: Bacteria > Actinomycetota > Coriobacteriia > Coriobacteriales > Coriobacteriaceae > Collinsella. The sequence goes on from JAXJMV010000024.1 coordinate 14,323, forward strand.
GGTCTCGGGCGTACGAAGCGGCTCGCCCATATACGCCTGAACGCTCACGACGAGCTTGCCCTTCAGGGATTGAATCAAAGGATCGACGGTCATGTTCGACTCAACCTTTCTCAAAACAGCCTTCTGAGACACCGCACCTTGACGTTCAAACCGTCGCTCGCGTACCGAAGTACGCTTCGCTCCTCTTTCACGTCAATCTGCGGCACCTCAGAAGGCGCACTTGGTAGTTATGTTTACTTCAACGATGCAAGAAGGTGTTCGGCGGCACCGATGAGCGGAGCATCGCCCTCCAGAGAACCGATGAGGATCGGCGTGTCCTGAAGCGGATCGAGCGCCTGGCTGGCATAGCCCTCGTGCACCGAATCCTTCCACGTCTGTGAACGCCAATCGGGACCTTGGTGAATCACGCCGCCCGAAAGCACGATGACCTCGGGGTCCAGGATGTTAGCGAGCGAGCCCAAGCTGGCACCCAGCGCAAAGCCGGCGTCATGGATGACCTCGGTCGCCTTTGCGTCGCCCGCACGGCACAGGTCGTTCACATCGCGACCGACCGAAGGACGGCTGGGGTCGACGCGGCCAAAACGCTCATCGTACATTCGACCAATGGAAGTGCCCGAAGCAACCGACTCCAGATGGCCGGAACGCCCGCAGGCGCAGGGAATGCCGGCGGCAGCCGAGCACTCGATGTGGCCCATATGGCCGGCAGCACCATGGAAGCCCTGCATCACGCGGCCGTTCTCGACATATGCGCCGCCGATGCCCGTACCGATGCCAAGACACAAGACGGAGAACTTGCCCTTGCCGACGCCCCAGTGGGCCTCGCCCAGAGCATGAGCCTGCACGTCGCCTACAACGGCAACGGGAAGACCGAGGTCCTCGCGCAGACGCGGCCCCAACTGAACGCCGGACCAGCCGGGCATGATCTCGTTGGCATACGCGATGGCGCCCGTCTTGGGATCGACGACGCCGGCGGCACCGATACCGACGCCAAGGACCTCGACATCGGGATTCGCCTCGAGAGCAGCCTTGATGGACGCCTCGATACGCTGGAAGACGGCCTCGCCGCCCTCTTGGGCCTCGGTGGGAACCTCGGCCTCAAAAACGGGATGAGGCACGCTACCGTCAGCCGGGTACTCCATAATGGCGGTCGCAATCTTGGTGCCGCCGATATCAACGGAGCAAATGTACTTGTTCTCCATGTCGCTCTCCTTAGGAGATAAAAAACAACTACAGGAAATGAAGGCTGCGTTATCGCCGCAGCTTGGTAAAGGTTTCCCGGGTGCCCGAGGTTGGGGTGAAAGCGGTCGGGCGTTGACCCAATGGGTCACGCTCGACCGCTTGAGCCCCAAGATCGGGTGCCCGGGGAAGCTTTACAGGAGACCGTTGTCCTGGAGGACCTTCTTAATCGCCTCGACGTTCTCGCCGGTCATGGCCTTCACCGGGCGCGGCATGGTCGGGCTGTCGAAGATGCCCATGAGGTTCATAGCGGTCTTGAAGGCGCCGACGCCACCGGCATAGCCCTGGACGCCCGAGGTGACATCCCAGATGTGCGAAATCTCATTGAGGCGATCCTGCTCGGCCTTGACGGTAGCCCAGTCACCAGCCTGAGCGGCCTTCCACTGACGCACGTAGCCCTCGGGCTCAACGTTGGCGAGACCCGGGACGGAACCGTCGGCGCCACCGAGGTAGGCGCCGTCGACAACAACCTCGTGACCGGTGAGAATGCTCATCGGATGGCCGTTCTTCTCGTTCTCCTGAACGAGGTAGCGGAACGAGATGTCATCACCCGAGGAATCCTTGACGCCGGCCAGAACGCCCTCGGCACCGAGCTTGGCAAGGAGCTTCCAAGGGAGCTTGGTGTGGACGCACACGGGGATGTCGTAGGCATAGATGGGCAGGTCGAGTTCCTCATGCAGGATGCGGAAGTGCTCCTCGACCTCGGTCATGCCCTGCAGGGCATAGAACGGGCAGGTGGCGACAAGCGCATCGGCGCCCAGCTCCTGAGCGACCTTACCGTGCTCGATCATGCGCTCGGTCTCGGTGTCGATGATGCCGACCAGAACGGGAACGCGGTGGTCGACGATACGGACGGCCTCGGCGATGATCTGACGGCGACGCTCGTCGGTGGAGAAGACGACCTCGCCCGAGGAGCCCAGGAAGAACAAGCCATCGACGCCGGCATCGATCATGCGGTTGATGCTGCGCTCAAAGGAGGCAACATCGAGCTGGTGGTCTTCGGTATCGGGAACAACGACGGGAGGGATAACGCCGGTGAATTTCTGAGTTGCCACAAGAATCTCCTTAGTTGTCTGGCGGGCAGCCCTATGCCGCCCACTCTTGTTGGCAGTGTCCAGGCCGTCTAGGCCAAAGAACACGGGTAGAACGTTTGGTTAAAGAAGTCGACGACTTCGTTTTCGAACGCATTGATGCGCTCGTGAGCGTATTTTGCATAGATGATATGCCTCCGGTCACACTCAAGACCGTTGAATACGGCAAACTGATCCTTGGGATCGCTCACGGTATCCATAAGCGATGTGCCCATGAGCACCGATCCGCGCACCCGAGACGACAGCGCCTCGAGGCCGCCAGGAAGCGGATTGGCAACCGCCGTGCAGGCGAGGCCCCGCTCGTCCAGAGCAGAAACCGCCAGCGCGACTCCGCCGCCAAGACCCTCGCCCCATGCAAAGATGCGGTCGGGGTCCATGCCATCAAGATTGCGCGCCACCTTCGCCAGCGCGCAACCCCAACGGACGCGCTCGACAAAAGCGGGCGAAGAAATCCCCCGCCGCAGGTCGTCCGCACCAGCAACATCGTCATCCAGCGCGAGGACGGCATACCCCATGGCGGCAAATCTCGTCATGTGATGCCAGCCGCGCACAGGCCGATCGATGTCGTGGAACATCAGGCACAACGGCACGCGCTCAGATACTCGGGCACGACCGACAGGCTCGATCAAACGAGCGTGAATCGCATCGTCACCGAGCTCAAAGGAGACCTCCGAGTAACGGGCGCAGGGGTTAACAAAGTCAATCGCCGTAATGGCCAGGCCTTGAATCTCAAGATTCGAAGCGCATGTCTCTAAATCAGAAACATCTGCTTGGACATCACCGCGCCAGTCCCGATATTCTGCGAGCCTTGACGAAACCGTTCCAGGAATTCCCACAAGCCCGGGGACAATCAGCTCGTCAACATTGCTCTCGCACTTAGACATGAGCCTCCCCTCCCTTGCAGAAAAACGGAATGATCAGATCGTCAAAATCCTGAATCTCCTCGTGGCCAAAGCCTTCAAAGAACTCATGACGCTTTTCGCAGGTCAGGTTGTTATAGACCGCAAACTGCGTCGCTGGCGGACAGACGATATCGGCTGTGCCGGTGCCAAACAGCACGGGGCATTTGACCATAGGGGCAAAGTTCTTGGAATCGAAGTACGCCAGCTTGGCATAGGCTTCGTCAATACGAGTCGAGTCCTCATCAAACCAGCGAGACCAATAGCGCAGGCCCTCGTAGGCAATGTCGTCGGCATCCAAATCCCAGACCAGGCGGAAATCTGACAGGAAGGGATAGAGGATGGCGGCGCGATTGATAAGCTCGCTGTTAAGCGCACAGGTCGCAATGCCCAAACCGCCGCCCTGCGACGCGCCGTTCACAAACACACGCGCAAGATCGATGCCCTCGAGCTCGCGAACGATGCGGCACAGGATTCGAATATCTTGGTGTAAGCGGACATAGTAGAGGTTGGCAGGGTCGCCGTCGATACCGGCGACGATATGCCCGGCAACCGTTGTGCCCTCAAATCCACCAATGTCCTCGGAGGGACCTCCTTGGCCGGGGCAGTCGAGGGCGATGAGTGCCATGCCCATGCCCGCAAACGACGCCTGCTCAAACCAGCTGCGGCTTGCACCCGGATACCCATGGAACTGAAGTACCAATGGCACGGGCTCGTCCGAGACGGGTTTAAGGTACTTGGCATGCAGGCGCGCGCCACACATACCGGTATACCAGAGGTCGAAAAGCTGGCAGGTCGCGGCATCGGCGACCGATGCCGTCTCAATCGCATAGTCAAGCCCGACGGCGTCGGCCTCGGCCATGCGATCCTTCCAAAAGAAATCGAAATCTGATGGACGGGGCATGGCGCCTCGATATTCACCAAATTGATGTTGTAGCTCCTGAGCACTTGGCATGGCTCGTGAACCCAACCTTTCGAAATCGCAACGGAGGTGCGCCCGGCAAGGGAACCGGGCGCACGGGAGGGAAAGCGAGGCTACTCGCCGAGCTTGGGGTGCAGCAGCGACGGCGCAGCGCCGAGCAGCATCTTGGTGTAGGGGTCCTGGGGGTGCTGGAAGACCTGCTTGGCCTCGCCCTGCTCGACGATCCTGCCGCCATTCATAACGATGATGTCGTCAGAGATATAGCGGACCGTCTGGATGTCATGGCTGATGAACACCATGGCCAGGCCGAGCTCCTTCTTAAGGTCGGTCAGCAGGTTCAGAATCTGCGCGCGGACCGAAACGTCCAGAGCCGAGGTGGGCTCGTCGGCGATGATGGCATCGGGGTTCAGCGACAGGGCACGGGCAATTGCGACGCGCTGACGCTGGCCGCCCGAAAGCTGACCGGGAAGAACCTCAGCGGCGGAGCTGGGCAGACCGGTGAGCTCCAGGAGCTCCTTGACGCGCTTCTCCTGCTCGGCCTCGGTACCCAGGTTGTGGACGCGCATGGGGTCGAGCAGCTGCTCGCGAACGACCATGCGGGGATTGAGCGCCGTGGCCGGGTTCTGGAACACGACCGAGATGACGCGACCCATGTGGCGACGGTCCTCGGCGGTACGTTTGGTAACGTCCTTGCCCTTAAAGTAGACCTTGCCGCTCGTGGGGGCCTGCAGGCCGCACATGACGTTGGCGGTGGTGGACTTACCGCAACCGGACTCGCCGACGATGCCGATCGTCTGACCGGGCATGAGCTTAATCGTTACACCCTGGACGGCGTGAACCAGGTTGGGGTGCAGAATCGAGCCGGTACGGGTCCTAAAGGTGACGTGGACGTCATCAAGGAAGATGATCGGCTCGACGCCGTTGACTGCGGTCTCGCTCATCTACATCACCTCCGCGTGAGGGGTCAAACCATTTGCCTTGAGCACCTCGTCGGGGAGCTCGGAATAGAAGTGCTCGGTACCGGGCACGCGCTTGAAGACCGGACGGGTGTCCAGGCCAATACGCGGATGGCTCGAGCGGGGCGCGAAGCGATCGCCCTTGGGGAAATCGCGCGGGCTCGGAACGGCGCCGGGCACCTGGTGCAGGCGACCCGAACCGCTCTCGATGGACAGAACGGAACCCAGAAGACCGCGGGTGTACTCGTGGATCGGGTTGGTGAGCAGCTCCTTGGTGGGTGCCTGCTCGATAACCTGGCCAGCGTACATAACCGTGATGTTATGGGCAACCTCGGCGACCAGAGCCAGGTCATGCGAAACGAAGATCATGGCAAAGCCGAGCTTGGCCTGAAGATCGTTGAGCAGCTTGATGACCTGCTTCTGGACGGTAACGTCCAGAGCGGTCGTGGGCTCGTCGCAGATGACCAGCTTGGGGTCGCGGGTAAGGGCCATAGCGATCAGGACACGCTGACGCTGGCCGCCGGAAAGCTCGTGCGGATAGCTCTCGAGCGTGCGCTTGGGATCGAGGCCGACGAGCTCCAGGAGCTCCTCGGCGCTGCGGGTTCCGCCGCGCTTGGTGAGCTGCTTCATCTGGGCAGAGATGAGCATGGAGGGATTAAGCGAGGACAGGGCGTCCTGATAGACCATAGCGATATCGGTACCGCGCAGGCCGAACCACTCCTTCTTGCTCATCTTGAGCAGGTCACGGCCCTCCCAAAGAACCTCGCCGGAAAGATGCTCGTCATCGTCGGTCAGGCCCATGATGGCCAGCGTGGTGATGGACTTACCGCAACCGGACTCGCCCACCAGGCCCATGGTCTGACCAGGACGAACGTCAAAGTTGACATGGTCGACGACGTTGATATCACCGTGATGCTCAAACTGGATGCAGAAGTCGCGGACCGAGAGAATCGGCTCAACGGACTCGTCGGGCACGTGGCGATCGTCACGCTTGAGCTCGACATCGCGCAGGGCGCCAAGGCGAGCGGAGAGGGACTGGGCCTGCTCCTTGTAGGCGCGAACGGGGTCGGAGACCAGCAGGTCGGCCTCGCGACGCTTGGAGGAATCGGTAGGATCCAGGGCAGCGGAGGGCGCAGCGGCCATGGCGTCGGTAATGCCCTCGGAGAGGATGTTGAGCGCCAGGCAGGTGATCATGATGGCCAGGCCCGGGAACAGCGCCTGCCACCAACGGCCGGCGAGCACGCCGCCGCGGGCGTCGGCGAGGATGTTGCCCCAGGTAGCGGTGGGCTCCTGGATACCAGCGCCGATGAAGGTCAGCGAGGCCTCGAAGATGATGGCGTCGGCGACCAGGGTAACGGTGAAGACCATGATCGGGGCGATGCAGTTACGCAGAACATGCTTGATCAAAATCCACGGAGCCTTGGCGCCGGAAACGATGACCGCGCGGACATAGTCCTCGCCGTACTCGGACACGATGTTGGCGCGTACGATACGGGCAATCTGCGGAGTGTACATAAAGCCGATGGCGAAGATGATCGACGGCACGGAGTTGCCCAGGATGGAGACGAAGACGGCCGCGAGGGCGATGCCCGGGATGGACATGATGATGTCCAGGATACGCATGATCGTCTCGGAGACGGCCTTGCGCGAAACCGCTGCAAGGGCGCCCACGACCGAGCCGCAGACCAGAGCCATGGCAGTGGCGCCAAAGCCGATAATCAGCGAGTAACGACCGCCGTAGAGCATACGCGACAGAATGTCGCGACCCTTATCGTCGGTACCGAAGATAAATCCGTTGCCGGGAGCCTGGCGAGCCGTAAAGATCTCGACCGGGCTATAGGGGGCAAGAAGGGGCGCCAGGATCGCAGTCAGGGCGACCAGCACCAGCACGACGGCGGCAATCTTAGAAGACAGCGTCATCTTCTTCCAGCCACCGAGCTTGAGCCCCTTAGAGGCAGCTTTCTCGAGTTGCTCGGTTTGCTTCTCTCGAATCTTTACCATAATCTACACCGTCCTGATGCGCGGGTTGATGAGCAGGTAGAGCATGTCAACCACGATGTTGATGATGATGAAGGCAAGAGCAACGACGATGACGACGCCCTGAACCAGGTTCGCCTCGTTGCCCTGAACGCCCTGCAGAATCGCAGTGCCCATGCCGGGGAGGTTGAAGATAACCTCGATGACGACGGCGCCGCCCATGAGGTAACCGATCTTAAGACCGAGGGTGGTGACCGGGGTGATCAGCGCATTGCGAAGAACGTTGATGCCGACGACGACCTTCTCGGGAACGCCGGCGCCGCGAGCCATACGGACATAATCCTTGTCGAGCTCCTCGACCATGGCGGTACGCACGATACGAGTCATCTGGCCCGTCAGCGGAAATGCCAAGGCGATAGCGGGCATGATCATACGTCCCAGATAGCCAACCGGATTCGTGGTGAAGTGAGGCAGAGCACCCGATGCCGGGAGCACCTTAAGGTAGGAAGAGAACAGCAGGATCAACAGAACGGCAAGCCAGAACGACGGGGTTGCCAAGCCGGCGATGGAAAAGACGCGGATCACTTGGTCCGGCCATTTGTCGCGATACAGTGCCGCGATGACGCCGAGCAAAAACGAAACGACCGCACCGATGGCAAGACCGATAAAGGTCAGCTGCATCGTGACGGGCAGGGCCGTGGAGATGCGCTTGGCAACGGAGTTGCGAGCAGCACCATAGGTGCCCATGTCGCCATGGATCAAATCGCCCATATAGCGCACGTAGCGCACGGGCCAGGGGTCGTCCAGACCATACTTCTCATGGTACTCGGCAACCGCCTCGGGCGAGGCACCGTCACCCAACGCCGTGTAGGCGGGGTCGGTCTTGGAGAACGACATAAGGAAGAACACCAGGACGGTGACGCCCAATGCCATGATCGGCAGCGCCACGAGACGCCTTCCAATCAAACGTAGCAAGTTGTTCACGTTCTCTCCCCTTTCTTTTGTCGGTAGGACCAACTGGTATATGAGTACGGGTACTCATTACAAGACCCGAGCGACATCGTTGCCGCCCGGGTCTTTGTTTCAACTATGAGGATACGGCCCCAATGACCGACATCCTGCATACAGACTCAAGCGAGTCTTACGCCTTGACGGTCGCAACGCCCCTGAAGGACATGCTCGTCGTGCCGATGCCCTTGAAGCCATCGAGGGCCTCGCCGTTGGGCGCAGTGGACGGATCGTCCCAGGAAGCGGAGACGGTCTTGACGTGGACAACGGGGTACAGAACAGCGTTGTCGGCGATGATGTCGAAGCACTCGTTCCACTTCTTCTGCTGCTCGTCGCCCTCGGCGGCAAGAGCCTCGTCCATGAGACCGTGGAGCTTCTCCCACTCAGCGGACTCCTTCCACGGGCAACGGGTCTGCATCCAGACGTTGTCGCCGTACCACCAGTTGAGCAGCAGGTCGGGGTCAGCGCCGAAGCAGGACGGATCGCCAGGGGCAAGGAGGATATCGTAGGCCTCGCCGCCGTCGATGGCAGCGTAGGTGGCCGGCGAGGTATCGGTCTGGATGGTCACCTCGAAGCCGAGAGCGTCGAGGTCGTTCTTGACCTGGGCGGCCATGCCCTTAATCTGCTCGTTGTCGGTGGTGCGCAGGGTGATGGCACCCGGGGTGATGCCGGACTCCTCGATGAGCTTCTTGGCCTTCTTGGCGTCGGTCTTGTACACCGTGGAAGCCTCATGATAGTTGGTGAAGCTCTTGGGCAGGTAGCAGCTGGCAGCGGTGGCAAGGCCGGCGAAGGTGTTGGTGATCATCTTCTCGGTGTCGAGCGCGTACATGACGGCCTGACGGACCTTGACGTTGTTCCAAGGCTCCTTGGCGACGTTGAACATGATGAAGCGGGTGCCGAAGCCCTGGACGTTGTCGATCTTGCAGCCAGCGCTCTCGAGCTGGTCGACGGCGTCAGCGGTGACGAGCTCCATAACGAGCGTGGAGCCTTCCTGCTGGGCGGTAACGCGAGCGGTGGGGTCGGTCAGGATGCTGTACTGGATCTTCTTATCCTCGGCAGCATACTCACCGTTGTACTCGGGGTTGGGAACCAGGGTGATCTCGGTATCGGAGATAGAGTCGTACATCCAGGGGCCGGAACCGATCGGCTGCTTGGCGCGATCCTCCTCGGACTGAGTAGCCGGGGTAACACGGATGATGGCCAGACGATCCTTGAGCAGGGAGAAGTTGGGGACCTTGGTCTTGACCGTTACAGTGCTGGCATCCTTGGCCTCGATGGACTCGAAGGGCTGGAAGAACGGAGCATAGGTAGCGGAAGCGGCGCAAGCGGTGTAGGAGGCAACGACATCGTCAGCGGTGACCTCGGTGCCATCGGAGAACTTGGCGCCCTTGCGGATGGTGACCTCGAAAGTGGTGTCGTCCACAGACTTGGGATCGTCGGTGGCGAGCTCGTTGAAGGTGCTGTAGTCGTGGTAATCGATGCCGTAGAGGCCCTCGACGACGTGCCAGTTAGCACCCAGGCCCACAGCGGAGCCGGTGCTGGCGGGATCGAAGCTGGACGGAGCGTAAGCGGAACCAGCGGTGATCACGCCGCCGCCACGGTTGGCGGAATCGGTGGAGCCGGAAGCGGAACCCTCGTCGCTAGAGCTGCCACCGCAGCCAGTGAGACCAAGCCCTGCGACAGCAGCGACGCTGCCGGTGAGGCCGAGGAACGAACGCCTGGACATACCCTTGTTGATGATGGCCATGTCTTCTCCTATCAATAGAGAATCTTACTCGGGAGCACCTAGACGTGCCCCCGCGCAACTTGCGGACGATATATACCTTACCTACCGACGAACCCAACTGAGGTGCCGCGCTCGGCGACCGATACATACATACGCTTGAACGGTATTTACTACCGTTCACCGAATTCATTGACAAATGATTCGCCAGACAGTATGTATCGGCGAGGTGAGATATCAGTCTTCGTCAACCCGCAGGATAGCAGGGTTTTCGCTTGGGTTAGTCAAACGTTTTAGCGTTAATAAAACCCGAAATCAGCAGGCAATCATGGCGAAATAAATGGTTGAAAATCGCGCAATCATGTATATCAGTTGTTTAGGCTCGTGTTTAGCTATCGGAATGGCCAGCCGCCGCCTCGGCGCGCTCGGCATTCCATGCAACGAGTGCCTCGTGGACCGCCTTGGCAACATCGGCAGGTATGCCGCGAACTTTCGCGATCTCTTGCTCGCTCGCCGCGCGCAAACGCTTCATCGAGCCAAAATGGCGCATAAGGGCACGTTTTCTGGTGGGTCCCACGCCTGGAACGTCATCGAGCACCGAAACCGTCATGGCTTTATCGCGCAACTCACGGTGGAACGTGATGGCAAATCGGTGGGACTCATCGCGTACCTGTTTAATTAGATAGAGCGAAGCAGACCCGGTCGGCAGCACGACAGGAGTCTCGTCCCAAGGCACAAAAACTTCCTCGTCGGCCTTCGCCAAGCCACAAACTGGTATATCGAGCCCAAGAGCCTCAAGTTGCTTGATCGCAGCGGTCAATTGCGGCTTACCGCCATCGACAACGAGCAAATCGGGGCGCGAGCCAAAGCGCTCGTCGGCCATGCGCTCGGGAGCATAGCGTCGTCCCAAAACCTCGGACATCGACACGAAGTCGTTTGCCTCGTCCAATTCGGCCTGAATTTTAAAACGACGGTACTGGCTCTTGTCGGCGCGCCCGTTGGTAAACACCACCATCGAGGCGACCGTAAAGGTGCCATGCAGTGTAGAGATATCGAAGCACTCGATACGCAACGGCGGCGATGGCAGCGCCAACGCACTTTCGAGCTCCAGGAGCGCTTGATTGGTGCGGTCGTCAGCGTACCCCGTTCGCATCATGTAGCGCATGAGGGCATGGCGCGCATTTTTGGATGCCATATCGAGCAGACGGTGCTTTTCGCCACGCTGCGGCCTATGGAGATGGCAGGAACGCTCACGCTTGCCCGCAAGCCACTCCCCCAGCGCCTCCGCATCCTCAAGCTCGACGGAAAGGTTGACCTCAGCTGGAATATCAGCCGTCTCGTCGTAATAGCGCTTAAGAAAGCCCGACTGGAGCTCTTCCTCGTCAACATCAAGACCCTTGTCGAGAATGAACTCGCAGGTGCGAACTGTTCGGCCCTCGCGAACGACGAAGACGCAAGCGGCGGAGATGGTCTCCTCGCGATAGAACCCGATGACATCGATATCGACACTGGAGGGAAAAACGACTTGCTGACGATCGTCCAGACCCCTGATGACCTCCAAACGACGTTTGACGCGTGCCGCGCGCTCAAAGTCGAGCGCCTCGGCGGCATCCGTCATCTCGGAGGTCAGCTCATCGACGACATCCTTGCGATGGCCCGACAAAAAGCGCTCGACACGCTTGACGTTCTTGGCATAGTCTGCCGGGGAAATCGCGCCGACACACGCACCCGGGCCGCGCCCGACATGGTAGTCAAAGCAGGGACGCCCGTTTTGTGCGCAAATCATATTGACGATGTCTTCCTCGCCCTTGTGGGACTCGATGGTACGGCGACAACGACGCCACTCCGCACAGGATGCAGAGCAGATGGGGATAACCTTGCGCAGCGTATCTATCGTCTCACGTGCCGCACGGCTATCGGTATAGGGTCCAAAATAGCGCGTTCCCGGCTTATGACGCTCACGCGTGTATTTGATCGCGGGATACAGGTCGCCCTTTGTAATGGCGATAAAGGGGTAGCTCTTGTCATCCTTGAGGTCGACGTTAAAGTACGGATGGTACTGGCCGATCAGGTTGCGCTCGAGTACAAGCGCCTCATGCTCGGTTTCGACAACGATGTAGTCAAAGCTCGCCACCAGCTGCATCATCAGCGGGATCTTTTGACGCTCATCCTGCAGTGTCACGTATTGACGCATGCGGGCGCGCAGGTTTTTCGCCTTGCCCACGTAGATGACATCGCCCTTGGCATCCTTCCAAAGGTAGCATCCGGGCTGTGTGGGAACGCGCGAAACCTGCTCGGCAAGCGTTGGTATGTTGTCGTGACCGGCCACGCGCACCTACTTGCGACGAAGCAGCGCCGAGACCTCGGGCATCTTAAGGACGACGGCAAGGCCAAAGGTAACAACAAGCGAGGCGACACCCGCAACGCAAACGTAGCCAAGAGTAATCAGAATCGAGCCGCCAAGTGCCCCGACAAAGTGTTCAAGCGCCCACATGACGCCGGCGCCTGCGGCAGCACCTAGGCCACCGAGCAAAAGGCCAAAGAAACCGCCATGTAGGATAGATTTGACCTGAAGGCCACGCAGGCGACGACGCAGCCACCACAGCGAACAGCCGACCAAGATCACGTAGTCGACGACATACGAAAGCGCGATTGCCGGCATACCGAAGCCCAGCACAACGCCAAACAGCAGAACCGAGCCGGCCTGGCCGATGGCGGAATACAGGCAATAGCGGCTATAGGGCTTCATGTCGAGCAAGGCAGAGAAGCTCTTCTGCATCAACACGACCACGCCGTAGAGCGGCAGCGAGAGCGCCAGGTAGACAAGGTACTCGGACACCAGCGCCACGCCGGATTCATCGAACTTGCCAGCACAGTAGATCATATTGAGCGGACGTGCGAAGACAATCAGGTACAGTGCGAACGGAATCAGGAAGAACAGCATCTGGGCGACGCCACGCGAAATGCCCGTGCGAACGCTGTCGTAATCCTTCTCCTGTGCGTCATGAGAGAGCTCGGTATAGAGCGCCGTCGAAAGCGAGGCGGCAATCAGCGCGTAGGGCAGCGTGTACCACAGGCGCGCATAGGCGATGACGGAAGGACCCGTCTCGGGCTGGACCACCAGCGCGGCAGCGTTGGTGATAGAAGTCGAGACAAACATGCACACCGTGGCGAGCAGCGTCGGGATACCGAGCGCAATCGTCTGGCGCAGCGCGGGGTCCTTAAAGTCGATATGGATATGGGGATGCACGCCGTGCTTGCCAAGCGCGGGAATCTGACATGCCATCTGAACAAAGACACCGAGGGTCGTACCGGCCGCAATCAAGATGATGCCGGCACGTTCGCCAAACTGTGCGGACACGGGCGCAAAACCCATAAAGCTCGCAATGACGATCACATTGTTGAGGACCGGGGCAAACGTCGACCAGAAGTAGTCGCGGTGTGCGTTGAGAACGCCCGAGAACACCGAGCCCAAACCATAAAACAGAATCTGGATGGCAAAGAAACGGAACATGAACGCAGCGGTATCCATGCTGCCGCCGTCACCCGAAAGGAACGATTGCGTCCAGATAAAGCCCGGGGCGAACACGGTCCCCAGCAACGAAATGCCACCCAGCACCAAAAGCAGAATGCCGAGCAGGTTGCCCACGTACTCGTTCGAGGCCTCGCGACCCTGCTCACGCCTCACGCCCATGTACACGGGCAAAAACGCCGTCACGAGCATGCCGCCCATCACGAGTTCGTAGAGCATATTGGGCAGGTTGTTGGCGACCTGATAGGAGGACGAGAGTAGCGACATGCCGATAGCGGCCGCCATTGCCCACGTGCGGATAAAACCGGTGACGCGAGACACGATGGTCAGGATGGTCATAAGCCCGGCGGAACGACCAACCGTGGAGTAGTCCGACGAGCCCATGTCGTCAGTGTCATCTCGCGACGAAGAAGCTTCGGATGAGGGTGTCTGAGGCGCAGATTCTTTTGCAAAATGAGCTCCGCGCTTCAATTCTTCCTGCGGCATCGCTCAGTCCTCTCTCGTAATCGCGGCAACCGTCGCCCCGCAAAATGCAATTAAATCATCGGGTGCAAGCTCGAGCTGATAACCACGCTTGCCTCCCGAAATAAAAATGGTATCCCAAAGGACACATGTCTCATCAATGAGCGTCCGGTAGCGTTTTTTCATACCGACCGGGCTGCAGCCGCCGCGAACGTAGCCAGTCGCCGCAAGCAAATCCTTCACATGCATCATGGCCAAGGACTTCTCCCCCGCGGCACGCGCGGCGGACTTTAGATCGAGCTCGTCGGCAACAGGGATACAGCACACGACATAGTCGTTGGACGGTGTCACGCAGACCAAAGTCTTAAATCCTTGACCGGGCTCCTCGCCAAGCTGCTCCGAAATCGCGACACCCAGGCCCACCGACTCATCACCATCGTCTTCGTACGTATGTAGAACATAGGAAATGCCGGCGCTTTCCAGCTCGCGCATCGCATTGGTTTTTGGCGTCTTTACAGCCTTTGCCATGACATATCCTTTCCCTCGCATTCGGACGCAAGGATTAAGTATATGTCCAATTCGGCTGCATACGTCACTTCGGCACAGCAAGCGCCATCGAATCACAAGGAGTCGATGGCGCCCATAAACTGAATCGCCTATTTATTGAGCATCAAGTTGAGCCTGACGCTCCCGGTCACGCCTGAGCAACGGCGCCAAAAACTTGCCCGTATAACTCTGCGGACAGTCCGCAACCTGCTCCGGTGTGCCCGAAACCACGACGGTTCCGCCGCCGTTACCGCCCTCGGGACCCATATCGATCAGGCGGTCGGCAACCTTGATGACATCAAGGTTGTGCTCAATCACCAGCACCGTGTTGCCCGCATCGACCAAACGCTGCAGCACATCGAGCAGCTGGCGGACGTCCTCAAAATGAAGACCGGTCGTCGGCTCGTCCAAAATATAGAACGTCTTGCCCGTCTGGCGTCGATGAAGCTCCTTGGCGAGCTTCACACGCTGCGCCTCGCCGCCCGAGAGCGTCGTGGCGGGCTGGCCCAGGCTCACGTAGCCTAAGCCTACATCGTACAGCGTCTGGAGCTTGCGCTTAATCTGCGGGATATTCCCAAAGAAGGCCAGCGCCTCGGTGACGCTCATGTCGAGCACGTCCGAGATGGTCTTGCCACGGTAGGTGACCTCGAGTGTCTCGCGGTTGTAGCGTTTACCGCCGCAAACTTCGCAGGGGACGTAGATATCGGGAAGGAAGTGCATCTCGATCTTGATCTGCCCGTCGCCCTTGCACGCCTCACAGCGCCCGCCACTCACATTAAAGGAGAAACGACCCGGCGAGTAGCCGCGCGCCTTCGACTCCGGCGTACTCGCAAACAGTGCGCGAAGATCATCCCACAGGCCGATATAGGTAGCAGGGTTGGAACGCGGCGTACGGCCAATCGGCGACTGGTCGATATCGATAACCTTATCGATACACTCAATGCCCTCGATTTTCTTATACGGACCCACAGGGCGCGTCGAGCGGTGAATGGCATTCGTAAGGGCAGGCGCAATGGTGTCGGTAACCAGGGAGCTCTTGCCCGATCCCGACACGCCGGTAACAACCGTAAGCGTACCAAACTCGATCTTGGCAGTAACGTTTTTGAGGTTGTTGGCTCGAGCGCCCGTAATTTTAAGGCAGCCGCGACCGGGCTTGCGCCGTTCATCAGGCACCCGAATCATTCGTTTGCCGGTCAGGTAAGCGCCCGTCATCGACTCAGGACACGCCATGATATCAGCAGGCGTTCCCGCCGCGACTACGTGCCCGCCGTTGACACCGGCGCCGGGCCCCATGTCGATCACGTAGTCGGCGGCACGGATTGTATCCTCGTCGTGTTCGACAACGATAACGGTATTGCCGATATCGCGCAGGCGCTCGAGCGTCTTAATCAGGCGCTCGTTGTCACGCTGATGAAGACCGATCGAGGGCTCGTCCAGAATATAGAGCACGCCCATGAGACCCGCGCCGATCTGCGTTGCCAGTCGAATACGCTGCGCCTCGCCACCGGAAAGCGTCGCCGAGGCACGATCGAGCGTCAGATAGTCGAGTCCAACATCGACCAGAAAACGCAAGCGCTCCAGGATTTCCTTGACGATACGGCCGCCGATAAACTGTTGGCGCTCGGTGAGTTCCAGGCCCTCAAAAAACTCGAGCGATTCACGGCACGACAGGCAACAAACCTCGTAAATGGACTTGCCGCCCACGGTGACGGCAAGCATCTCGGAGCGCAAACGAGCGCCGTGGCAGGTCGAGCACGGCTCCTCGCGAATGTACTTCTCCAGGCGCGCCTTGGTGTTCTCGTTCGTCGTCTCGGTATAGCGTTCGTACAGGATGTTGCGAACGCCCGAAAACTTGGTATCCCACTGGCTGCGACGCCCATCGAGCTTTTGATAGTCGACCGAAATCTTCGTGTCGCCCATGCCATCCAAAAACGCACGACGCACGCGAGGGGGCAAGTCCCCCCACGGCGTATCGGCGCTCACCTTAAAGTGTTTGCAGACCGCAGCAAAAATCTGCGGATAGTAGTTCGAATTGCCAAACAGGCTACCAAAGACTCCGTCGGCAATGGACTTCGAGGGATCCTCAATCAGCGCCTCGGCATCAACGGTTTTCTTAAAGCCCAGGCCGTCGCACTCAGGACATGCGCCATAGGGAGCGTTGAACGAAAAGTCGCGGGGTTGTAGGTCGTCGATGGAGTGCCCGTGCTCCGGGCATGCCAGAGCCAACGAATACTCCAGTAGCTCGCCCTCGGTCCCCTCGGGAGCGTCGCGATCGGGCAGCATGTATACGTTCACATTACCGTGCGCCAAGGCAGTCGCCTGTTCAACAGACTCGGCGATACGGCCCAGAGAATTCTCACGGATCACGATGCGGTCGACTACGACCTCGATATCGTGTTTGAACTTCTTGTCCAGATCGATCGGATCATCGAGCGAGCGCACTTCGCCGTCGACACGCACGCGGCTAAAGCCCTCGGCGCGAAGGTCCTCAAACAGTTTGGTGTACTCGCCTTTTCGCCCGCGCACCACCGGTGCCAGCACAAACGCGCGGCGACCCTCCCCCGCCGCCAAGACTTTGTCGGCAACCTGGTCGGTCGTCTGGCGCTCAATGACGCGGCCGCATTCGGGACAGTGCGGGGTGCCCACACGGGCGAACAGCAGGCGCAGATAGTCATAAATCTCGGTTACGGTGCCAACCGTCGAGCGAGGGTTTTTAGACGTCGTCTTTTGGTCGATCGACACCGCCGGCGAAAGGCCGTCGATTGAATCCAAGTCGGGTTTGTCCATCTGGCCCAAGAACTGGCGCGCATAGCTCGAAAGACTCTCGACGTATCGACGCTGGCCCTCGGCATAGATAGTGTCAAATGCCAGCGAACTCTTGCCCGAGCCAGAAAGACCGGTAATGACCACGAGTTGGTCACGCGGAATGGAAACATCGATATCACGGAGGTTGTGCTCACGAGCGCCGCGAATAACGATAGAAGAATCAGACATGGAAGCTCCTTGCCTCCTATTGCATCGAATCATACTGTCGATGAGTTTAGCGCACTCGACGCGCACAGATGTTCGTAATACAAGATTCGCAGACCTTTAGCTTTGCGTATCGGGTGCTTTGTTTCTCGAAATGTCGTGGAAAGGTTACAGTAATCTACTACTGAACTTAATTTGCTGTAACAGAGGAACGTCCATGACCGAAGATATCCCCCTTGAAATCACTTCGAGCGACATGGCCAATCTGCCCATATTCATCGCCGTCCTTATCGTGGCCACCGTCGTCGTGCGCGTGTATTTTTCAATCAAACACAATGAAAAGCCGCCCATTGCCCGCGTCTTTTGATGCGCGACGCTCCTCATCCCGCTCGGCATGGTAGCTGCATGGATTACGAATCAATTGCTCGTAAATGAGGACAATTCCCTATGGGTCCTTTCTTATTCGGCGCTCGGTGCCGCCGCCGTCGTACTGCTTGTCGAGCCCTTGGTTTCGGGACTTATCGACCAAACCGATCTTGCGTCGGGAACGGTTGCCTGTATTTGCCGTGACATCCTTATCATCGCCGCTGTTTCAGCGCTCTCGTTCGTTTCACTCGAAATTGCCTGTAACGAAACGTTCTATCGCATTCCCGCCAACTCATTCGGGTTTTCCGTCGGGCTGCTCGCGACGGTTCTGCTCTCCCTTTATTTGCTGGGACAGCGTCATGGAGGCGTCATGGCCCTCGTGCCCGTCGCCTGTTGCATCCTTGGCATTGCCGAGCACTTCGTCATAACGTTTAAAGGCGAGGCCATCCTGCCAAGCGATATCTTGGCCCTTGGCACCGCAATGGAAGTGAGCGAGGGATACGAGTTTACCTTTACCGCCGGAATCGTAACCTCTCTAGCCCTGCTGGAGATTTCCCTGGGGCTTCTTTCGCTTATCCGACCGAGAAAGCTCCGTACGCCCACCCATGTCTTCCCCGCAATCGCCGCTAACCTCTGCGCTTTTCTGCTAGTGACCGTTGTGGGGCTCTCGGGCTTTTCCAGCATCGACTTGGAGCAGGCGCTGAATTTTGGATTTGACCGTTGGCAGCCCATCACCACGTATGCGTCTCAGGGTTTTATCACTTCGTTCACCGAAATGGTCAACGAGTTGCCCATTGAGAAGCCCGAAGACTATACGCCCGATGAGGCGCAGAGCATCGAGCAGGAGCTCGCCGCCACCTACGACAGCACGTATGGCTCGAGCGAGCAGCGCGCGGCGGCCGTTGCCCAGTTCAATGAAATCAAGCCGACGATTGTTGCCGTCATGAATGAGAGTTTTAGCGACCTTTCGTGCTTTGAGCAGCTCCAGGCGGCCGGGTACACCGGCCCCGCATTCTACAACTCGCTTCCCGACACACTTGTTCGCGGCACCATGCTCGCTTCGGTCGCCGGTGGCGGAACGGCGAACTCCGAATTCGAATTTTTGACCGGAGCGACAACGGCCTTTGTTGGATTGGGCAAAATCCCCTATCAGCTGTATCAGATGAATGGCGTCAACAGCCTGGCAAAGGACCTTAAAGAGCTTGGGTATACCGCTACGGCTATGCACCCGCAAAACCCCGTCAACTACCATCGAGATAAAATCTATCAGCAGCTGGGCTTTGGAGACTTTCTTTCAATCGGCGATTTCGAAGGTGCGTCCTATTACCATGCCGGCGTATGCGACTACGTCACCTACGACAAGATACTCGACCTGCTTAGAACCGACGAAGCCCCGCAGTTCATCTTTGACGTCACGATGCAAAATCACGGCGGCTACGACTATGGCACCGTTCCCGCCGAGGAGCTGACAAACTATTGGGTTGAGGGAGCCAGCGAGGGTGCCAATAGCGCGCTCAACACCTATCTTACCTGCATCAACGCATCCGACCGGGACCTCGAGTACTTTATCAACGAGCTCCGCAATATCGGCAGACCGGTTGTCCTTGTCTTTTTTGGCGACCATCAGCCGAGCGCCGCAACGACTCTCAACGACGAGCTGTACCCCCAGGAAGATACGGCAAGCCACGCTTTCCGTATCTATCAGTCGACATATTTTGTCTGGGCTAACTATGAAATCGCCGGCAATACCGAGCTCAACGTCTACGACACCGTCGGGGCAAACGAGATTGCAGCCATTACCCTTAATAAGATCGGCGCCCCGCTCACCGACTATCAAAAGGCTCTGCTTGCAACAAGGTCAGATGTGCCCACCATCAATGTCGCCGGCTACCTTGGTGCCGACGGGCTGCGCTACGACTTGGAATCTGAAGACAGCCCATACGCCTCGACGATCGACAAGCTGCAGCGCATGCAATACCTCGAGTTCGCCAGCAAAGTTCAGTAAGCCCGCCCATTCGCTTGGACCCATCGTATTGCAAGCACGCTCGGCCCAAATGCATCGCAAATGACTCCCGCTCGCAAACGAGGGTACAATGACGCTCGTGTCACACCGCGGGGCTCCGGCCCCAACATATACAAAGGAGTCAAACATGGGTTGCGAGCACGCACAGGCAGCCGGCGGGCAAACGTCGCCGTCGCAATTTGAGGAGAATACGCTGTCCGAGGTCAAGCGCGTTATCGCCGTGCTTTCCGGTAAGGGCGGCGTCGGCAAGTCATTCGTCACCGGCGCCATCGCCACGGAGCTTTCCCGCCACGGTCACAAGGTCGGCGTCCTCGATGCCGATATTACCGGCCCCTCTATCCCTAAGATGTTCGGCATGAGCGGACGTCACGTCCACGCCCTCGGCAACCTTATGCTGCCCGAAATCTCCGAGCACGGCGTCAAGATTATGAGCTCTAACCTGCTGCTCCAAAACGAAACCGACCCCGTCCTCTGGCGCGGTCCGGTTATCGCGGGTGCCATCAGGCAGTTCTGGAGCGAAACCTCATGGGGCCCCATCGACTACCTGATGGTCGACATGCCTCCGGGAACGGGCGACGTCGCCCTCACCGTCTTCCAGTCGCTGCCCGTCGATGGCATCGTCATCGTCACGAGCCCGCAGGATCTGGTCTCGATGATCGTCGCCAAGGCGGTCAACATGGCCGAGAAGATGAACGTCCCCATTCTGGGAATCGTCGAAAACATGAGCTATATCGAGTGCCCCGATTGCGGCAAGAAGATCGAGGTCTTTGGCAAGAGCAAGCTCCCCGAGGTCGCCGAGCGTTACAACCTCGAGATCCTAGGGCAGCTTCCCATCAATCCGGCACTCGCCGAGGCTTGCGATAAGGGCGAGGTTGAGACCGCATTGCCCGACGGTATGCTGCCCCAGGCCGTCTCCGCCGTCGAGGCCATTGCCCCGCACGAAACCGACGAGGCCTAAGTGAACGCAAACGCCTTCTATGACGTCTTGGTAATCGGCGGCGGGGCCTCGGGTCTCGCCGCTGCCATTACGGCCGCACGCGCAGGCAAAAGCGCCTGCATCGTTGAGCGCGATGTCGCCTGCGGCCTTAAGCTCCTCGCGACCGGCAACGGACGATGCAACCTTTCGAACGAATCAATTGATTTCCAGCGGTACAACCATCCCGCGTTTGTTGAGTCCGTCATGGGCGCCCGGCCCGAGCAAGAGCTCGACAGTTTCTTCTCTTCGCTGGGCATCATGACGACCTCCGAGGAGGGCCGGCTGTATCCACGCTCCCTTCGTGCCGAATCGGTGCGCGATGCGCTTCTCAACGCTTGCAATCGCCTGGGTATCACCTTGATTTGCGGGGCAAATGTCACCTCGGCATCCAAATCCCCCAAGGGCTGGGCGCTCCAGATAGATCGTCCCGCGCGGGCACTCAAGGCAAAAAAGCACGACGGCCGAAAAACGGAGGTCCGCTCGCTTCGGAAGGCGCTCGCCAACACTCCTCGCAAGAACGAGACGTTGCAGGCAAAGGCCGTGACTATCGCCACGGGCGGCAGCATCGCCGACATCGCGGAGGCGTTCGATCTTTCCCTCACGCCACAGCACCCCGTCCTCTGCCCCGTGTCGGCATCGGTCGTCGGCGACCAGGCGGCGCTCAAGACGCTGGACGGCTTGCGCGTCCGCGCTCGCTTGACGCTCGCCCGCGATCATGAGGAGCTCTGGCACGAAGACGGCGAGGTGCTCTTCCGCACCTTTGGTATCTCGGGCGTTGCCATCTTCAATCTCTCCCGTCGTGTCCAGCACGGCGACACGATTCTGCTCGACGTCTTCCCCGACCTCTCCAAAGACGAGCTGCTCGATATGCTCAACCAGCGAGTCGAGTTACTCGGTGGCTTTTCGCCCCGCGACCCCCGCTGGCTCGACGGCATGCTCGCCCCGCAGTTCTCTCACGTTGCCTGCGCCGCATTCGAACGGTGCCACCCCGGGTCGCACGATGTCATCCATCTGGTCTCGATCCTCAAGCACTTCAAGCTACTCGTCGAGGGAACGGCGGAGGAGCGTTCGGCCCAGGTCACGCGCGGCGGCGTGTCCATCGAGAGCGTCTCAGCTCCCGACCTCTGCGTGAGCAACGCGGCAGGCGCCCCACTTTACATCTGTGGCGAGGCACTCGACATCGATGCCGATTGCGGCGGTTTCAACCTTGCGTGGGCTTGGATCTCGGGTATTCGCGCTGCAAGCAGCCTATAGCCGCGCAGTCTATAATCAAAACGCATTCGGGCCGTCTGGAACACCGGGCGGCCTCTTTCTTGCATCTAAGGAGACCTCGATGATCGAAATCACCCAAGTCCACGCGTCACTCGATGAGGCCGGCGACGAAACCGCCTGCCTTGCTATTGGTAGACGCGCCGTCAAACGAGCCCTGCGATGCGAGGATTCCCAGATTAAAGCCATTGAGCTCCATCGCAAGTCAATCGACGCCCGTAAAAAGCGAGATGTCCATTTTATTTTGAGCTTTCGAGTTGAACTGACAAGCTCCCGACTCGAGCAGGAGGTGGTCGACCGCGTCGCCGAGCGCGACCGCTCGCGCATCCGCATGGTAGACGGCGAGGCGCCTTCATTCCCCAACCCTGTCCCGAATGCACCCAAGGAGCGTCCCGTCGTTGTCGGCGCCGGTTGCGCCGGTCTCTTCGCCGCCCTGACCCTTGCCGAAGCGGGCCTTAAACCCCTGCTCATCGAGCGCGGCGACCCCGCACTTCGCCGCTCGGAAGCGATTGATCTCTTTCTTAAGGAGCGTATCCTCGACCCCGAAAGCAATATCCAATTTGGCCTGGGCGGCGCAGGGACCTTCTCGGACGGCAAGCTCAACACGGGAACCAAGAATCCTGCCCATCGACTGATTCTTGAGACCTTCGTCGAAGCTGGCTCACCTCGCGACATCCTGTGGGACGCCAAGCCGCACATTGGCTCTGACATCCTCCCCACCGTCGTCACCAACATTTCTCAACGCATCGAGCAGCTCGGTGGAACCGTCCGCTATCGAACAAAGCTCGTCAATATTCGAACCGATGGATCTGGCGCCATCACCGGCGTCGATGTCCAACCGCCCCAAGAAACCACAAGCGAGACAATCGCCACAAAGCACCTCATTCTCGCCTGCGGCCATTCCGCCCGCGACGTATTCGAGCTTCTCAAAGAACATAATGTTGCCCTCGCGCAAAAGACCTTTGCCATGGGTGTGCGCATCGAGCATCCACAGCGCGACATCGACCGCGCCCAATATGGCCCTTCGGCGGGGCACCCGGCACTCGGAGCAGCCCCCTACAAGCTTGTCGCCCATCTCCCCAACGGCCGCAGCGTATTCTCGTTTTGTATGTGCCCCGGCGGACAGGTTGTCGCGGCTTCTTCCGAGCAGGGCCATCTGTGCGTCAACGGTGCCAGCCTCAATGCCCGCGGCGGGCGCAACGCGAATGCCGCCCTACTCGTCAACGTCACACCTGACGACCTTCCCGGCGATGATCCGCTCGCAGGCATTGAGCTCCAGCGCGCCTGCGAGCGAGCCGCCTATCGCCTGGGTGGCTCCAACTGGAACGCGCCGGCACAGCTCGTCGGAGATTTCCTTGAGGGACGCGCCAGCACGGCACCCGGAAAGGTAAAACCAACCTATCCACTTGGCGTGACCTGGACGGCGATCGAC
The DNA here is from genome assembly GCA_036312985.1 of Collinsella sp. Taxonomy (GTDB): domain Bacteria; phylum Actinomycetota; class Coriobacteriia; order Coriobacteriales; family Coriobacteriaceae; genus Collinsella. The sequence goes on from JAXJMV010000024.1 coordinate 37,711, forward strand.
GATGCCCTCCCGCGGCATATCGTCGAATCGCTTCGTTTGGGAATCCCCCTGCTCGGTAAGAAACTGCGTGGCTATGACCGCCCCGATGCGGTCCTCACTGGCGTGGAGACGCGTTCGAGCTCCCCGGTCACCGTCACCCGCGATCGAACATGCCACGCCACGTCGACTCCGGGCCTTTACCCTTGCGGCGAGGGTGCCGGATATGCCGGCGGCATCATGAGTGCCGCCACCGACGGCGTCCGTTGCGCCGAGGCGCTGATAGCAGACCTCTAGTGCACGAACTCTCACGTCCGAACGACACAGGCCCCGAGCTCCACAGGGAACTCGGGGCCTGTTCGCTACTTCCTGAATCGTGCACCCTGGCGTTTTCTGCCCGAAGCAAAGGTAGAGCCCTTGCGAGCCTGCGAACGCAAACGCTCGATCGTTTCGTCCTCAGATGCGCCCTCAAGCATCGCCCGAATCTGAACGACGGCATCGCGCAGACGCGCCGCCTCCTCAAAGTCCATGGCGGCGGAAGCGTTACGCATGTCTTCCTCCATGGTCTCGACGATCCGCACGAGCTCGTCATGCGGTAGCCCTTCCAGCTGCTCGGCAAGCGTTTGCTCGGGTGCCACCGTCTCCGGCACGGCGCCCTCGCCGTTTTCGTCAGGTGTATAGAACGCACCGTGACCCAGCGAATCGCCTCTCGAGCGTCCCTTCGAGCCCACAGTCTTTTCGGCCTCGGCAATAAAGCTCGAAATGTCGTTAATGGCCTTGCGGACCGTCTTGGGCACAATGCCGTGCTCTTCGTTATATGCCATCTGAATCTCGCGACGACGCTGCGTCTCCTCGATGGCCTCTTTCATCGAATCGGTAACAACGTCTGCATACATGATGACCTCGCCGTCGGCATTACGGGCCGCACGGCCAATCGTCTGAATCAACGAACGGCGGTTGCGCAAGAAACCTTCCTTGTCAGCGTCGAGAATTGCCACCAGCGAGACCTCGGGAAGGTCTAGACCCTCGCGGAGCAGGTTGATGCCAACGAGGACATCGATCTTTCCCTCCCGCAGCGTTCGCAGGATCTCGACACGGTCCATCGTCGCCGTATCGGAGTGCATGTAATTGACCTTAATGCCGGCATCAAGCAGATGGTCGGTCAGGTCCTCGGCCATGCGCTTGGTGAGCGTGGTCACCAGCACGCGCTCCTTGCGGGCCACGCGCTCGCGAATCTCGTCCTCAAGATCGTCAATCTGGCCTCGGACCGGACGCACATCGATCTTGGGGTCGAGCAGGCCGGTCGGACGAATGATCTGCTCAACGTCGTTTTGACTCACGCGCAGCTCATAGTCGCCCGGCGTGGCCGAAACGTAGATGAACTGGGGAATCCTCGCCTCAAACTCATCGAAACGAAGCGGGCGGTTATCGAGTGCCGAAGGCAGACGAAAACCATGCTCCACCAGCGTCACCTTACGCGAGCGGTCGCCTTCGTGCATGCCGCGGATCTGCGGCACCGTTACATGGCTCTCGTCGATGATGCAGAGCATATCCTTAGGAAAGTAATCGATCAGGGTAAACGGCGGCTCACCCGGCTTGCGACCGTCCAGATGACGCGAGTAGTTCTCGATGCCGTTGCAAAAGCCCATCGTCTCGAGCATCTCAAGATCATAGTCGGTGCGCTGCTGCAGACGCTGTGCCTCGAGCAGCTTATCAGTCGCCTTGAGCTCGGCCACACGCTTCTCACACTCTTCACTGATTGATTTCAGAGCCGCTTTGACCTTCGGCTTCTCAGTCACGTAGTGCGAGGCCGGCCACACGGGAATGGCCTCGTACTCACGCAGCATCTCTCCGGTGACCTCGTCAATCTCGGCAATCAGCTCGACCTCGTCGCCAAAGAACTCAAACCGCAACGGATGCTCGGCATAGGGCGGATACACGTCGACAACATCGCCGCGCACGCGGAACGTGCCGCGTGCCAGGTCATAGTCATTGCGATCATATTGAATGTCGATAAGTGCATGGATAAAGTCATCGCGCTCGAGCGGCACCTTCTTGTCGACGTTCGGAGCTAGGCCCGCATAGTCCTCGGGAGAGCCAATGCCATAGATACACGAGACCGATGCGACGACGATCACATCGCGTCGAGATAGCAGCGATGCAGTCGCCTGATGTCGCAGCATCTCGACTTCTTCGTTAATCGAGGAATCCTTCTCGATATACGTATCGCTTTGCGGCACATACGCTTCGGGTTGATAGTAATCGTAGTACGACACAAAATAGACCACGGCGTTGTCAGGGAAGAATTCCTTGAGCTCGCTCGCGAGCTGAGCGGCAAGCGTTTTATTGGGAGCCATGACCAGCGTCGGCTTCCCCAGGGCCTCAATAGTCTTAGCCATAGTGAAGGTCTTGCCCGAACCAGTCACGCCCAGCAAAACCTGATAGCGATCTCCATCCCTCACGCCCTGCACAAGCGACTCAATGGCCTTAGGCTGGGAACCAGCGGGCTCGTATGGAGACACGACCTTAAACGGCACCTCGGAGCCCTCAACGCCAAAACGTTTAAGCTCTCCTCCAACACGCTCAACTTCAAATTCCGCCATGGATACTCCTAACTCATATATCTGCAGTATACGCAGGCGGCAGGCATAGTCCTATACGAACCGATCGGGATAGAGGGTCTTGTAGCGAACCCAGGCATTATTGACACGAATCAGATACGCCTGTGTCTCGGGAAAAGTGATTGCATTATGAAGCGACGTGCTCTGCTGCGCCCATCCGTCGACATTGCCCATGCCGGCGTTATAGGCGGCAATGGCACTGTCAGTCGACCCGTTAAAATACGCTAGAAGATACGAAAGATACGCACAGCCAAACTCGATGTTCGTAACGGGATCGTTAAGGTTGTCGGCTGAATACTCGCTACCATCGACAAGACCCTTGGCAATCATATCCTGGGCAGTCTCGGGCATCAGCTGCATCAATCCCTGAGCGCCTTGATTCGACTCGGCCTCGGGATCCCAATTCGATTCCGACTTTATGACAGCACACACCAGATACGGATCAAGATTGTGCGAAATACTCGATTGCTTTACGTACGCCTCGTAGTCAATTGGATACAAAGGCTTAAAGAAGGCGGCAGGGGCATACGAATAGACGAGCGAAATAAGGCCGAAGACGAACATAACGGCAAGTGGCGCCACGCGATACCACGCAAAGAAACGTGTCTTAGGCATCGGCCTCATCCTTATCCACTACACCCCCGAAGCCATGGCGTGCAAGCCATGCGTCCAGTTGTTCAAAGAGCGAGTTATCGCCTGCCGCATTATCGATTACCGTCGTAGCGAGATTGCAAAGCGAAGCCTCATCAGGTTGGCATGCAGAGCGCGCATCAAAATCAGAGGACTCCATACCACGATGGATGGCACGCTCGCGACGAACTGCTAAAGGAGCGCTGATAACCAGAATTTCATCAGCCAGGCCAAAAGCATCCTCAAAACCAGTCGGGGCAGAAACCTCGACAACCGCAAAGGGATAACGGGGGGACGAAACCGTGCAGCAAACCGGATCATGAATCCTCAGTGACAGCTGTTCGATGAGAACCGGATGAACGATGTCGTTGAGCCGCGCAACTGTATCAGGAGAGGCGAAAGCTCGAGCAGCGAGGACATTGCGGCGAATGCCGCCCTCCCCGTCCAGAATGTCCCAACCGAATTCTTCGGCGAGGGCATTGACGATATCGGAGCCCGGCACATACAGCGATTTGGCAAGCTCATCAAGATCGATAAGCATGGCGCCATGAGATTCGAGGTAGCGGCAGGCAGTCGACTTTCCCGAAGCAATATTGCCCAAGATAAAAACGGTAAACATCAAGTCCTCCCTAACGCCAACGGGAGTTATTATCGCGCAAATACAAAAGAAGGACTCAAAATACAGCCAAACAGTAAGACAAGCCAAACGAAGGCGAGTTCTTGTATTACAGCTCTCTATCAAACGCAAAAAAAGGGGGAGGCCGCGAGGCCTCCCCCTTCTTCAAGTCGATCGACGGCTCGGTGCCGTCCACCGGTCAGCGGCGCCCTGGCCTCCCACGGGCTGACCCCGCAGTACTCTCGGCGCGATGGGGCTTAGCTTCCGGGTTCGGAACGGGACCGGGCGTGCCCCCCATGCTCTGGCCGCTGACCGGT
>JAXJMV010000025.1:0-32507 GCA_036312985.1 Collinsella sp.
AAGGGAGCTCAAGCCCATAAGGAGGGCCTACGAGGCATGGGTCGAGGCCGGACTTCCGCTCGATTGGGACAGGCAAGCCTTCGAGGCCGAGCGCAAAATGGATTCTAAAAAACACCTTGCCAAATAGGAGCGTCAGACCAGAAGTGCCCCCGTTCGTAGCTCCGAAGGAGCAGAACGGGGGCACTTCATTGGTCGAGGACGTTTTCAAAACCAAGCCCGGCCCCGGCCGGACAGCCCACGAACGCTACAAGTTCTTGACACCCATCGCGCGCATGGCGTTCAGGATGGCGATGATCGCCACGCCTACGTCGCCGAACACGGCAAGCCACATGTTGGCGATGCCCAGCGCTGCCAGCACAAGGATCAGCAGCTTAACGCCCAGCGCAAAGATGATGTTCTGCCAGACGATCGTCATGGTCTTGCGTGCCACGCGGATCGCGCGGGAAATGTTGGACGGCTTGTCGTCCATGAGCACGACATCGGCGGCCTCGATCGCAGCGTCAGAACCCATAGCGCCCATGGCAATGCCCACATCGGCGCGCGTAAGCACGGGCGCATCGTTGATGCCGTCGCCCACAAAGGCGAGCTTGCCCTTGCCACTCTCGGTTGCAAGCAGCGCCTCGACGCGCTCGACCTTATCGCCCGGCAGCAGCTGCGCGTGGAACTCGTCGAGACTGAGTTGCTTGACCACAGACGCCGCAACCTCCTCGCGGTCGCCCGTGAGCATGACGGTGCGCTTGACACCGGCGGCGTGCAGGTCGCGAATCGTTTGCTCAGCATCGGCCTTGACGGTGTCTGCAATCACGATGTGGCCGGCGTACACGCCGTCAACGAGCACATGCAGAATCGTTCCGACGACCTCGCAATCGGGCGCTTCGACTCCGGCCGCGGCGAGCATCTTTGCGTTGCCAACGACGACGTGCTTGCCGTCGATGGTTGCCGTCACGCCATGGCCCGCGTCGTTGGTGGAGTCGCTTACGCGCTTGGGGTCGACCTCGCCCTGGTAGGCGACACGTACGGACTGCGCGATGGGGTGATCGGAGAACGACTCAGCAAGGGCTGCGACTTCAAGCAGCGATTGCTCGGTATAGCCTGCCTCGGGGTGTACCGCGACCACCGAGAACGTGCCGTTGGTGAGGGTGCCCGTCTTGTCAAAGACGACGGTGTCCACGTCGGCGAGCGTCTCGAGGTAGTTAGAACCCTTGATGAGAACGCCCAGCTTGGACGCGCCGCCGATGCCGCCAAAGAAACTGAGCGGCACGCTGATCACCAACGCGCACGGGCAGCTGACGACCAAGAAGGTCAGGCCGCGCAGAATCCAGTCGGACCAGGCACCGGTGACCAGGCCACCGCCGAGCGCGAGCACCGCGGCAGCGCCGGTGACGGCGGGCGTGTAGATGCGGGCAAAGCGCGTGATGAAGTTCTCGGTGCGTGCCTTCTTTTCGCTGGCATTCTCCACGAGCTCCAGGACGCGTGCGACGGTGGACTCGCCAAAGGGCTTGGTGGTGCGCACGTGGATGAGCCCCGTCATGTTGATGCAGCCGCTGATGATATCGTCTCCGGTTTTGGCCGGGCGGGGGACCGACTCACCGGTAAGGGCGGCGGTGTCGAGCTGGGTTTCGCCCTCGACGATGACGCCGTCGATGGGCACGCGCTCGCCGGGCTTGACCACGATCACGGTGCCGACCGCGATGTCATCGGGGAAGACCTGTTCGAGTGAGCCGTCGGGTTGCTCGACGTTGGCGTAGTCGGGTGCTATGTCCATCATGGCGCTGATCGATTTACGGCTCTTGCCCACGGCGTATGCCTGGAACAGCTCGCCGACCTGGTAGAACAGCATGACGGCGGCGCCTTCGGCCATGTGCGGGTCGGTATCGGGGAAGAGCACCATGGCAAACGCGCCGATGGTCGCGACGGCCATAAGGAAACTCTCGTCGAAGGCCTTGCCGCGGCGGATGTTATTGAATGCCTTTTGCAGCACGTCGTAGCCGGCAATCAAAAACGGTATGAGGAACAGCATAAAGCTGGCGTAGATGTCGCCCGGGGTACCGAATGCGGCGGTGAGGGTGCCGAACTCATCGAGGGCGTACACCACGGCAAAAATGCCCAGCGCTACCACGATGCGGTTGCGCTTATGCTCAAGGGACTCTTTCTTCTTACGCTTCTTCTTTTTCTTTTTGGGATCGGCGGTGGTCATGACTCGTATCCTCCCATTTGAATGAATGAACACTCGCTCATATAATTTCGCGAGCAAAGGCCGCGGCAAGCGCGGCCTTGCAGGTTGGCGTAAACCCGGGCTAGAGAATGATCTCGCAGTCCGGCTCGGCGTCGGCCGTAAACTCTACAACGCGGTTGAGTACCTCGTCGAACTCGGCGTCATCGGCTTCGAGCGTCAATTTTTGGGTCATGAAGTTGACGGACACGGATTTGACGCCCTCGAGCTTGGCCAGCTCGTCCTGAAGCTCGCGCGCACAGTTGGCGCAGTCGATTTCGTCGAGCTTGAACTGCTTTTTCATGGGGGTTCCTTTCTCTGTATTTGCGGCTTGGGTGCAGGCCGCGCTGGTACCGTGGTTGGTCGCTATTCGCAGATGTGGCTCATGCCTTGGTTGAGCATGGTGTAGACGTGGTCGTCGGCGAGCGAGTAGAGGATATTGCGCCCGTCGCGCCGGAATTTAACCAGGTGCGACTGCTTGAGTGTGCGCAGCTGGTGCGACACCGCGGACTGCGAGGTTTCGGTCGCTTCGGCGATGTCTGCCACGCAGAGCTCGCGGCCCATGAGGGCATAGAGGATCTTGATGCGCGTGGTGTCGCTGAAGACCTTGAACAGGTCGGCGAGGTCGTAGAGAAGCTCCTCGTCGGGAAGGTCCTCGGGCGAGCAGGTGGTCGGGATCGCGGGTTCGGTGGCCTCGATGTCGAGTTTCGTTTCATCAACGCGGATGCTCATTGCAATATCCTTTCATATGAACATGCGCTCATATAATTTACTTTCGATTATATGAGTGCATGTTCATATGTCAATGACGTTCAGGTAATTCGTTGTACAAAATGATGGGGAATAGTGGACGAGATCCCGGACTGAGCGGTTTTGATAGCCGATGCCGGGGTGGGTGCCCCTGAGCCGTGCAAAAATTGGAGTATTCTGCAACGATAGGGGGTCTGTTAATTTATTGCAGGCCATATAATGCAGTTCAAGAGTTATCTTAGGGTGTTAATCCGATGAGTTCTTCCTCAAATGTTGCCTAACGCTCTCACGCAAGAGTGATTTCGCTTCACATTTGGATCCACTCGAGGGTGATAGACACCCGGCTCTGCTGAATACTCGCAATTTTGCACGTCGCTAGGGTACCCACCTTGTTAGCCGGCCTAGTCTCCGGCCCCGAAGACCCTGCCCTCGGGCGCGAGGCTGCTTGTTTGGGCAAATGATGGGCTGTCGGATTCGACAGTCTGCATGTCATCGATTGCCGGAACTTCATTAATTGTCGGGTCATCCAGCGTGATGCCTTCGAGCGTTGCTTTTTCGAGGTCGATTCGTTGACGCTCTTCGGAATCCTGGCGAAGCTGCTTCTGAATTCGCTTTTTCTCTTCTATAAACCTTCTGAGCACAAACTGTCTCAGGTCCTCTTGCATGATTTGAAAGTCTTTTGGCAGACGCGAGGGGCGTACGCCCTCTTTCCGCTGGATTGCTTCCATGACCCTAACGAAAGAGCTGGCATGCATAAAGGAATAACGACTGACGGTGATGATTCCGTACCCCATGGACGCAAGTGCATTCTTGCGCTCCTCATCGATGGCGCGGTCTTCTTCCGCGTCATGATAAAAACCGTTGTATTCAATGTCTGTGCGAGATTTCTTTAGATACGCATCCATAAAGAACTTTTTGCGTCTCGTGAGATTCTTTGCGGCAGCGGTGACCTGTACCTCGTAATCGGTCTCAATTCCCTTAATACCAAGCCCTCCTTCGCTTTTGGGCAGCGTTAGCATCATGACAAAGGCTGTTTCCATAGGAGACCGGCATCCGTCGCGCACACATTGGATCGCCTTTCGGGCAAGAGCCAGACCGTCGCATCTGGTAATGGAATTAAAGAACTGTTTCAATCTCTCGGTCGAGGTGAGCGCGAAACGCTCGGTATAGGAGGTGGGAGAGTCGGTTCCAAGGGAATAAGCGCCGCATAGTTCAAAGTAGTACTCCACCAGTTCGCGAAAAGGAAGATAGGTGGCGGCCTGAAGTGCGCAAAGCTCAACGCCAACAATGAAGATGCCATCTTCAAGCTCTATAAAGCGTGAGTTCGAGAATCGTTTTGAAGAAACGTGGCATTGACAGTTCATTGCATGGCGCGCATTCCTGCGATCAAACACCATCACCTCGAGGGAATCATTCGCGTCGAGGGAAACATCATGTTTGGTGAGCCATTCTGCGGCTGCGTCAAGGAGCGTTCCGGTGGGACATGATCCGTAAATCGCGGCAGGGTTACAGGACTCGATGCCTTTCGCAGACACCGAATGCGCGGCCTGGTAGACCGCTTTTGCAGTGGTATGTGACAATACGATACTCATGATATATATCGTGTCAGCTAATGCCGTGTTGACGGCGCTGAGTGGAAAAGCCGTTTTAGAGGTCTAACCAAATGCTGTCCAAAAGCTTGACGCAATTATGAGTTGGTATGCCCTAAATAAAAGTTTTCGCAGCTTAGCTATAGCATATAAATACTCAATTGCTGCACATTTGATATCGATGTATCACCATCCGACAACGAATTGCGTGTTGGGAATTGGTCGAAATCGTTCAAAATGAGGGTTCAGAATTTGTGATGGCAGATCTATCTGTGGAACGTAGGGCGGCCCCGCTGCGGGGTTTCCCGCTGCGAGGCCGCTCGTGATCTACGTCGGAGTTTGTCGTAGACGTTTCTACTTGGCAAACAGGTTCTTGAGGTTGAACTCGGCTTGGACGGTGCGGAGCATGAGGTCGGTGTCGTCGAGGCCCAGGTGCTGCTCGTTGGCGTCGGCGGCGAGGGTGCCGCGGCGGCGGGCCCAGTTCTCGAGCGCGGCGGGCGCGGACTCGCGGGGGAGCGAGCGCACGTCGGCATCCAGGCTGCGGCAGATCTGGCGCGAGTCGATGACGATAATCTTGCCGGCGCGGCGTGCCTCGGCGTAACCGTCCAGATGAATTTTGAACCAGCTGTCCTCGAACGCGGCGTTATGCGCCATGTACGGGTATTTCTTCATAAGCTTGAGCAGCTGCTTCTGCAATTCCTTGTTCTCGCGGAACGGCTTTTTGCCGTCAATGTCGTCCCAGGTGATGTGGTGGATATTCGACAACGGCACATCCTCGCCGCGGTAGATGTCGGGCAGGCCACAGTAGTGTGCCTCGGCGTCATGCGGCACGGCGTCGCTGGTGAGATCCATGATCTCCCAGCCCACGTTGATGATATAGCCGCGCTCGGGTGCACGGCCGGTGGTCTCGATGTCGATACCGAGCACGGTGCCCTGGATGGGCTTGCGGGCGTAGGCCACGCCGAGCGCGTCGCGGTCGCCGCGGATCTCGCGCATGACCGACGCGGCGGTGCGCTTTTGCATCTTACCGATGGCGGCGCAGGTGTCGGCATCGGACAGGCCGCGCGAAAGCGTCGCGGGCGTCACGTTGCGCAGGCGTGCCTCGCCAATCTGGTCGCACAGGTCGCGGTTGCGGTCGGCCAGGTCGCGCACGGTGGCAAAGTCGAAGCTGGGGTCGCCCTCGGCGGTAAAGTACTCGGTTTCGAGCACCTTGAGGGCCTCCTCGCCCTTCTGGCGCTCGGACTCCATGGCGCCGTGATCGCCATAGATAAACATGGGAATAAACGGCTGGCGCTCGTATTCGAGTGCTTGTGAAACGTTCATATAACTGCTCCTTGGACGGGCCGCACCGCGCGGCTCGGGTTCATTGAGATGTGGCGAGATGATAGTTTACCATGGGCAACTATTGGCATCGCGCCTAGGACAACTACAATACCCTAGTTGACCGCTAGGACTTTTACAATGCTGCCGAAAGACACGAAAGGTTCCATCCGTCATGGATTTGCTGATTGATATTCTGCTTGACGCCGGCAAGGACACGCTCTCGCTGGTGCCATTCTTGTTGGTGACGTATCTGGCTCTCGAGACCTTGGAGCACGTCGCGGGTGACCGCGTTAACGGGGCCATCAAGCGCGCCGGCGCCGCGGGTCCCGTGGTTGGCTCGTTGCTGGGCATGGTGCCGCAGTGCGGCTTTTCGGCAATGGCGGCCACACTGTACGCCGGTCGCGTCGTGACCTTGGGCACGTTGGTGGCGGTGTTCCTTTCGACCTCCGATGAGATGCTGCCGCTGTTGCTCGCCGAGCAGGTGCCCGTGCAGACCATGGCGATGCTTTTGGCTTCGAAAGCACTGATCGCGCTGGTCACGGGCTTTATCGTGGACGCCGCCATTCGCGGCCTGCGTCGTAACGCTCGCGCGCATGCGGCGATTCGCCGTACCGTGCTGGGAACCGCGGCCAACCCGGCCCACGTGAACTGCGCGCACGACGACCACACTGGCGGTGACATCATCGACGAGGTGGCCGAGGCGGGCGTGAGCGCCGATCACATCCATGAGCTGTGCGAGCGCGACCATTGCGGTTGCGATGAAGACGAGGACGAGCACGAACACGGACATGGCCACGATCACGGTCATGAGGACGAGCATGAACACCATGATGGCCACGGTCACTCCCGCTCTCACGAGGGCGCGCCCCTCCTGTCGATTATTCGCAGCGCCATCTCGCACACCGTGCAGGTATCGGTATTCATTTTTCTGGTGACGCTGATTCTGGTCGCCGTGCTCGAGACCTTCGGCGAGTCCGCGATCGAGCAGTTCCTGCGTGGCAACGAGACGCTCGCCGTCCTGGGTTCGGCGCTTGTCGGCCTGATTCCCAACTGCTCGGCCAGCGTCGTCATCACACAACTGTACCTGGAAGGCGCGCTGCAGCTGGCCCCGATGCTCGCCGGCACGCTCATCTCTGCTGGTGTGGGCTACCTGGTGCTGTTCCGCACCAACCGCAGCGCCCGCGAAAACGTCCTGTTCCTGATCATGATGTACGTCATCGGTGCCGGCTGGGGCCTCATCCTATCCGCCGTTGGCCTTTAAGTAGATTATTGGGACATGTCTTACGATCTACCCCTGTGACCAGGGCATTCCCCGCTGCCAAAACAAAAAGGTAGATTTTTAGGCATGTCCCGAAAATCTACCTTGGTTAGCGCAGCAGCTCGGTGAGGTTGCGCTTAAAGCGGGCCCGGTCTTCGCTGGTAAATGCCGCCGGACCGCGAGTGCGACCGCCGGCGCGGCGCACCTTCTTTTCCTCGTGGCGAATAAACAGTTGCATGTCGATGGTCGCCTTATCGTAGACGCGCCCGCGCACGCCGATGGCGGCGGCATCGCGCCCGAGCACCATGCTCGCCAAGCCAATGTCCTGCGTCACGACTACGTCGCCCGCCTGCAGGCGTTCGACAATGGCAAAGTCGGCGCTGTCGGCGCCCACGCTCACATCGAGCGTCGTGACCCAAAATCCGCGTCGCGCATGCTCGACGTCGCGCGGATCGTTGCGGCGAATGTGGCGTTCCAGGTTCTGCGTGCTGTTGCCGGCGATAACGACGGCAACGCCCGCCCGCCGCGCGCAGTCAATCGACTCGCGCGTGACCGGGCAGGCGTCTGCATCAATAAAGAGCGTTCGCGGCATCTAGTGCACCAGTTTGCCAAATTGAATAGCGCGAACAATCAGCGTTACGCCAAACACCAGCAGTGCGGCGCCGCTAAAGATGACGAGCATCTTGGCCGACCACAGCGGATAGATAAACACGAACATGCCGGCGATGATGGAGAGTGCGCCGCTCAGGATGGCGAGGGCACGGTTGGACGAAAGCTCGGACTCCAGAATGGACATGACACCTTCGACGATCCAGCCAAAGCCGGCCACGATAACCACCATCGTGGTGAGCGTCGCGGTCGAGAAGGCCTGGTTGCGCAGGATTATGACGCCGCCCAAGATAATGAGTAGGTTGGAGATGATGCTCGTCACGCGCCAGCCGGTGGGCAGCAGTGGCTCGAAAACAGCGGTAAACAGCCTGATCGCGGCCGTGATCACAAAGTAGAAGCCCAAGACGGTCGTTAGGAAGACGAGGGACTTGGCAGGCGCAAACAGCAGTGCGATGCCGGCGACGAGCGCCAAGACGCCCGTGATGGCGTAAATCCAGCGCACGGCCTTGACGGCCTTGCCTGCCATGCTTTTCTCGTCAAATCCAAACTGGCTCGATTTTTGGTCATCATTCTTAAAGATGCCCATAATGTCTCCTTTCCGTGCGGTGCACGTCGCGTTCATTGCTCTCCGTGCGGCGTACGCCAAAAGTGCTGCAACAAGTATCGCCCAAGGGCGCCGATGCATGGGGCGGGAAGGACGAATTGCCGCCCCACATTCCCGAATTGTTACTTTTGTTCCCGCTCCAGTGAGGATTAATCAACAATTGTAGAACATTACGCCGCTGTATGTAATTGCCTAGGTTTTAGGTTAGATTCTCCTAAGGACAATTGGCTTGTATTGGGGGTCCCTATGAACGAAGCAGTTCCCGAGGCACCGTCGAGTGTCGAATCGATGGCAAAGCAAGGTTGCGAAAAGCTCGGCCTGGATGCGTTCGATGCGTTGGTTCGCCGCGCTCGCACGTGCCGCCGCTTTGACGAGTCCATGCGCGTGCCGCGCGAGTTTTTGCTCGAGCTGGCGGAACTGGCGCACCTGGCTCCCTGTGGCGCCAATGCTCAGCGTCTGCGTTTTCATGTGGTAAGCGGTGCAGAGGACTGCGCGCGTGTATTTGACGAGCTTGCATGGGCCGGTGCGCTCAAGGATTGGCCGGGCCCCGATGAGGGTGAGCGCCCGACCGGCTACATCGCGATTCTGGCCGAGCGCGCCGTTCCGGGCAAGCCCGCCGCTCCCATTACCGAGGTCGACACGGGCATTGCCGCGCAGACGATGATGCTCGCCGCCCGCAGCGCCTCGCCCGAGGTGGCAGCCTGCATGTTCAAGGCCTTTACGCCCCGCGCGATCGATGCCATGGGGCTCGATAACGACAAATATGAGCTCAAGCTGATCATGGCGTTTGGCGTTCCGGCCGAGACACAGGTGATCGATGCGATCGATTCCAACCCCGACGGCTCCATCAATTATTGGCGCGACGAGGCGCAGGTGCACCACGTACCCAAGCGTTCGCTCGCCGACGTGCTGGTGTAGTTGAGTGTCACCGCGGTGTGATCCGGCGGTAAACCACCACAAAGGTGCCTGTCCCCTTTGTGGTGGTACGAGGGGAGGGTGTGTGGCAGATCTGTATTTGGTTCGGCATGGGCAGACTGAGCTCAATGTGCAGAGCATTTTGCAGGGCTGGCACGATTCGTCGCTTACGGCGCGCGGGCGCGAGCAGGCGCTGACGGCGCGTACGGCGTTTGCGGCGCGTGGCGTGGCCTTTGATCATGTGTATTCCTCGCCGTTGGGCCGGGCGCGGCATACGGCCGAGCTTATCGTTGGCGAGGGCCGTTCCATAGAGCTGGTCGATGACCTGCGTGAGTGGCATTTTGGCTCGCTGGAGGGCACATCAAATCGCGAGATGCCGCCGCAGCCCTGGGGTGATTATCCGGTTGCCTTTGGTGGCGAGTCGGAAAGTGAGCTTCAGTCGCGCATGGTCGCGGCGCTGTCCCGCATCATGGCCAGGCCGCAGCACGACTGCGTGCTGGCGGTTTCCCACGGCTCAGCCTGCCAGGAGTTTCTTGAGTATGTGACTGGCGAGGGGGAGCTACCCGACAACGGCGCCGTGCTTCATTTTGGCTATTGCGACGGGGCGTTTTCGCTCCTTGATTGGTAACGAACGAAAGGACCCCTATGAATAAAGATCTGTATCTGGTCCGTCATGGACAGACGATATTCAACCTCAAGCGTATCATTCAGGGGTGGAGTGACTCGCCGCTTACGCAGTTGGGCTGCGACCAGGCGGCGCGCGCCGGCATGTTTTTACGTGCGCGCGGCATTGAGCCCGATCATGCCTACACCTCCACGCTTCATCGCACCGAGCAGACTATCGCCAACTTGTGGCCGGGCTTGGCGTACGAGCGCCTGGACGGCCTGCGTGAGTGGTTCTTTGGTGACTATGAGGCCGAGCGCGTGATGCTCATGCCCGAGCGCCCGTGGCGCGACTTCTATCGCCAGTTTGGCGGCGAGGGCCAGATGCAGGTGCGCGAGCGCATGGTGGCGACGCTGACCGAGCTTATGCAGCGTCCGGACCATACGTGCGTGCTCGCGGTAAGCCATGGCTCGGCCATCAAGGAGTTCATGGACCACGTGAGGGGTGCGGCGGCCGACGAGCGCGAACGCGTGCCGGGCAACTGCTCGGTGCTGCATTTCGTGTTTGACGACGAGGCCGGTACGTTTGAGCTGATTGAGATTTTTACGCAGGAGGATTACGCGCGCGAGCTGGGGCTTGAACCGCTTGTGGCTACTGCAGGTCCGCAGCGCGGATAACGCGAACGTGGCGGCACGAGTCGCCGGCATAACCACTCGACGCAAAAGGGGCGGAGATGCATGTACCTGCTGCATCTCCGCCCCCTGTTTGTTGAACTGCCGATTTTTGTGTTGGGCGGTCTGGTCTTGCTAGAACCGCGCGACCTGGTGCGTGAGCAGACCTGTCGGAACCTGCGGCGCGGCGCCGCTGACCTGCGCGGCGGGGAAGAGCACAGCTACGGCAAAGTTGAACGGCTCTTTGCCCGTGTAGGTGCCGGCGGCACGGGCATCGTCGGTCAGGAGCTGTGATGCCCCGACCAGCGCGGCAGCGTAGGTAGGGTCGTCGACCAGTGCTGGCTCCGGTGCTTGGTCGAGCATAGCGCGGATGGCCCCGACGGCGTCCTCGCGCTTGACCTCCCACGCGCGGTGCGTAATGCCCGCGGGGTCGGTGACGGCGTAGAGCGACGCGCCCTCTTTGGCGGCGCCCAGGATGATATCCATGACGGGCGAGGCCTCGTAGGCGAGCGACACGGGACGAGGCTGAACTTTGAGTTCGGCGATCGCGTGCGCAGCGGCGGCCACGTCAGCGCTGGCAACGCCCTTGCCGCCCGCAAGTACACTCGTCGGGCAGATCGCCACGACACCTGTTACGCGCCCCGGCTCGCCCGAGCATTCGTACACGTAATACGCCGCGCCCGGGTCCTTGAGCATCAGGCCATCGGCAATGGCTCCGCGCAGAGCATCGTTGCCGCTCAGGATGCTGCCCATTGCAGGCAGCGCCTCGAGCACGCGGTCCTGAGCCGGGCGGATGCAGGGAAACGGAAGTGCTTTCATGGGCGGTCCTAACGCACGAGTCGGTTTGTTCGCGGCTTATTATGCCCCAACTTGGCCGCTCGCGTCCCAGAGCACGTTATCGGCGAGCGCGATCAGCACCTGCTGACAACGAACGATATCGGCATGGGGCACATATTCGTTGGGCTTGTGCGCGAGCGCGAGCGACCCGGAACCGTAGCTCATGCAATTGCGGTTACCTGTCTTGCCGGCAATGACAGCGGTGTCGGTGTAGCCGGTAAAGAAGCCGACGGTCGTGTCCGCCCCCGTCACGTCATCGGCGGCACGCTTGAGCGCGGCTAGAAGAGGAGAGCTTGGATCGCGCTCGATAGCGGGGCGGTCGCCTGTCACGGTGTAGCTTCCATGGCAGCCGGGGACCGCGGCTTCGGCAACGGCGATGGCTTGCTCTACCATGCGCGTCGCGGCGGCCGTATCGGTCGGCGGGGTCAGGCGCATGTCGACCCAGACTTTGGCGCGGTCGGGCACGACATAGGGGCGATATCCGCCCTCGATTTGGCCAAACGTGATGGTCGAAGGCCCCAGCTCATCGTGCGCGGGCAGCGCCACAAACGCGCGACGGAGCGAACACACGACCTCGGCCATGGCGGCGACGGCATCCGCGCCCTTCCACGGCTGGCTCGCATGCGCCGTTACGCCAGCCATTTCAATCTCGAACCACGTGCGCCCCTTGTGCGCCGCCTGGATCTGTCCGTCGGTGGGTTCGGTGTCCAGCACCCATTCGCGCGAGCCGACCCAGCCGGCATCGATCGCGGCCTCTGAGCCGCGCATAAAGTCCTCCTCGTCGACCGAGCAAATGAGTGAGAAGCCACGGCGGGGCAGCTCGCCTTCTGCCGCCACGCGCTCGAGCGTATGGACCAGTGCGGCAATGGCGCAGGCCAGGCCACCCTTCATATCGCAGGCACCGCGGCCATAGAGTTTATCGTTGCGCACGATCGCTCCGAGCGGCGGAATGTCCGCGTCCCAGCCATCGCCCAGCGTAACGGTATCCATATGGCAGATATAGACGAGCCGTGGCTCGTCGCTCAGTCCCGGCACGGTGACCATAAGGTTGCGGCGCCCGGGCAGCACCTCGAGTTCCTCAACCTGCACGGCATGGAGCACCGGATGGCTCAGCTGTGCCACCCGTTCCTCAACCAACGCTTTGATATAGCGCTCAATCTCGTCCTCATACGCACCCGGGTCTGAGCTGTCGATCCGCACGAGTCCTTGCGTAAGCCGCCAAGCAAAATCTGTATCAACCATAGGCACCTCACAGATAGTTAGGTCAATATACAGATTGTATGTCAAGAAGCGGCTCGGTGTATTTAATGGAGTGCTCACAAAAACGGGGGCGCCTCTCGTGCGAAAGGCGTCCCCGCGGGCATTCAATGTCAGTGACGGGCAGGCCACATGGGGAACTGCCCGTCAGATCAGCCGGCGCTATTTGATTACGCGCACGCGATACATCGACGGAATCTGCTTGAGCGCCTCGATGGTGCTGCTGTCCAGGTGCTCGTCGGTGTCGAACATGGTGTAGGCGTTCTCGCCAGCGGACTCGTTGGTCATACGCTGCACGTTGGCGTTGTCCTTGGCGAGAATGGCCGTGATCTGGCCGATCATGTTGGGCACGTTGGCGTGCAGGCAGGCGATGCGGCTTGCGGCGCGCGCCTTGCCCATGCTGCAGGCGGGGTAGTTGACGCTATGTGCGATGTTGCCGTTCTCCAGGTAATCCTTGAGCTCGCTGATGGCCATATCGGCGCAGTTGGCCTCGGCCTCGCCAGTGCCGGCGCCCGAGTGCGTGGTGATAAACGTGTTCGGCATCTTGACGGTCTTGGGCGTGGCAAAGTCGCAGCTAAACCAGCTCAGCTTGCCCTCGCGCAGGGCAGCGTCGACGGCGTCCTCGTCAATGATGGTCTCGCGTGCGTAGTTGATCAGCACGGCGTCCGGGGCCAGCAGGTTGATCTGCTCGGTGCTGATCATGCCGATGGTGTCGGCCTTGCTGGGCACGTGTACGGTGAGGTAGTCGCAGCCGCGGCAGAGATCCTCGAGCGTGCCCACACGCTGCACCTCGCGGCTCAGCACCCACGCATGCTCGACGGAAATGAACGGGTCGTAGCCGTAAACGTCCATGCCCAGGTCGACGCAGGCGTTGGCGACCTTGGAGCCCACGTTGCCCAGGCCGATGACACCGATGCGCTTGCCCTTGAGCTCGCGGCCCACAAAGGCCTTCTTGGCCTTCTCGGCATCGACCTGAATCTCGGGATCGTCGGCGTTGTCGCGCACCCAGTTCATCGATTGCACCACGCCGCGGCTCGAGAGCACCAGCATGCCTAGGACGAGCTCCTTAACGGCGTTGCTGTTGGCGCCGGGGGAGTTAAAGACGACGACGCCCTTCTTGGCGTACTCCTCGACGGGGATGTTGTTGACGCCGGCGCCGCAGCGGGCGATGGCGCGGATGCCCTCGGGCAGCTCGTAGCCGTGCAGGTCAGTCGAGCGCATCAGGATGGCGTCGGCCTCCTCGGCGGTGCTCACAAATTCGTAGCCCTCGCCAAACTCGACTTTGCCGTCCTTGGTGATGTCGTCGATGGTCTTAATCTTGCGCATGAAAAACTCCTTAGCAGGTTTGGTTTAAACAGGTGGTTTGAAGTGGCTAGTCGGCCCGCGCGTTGCGGGCTAGTTAGATCGCGGGCTCAAACTACGCTGCGTTTCGAAGTCCTTCATGTACGAGGCCAGTGCCTGCACGTCTTCCATGGTTACGGCGTTGTAGACGCTGGCGCGCATGCCGCCCACCAGGCGATGGCCCTTGACGTTTTGAATCTGGTGCTCGGCCGCGCCTGCGACAAAGGCCGCGTCGAGTTCGGCGTCGCCGGTGCGGAAGGTGACATTGGCGATGGAGCGGCTGTCGGCCTGCGTGGTGCCATGGAACAGCTCGCTGTGCTCGAGCAGGTCGTAGAGCAGGTTGGCCTTGGCCCAGTTGCGCTCGGCCATGGCGGCAAGTCCGCCGGTCTCCTCGACCCAATGGAACACCTTGCCGCACACGTAGATGCCAAAGGTGTTGGGCGTGTTGAGCATGGAGCCCTTGGCGGCCTGGGCCTTAAGGTCCATGTACTGCGGTGTCTGCGCAAAGGCGGGGCCGTCGGCGATGAGGTCGTCGCGCACGATAACCACGGTCACGCCCGCGGCGCCGGCGTTTTTCTGAGCGCCGGCGTAGATGAGCCCGTAGCGCTCGACGTCGAGCGGCTGCGACAGAAAGCAGCTCGAGACATCTGCGACCAGCGGTACGTCGCCGCAAGCGGGCAGCTCGTGGTACATGGTGCCAAAGATGGTGTTGTTCTGGCAGATGTAAACGTAGTCGAGCCCGTCGCCCGCGGCCTCGGCGGCAATGCGCGCGTTGACGTCGGCCATGGTGGGTATGCGGTCGAAATTGGTGTCCTTGGAGCTCGCGAGCAGCACGGCCTCGCCGTACTTGGCGGCTTCTTTGTATGCCTTGTTGGCAAAGTTGCCGGTCACGATGTAGCCGGCGCGCCCGCGGCGCATGAGGTTCATGGGGATGCCCGCAAACTGCAGCGTGGCGCCGCCCTGCAAAAACAGGACACGGTAGTTGTCGGGGATGCTCAGCAGACGACGCAGGGTTGCCTCGGCGTCGTCGATAATCTGCTGGTACATGCTAGATCGATGGCTCATCTCGAGCACGGACATGCCACAACCGCGGTAGTCCATCATCTCGTCGGCGATCTCGGCGAGCACGCTGGTAGGCAGCGCGGCCGGGCCAGCTGAGAAGTTGTGCACACGTGCCATCTTCTAGTTCCCCCTCGTAGTCGTTTGAACGTTCGGGATACTTTAGCACAGTGGAGCGCCAGGCGCGACCGCATCACGGTAAAACTCGACTACGCCGCTATGATTTACAGGATGGTTACATGGGGGGTGACCTTACCTGATGGCTCGCATCCGATCTGCCTCGGCCTTCGCTTGTTTCCAGGGGCGCACACGACCGTTGGTGAGGTCGTCATAACCATGAGCGATGGTACGTTGAATGTGATCTTCGCGTTCCTGAATGGTAGTTAGCGCGCGTCTGATCAGAAATAGGCTTTACGACAGGCATATGAAACTCCTTACATAGAATCATATGTAGAACTCTATGTTGAGTGTAGCGGAGGGTGGCGTTGTGCGTATGCGTGCCTGCATTCGTAAGCGCGGTTGTCTGGCAAGTGTGATTTGGGGCGACCTCGTTAAAGTTTCTAAGCTGCGAAAATGACCGTTAACCGGATTAAATTTTGTTGCTCAACATTTGACACTCTGGGCGTGGTAACTTTTTTACCAACAGGTATGATTATTGTCATGTGCGCCGCGCCTGCCTGCCGGGTTGCGGCGCACTTGTGACAGCCTTTGACACCCTTGGAGCGTGTACTGTGGATGTAACCACAAAAAGCGTTCGGGGGGGGGGTGCTCACCCGCGAGCAATTCCTCCCGCATGAGATGCGCATCGTCGCTGCCCTTCGTATGCAGGGCGCAAGCGACGAGCAGGTCATTGTACGCGTAAAGAGCGAGAACCTCTTTCAATATCCCACGGAGCGCATGGTCGCCAACCGCGCAACCGTGTGCCTTCGCCGCCTTGACGCCATGGTGCCCACGGACGCCGTATGCGCCGCGCGCGGCATCGACCCCAAAACCGCCGTCGAGGCTGCGTCATCCCTAACCAGGCTCATGGCATCCGGCACTCCCACGCAGGCGGACCAGGCCATCTTCTACAGCATGATCTGCCGCTACGATATCGTGCGCGAGCTCGTGCTCGTCGAGGTAGGGGAGCGCCTACAAAACTTCGATTATGCCTTTACGGCGGTTGACCTCAACGCCTTTATGACACGCTTTACCACGGAGTATCCGGACGCGGCCCGCTGGACTGAGGCCACGGTCAAGCGCATTAAGGGCTCGCTCCGCCAGACGCTCCGCCATGCCGGCCTTATCGGCGAGGGCCAGGGCCCGGAGTCCGAGCGCCTGTCACCACTCTTCCTCGATTCCGATGTCGAGCGAGCCTTGGTTCAGCTGGGCGAGCAGTCGCTTATCGCGGCCCTTACCGGCAGGGCGGTGATGTAGCGTGGCTCCCGTCAAAAGCGCCGTCGACCCTGTTATCACCCCGGCGACTGATCTCACCACCAATATCGGTATCCATTCCCGCAAGAGCGTCGTGGCGGCGCATGCCCGCTCCGAGCGCGCCTGTCAGGAATTTGAGCGCCGTGCGCAGCTTCTGCGCGAGTGCCTGTGCAGCGAGGACTTTTTGGCCAACAAGGGCATAGGCAATGAGATCGGCTTCCACACTTTTTGCTATGACCCCGCGCTGGAGTTTGAGGCGCGTGCATTATTTGACACCCTTTCACGCGATGCCGAGGCCGACAAGCTTCCGTGCACGCTCAAGGTCGTGAACCTTTACGACGCCGTGCTGGCAATTCTCGAAAAGCGCCGTGTCCTCAAGGCTATCCCGCACCAAGAGGAGCGCCGCGGTACCCAGCGCGTGCTCGAGGACGTGGCCAAGTTCGCCTCGCCCGAGAAAGTCGCCGTGTACATCCTTGAGCAGACCGAGCCGCACGCGCCTGGAGACGTCGTTCTCCTCACCGGCGCGGGCGAGGTTTTCCCGTTCTTTCGCATACACACGCTTCTCCACTGCATGCTTGCGGATTTTGATGAGGTGCCTGTGGTCGCCGCCTATCCGGGCAGTTTCAACGGCTCTTCTTTCCAGCTCTTTAACCGTCTGCCGGCCGACAACTACTACCGCGCCATCGATATCTCGTAAGCACGGCTCCCCGCAGACAAGGCACTGCCGCCGGCAACAACCCTTTGCCATACGTTCCCAAACCCAAAGGAGCACCCATGGACAACACTATCATTCGCGACCTCTTTGCAAAAGACATCAACCGCTCCATCAACGGCGTGGTCAAGGTCCAGGATTCAAAAGATGGGTCCATCCGCCAGGAGCTTGACGAGTACGTGGTGACGCGCGAGCTGCAAGGGCACCTTGCCACGTTCTTCAAGGCATACGGCGATGCCATCGATGTGCCCACCGACAAGATCGGCGTGTGGATCAGTGGCTTCTTCGGTTCCGGTAAATCGCACTTCCTCAAGATGCTGAGCTACCTGCTCGAGAATCGCCAGATCGGTGGCATGAGCGCCATTCGCTACTTTGACGGCAAAATCGTCGACCCCATGGTCGCGGCTGCCATGGAGCGCGCGTGCTCGGTGCCCACGCAGGCCATCCTCTTTAACATCGATAGCAAGGCGGGCCAGTGGAAGCAGGGTGATACGGCTCCCACGGCGCTGCTTCGCGGCTTTGAGCGCATGTTCTACGAGGCGCGCGGCTTCTACGGCGAGGACCTCAAGCTTGCAAAGCTCGAGGACTACATCGATTCCCTGGGCAAGACCCGGGAGTTCCGCGAGGCCTTTGAGCGCGTCAACGGCGAGTCTTGGCTCCAGACCCGCGATACCTACAGCTACTTTGAGGACGACGTCGTCGAGGTGCTGCAGAGCGTGCTCGGCATGAGCGAAAAGGCCGCATGGAACTGGCTCGAGGGTTCTGAGGACGAGGTTTTGGCCCCTGATGTCTTTGCCAAAAAGGTCAAGGACTACGTAGACGCTCAGGCAGCGGCCCACGGCGGCAACTTCCGTTTGCTCTTTATGGTCGACGAGGTGGGTCAGTTTATTACAAACGACAAGGACCCAAGCCTTATGCTGAGCCTTCAGACCGTCGTCGAGGAGCTGGGTGCCGCCTGCGGTGGCCGCGTGTGGGTGATGGTTACGAGCCAGGAGGCCATCGACAACCTGAGCCTGCCCGTGGGCAACGACTTTTCAAAGATCCAGGGCCGCTTCAATACCCGCCTTTCGCTCTCCAGCTCCAGCGTGGACGAGGTCATCCAGCGCCGTGTGCTCGAGAAGACCGCGCCGACGGCCGATATGCTTGCACAGGTCTACGAGCAAGACGCCGCCGTGCTTAAAAACAACTTTACCTTTGAGGGTGGCTCGCGCTCCGACCTTGCCGGCTACGCCAACTCCAAGGATTTTGTGGCCAGCTACCCGTTTGTGGGCTACCAGTTTAAGCTCCTGCCCGACGTGATGACCGAGGTGCGCAAGCACGGTGTCAAGGCCAAGCACATGTCAACGGGCGAGCGCTCCATGCTGAGCGCGTTCCAGGAGAGCGCTCAGGCCATCCAGTATGACCAGACCGGTGCACTCGTGCCGTTCTGGTGCTTCTTCGACACTATTTCCAAAGACCTTGAGCACGGCATCAACCAGGTGGTCGACCGCGCGGTCCGTGCGGCCGAGGACGCAAAGGGCCTTGAACCCTACGACGTTCAGGTGCTCAAGCTCCTGTACCTGATTCGTTACATCGGCTACGTTAAGGCCACGGTCGAGAACATCTCCATCTTCATGATCGACGGCCTCGACGTGGACATGCGCGCCCTCAAGGACCGCGTCAAGGAGTCCCTTGCCCGCCTGGAGCGCGAGAACTACGTGGCACGCCAGGGCGATGCCTATAGCTTCCTCACCGACGAGGAGCAGGAGATAGCGCAGGAGATCGCACGCACTCCGGTCGATAACGCGCAGGTGATCGAGTCTATCAAAAAGCGCCTGTTCGACAGCATCTACACCGCGCGTAAACTCAACCGCGGGGCCAACGACTTTCCTTTTGACCGCTATGTGGACGGCTCAATCCACGGTGCCAGCATGGGCGGCATGGAGCTTTGCGTGGCGACTATGGCGAGCGATCTGGGCCGTGCGGACGATACCGAGCTGGCCTTGACTTCTTCGGGCAAAGCCATCGTGGCTTTGAGCGACGAGGCGGATTATTGGGAGACGCTCGTCAACGCCGCCAAGATCCGCAAGTACGCCAAGACGCGAAATCTCCAGGAGCTTCAGCCGAGTACGCGCCAGATCGTCGAGTCCAAGATGCGCGAGGCAGCCTATAACGAGAAAGAGGCCGATGTCCTTTTGAGCGAGGCCGTACTCCATGCACGTTGCGCGGTCAACGGCCGCATAATTGAGGTCCGCGCGGCCAAACCCGCTCAGGTCTTTGAGCAAGTGCTGGCGCAGCTGTGCGATGTGGTCTTTGAAAAGGCCGACTATATCGGCGCGCCGGTCACGAGCGATTCCGATATCCGCTCCACTCTGGCGGGCAACGTTCAAGCGGGGCTCGCTGGCATGGACGCGGGTAACACGCGTGCGCTCAAGGAGGTCGAGGACTACCTCAAAGTTCAGCACCAGCGCCACCTGGATACCGCTATGGGCGATATCCAGCGCAGGTACCAGCAAAAGCCCTATGGCTGGCGCGAGGTTGACATCGCAAATGTGGTGGCGCAGCTTGTAGTGGAGCAGCGCGCGCAGGTGCTGTTTGGCGGTCAGACGGTTCAAGCTAACGACAGCCGCATGGTGTCGCTCCTGCGTAAGGATGCCGATAAGGCCCAGGTGCGTTTGCGCGTGCGCATGAGCGACCGGTTGCTGCGCGCCACGGGCGAGCTTATGCGTGGCCTGTTTGATCTCAAGACCGTGCCCTCCAACGAGGATAAGCTCGTGGCCGAGCTCAAGGAGCGCCTTGAGGGCTTGCGTGAGGTGTGCGTCGCCATGGCACGCGACTACTACACGGGTATCAAGCCGGCCTACCCGTATCCCGGTGAGGACGAGTGCGAGAAGATGCGCTCGGAGGTGGTCGACGTTCTTAAGGACCAGAGCGATTCCGAGGCGTTCTTGACCACGTTCACCAAGCACGAGGACCGCCTGTTCGATGCCAAGGAAGACTTTGACAAGGTGGTTGAGTTCTTCGAGTCCAACCAACGAACAGCGTTTGACCACGCCAAGGATTTCTTGAGTCGCACCGAGGGCATCGAGTATGCCTCCGATGACATTCCCAACGCTGTGGAGAACGTGGCAAAGGTACGCGAGATCCTCAAAGACCCAAAGCCCTACGGCCGCATTAAAGACCTTCAGCCGTTGATGGCACCCGTCGAGGAAGACATCAAAAAGCACCTGGGCATTCGCCGCAACGAGTTCTTGTGTCGTATCGAAAACGACCTGCAGGATTTGCGGAAGCAGGCCGAGAGCCAAGATGGTTTTGTCAAGCAGGCCAAGGATGCCATCGCGGACGCCAACACCAGGTATGAGTCGTTCAAGAACCGCGCCCATGGCGTCCAGAGCCTCAACGAGCTTAACGCCCTCGCGGCAAACTGGGAAAACTGGATCGTTGCTGCAACCAACAAGATATACGACGCCGTGGATGAGGCCCGCATGCGAATGGACAACGAGCGCCGCACCACCGAGGTCACGAGTACGGGTGAGGTGGTCAAGAAGATCTCCAACAAGGGCGCCGCATCGTCTGCGCCCGTGCCCGCGTCTAAGCCCCAGCGCAAGATCAAGACCGTGCGCCGCGCCGATTTGGCCAAGCCGAGTCGCCTCTTGTCCGCAGAGGACGTGGAGCGCTACGTGGACGACCTGCGCTCTCGCCTTATGCAGGAGCTCGCTGCAAACGACGAGATTCGTATCAACTAACTCGCGGGGCCACCGGTGCCAAAGCGAGCACCGGTGGTTTATGGCGTTTAGAAAGGCTCATCAACCATGAACGATTCTGCTCTTAAGAGCTTCTGCACCTGGGCCCGTACAGAGCTCATCAAAGGCGTGGAGGCACAGATGGTGCGCTACGGCATCACCGAACCTGCACCTTCGCCCGTTGGGTCCGAGACCGTCAACGGCCTGCCCCTAAGTCCTGCTGAGGTTGAGCAGCGTGACGAGCTGCTGCGCATACAGACAGAGGTGGGTCACGAGGCGCTGCGCGACCGAGCGGCCTACACCTGGTTCAACCGCATCGTGGCCATTCGCTTTATGGATGCACGCGGATGGCTCCCCAGCCGTATGCGCATGCTGAGCCGTGCGGACGGCAGCCATGGCAGCGAGGCCGTGGAGAACGCACTGGACGTGGAGATAGCGACGGCCGATACCGATCGCATAGCCGAGCTCAAGATGGCGGGCTTGGATGAACCGCTGTGGCGCTACCTGTTTATGGCTCAGTGCGAGGAGCTTGCCGATTGCCTGCCGGGCGTCTTTGAACGCGTGGGCGGTGCCATGGAGCTGCTGTTGCCCCAGGGCCTCATGATGTCCGACGGCGTGGTGGGCAAACTCAACACCATTCTCGCTGACGAGGGCTGGCGCAAGGGCGTGACCGTTCTGGGCTGGATGTATCAGTACTACAACGCTGACGTCAAAGACGAGTTCTTCAAGGCAAAACGCAAAGCAGCGGCGGCGGACATCGCGCCCGCCACGCAGCTCTTCACCCCCGAGTGGATCGTGCGCTATATGGTCCAGAACTCGCTCGGCCGTCTGTGGATGCTCAACAACCCGGGGAGTTCGCTGCGCGAGCGCATGGAGTATTACATCGAGCCTGATACTGAGCACGAGGACTTCATCCGCATTTCGAGCCCCGAGGAGATAACCCTCTGCGACCCCGCATGTGGCTCGGGCCATATCCTGGTCTATGCGTTTGAGCTGCTCTTTGCCGTGTACGAGGAGCGCGGCTACCGCGAGCGCGAGATCCCGGAGCTCATCCTGACCAAAAACCTCGCTGGCATGGAGATCGACCCCCGTGCGGCTCAGATCGCGGAGCTGGCGCTTGCCATGTGCGCCCGCGAGCACGATCGTCGCTTCTTTAGGCGTGGCGTTCGCGCCGACGTTGCCGTGCTCTCGAGCATCCCGCTAGGGGAGGACGAGCTGCCGGGTAACAAGAAGCTCGCCGAGGAGCTGAGTCATTTGGGCGAGATCGGTTCGCTGCTCAATCCCTCAGAGGACGAGATCGACGAGCTCAAGGCTGCCGCCGCGAGTTGTTCCGATGACCTTTTTGCCGCTACGGCCAAAACTAAGCTCGAAAGCGCTGCCGCCATCTGCGAGAAGCTGTCCCGTCGTTTTGCCTGCACCGTTGCGAATCCTCCGTATATGGGCAGCAGCAGCTTTAATCCATTCATGAGCAAGTGGATCAAGAAGAACTACCCCGACGTGAAGAGCGACCTCTGCACGTGCTTTATCGAGCGCGGTTTTAACCTTGTCGAGGATAAGGGCTACGCTGCAATGGTTACCATGCAGAGTTGGATGTTCCTGGGCAGCTTTGAGAAGATGCGCTCTTCGATCATCGAGGGCAAAACGATTGTCTCGATGGCTCATCTCGGCCCCCGCGCATTTGACGCCATCGGCGGCGAGGTCGTCAACGTAACCGCCGATGTCATCTACAACGGTCGCGCGGCATACGAGGGCGCTTACGTGCGCCTCGTCGACATCAACGGCAGCGAGGCGAAGCGCCTTAAGCTGCTTGCGGCGATCCAGAACCCCGACTGCGGCTGGTTCTACCGTCGCGGCGCCGACACCTTTAAACAGATCCCAGGCATTCCCATAGCCTACTGGGCCAGTGACGCTCTTCTGGATGCGTTTGGAAACGCAAAACAGCTCAGTGAGTATGGCAAGCCGCGCCAAGGGCTTGCTACTGGCGAGAACGCTCGTTTCGTTCGCGAGTGGTGGGAAGTCGATGATTGCAAGAGCGTCTATTCCTGTGGATCTATTCAAGAGTCGATTGAAAGCGCTTGCAAGTGGTTCCCCTACAACAAGGGCGGCGATTTCCGCAAATGGTACGGAAATAATAGCTCAGTTGTTAACTGGGAGAATGACGGACAGGAGATCCGTAATTACAAAGACCAGAATGGTAGATTGCTTTCCAGGCCACAGAATACAAACTGCTTCTTTAGCCCATCGATTACCTGGTCGAAGATTTCAAGCGGGTCCATTGCGTTTCGTTTTAAGCCTGCTGGGCATATCTTTGATGTGGCGGGCACGAGCGTTTTTAGCGACGAGGAGTCACTCAAGTATCTCCAGGGAGCTTGTAACAGCTCTGTGATCATGCGTGTCGCAAGCATGCTCTCGCCGACGCTTAATATCGAGGTAGGCCAAATCGCAACCTACCCGATCATTCAGAACGAGGAACAGGAGCCGTTGGTCAACGACATGGTCGACTCGTGCCGCGAACTATCAAAAACCGATTGGGATTCGTTTGAAACCTCCTGGGATTTCAAACGCAACCCCTTGGTTTAGGTGAGATTCATGTTTGAAACAGTATCAGCAAATAAGGTTGTGTTTGTTGAATCTAATCCTGCATGGGTTAAATGTGGTTTATCTCAAAAGTCACTGGGCCCTGTGCTTTCCCCGCTTCTTAGGTTCTTTGTTGTCGAAACTCCAGCTCCGGGGCTGTCTAGCAGAAGCATTCCGGTATCTGAATACGGGTGGGATACTCCCTGGAGAAAACCCCAATATTTGAATAAAAAACTTAAGGCAGCAAGCTCAAATAAGTCTTTATATTGGTCTGCCGCGGCTGTTGGTGATATGGAACAGGCTTTGCGTAATGCTGATTTGTTTGATTGCGCTGGCATCGAGTCAAAGCCCTTCGAGTCTGCTGTCTTTTATGATGCCAAAAGCAATCAAACGATCAGTTTGTTTTATCACTTACGAAATGGATTTGCTCACGGCAGATTCTGTGCATTTAAGTCAAAGGGCGATATATGGTTCGCTATCGAGGATGTTGCGGGAAAACGAAAGGATGACCCGGCAGGTGACATCAAAAGACTCACTGCAAGAATTCTAATCAAGAATTCGACTCTATGTAAATGGATGAAGCTGATAAAGGCTGGGCCTGATATTCGTTAATGGGTTTCAGCTCGTGTCCGGGTATTTAGTTGGCTTTAACTAGTGAGCTGAGAAATGATATCAAGTTGTCTTTCCTTTACGCTTGATGCAGTTCGCAGGGTTTGGTTTGCGACTTCATGAGTCACTAGTGCGTTTTTGCAAATGCCCGATGCGGTGAATAGCTTTTCCAGAAGTCGATCGGTAAGGTCGGGGTATTTTTGGAGATTTCGGTCCCCTAGTTTAAGCCTCTTGACAACTCATCAACAATGAAAGGATGGCCTCATGGCCACTTTACTTCAAGAAAAATACGAGGCCCGCAAGGCCGAGGTCAATGCTCGCTTCGAGCAGCTTCGCAGTAACGAGGAAGAGCTCAACCGAATCTTTGCCAAGATCTACAATATGGAGGGTGAGGTGCCCATCGAGGTCGAGGATAAGTACGTTTCGGTGGCGCGCATTTTCAATACCGCCGACGAGATTCCCGAGAGCTATAAGGGCAACAAATACGTGCGCACCAAGCGAGACGAGATCACCTCGCTCATAAGCTATGCCGTGGGCTGCATGTTTGGCCGCTATTCGTTGGATGTGGACGGGCTGGTCCTGGCCGATCAGGGCGCCACAGTCGATGACTATCTGGTCAAGATGCCCAACTCTGATCATGTGACCTTTATGCCCGATAGCGATAACGTGCTGCCCATTACCGATGACGAGTACTTTGACGACGACATCGTGCGCTACTTTATCGACTTTGTGCGCACCGTGTATGGCGAGGGGACGCTTGAGCAGAACCTGGCCTTTATTGCCGAGGCACTCGGCGGCAAGGGTACCTCGCGCGAGGTAATCCGCACCTACTTTTTGAAGGACTTCTTTAAGGACCACTGCCAGACCTATAAGAAGCGCCCCATCTACTGGCTGTTCGACAGCGGCAAGAAGAACGGCTTCAAGTGCCTTGTTTACATGCATCGCTACCAGCCTGACCTGTTGGCTCGCATCCGCACCGACTATGTGCATGAGCAGCAGGAGCGCTACCGTGCCCAGATCGGGTATGCCAACGATGCCCTTGTCAGTGCCGAGCGCGGCGAGCGCGTGCGCTTGGATAAGCGCATCAAAAAGCTCAACGACCAGCTCAAAGAGACCGTTGCCTACGAGGAGAAACTGCACCACTTGGCAGACCAGATGATTAAGATCGACCTGGATGACGGCGTCAAGGTCAACTACGCCAAGTTTCAGGATGTGCTGGCGAAGATTAAGTAACTGCAGATACGGTAAGGATATTCATGCCCAAGATCGATGTAGAAGAACAGCTCAAGCTGCGATTTTTGCAGCCGTTGTCCTCATGCGCGCCGCGCCGTGTGGTGGTTTGGCACGATGCAGACGGCGAGTTTGCTCCTGAGTTTGAGCGATTGGCTGCCGAGGGTTTCGACGGCGTGGGGGCCGATGCCGGCGTAATGCCTGCTCACGGTGACCTTGAGCGCCCGGTGCGCTTTGTTGAGGCCTGCGAGGGCCGTATGTTTGCCGTCAAGAAGCTCATCAACCGCGATGACCTTGCGAGCGATATCTTGCTGTATCGCCGTTGCCCGCGCGGCAGGCTTGAGGGTGATTGGCTTGCCGATGTTGAGCTGTATGCCGATCAGTTCCAGGCTGACTATCTTTCGCTTTTGGCCGATCAGCTGGGCATCGAGAATATCGACGCCGTGCGCGAGAGCCTGCGCGAGCACAAGACGTTTTTTGATGCCAAGACCCGCTGCGCTAAGTTTGCCGCGTGTGTTCCGCATGCCTCGGGCGCATCCGATATCGAACTCGGCATCCTTACGGTGATTTTTGGCGGTAAAGAGCTTGGTGACGCGCGCCCCGCGTTTGTGCTGCGTGGCTGTATGACCATGCTGCTGCACGAGGGTCCCGAGGCGCTGGCCGAGTTGATGGACAAGTACTGCGTGCGCGATGTGCTCTCTGCCTTTATGCTTCGCTGCTATGGGTTTGAGGGACCGCTGTATGAGCGCGACTCATTGCTTATGCTTTCATCCCATGTGCTCCTTACAGCGGCGTCTACCGCGCTTCCCGAGGGAGCGCTCAAGGGACTCGAAAGCTATGTGGCTCCCGCCTACGGCCCCTATTGCCTTGAGGCGGTGCGCGCGTGGGACCAGGCCGCCGATACCCAGGCGTCGAGCGAGGACCTATTTGAGATCTGTCGTTTGGTGGAGGATGCCCGCGGGCTCTTTGTGCGGTTTGAGGCTCTGCCGATCGATGCGCTGGCCTCGCTTGATGTGTTCCCGTGCGTCAATGAGGCTGTGCTCTCGCAGCTGTTCTGCTCGTTTGCCCAGGGTGCAGACCGTGTTGAGGACGCACGCGCCTTTGTGGCGCGTCGCTGCAACCTAAGCTGGTATCGCCGTGTCGAGAGCTACTTTGGTTTGCTTGCCGCTGTGGCCGATATGTGCGCATTTAGGCAGGCACATGCGGGCGGGTTCCATCTGGCGCAACCCCAGCAGGTGTGGGATGCCTATACGTCCGATTGGTATTCCATGGATGCTGCCTATCGCCATATGTGCACCGCGTATCTGCGGGCGCGCTCCGTCGAGTGCGATACGCTCGAGGAGCCTGCCCGCGCTGTGGCGGACTGGGCGGAGAATCTCTACAGTAACTGGTTCTTGGCCGATGCCAATGCCTGCTGGACATCCGCTGCGCAAGGGGAGTTGGCCGATTGCGGCTACATCGAGGGTCCCGAACGGCAGGATGAGTTCTACTGGCATGTGCTGCCCACCTTTGTGGGCTCTGCTAAAACGACGGTCGTTATCGTGAGCGACGCGCTGCGCTATGAGGTGGCCTGCGACGTCGCGGCGCTGCTCGAGCGCGAGCGCGGCGGCAACGTCAAGGTTTCTAGCATGCAGGCGGTCTTTCCCTCCATTACAGAGGTGGGCATGCCCGCGCTGCTGCCGCATCAGGCGCTTGGGCTTGCAGCGGATGGTTCGTTTGTGCTGGCTGACGGCAAGCCCACCGCAACGACTCCGCAACGCGAGGCCGTGCTTACCCATGTTGAGCCTACGGCCCGCGCTTTACGCTCGAGCGCATACCTCAACATGGCGGGAACCGAGCGTAAGGCGCTGCTCAAGGACTCAAGACTTGTCTACCTCTACCACAACAAGATCGATGCTACGGGCGAGAAGGCCGCTACGCAGGATGACGTCTTCGGTGCCTGTGCGGACACCGTGGAGGAACTTGCTGCGTTGGCGCGTCGCGTGTGCACCGACGCCCCGGGCGCGCGTGTTGTTATAACGGCGGACCACGGCTTTATCTACACGCGTCGGGAGCTCAGCGAGTGCCAGATGCTCGGCAAACCGGACCTTCCCGTCCTTGACGCTCCCGTCATGTACGGCAAGCGTCATCTGGTGGTGCCCAACGAGGCCGTGGGCGAGCTTTCGGACGAGGTACGTGAGGTGTTTGTTAATGTTAACATGGGACGTTTGGGCGCCGGTTTTGAGGGGTTTGCCCCGCGCGAGAACGTGCACTTCAAGCGTCCCGGCGGCACTAACAACTACGTCCACGGCGGCATGAGCCTGCAGGAGCTCTGCGTGCCCGTTATCGGTTTTTGGCGTGCGCGCTCGGGTTCCAAGGACTTTGTCGACACGCGCTCGGCGACGCTGCGCGTACTAAGTGAGGGACGCCGAGTGACCAACTCGCTCTTCTCGGTCAACTTGATCCAGGAAGAACCTGCCCAAGGTAAGGTCTTGCCGTGCGAGTACGAGCTGGTGTTTACCGATGCGAGTGGCAACGAGGTGAGCGATACGGTCAAGGCGCATGCCAACAAGACTTCTGTTAACTCGCAGGAGCGCGTGGTGCATGCCAAGTTTGCGTTGCATGCAGTGGATGGATTCTCGGCCAAGGGTCCGTACTATCTGGTCTGCCGCGAGCACGAGACGGGCAAGATCGTTTGGCGCGAGACGTATACCATTGCTGTTTCGTTTGCCCCTGTTGCTGACTTTGGTTTTTAGGAGTGTGCCCTATGTTTGATAGCAATGACGACAATCTGTGGGAAGTTCCCTCGATTGATGTGAATGCGCCGGTGCAGGTTGCGGTGTCTGCAGAGGAGGCCGTGCTCGCCCCGGAGGCTGAGACTGCCGCAGAGGCCGTGGCTGCCGCGCCTGCCCCGGAGCCGACGGTGGCCGCGGTACCCGATGAGGTTGCGGCGCCCGCCGAGGACGAATCCTCGACCGATGGCTATGACCAGGCCGTGGACGAGGCCCCCGAGGACGACGGCTACGACATGGATGGGCTGGACGGCAAGCTGCTCGAGCACTTTGCTGGCAAGATCGTGCGCAAAGACCTGACGGCCCTTATGAAGCGCGGCGCCAACGTGCCCACCTTTGTACTGGAGTATCTGCTGGGCATGTACTGCTCGACCGACGACGAGGATGCCGTGGCAGAGGGTTTGGAGCGCATCCGCAGGATCCTCACCGATAACTACGTGCGCCCCGATGAGTCCGAGCGCATTAAGTCCAAGATTCGCGAGCTGGGTCGTTTTACCATCATCGACAAGGTGACGGCCAAGCTCGACGAGTACAAAGATATCTACGTGGCGTCGTTTGCCAATCTGACTATTGAGCCGTTTGTAATGCCGGCCGAGTACGTGCGCGACTATTCCAAGATTCTGCAGGGTGGCATTTGGTGCATTATGAGCATCGAGTACCGTCATCCCGTGGATGAGGAAGACGAGTTTGGCATGGAGGTCTTTGGCGACGATGCGCCGCGCCGCTCCAAGGCCAAGCGCAAAAAGCGCGGACCCGAGGACTCTCCGTTTAGCGTGGCGTCGCTCACGCCCATCCAGATGCCCAATCTGGACCTGGATGCCATGATCGACGAGCGCCAGTACTTTACGCGCGACGAGTGGCTCAATATGCTGCTGCGCTCGGCTGGCTACGAACCCAGCGAGCTTTCCGAGAAAGAGCGCCTCCACTTTATCGAGCGTATGGTGCCGCTCATCGAGCGCAACTATAACCTGTGCGAGCTGGGTCCCCGCGGCACCGGCAAGAGCCATATCTACAAAGAGGTCTCGCCCTACGCCATCTTGCTTTCGGGCGGTCAGACCACCACGGCCAACCTGTTCGGCCGTATGAACTCCATGCGCGCCGATCGCGTGGGCTTGGTGGGCCATTGGGACTGCGTGACGTTCGATGAGGTCGCCGGCATGCGCTTTAAGGACACCAATGCCGTGCAGATCATGAAGGACTATATGGCGAGTGGCAGCTACGCGCGCGGCCGCGACCAGATCAACGCCGATGCCTCCATGGTCTTTGAGGGCAACATCAACGACACCGTGCAAAACGTCCTTAAGACCACGCACCTGTTTGATCCGTTCCCGCCAGAGTTTAACAACGATTCGGCCTTCTTCGACCGTATCCACTATTACCTGCCGGGCTGGGAGATTCCCAAGATGCGCTCGAGCCTGCTGACCGGGCATTATGGCCTGATCACCGACTGCCTGTCGGAGTTTTGCAAGGAGATGCGCCGCAAGGACTTTACGCACCATATCGACCGTTACTTCCGCTTTAACAGCGACTTTAACAAGCGTGACGAGATCGCCGTGCGCAAGACCTTTAGTGGCCTTGCAAAGCTGCTGTTCCCCGACGAGGCCATGGACAAGGACGACGTGCGCTGGCTGTTGGATTACGCCATCGAGGGCCGTCGCCGCGTAAAGGAGCAGCTCAAGATTATGGCGGGCGTTGAGTTTATCGACGTCAACCTGGGCTATATGGATGCCGACAACCCGCAGGACGTGCACGTGGTGCGCGTGCCCGAGCAGAGCGAGGACACGCTGATTCCCGACGGGCCACTGCTGTCCGGCCACGTGTTTGGCGTGGGCAGATCGCAGGGCGGCGAGGTTGCCGTGTACAAGCTGGAGAACAAGGCCGTTGCCGGCGAGTGCAAGTTTAAGCACGAGGGCGTGGCCTTTAACAAGCCGGTGCGCGATACGCTGGAGGCCGCGTTCGACAACTTTGTGAACCTGGCGAACCGCGTGGCGCCGGGCATGCACATTGGCTCCAAGGATTACCTGCTGTTCTACAACGACCTGCAGAGCAAGGGCCTGTCCGAGGAAGTCTCGCTCGCCGAGTTTGTGGGACTTTGCTCCGCGGCGTGCAACCGCCCGGTGATGCCCGCACTGGCGATTCCGGGAATCTTGCGCATGTCGGGCTCCATGGACGAGATTCGTGGGCTCGAGGACATCATGCGCGTGGCCAAAAACGCCGGCGCCAAGCGTGTGATTTTGCCGCTGAGTGCTATTGCGGGTTTGCAGAGTGTTTCGTCCGAGATTATTTCGGGCTTGAGTCCGGTGTTCTACATGGATGGCGACCCGGTAGACGCCGCGAAGAAGGCGCTGGATCTGTAGGAGTGCGGGCGAGCGGGCTTGCGTGCGCGTGGGCCCGCGTACATGTTGGTGCGTAGTGCGTGAGGAGGCCTTGCCATGGCGGGCGAGCGTTCTGTTGGCGAGCTGCTCGACGAGCTGTTTGGCTTTGAATCGGTAGGCAAGCGTCAGACGGCGCTTGAGCAGTGCGATCGCGGGGAGCTGGTGCGCAAGGCGCGCTCCCGCGGGCTGTTGGGTGTGCTTAGGGGCGTCGAGGCTTCCGAGCACGCTGCGCGCGAGTCTGCCGTGCGGGCTGTTGACGGGTATGTTCGCCGTGTTGAGGGCGCCGCGCTTGCACGCGCTCGCAAGCAGGTGGGCATTGTTGGACCGCTACGGATGGAGCGCCGCTATGCTGCCTTTTTGCGCATGGAGGACAAGGCCGGGCTGCTGACGCGTCTGGAGCAGACACTTGCGTTTATCGAGGTAAAGCTACGTGCGAATACGGCGGACAAGGTGCGCGCGGCGTACGATGCGGCCAGCGCTTTAGTGCTGCAGGACGTGGCACGTTTGGGTGACGTGCACGTTGTGGATGCTGTGCCTTTGGACGCAGACCTGCTATGTACGCAGCTGGAGCAGATGCGTTGTGCCGCCGATGCGACGGACCTTGCGGGCATGATCATAGCGACGTTTGAGTCTGAGCTGAGTGCGACTGGCCCGCAGCGCGCTGACGGGTTTGTGGACAACGTGGTCGGTGATGTTGCTGGCGACGTGGCGTTGGAGCGCGAGCTTACCAACGTGCGCGGCGCTGCGCAGCGAGCGCGCTTGGCGGCGCAGGCGTATCGGGCCGAGCGCGCCGCCCGCGTTGCGGGGAGCACGGTGGAGCCGGTATCGTTGCCCGAGTCTGCGTGCGTTGCGTGCGAGACGGCGTGCGATGCTGGGGAGCTTTCCGAGTTGCTTGCTCAGGTTAAGAAGTCGTTTGAGACCTACCGTCGCGTTGTTGCCGACGGCGGGTTGTTCTGTGCGTTTGGTACGGGCTCGCCGCATGGGGTTTGCAGTGGCTTGAGCTATTTCGATTACGATTCTCGGCTTGACGAAGACGTGCTAGTGGGCGAGTATGACGGTGTTACCAGGCATAATGTTCAGCGCGAGGTTCCGATTCCCGAGCTTGTGGACGAGGCTTCGGCTGATGGCGGCGATTCGCTCGAGGTCGCCGTGGCGCGTATGCGGGAGTTTAACGGGCGCCGCTATGATGGTGTGCTGGACGAGGACCCCGCGCGTCATGTGAATGCGTTTTGGTATGGACTCAAAAAGCTCGGCCAGTATTGCGAGGCCGCCGTGCGTGTGGATGAGCGTGCTTGGGATTGCTTTATCGATAAGGTGCAGTTCGCCTACGATGAGCCCGTGGGGCGTTTGGCTGCACAGATGGACGACAAGCAGGTTGCGGCTTTTGTTGCTGCTGTTGACGCGCTCGGTGCTGGTGAGTAGGGGCTTGGCTCGATAGGAGGTTTCACCATGAAGATCGAAGTTGACGCAGATCAGCTACGCGAGAGCCTGCTCGACCGTGCGGGGAGTGCAGCCGGCGTGGGCTTTCCGGCCGCCATGCTCGACGTGATGGATATCGAGGACGAGTTGCCGCAAGAGCTCCTAGCCCGAGCCGAACGCGAAGGCCTCAACCTCCGCGACTTTGCCGTTGACGATGACGCTGAATGATTGCCATCTTTGCTATTGACGAACATATGTTTGTATTTTATACTCAAGCTTGAACATACGTCCAATTTCATGGTATAAATTAGGTGGTCATCTCTTAAGAGAGGGCTTCCAAGTGCCGGGGACGTTTTCCCCGGCTTTTTTATTAAGGATTGCCCATGCGAGAGCTGAGTATCTTTATTGATGAATCTGGAAGCGATGATCTTCGTGAAAGATACTATCTTGTGGCCTTTTTTTTTCATGAACAAGATATTCCCATTGCTGAGGGAATAGAGAAATATGAAACCTTGATTATCGACTTTATCCGAACACCTCCCACATTCATCCGCACATGTACGGATGAATGTGGGAACCCGATACCCTGAGGGCCGGATCGGCCGGCCCCGGGAGATCGGAGGACGGCATGTCCGGAAAGAAGAAGAGTG
>JAXJMV010000026.1:0-3718 GCA_036312985.1 Collinsella sp.
CCGCGGCCTCACTCGGTCACCTGGAACATGGGAGACGGCGGTCGACGAAACTGGAGAGGAGGTATTACGAGCTCCTGTGCGAATTGAAGGGAGCGCTCCCGCAAACTGCCTATTGACAACTTATAGGAGCGTCGGTTTTATTGAGGCAAATATGTTGGGTGCTCGGCATTTCCAAAAAAGTCTACTCACTTAGCCAGCGGGTAGCCAAATGATTATTTAATCCCCGTCCGAGAGAAGTCAATTAGCGGGCAGAAGGGCAAAAGTAGTCAAAAAAGTCCCGTCCCAAATTAGCTACCACTTGCACCGATTATTCGCCCGGGTTGATGTTCGCGTAGAACTCCGCCCCGTCGTCCAGGCGCAGGATGCCCACGCGGCCGAACTCGGAGCCGGTGGCGGCGGCGCAGTCGATGTCGATGCGATCGGGCACACCGGCAGTGTCCTCGCCGCCCAAGCGCACGATCTGCCCGCGTCCCGATTCCTCATCGAGCCCCGCCAGACCACCGACCTCGCAATAGCGACCAAGCGATACCGTGGGAGTGTGACCGCTCACCACGACCGGGCCCCTGCCCTCGGTAGAAAGCAGCCCGGTCGGCACATCCCAATAGCCGTGACGAATCCAGAGCAAGTCATCGGACGACTGTACGGCGAGCATTTGCTGCAGCAGCTCGCGATCGGCATCGACCGCTCCCCTGCCGTCGCCGCAATCGACACCATGCTCAAGCAAAAACGCGCGCGCCGCCTTCATCTCGATTCCAGCATGTACCAGCAGATACGGGCGCTCCTCGGTCTCGACCACTGCGTAGAGCGGCAGCGCGGCCATCCATCGCACGAGCTCCTCGTATGCCTCAAATTCCATGTCGTTGAGCTGCTCGCGCGTCGTCCAGCCACCGTTGATATCCCAGGTCTCGGCATCGAGCGGATCCTGGCCAATGATGGCATCGAGCATGATCTGCTCGTGATTACCCTTGAGCACGCGGGCGTTGGGCAGCGAGCGCACGAGCTTAATAACGCCGACCGGATCGGGCCCGCGATCGATCATGTCGCCCAGCACGTACAGTGTGTCGTCGGACGTCAACGAGATCTTAGACAGGGCCTCGTCAAGCGCACGCACGTGCCCGTGAGCGTCAGATGTCACATAGATCGCCATGGTACGCCTCTCCTTGCATTGCGGCCGAAGCCCGGTGCCGCAACTAAAACTTCAAGTTGAACTTAAACGTTACCCATTGTACTCCGTTGCAATAAAGCTGGAAAGGGTTTCCGAGCAGAGGCAAAGACGGCAGCCGTCTATGACGATATCGCGCACGCCCGCAATCCAACCCCATAAACCCACCATCTTTGGGTACAAATAACCGCAGGCAACCGACCGTGCCACGCCAACCACCCAGGAGCGGACACCATCTATGAACCAGATCCTTCTCTTTATCGGCCTCGTCATCATTTTGTGCCTGACCATCAAACCCGTCGGCAAAAAACTCCCCTTCCCCACCCTGCTCATCTTTATCGCGCTCGGCATGCTGTTGGGCGTCAACGGCCCGGCGCATATCGACTTTAGCGACTATGCGCTCACCGAAACCGTCTGCAGCACGGCGCTGCTGTTCATCATGTTCTACGGCGGCTTTAACACCAATATCGACCGTGCCAAACCCGTCGCTGTGCCGGCGGTGCTGCTGAGCACGCTCGGCGTCGTCATCACTGCCGGCATCACCGGCGTGTTCGCCCGCTTCGCGCTGGGGTTCAACTGGATTGACGGCCTGCTGTTGGGATCGGTCGTGGCATCCACCGACGCGGCCAGCGTCTTTAGCGTGCTGCGCGAGCACAACCTGTCGCTGAGGGGCGGCACCGACTCGCTACTCGAGGTCGAATCGGGCTCCAACGACCCCGTCGCCTACATGCTCACCGCCGTGCTCGCCACACTCGCGGCCGGCGGCGACATCAACATTCCCGCACTGCTGGCCAAGCAGATTATCCTGGGCGCGGGCCTGGGCCTTGCCATCGGCTGGGCGGCGGGCCGCCTGATTGAACGCGCGCACGCAACGGCCGAGGGCGCGCAGACCATCTTTTTGTTCGCCGTGGCGATCGTCGCCTACGCACTACCAAGCTATCTGGGCGGCAACGGCTTTTTGGCTGTATACCTGGCCGGCATTGTGCTGGGTGCGAGCGACATCACTGGCAAGGTCGAGATGGCGCACTTTTTTGACACTCTCACCGAGATGGCCGAGATGACCATCTTCTTTTTGCTGGGCCTGCTCGTTACACCCGCACGCCTGCCGCAAATGCTGCTACCGGGCCTGGCACTCATGGCGTTTATGCTCTTTGCGAGCCGCCCCATCGCCGTAGGCATGCTGCTGGCGCCGTTTAGGACGAACCCTCGCCAGGTTGCGCTCGTAAGCTGGGCGGGTCTGCGCGGAGCAGCTTCGGTCGTCTTTAGTCTCTTTGCCGTGGTGGCCGGCGTTCCCGGCGGACACGACCTATTTGACCTGGTGTTTGTGATTGCCGTGTCGAGCATTGTGGTGCAGGGCTCGCTGCTACCGGCGGTGGCGAAAAAGCTCAATATGATCGACGCGGAAGGCGACGTGCGCCGTACGTTTAACGATTACCGCGACGAGGACGGCATGTCGTTTGTCAAGTTCAAGGTGGGCGCGGGCCATCCGTTTTCCGGACGCTCGCTCGCCGATATTGGCAGCGCAACGGACATGCTGGTGGTCTTGGTGCTGCGTGACGGCGCCCATCCGGTGCTGCCCAACGGCGATACCGTGATCCAGGAAGGCGATCTGCTGGTGATGGCCGCCCCAACGTTCGAAGAGCGTGCCGAGGTTACGCTGCGCGAGGTCACCGTGACACCCCACGGTCGCCTGGCCGGCCAGCGCCTGCGCGATGTGCCGCAAGGCAAGCATCCGTTTATTGTGGTGATGCTCAAGCGCGAAGGCCAAACGATCATCCCCGATGGCAACACCCTAATATACGCCGGCGACGAAGCCGTCATTGCCACACTGGCGTCGTAGTGACCAGGAGGTAGCTAATTTGAGACGGCCTTCTTTCTAATTTCTTTTAGTAAGCCTTTTTTAAACGCAGTACTACCACCAAAAAACTTCTGGTCAGTATTAGTCTGCTTATTCGCCTGATATTTCAGACTCGTAAACTCAATGGTACAGATATAGTCCGCGGCCTGAGCCAAATAGTAATCCGATGAAGTTGTCGGCTTATAGATAACTGCATTTTTAGCCAAAGCGTAATCGATTGCCTTGTGAAGCGCACTCGAAACCGAACCCTGTCCCCCATCGTAGTAAATCTTTACAGCATCAAACTGCTGAAACCAACTCAAATTGTCGAATATGAAATCGATGATTTCACGCCGCATTGCATCAGCAATCTGTTTAAGAGTTCGGTACCGATGCGTCTTGAATACAAACACCTTGTACGAGATGGGCAAATGTCGAAACATAACTCGAAATAGTGAAAACAGCCTTTTTCTCTCACTGATGTCCAAGTCCTTGAACTGATCTTTTCCATTCATGAGAGGAGAAGCATGGAACGGAAGAAGCGGCAATCCGCTTTCGGCTACCGCCCTTTCATATTTCTCGGTTGATTTCCGATCTCAGCCGAACACATTGAGCAAATAGGCCATTCCCGCACTTAGCTGAACGCCCCCGCGGCCCCTCCTGGGGTCCGGGGGCGCCGTTTTCCCAGTTGAAGGAACGGTGGAGATGTGTTTCGATAG
>JAXJMV010000027.1:0-1888 GCA_036312985.1 Collinsella sp.
ATGGGAAGCCTCCTCCCCGCAGGTGCGGTAAGGGCTACCGCACGGGCCGATACTCAAAGCCCATTGTGGCACCCCGAGCCCGCGGAAAGAAGCTGCGCCGCGGGGGAGGCGGCCCCCAATGGCTTTCTCATATCGTCTTTTGACACCAAGGCCGACACCAAAATCGACTCGAAGTCGTATAAGGCGTCTTTTTTTATCGCGCCCTTTTTTGACGCCATTGCATGTTTTGTATAAAACACATCCGTAATTTCAATGAACTCCCCATGTGATTCGAGCGCAAATGTGGAGACAGGGACCGCATGCCCAGAGCGTCTTCCAGCGGATTTCTATCACACGACGGTTTTCGGCAGAACTCGTCAAGCTTTTGGTCAGCGTTTGGTCAGCTTCCGGTACTTACCCGCATGATGCCCCGGTAGATAATCGTCCACGACCACAACCGCATGGTCTACGGCCGATACCAGGGGAGGCGCAAATGGACGAAATCGTCTGCGCAAACACCGCATTCCGTTACTGGCGCTGCCCGCCACAGGTGCGCGATCTCTACCCGCGCCTGCCCAACTCCGAAGAAGGCTGGCGAGCTCTATCCCAAGCCCCATTCGTAACCGACGTCCTCAAGACCCCAGTCATCACAGCAGCATCAACTCGAAGCAACCTACATTCCGAGACAAGACGTACCATCCGATGGAACAGCGCCTATACAGAGAAGGTCTCGATCGACACGGGCATGGGCTTTAGC
This sequence comes from Collinsella sp., assembly GCA_036312985.1. Taxonomy (GTDB): domain Bacteria; phylum Actinomycetota; class Coriobacteriia; order Coriobacteriales; family Coriobacteriaceae; genus Collinsella. Next base: position 737 of record JAXJMV010000027.1, read on the forward strand.
GTCACAGACCCTCTTCATACGCTATTCACCATGACTCGAAGCGTTTCTTCATGCGACCTGGTTCTGGCCATGTACGAGCTCTGCGGATGGTTTTCGGTTTTTAAACCATCGCCCGCGGTCGACATGGCACTTGAGCAAGCAAAATCAGAAGAAGAGCAGTACACCACAGAAAGTCTTTTTGAACTAGATGAAACCCAAGACGAGGCCCCATGGAAGCGAGTCTATGCTCGTGCGAGCCAGAAGGACAGCGAGAATGATCAAAGTGGGCAGCAGAATGACGGATCCGGAAATAAAGCAAACGGAAAAGGCACATCGCTCTGGATGAGAAAGCCTCTTATTGAAATAGAAGAACTGCACAGATTTGCAGCGAAGGTTAAGGGCGAGATGTGGGGAAAACAATTCTACGAAGCCGCACGGCAGGTAATGGGTATTGCGGCATCCCCGCTAGAAGTTGCTGGAATCATGTTGCTAAGTCTTCCGAGGCGTACTGGCGGAGCGGAGTTTAAAAACATATACGTCAACGACTTAACACCGCTGTCGAATTCAGCTCGAAAAATCGCAGGTCAGAAAATCTGTTACGGCGATATCGTCATCGTAAACCCAATAATAATGAAAGCTGTGCTTATCGAACTTCAGGGAGAGGTTATCCATGGTTCAGGCGCCGTGCTGGACCACGATGCCGCACGAATGACAGCATTACAAAGCATGGGATACGACGTATTTCTTGTAACCCATGACATGCTCAATGATCACGATCAGCTTGATGCCATCATTCACAGTGTGTGTGAGCGATTGGAGTTGCGCTACAAACCAAAAACCGAGGCGATGAGATGCGCTGAGACCAGATTGCGAGCCAACGTTCTGTGCAATTGGCTTGGTATTGGTAAGTAATATTGTTCAAGTGAGCATTATTACTACTTTATATGCTGCCAGTAATTAAGTGCCATTTTAAAACCACGCCGGTTTACTACGTTGGATTGGGGGTAGCTGAGCACACCGAATTCGTCGCTCGTAAAACCGACGCTCCTATAAGTTGTCAATAGGCAGTTTGCGGGAGCGCTCCCTTCAATTCGCACAGGAGCTCGTAATACCTCCTCTCCAGTTTCGTCGACCGCCGTCTCCCATGTTCCAGGTGACCGAGTGAGGCCGCGG
>JAXJMV010000028.1:0-4434 GCA_036312985.1 Collinsella sp.
CCCACGCTGTAAGTGGAGCGCCGACAACCATAACTGCTGCTACAAGACCAACTACTTTCGTTCTCAACTTCTTTGCTCGCATTCGATAAACCTCCTTTCTCTTTTTTACTTTTTGATAGTTTTATGTCACGTACTGTTTTTTCTAACCTTAACATAACATATATTTCATTTTGTGTCCGCACGGTTTGTGACGCCTGCCGGCGGGGCCTTTGGTGCTGACGGCGTGGTGAATGCTGCCGGTGCGATGGCACCGCATGTGGTGGTTGAGCCCGATGCCGCCACGCCACCGGCAGGGGAGACCGATGGAGACGACGTGCCTGGATGCGGGGAGGGTAAACCAGATGGTAGTGCCGGCCCTGCTGCAGGGCAGCCCGGTGCGGGGCCGACGACGGATCCAACGGTGAAACCTGCGGCCACGTCGCCCAAAACAAACATAACGATCAAGACGACGGTGACCAAGACCACAGTGCCTGCGTCCTCTAAGCCCAAAGCCACCAGCACGACCGCAACGACACTCCCCAAGACCGCCGACAGCGACTGGATTGCCGCTTCCGTAACGCTTTTCCTTCTGGGAACAACGCTCCTGGCTGCCGCATTTCGCTGTTAAGGCCCCGTTTAAGTGAGACCAGAGAGGGATGAATGCAGCTATTGCAGAAGTCTTTAGCCTACTACTAAATCAATTTCTTAGAGATTGGTGCCGTATCAGCCATCGCTGCGACGGCACTATTTTGTTCAGCTCGACTGCCTCTCGATCCATTACCGATGTTGAGCCTTACACCCCATCTGCCAGAGCGATAAGATAATTGCAATCCAAATGCTACCGTTTATAAAGCTTCATTTGGACCCAATTGCCTATATCACTGGAGTCATAACATGAGGAACTACTATCAAATCAAAACCGTCGCATCGGCCCCTCCAAGGAGGCTCATCCCAATCGGAAAAGTCATCAGCGTTACTGGGCTTGTATTGGCAATTGTCAGTTTCTTTTCCGCTCTGCCATCGAGTGCCAACATATATGGCTCGCTTTCTTTTACTTTCTTACTCCTTGGCTTATTCTTTTTTGTGGACGGGCTCTTTCTTGTTATTACTGCATCAAGGCAACAAGAGAATCTACTAGGGCTACGCCAATCGCTCCTAGAAGATGATCCTCAAATCGCCGCGAGCGCCGAAGAGTTTATGTCTCAGCGAAAGGCCCTGACACAGCAAGGCGAAATTACTGGCATCTTCATTGTCCATAATGCAACCAAAGATCTGTACTACGTAGGCCAAAGCGCAAAGGCAATTGATCGAGCGGCCATACAGTTTCTCGGTAGGGGCAATTGCGATGTGTATGCCGATTACAAGTACGGTGACTCATTCAACGTGCGAATAATCCAGCTGTCGGAAAGCGGCTACGAAAGTCTCAATGAGCTAAAACGCGCAGCGATACAAGCGCTCGAGGCTGCTGGCGAGGAGCTTTATTAAGGGCGACTGTTAGGATTAATGCAATGGCAAGCTCAAATAACACAGGCAACAACGAGGAATTAACGCCGTCCGTCGAAGAAACGCTTCTTAACGAATCCGGCTCGATTGCCAGGGTCAAATCGTTCTCATGGATTTGGTTTATCAATAAGGAGCGAATCCACGACATAAATCCTGTCCAATGCGGCAAATGGATGTTCTTCTTCTCTCCATTCAAAACCGCCCTCATGGACGACATTGTCGGAACCGCAGTTCTTGATGGCGTCGTCGTAGAGGCCAAATACTCGAATCCCGAAACGCTCATCGCGGCGGGCTCGAAACAAGGTGTCTGCTGCTTTTACCTAAACGGAAACGATAGAGAAAGCCATAAGAGGGTACTGAGCTATATGCTGGAAAACGGGCTAATCAGGAAGACAAAGACTGGAAAGCTGTATAACATTTCGTTCAAGTTCGACACTGAGACCTACGCAGGAAAGTACAAGGGGAGCGGCTTCTCCGGAAAGATAAAGCTCGCGGACTTCGTTGACCTGGAGACGGGAGAGTTTATTTAAGGGTGCGTGCCGAGTAGAGAAGTTGAACTTACTTCACCTGTGTCCCCTTTGGGGACAGCCGCCAGTGCAATACCTCAGTGCTATACTCGTTGTCCTAAGGAAGTGGTTCATATGTACTTGAGCGATACTAAGATTCAAGAGCTTATCGACAACAAGGTGCTGCTCAATGCCGATGCTTCGAACATCGGCCAGGTTACGTATGACTTGCGCACCGACGGATTCTACATTAATGAAAGCAAGCAGTTCGAGGTCGAGCTTGGCCCCGGAGACTCGACTTTTGTCTCTTGCGTTGAATGTGTCGCGCTACCCAACAATCTGACCGCTAGCGTACTTCTGCGCAATTCGCGCATTCGCCAAGGGCTTTCTTTGGATGCACCGCTCTATTTCCCTGGCCATGGAACTAGGCTGTTCTATCGTGTTACAAACGTAAGCGGCAGCACCATTACCCTCGATAAGTCTAAGGGCATCGCGCAGGTCGCATTCCAGCACGTCGAAGGCACGGTTGCCCATCCTTACCATGGAGCCTTTTCCGATGAGCTTAACTTTAATGGACTCGCCGACTATTCCGACGTCTATGCCGGAGAGCTCAAAAAGGTTGAAGACAAAAAGGAAGAAGTTGCCAATATCGAATCTCGTATTTACGGTAATGTGCTGGCACTCTTTGCCGTCTTCGCCGCGATCTTTACGCTCGTGAACGTTAATGCCGGAGGGATCTCTTCCGATATTTCGACCGTCCGTTTCGTTGCGCTTGACCTGCTAATTATCGGCGGATTTCTGGTCCTTGCGTCTGCAATCGAGGCTTTTCTTATTAAGGACAAAAAGAAGAAGGCACGACTTCCGCTCGGGATAGGTGTCACGTGCATTGTCTTTGCTGTTGTCCTTGCATTCCTCTAAGTACTTAGAGGATTAGGGGAAAGCAATATAGGTTCTGAGACGGGGTGCCCCGGCGTTTGCCGTGGCACCCCTATTTGTTGATCGGACTTCCATTTTTCAAATTACATGGCCGCCATAGCAGCCCCAAGACATCTGCTATTTAAAAAAGCATGTCTCGAAAGCGTAAAATCGGGGTCTGGTCGACAGATCTCGGTTTTTCCCGCACTACGCCTGGATCCAGGACCTCGTATCCGAAAGCCGCTCCCGCGACGAGCTCGTCAAAGAACTAAGGCGCAATTGCGTTGTGCGTCTCGACGGTGCGTCGCACGTATAGAATCTAAGCATCCGCATGCCGGTTATTGAATGGAATGGACGCCACATGGAACTCCCTAGCACCCTGTGCAGCAATGTGTACGACTTCGCGTTTTGCCCCGAGCCCTGCTACGACCGCCTGGTCGATCTAGCCGACCCCGAGGACTGGGGTCCCAGTAACCGCATCCTCAAAAACTATCTGTCGTTCTCGTTTAGCCGCGCGGTGTTCCTGACCGAGCGCGACGTGGACCAGACCGCGCCGTCCAACCTGCCGTTGGTGTTCGATGACGACCGCTGCCTGTTCAACACCGGCCTGTACACGCGCCGTTACGAGACCATCTATGGCCTGTTTGAGCCCAACACCAAGCCCGACGCGCGCCAGCGCTGGTTTTTGAAGGGCTTCTTTAAGGAGAGCGACCCCATGCTGGTCTCGTTTGAGTACCTGCCGTGCCGCGTGCGCTTTGCCGAGGACCCCTCAGCTGGTCTTTGACTACCGCTTGCCCATCCGCTCCAACATCGACCACATTCTGGGCGATGAGGAGAACCTCACGCGTATTCCCGCCAGCCTGATGGGGGAGGGCAACTCGCTACTGCTGCGCCGCGCCTTTGAGGGAGCCGTCGTCGAGGCCGCCCGCCGCGCCGCCGCCAACTACACGCTCGCCGTGCCGCAGTTCTACGGCGGCCGGATCCAGCTGCTGCTGCCGCTGTGCCTAACCGGCGACAAGCCCGAACTGGCACTGACCATCCAACGCGAGGACGGCTTCTACGCCGCACGCACCTGCCTCACGCTCGACATGGCTTACAACAACGCTCGACTTATCTGCCGTCCTGAGACCTCGTGGATAAAGCGGTAAATGGTAGTTTAGCTGCGGTTTTGCCGATTGCTTTGGTTGCTTTGGCTTGACTGGCACTCACGAATTTAAAATCGGGGGCAAAAAGTTCTTGGTAAACCACGCTCGGCTATGATAGTATCTCTTTTGCCGAAAGGCGACGGGCGATTGGCTCAGGGGTAGAGCATATCCTTCACACGGATGGGGTCACAAGTTCGAATCTTGTATCGCCCACCATCAAAAGCGCAGGTCAGAGGTGTTAAGCCTCTGACCTTTTTCCTAATATGAGAAAGCCATTGTCAATAGGCATGTTCGTTCGAGCCCGGTTTGAAACCGGGCTTTTTCGTTTCCCGTCGGGAGAGCCCGCGCACGCTGCATGGCTTAGTCGACGCTTGCCTGGCAAGCTA
>JAXJMV010000029.1:0-38041 GCA_036312985.1 Collinsella sp.
CATGGGAAGCCTCCTCCCCGCAGGTGCGGTAAGGGCTACCGCACGGGCCGATACTCAAAGCCCATTGTGGCACCCCGAGCCCGCGGAAAGAAGCTGCGCCGCGGGGGAGGCGGCCCCCAATGGCTTTCTCATATCGTCTTTATGTCGATAAGTCAGCGTGTTTGGCGCCAACCGAGCTTCAGGTTTGTCTCGATTCGCAACACGAGTGGGCTGAAGACCTTCCTTATAGTTACAGATCGAGACATTGCCAAGGGACGGCCGATAACATCTCGATCTGTAACACGAAGAGGCTGAAAACCGTTCTAGCTGTTACAGAATGAGACGTAAGCTGAGGTCTCTGCGAAACATCTCGATCTGTAACAGATAGGGAAAAAATGTTCTCTAAATGTTACAGATCGAGACAAAGGCCGGACCGGGTTTAACTGTCGTAACCGAGCGTGGATTATCGGACACACGAGCGTGGAAAATCTTCCGCCTAGTGAATGAGCGTGGATAATCTGCCACTTTGGATTCGATGGCACGGCAAAGTGGGAGATTATCCACGCTCGATTTCAAACGGAAGAAAATCCACGCTCGATTTTGCCTGGGAAGAGCAATCTTCTGTCTGGGCAGCCCCGATCTCGACCTATATATAGGTGCAAATAAGCTGGTATCGAAGTTCGATACTGAAGGTGTACTCCACTACAGCAAAGTGTTACCTTGGGAAACGTCACCTCAGTATCCAAAACCACCGTCCCTCATATCCCAACTCAACAAAACAGCAGGTCAAAGGAATATAGATACGCCCGGGGCCGTGTATCTAGAGGTTTTCGTTGACAGCCCCCAAGGTTGCATCGTATTATCTTTTTCGTTCGCGGGGGCGGCGGTCCAAAAGACCAAAGAACCTGCGGATACTTGAACGATTGGGAGTTTGCCCGAGTGGTTAATGGGGACGGGCTGTAAACCCGTTGGCTCTGCCTACATAGGTTCGAATCCTATAGCTCCCACCCGTCAAGTGCCTGTATAGCTCAGTCGGTAGAGCACTTCGTTGGTAACGAAGAGGTCACCAGTTCAAGTCTGGTTGCAGGCTCCATCCGGCGGTGTAGCTCAGTTGGTTAGAGCACACGGTTCATACCCGTGGCGTCACTGGTTCGAATCCAGTCACCGCTACCATAGGTAACACGGTGGCTTCTCAATAGTATGTTGAGAGGCCACTATGGTATAAAGGCAAAGTCCCGTCCGGGGACGACCTGTTTAGAGGAGGGCTTTATGGCCAAAGAGAAGTTTGAGCGTACTAAGCCGCATGTTAACATCGGCACCATTGGTCACGTCGACCACGGCAAGACCACGCTGACCGCTGCCATCACCAAGGTTCTCTCCGAGACCGAGGGCTGCAAGGCTGACTTCACTGCGTTCGAGAACATCGACAAGGCTCCCGAGGAGCGCGAGCGCGGCATTACGATCTCCGTCTCCCACGTCGAGTACGAGACTGCTGCCCGTCACTACGCTCACGTTGACTGCCCGGGCCACGCTGACTACGTCAAGAACATGATCTCCGGTGCTGCTCAGATGGACGGCGCTATCCTGGTCATCGCCGCTACCGACGGCCCCATGGCTCAGACCCGCGAGCACATTCTGCTCGCCCGTCAGGTCGGCGTTCCCTACATTGTCGTCTTCCTGAACAAGTGCGACATGGTTGACGATGACGAGCTCATCGACCTCGTCGAGATGGAGACCCGTGAGCTCCTCTCCGAGTACGATTTCCCCGGCGACGACATCCCCGTCATCCGTGGTTCCGCTCTGGGCGCTCTCGAGGGCGACGCCAAGTGGATGGACGCTATCCGCGAGCTCATGAACGCCGTCGACGAGTACATCCCGACGCCTGCTCGTAACAACGACCTCCCGTTCCTGATGGCCGTTGAGGACGTTATGACCATCTCCGGCCGTGGTACCGTTGCTACCGGCCGTGTCGAGCGCGGTGAGCTCAAGCTCAACGAGCCCGTCGAGATCGTCGGCATCAAGGATACCCAGAACACCGTCGTTACCGGTATCGAGATGTTCCGTAAGTCCATGGACTTCTGCGAGGCTGGCGACAACGTCGGTCTGCTGCTCCGTGGCATCAAGCGTGAGGACATCGAGCGCGGCCAGGTTCTCTGCAAGCCCGGTTCGGTTACCCCGCACACCAAGTTCACCGGCGAGATCTACGTTCTGACCAAGGAGGAGGGCGGCCGTCACACCCCGTTCTTCGATGGTTATCGTCCTCAGTTCTACTTCCGTACCACCGACGTTACCGGTACGGTCAAGCTCCCCGAGGGCACCGAGATGGCTATGCCTGGTGACCACATCACCATCGAGGGCGACCTCATCCACCCGATCGCCATGGAGGAGGGCCTGCGCTTCGCTATCCGCGAGGGTGGCCACACCGTCGGTTCGGGCATCGTCTCCACGATCATTGAGTAAATTAGCTCTTTGATATAGCTGACTTAGAGAACCCGGCACTTATATGGGTGCCGGGTTCTTTTCTGCAATGGATATTGAGCCGTTGCTGGTGTCAAGAGGATCGATAATGGTCCTGGATGCACCGTCGATTAGCTCTCGATGGCTTCATTGATGTGTTCCAAATATGAATGGATCCACCGAGAACCAATTGACTCGAGGTTTTCGTTGACAGCCCTTACGTAGAGCTGATAAAGTACCATCTCGTGCCCGTACGGGGCGGAAATGAAAGGTTCAGGATACATGCGTACTCTAGTTATTCTTGCGTGCACTGAGTGCAAGCGCCGCAACTATACGACCACCAAGAACAAGGCGAACATGCCTGATCGTATGGAGATCAAGAAGTATTGCCCCTGGTGCCGTCACCACACGCTGCACAAAGAGACCCGCTAGTCTCTAGTCACATACGCCAGTAGTTCAATTGGTAGAGCATCGGTCTCCAAAACCGAGTGTTGAGGGTTCGAGTCCTTCCTGGCGTGCCAGTCATTATTCCGTAAGCTCCCATTGGGGGCTTACGGTTTACTCATGTATAAGCGCATTGCGCGGAGGTAACCCAAATGGCCAACAAGAAGAACAAGAAGAAGGCTCAGCAGCCGGCACCCGCCAACAACGCTGCCGCCAACTCCAAGGTTGAGGCCAAGAAGGCCGTTGCCAAGAAGAACGAGAAGGCTGCGAAGTCCAAGAAGAACGAGAAGCCTGGCTTCTTCGCCCGCACCAAGAAGTATTTCGCTTCGGTCAAGTCCGAGATGAAGCGCGTCACGTGGCCCGATAAGAAGGAGCTCGTGAACTACTCGGTCGTCGTTTGCGCTTCTCTGATCGTCGTCGGCGTCGTCATCGCTCTGCTCGATGCTGGCTTTGGCGAGGCTCTTGCTCTGTTTTCTGGATTGAGGGGCTAAACCATGTCTAAGCGTTGGTACGTCGTTCACACTTACTCTGGATACGAGAACCGCGTTAAGTCTGATCTCGAGCATCGTATCGAGACTATGGGCATGCAGGACCGTATCTTTGATATCGAGATTCCTATGGAGCGCGTTACTGAGATTAAAGAGGGTGGCAAGCGCGAGACCAAGGATTCCAAGATTTTCCCGGGTTATGTTCTGGTCCGTATGGAGATGGATGACGATGCATGGACGTGCGTTCGCAACACGCCCGGCGTTACCGGTTTCCTGGGCGGCAACGGCAAGCCCGCTCCGCTTTCCCGCGACGAGTACAATAAGATGACTCGTCGTCCCGGTAAGGGCGATTCGCCCAAGCGTACCTCGGTTGATATTGAGGTCGGCACGTCCGTCCGCGTCACCGATGGCCCGCTTACCGACTTTGATGGCAAAGTCTCCGAGGTTAACACCGAGGCTGGCAAGCTCAAGGTCACGCTGATGATCTTTGGCCGCGAGACGCCGGTCGAGCTCGACTTTAACCAGGTCGCTGTCATCGCTTAAGTTTTCGTCCGTTCGCGCGAGCGTGCTTCTTCTGTGACTGCTCATCTCAGGAGTGCTTCTAACACGTGCGTGCTTACGATATAGCAAGTACTTCACACTCGTGATTCGAAAGGAATGACCATGGCTGAGAAGAAGGTTGCCAACGTCATTAAGCTTCAGATTCCTGCTGGTGCCGCTAACCCCGCTCCTCCCGTCGGTCCTGCCCTGGGCGCTGCTGGCGTGAACATCATGCAGTTCTGCCAGGCCTTTAACGCCGAGACGCAGGACAAGAAGGGCGACATCATCCCCGTTGAGATCTCTGTCTACGAGGATAAGTCCTTCTCCTTCATCACCAAGACCCCGCCGGCGGCTCACCTCATCAAGAAGGAGCTGAACCTCAAGTCTGGTTCCGCTAAGCCCCAGGCCGACAAGGTTGGTCAGCTTTCCCAGGAGCAGCTCACCAAGATCGCCGAGATCAAGATGCCGGACCTCAATGCCAACGACATTGACGCCGCCAAGAAGATCATCGCCGGTACCGCCCGCTCCATGGGCGTCACCATCGCTGAGTAGCGATTTCTTTAGGTAATGACGGGTGTTCTGACCGGGGCGCCCGTTATATGTGTGCAATAGGGCACACGATACGATGTGGGAGGGCTCACGCCCGTTTAACCACAGGAGGTAATGCACATGGCTAAGCATGGTAAGAGCTATAACGCCGCTGCCGAGAAGATCGACCGCGCCACGCTCTACACCCCCCTTCAGGCTGCCAAGCTCATCAAGGAGCTCGACACCGCCAAGTTCGACGAGACCATCGAGGCCCACTTCCGTCTGGGCATCGATACTCGTAAGGCTGACCAGAACATCCGTGGTTCCATCTCCCTGCCCCACGGCACCGGCAAGACCGTTCGTGTTGCCGTCTTCGCCGAGGGCGAGAAGGCCCGCGAGGCCGAGGCTGCCGGCGCCGACATCATCGGTTCCGACGAGCTCGTCGCCCAGATCCAGAAGGGCGAGATCAACTTCGACGCCGCTATCGCTACGCCGAACATGATGGCCAAGGTTGGCCGCATCGGTAAGATCCTTGGTCCCCGTGGCCTTATGCCGAACCCTAAGCTCGGTACCGTGACCATGGACGTCGCCAAGATGGTCTCCGAGCTCAAGGCCGGCCGCGTTGAGTATCGTGCCGACCGCTACGGCATCTGCCACGTGCCCCTGGGCAAGAAGTCCTTCTCTGAGCAGCAGCTCGTCGAGAACTACGCTGCCCTGTACACCGAGATCCTGCGCGTCAAGCCCTCTTCTGCTAAGGGCAAGTACGTCAAGTCCATCTCCGTGTCTTCCACCATGGGCCCTGGCGTCAAGGTCGATCCCGCTGTCCAGCGTGACTTCCTGGCTGAGTAACTTTTAGTTACTGCCTGAGCAAAGCAAGCATTGCTAAAGAAACCCGGTTCTGCCTTGTGCAGGACCGGGTTTCTTGCTATCGCGTCAAAACCACCATAAAGGGGACAGTGTCCCCTTTATGGTGGTTACCAGGGTGTTCTGGCTGTTGAAGACTCGATGGCTTCGTGGCGTTTGAGCTCGCGGCGCATGGTTTGTGAGTTGAGCCAAGCTGCTTGCCAGCCGCGGATGGGGTAGTGCGTCTGGTCGAGCTCAAACTGCGTATAGCCGCAGGCGTTGATGATCGTCGTTCCACACACATGCTGACGCTCGCGCTGAAAATCGCAACCGTAGCTTTGGTGCACATGCCCGTGCACCATGTAGTCGGGATTCCAGGATTCGAGTGCTGTGTTAAAACACTCGAATCCTCGATGCGGCAGATCGTCCAGATCACCCATACCGGCGGCGGGTGCATGGGTAAGCAGAATGTCGCACCCGCCGACCATCCTAACCTTACGCGACAGCTTACGCATGCGCTTGGACATCTCGCGTTCGGTGTACATGTTGGCGCCGTCGCGATAACGCATGGACCCGCCAAGGCCCGCAATGCGAATCCCTCGGTACGTGTACACGCTGTCCTCTACGCAGATACATCCACCCGGTGCATGACGTGCGTAGCGGTCATCGTGATTGCCGCGCACGTAGATGAGCGGTTTGTTGATGACCGTAACCAAAAACTCAAGATAGTCCGGGTCCAGATCGCCGGCGGACAAAATCAGGTCGACTCCCTCAAAGCGTTCCTTGCGAAAGCACTCCCAAAGGCATCGTTCTTCGGTATCGGCTATGGCAAGGATTTTCATAGGGCAGGGACTTTCGGCTCATCGTCGAGCTGCGGAATGGTGCCTACCACGTTGTCCGCCAGCCAATTCATCTCGACAATCTGCGTGCTCGGCAGCGGAGGGAAGCCTTCGATCTGTACCACGCCGTTCTGGCTGTGGAGCTCGCCGCCAAAGGGGTTGATGGATCCCACAACAATGCCGTTGCGGAGCAACTGCACGAGTTTGCGCGTTTGGTAGGGTAGGCCCGGAGCGTAACGGATGTCGATAACGCCGGAGCTCATGCCATACCAGTAGTTGACAGCGCGCACTTGGTTGTCGTCGCTGGTCTCGTCCCACGTGCCGTGAAGAAGGCTGCGAACGATGAGCTCGTAGTAACGGCCCCAGTTCCATACGGGCATGGCGATGCCGGTGACTTTGCCGTCGACCAAGCGGTGAAGCCCGTAGGCCGTTGGGTCTTCGAGCGACTTTGACATGTCAGCGCCGGTCATGACGCTTACGCCTTCGCGGCACATGGCTTCGGCAAGACCACCGGCGGGAACATCGCCCCAGGTGAGGATGACCTGCGCGCGCGGGTCGAGCAGCGAGGCGCCAATCGCAAAGGCGTTGATCTCGCTGAGTGCGCCCGAGGCGAAGACCGACGCGTGGTAACCGATGCGGTGGTTGTCCGCCATGCTGGCCGCAAGGGCGCCCAGCAGAAACTTGGCCTCGTACATCTTGCCAAAGTACGAACGGACGCTTTGATGGGGAAGGCCGATAGAGCAGTTGAGGAACCGAACCCGGGGATACTCAACGGCAGCCCTGAGCGTGTATTCCATCAGGCGGTGCGAGGTCGAGAAGATGACGTTTGCTCCATGTTTGACAGCCGTTTCCACGGCGGCGTAGAACACATCCGGATCGTGACAGTCCTCGAACGCCTCGGTGCGCACGATACCGCCAAAGTGCTCATCGAGATACTGACGCCCTTGGTCGTGCAGGCTGTCCCAGCTCGACGTCGCACAGGGGAACTCATGGATAAAGGCGATGCGCAGGGGGTTGGCCGTCGAGTAGACGGTCTTGCCCATAAAGAAGTTGAGCACGCCAGAGGTGGACTTGGCGGGCGTCTCCTCCTCGTCGACGCTCGGTGCTTCGACAAGATCGACCTTGTCCTCGTCATTTTTGCCGGCAATGACCAGCTCGCGCCAGATCTTGCACAGGCGGTTTACGACGATATCCGTTGGCGTATCCAGCAGGCGGTCCTGGTTGTACACATTGAGGTAGACGAGCATGGCGTCGGCGGGCGTAATGTCCAGGTGATCGCCGCCTGCGCGAAGGTAGGCACGCTTAAAGAGCAGGAAAGTGTGGCGCAGGTAGTCGACCTTTTTCTGCGGCCATTTTTCGATAAGGTTCTGACCGAGCATCTTCGCGAGCGTTTCGTAGCTTCCCTCACGCGAGAACTCGATCTCGTATAGGGGGCAGACGCGCCAAAACGCGCAGAACTCGCCGTACAGGCGGCTTTCGACGGAATCCCATGTGCCGGGGTAGAGACGGGTGACCTTGGCCGAAACCGTCGGGGCGTCTAGGAATTTGAGGACACTGACGCGTTTGTTGCCTTCTTGGACATAGAACCGATGCATGAACTCGGTGACGATGACGGGGTCGCGATAGCCCTCGGTCACCTGGATGTCGTAGAGGTTGGACCACTTGCGGGCGAACTCGGTGCTAAACGGAAGCAGGGGCATAAAGTTACACGAAAAGGCGGACTGACGGCCCTTGGTGACCGTGCCGACGACCATTTCGAGCGGAATATCCCGCAGGCCGACATTCTCTCGCTGACCTAAGGGGAGCTGAGCAACCAAGCTATCGAGGTCCGTAAGGTATGGATGCTCGCTTTGGCTAATGGCGCGTCGACGTCCTTGCTCGCCGCGCTTGCGTGCTTGACGATAGGCCTCTTCCATAATGTTGCTCCCTTAGTCGTTTAAACAACTATATGAACCATGGTACCACGAATGAAAACCACTACAAAGATGCCTGACCCCTTTGCGGTGGTTTAGGCGATGATGGGGGCGATGGCGCGGATGCAGGCGTCGGCTGCCGTGAAAGTAGTGCTGTCGTCGCTGACGATAAAGATGATCTTGCCCTTGATGCCAAAGTCGCCGATCTCGCTAAAGAGTACGTAGGGCTCCTTGTCAAAGCCCGAGATGGGCGAGACGGCCGTTTTGGTTGCGCTCGTGAGCTCGTCTGCCAGCGCGTCAAGGGAAGCCCACTTGGACGTGTCCTTTACGGCAACGGGCACGGCCACGCGCCCAAAGGGCATCAAATGCACGAGCGTGTTCTTGGAGATGTTGGAGTTGGGCACAATGATGGTCTGTCCACAGGCATCCTCAATCGTTGTATGGCGCCAAGTGATGTCTTGGACCACGCCCGACACGCCGCCGACTTCGATATTGTCGCCAGGCTTGATGATGCCCATAAACGTAACCTGCATGCCGCCAATAAGGTTTGACAGCGTGTCCTGAAAGCCGAGCGAGATGGCGATGCCGCCGACGCCAAGAGCGGCGACGAGCGCGTTTGCGTTAATGCCAAAGCAGTTGTCGAGGATAAAGCTGCCGCCGATCATCCAAATGACGGCGCGCGCGATGTTGATGAAGATACTCGATGCCGGAAGCGGGTTATCGTCTCGGTTAAGCAGATGGTTCAGGGTCTTGGATACGACCTTGGCGGCGACGGCGGTGCCTATCGCCAAGATGACGGCCCAGATGATGTTGTGGACCCATCGTTGTGCAAAGAAATGAAGAATTGGCTCAAACAATTCCATGTAGGGAAACCTCCTAATGATCGTCCAACCATGATACCCACCAAGAAGCCCGTCCGATCAAATTCGGACGGGCTTCTGTGCTCGATATAAGGTTTACGCGGTGGGGCTGCAAGGCCCGGCGGTGTAGCTTAGCGTCGACGCTTCCAGATAATGCCGAGCATGATGACGATGATGCCGCCGATAAGGCACGCGCCAACTACTGCCAGCGTGCGGTCTCCCGTTGCGGCGAGCTTACCGGTCGTCTTCTTGGTGATGACCTTCGTGGTCGTCGTGTCCGTCTTAGGCGAGGGCTTAGGCGTCGGGGCCGGTGTGGGCGTGGGGTCCACGGCAGCGGAGCCAAAGCTGATGGTGCCCGCGAGCGAGGCCATCTTGCTCTCCCAGCTGTTCTGCCCGATCAGCGCCCTTAGCGCTGACTCGCAGGTACCCCACTCGGTGTGCTTGGTGGCGTTTGCGAAGGTGGGGAAGTCGGTCGTGTTGGTGATGATGTAGTTGTTGGTGGCGACGGTATAGGCCTTGGCGGGGTCGAGCGTGCTGCCGTCCTTGGTAAGTGTGGCACTCACAATGCGCTTGCCTTCGGGCTGCGTCCAATCAATCGTCACGTTGATGCCGCCAAAGGAGAGAACGCTGCCAGAGTCATCGCGCCATTTGTACTTGTCTTGCGCCTCCTGCTCGGTATGGCCGGCTGCCACGTAGGCTTGCTGAAGCTCATAGCTGTGATTGCACTCGTCGCTGATCTGCAGCGAGTGCTCGAGCGCTGCGAGGAAGTCCGCGCCGGTCATGGTCCAGGTCTCCACGGTGTTGCCGTAGGGCGAGATGGCGATGACGTTGCCGGCGGTCACGTTGCCCGCCGCGATGCCGCCGCGGATGCCGCCAGCGTTCTCGATGGCAAGGTCCGCGCTCGTCAGGGCAAGATAGGAGCCGCAAATCACATGGCCGATGGTCTGGGCCTTGGTGGTGTCGCCCTCCTTACTGGGGCGGAAATCGGTGGTGCGCACCATTTCCCAACCATGCGTGCCTGCGGCGTCCTCGCCGTAGAAATAGTTGGTGGTGGATGTGCCGAGCACCTTGTTCGATTCGTTTTCAAAGGCCTCGTCGAGCGGCTTGATCTTGTTGCGGACGTCTTCAAGGCGGCTTTGGTAGTCGGAGCCCTTGTCGGGGTCTGCCAAAAGGTCGTTGACGTTCTTGGCGGTGTAGAGCTTCTCGTTGCTGTCGTCTGCAGGGACTGTGACCGTGTCATCGTCGGTCGTCTCGGTGCCATTCGTGTCGTATTTGTACGGAATGGAAAGCAGTCCCACCTCGGCAAAGGCACTGCCCGCCTCGACAACGTGGATTGTCTTGCCGTCGGCTCCCGTCACCTTCTCGTTAAGGTTGATGTGCTCGTGGCCTGCGATAAGGGTATCGACGCCACGGAGCCGCGTGGCAAAGGTCTTGGCGTCGAGCGTGTGCGCGATACACACAACAATATCGCAGCCCTCCCTGCGCAGCTGTTCTGCCTCGGTATTGATGGCGTTTGCGGCACTCGAGAACGACGTGCCCGCGACCAGGTCCGCGCGCAGCGAGGATCCCAGCGACTCATCCATGGCACCCACGACGCCGACCTTGATTTTGTAGTCGAATGTGGAGTGATCCTCGCTATCCTCCCAGGTGCGATTGAGCGTCTTCGTGATGCTCGAGCTCCATACGCCGCTCGTAGACTTCGCGTTCGCGCAGAGCATGGCGAAGGGCGTGCCGGTGGTGCTGTAGCCGGTCATGGTGCGGAGTTTGTCCGCGCCGTAGCTCCAGTCGTGGTTGCCTGGCGTGGTCGCGTCGTAGCCGTCAGCGTAGAAGGTGTCCATGAGCTCGGCGATGCTCTTGCCCTCGCTCATGGTGGCGAAGGACTGTCCGTGGAAGGTGTCGCCCGCATCGAGCAAAAGATCGGGGGCGTTGCCCTGGGCGCTATAGAGAACCGCCAGTCCGTCAAAGCCCACAGTGCCGGTGCCCTTGCTTTCGTTGTAGCTGTACTTGTAGCTGCCGTGGATGTCGTTGGTGTGCATGACGGCCACGGAGCCGTCAATAGCGGCGGGCAGGTTCCCCGCGAAAGCGAGGCTTGGGATGCCTGCGAGCGCGCCGGCAAACAACGCGGCGGCTAACGCAAAGCGGGGGAGTCTTTTCATGGCAGTTTCCTTAGTCCTTAGCCAGAATGTCTGGTTGAATATCGGATTATCGACATAATATGCGAAAACCGCCGCAAGGGCGCCTGTCCCTTAGCGGCGGTTTTGACGTTTGCGCAGATAAAACCTGCCAAAATAAACCTGTCCCTTTTTGGTAGGTTTAGCTTAGCAGCATGCGGTCGTTGGCGAGCTCGCCGCCCGAGACCTCCTCGAACTTCTGCAGCAGGTCGGCTACGGTGAGCGACTTCTTCTCATCGCCCGCCACGTCGTAGATCACGTGGCCTTCGTGCATCATGATCAGACGGTTGCCCAGACGGATGGCGTCGTTCATGTTGTGCGTGACCATGAGCGTGGTCAGGCGGTTCTCGTCGACGATCTCCTCGGTCAGGTTGAGCACCTTAGAGGCCGTCTTGGGGTCGAGGGCCGCGGTGTGCTCGTCGAGCAGTAGCAGGCGCGGCCTGGTGAGCGTGGCCATCAACAGGGTGAGTGCCTGGCGCTGGCCGCCCGAGAGCAGGCCGACCTTGGCGTTGAGACGCGTGTCCAGACCAAGGTCCAGGCGCTTGAGCAGCTCAACGTACTCGTCCTTCTCGGCTTTGGTGACGCCCCACGAAAGACCGCGACGCTGGCCGCGGCGCTTGGCGAGTGCCAGGTTCTCGGCAATCTGCATGTCGGCTGCGGTGCCGCGCATGGGGTCCTGGAACACGCGGCCCAGATACTTAGCGCGTTGTGACTCGCTCAGGCGCGAGATGTCGGTGCCGTCGAGCTCGATAACGCCCGAATCGAGCGGATACACGCCGGCGATCATGTTGAGCAGCGTGGACTTGCCGGCGCCGTTGCCGCCAATCACGGTTACAAAGTCGCCGTCGTTAAGGGTGAGGTCGACGCCGGTGAGCGCGCGCTTCTCGGTGACGGTGCCCTTGTTAAAGGTTTTCTTGACGTGTGAGAGCTTAAGCATCTGCCTCATCCCCCTTCGTGTAGGAGCTGCGGAGCTTATAGCGCTCCCAAACCACGGGCACGCACAGGGCCACGGCGACGATCACAGCGGAGAGCAGCTTCATGTCGTTGGCGTCCATGCCCAGCTGCAGCACGATGGCGCGGATGAGGAAGTAGACCACGGAGCCAAAGACGGCGGAGGCCAGGCGAACGCTAAACTGCGTGAGGCCGCCGGGCAGCAGACGGCCGAGCACCTCGCCGATAACAATGGCGGCAAGACCGATAACGATGGCGCCGGTGCCCATGCCAATGTCGGCATACTTTTGGCTCTGGCAGATGAGCGCGCCCGAAAGGCCGATGAGGGCGTTGGAGAGCACGAGGGCGATCATCTTGGTGGAGTTGGTGTTGACGCCCAGAGCGCGGATCATGTACTCGTTGTTGCCGGTGGCGCGCAGCGCCGAGCCGATCTCGGTGCCAAAGAACCAATACAGGATGGCGACGATAGCCACAGCGAGCAAGATGCCCAGGATGATGGCGACGGTGGACTGCGGCAGGCCCGTCATGTTGCTGACAGACGAGAAGATGGTGCCCTTGGCAAGGATGGGCGTATTGGATTTGCCCATGATGCGCAGGTTGATGGACCACAGGCTGATCTGGGTGAGGATTCCGGCGAGGATCGCGGGAATCTCAAAGACCGTGGTCAAAATGCCCGTGACGGCGCCCGCGATGGCACCGGCACACATGCCGGCCAAAACAGCGAGCAGCGGGTCGACGTTGTTATTGACGATGAGTACGGCGCAGACGCAGCCGCCGAGGGCAAAGCTGCCGTCGCAGGTCATATCGGGGATGTCGAGCAGGCGGAACGTGATAAACACGCCAAGCACCATAATGCCCCAGAGGACGCCCTGCGAAACGGCGCCCTGCAATGCAATAAGCATGCTTCATACCTCCTAGGATAGGGTGGATACGTGAGTCACCATGATAGCGGTAACAATGCATAAAAGAGCTGCGGCCGGATGTTTTGTCTCATCCGTAACAAGCAGGGCGAACGCCGGTCTTTGGCGTTCGCCCCTGTGGCTCAGATATTGAATAACGCAACTATGGCGCGAGTGCGGGTCCTAGACGCGTTACCGCGCATGGCGCTACTCGTCCAGAGCGGAAAGGTCGATGCCCAGCGCCTCGGCCATCTCGTCGTTCTTGACGACGACCAGGTCCTTGCTCGAGAGGTGCTTGATCGGCATATCCTCGGGCTTGGCCTCGCCCTTCAGGATCTTAACGGCCATCTCGCCCGCGGCGTAGCCCAGGTCCTCATAGTTGATGGAGAGGGTGAACAGGCCGCCGGCCATGCACATGCCCTCCTCGCCGGTTACGAAGGGTAGCTTATTCTCCTTGCAGATCTGGCCGACCTGCGAAGCGCCCGCGGCGATGGTGTTATCGGTGGGGGAGTACAGCGCGTCGACCTTGCCCACGGCAGATTCGACGACGGACTGGATCTCGTTGGAGCTCGAGACGGTGAAGTCGGTGTAGTCCAGGCCCAGCTTGTCGAGCTCCTTCTTGGCGGCCTTGATCTGGACGTCGGAGTTGGACTCGGCGGTGCAGTAGAGCAGACCGACCTTCTTTACGTCGGGCAGGACCTTCTGCATCATCTCGAGCTGCTCGGCGACCGGGGTGAGGTCGGAGGCGCCAGTGACGTTGGTGCCGGGCTTTTCGTTGTCCTGGACCAGGCCGGAGGCGGCGTAGTCGGTGATGGCGCAGCCCACGATGGGGATATCGGCCGTGGCACCGGCGGCGGCCTGCGCGGCGGGCGTAGCGATGGCGTAGATCAGGTCGACGCCATCGCCCACGAACTTGTCGGCGATGGACTTACACGTGGACTGGTCATTCTGGGCGTTCTTCTGGTCGATTTTGACCTTAAGGCCGCTCTTCTTGATGGCCTTGACGAAGCCGTCGTTGGCGGCGTCGAGTGCGGAGTGCTCGGTGAGCTGCAGAATGCCGACGGTGTAGTCGGAACCGGCGGCAGCAGAGCCGGAACCAGAGTTGCCGCCGCATCCGGCGAGCGGAGCGAGCGCGAGCAGGCCAGCAGAGACCAGAAGGCTCCTGCGGCTGATGGTGATGTCCTTCATATCGTTACCCCCAGTATAGAAATGGCTGGAAACACTGCACTCAAACAAAGTGCAAGTGGAATTATAGTAGCGCGGATGTCCATTTTTACAATAACCTGGCGGGTTTTTTAATACAGAACCGGATGGGCGGTACGGGTAGTCGAATGGACGGCGGAGGTTCTTATGCGGCGGAGGCGTCGTCCTCCTCCAGGGCGGCGAAGAGCTTCTTGCCGTCGAGGAGACGCGTGGTGACGTTTCTCATGCGCCCGATCTCTACGGTACGCAGCGTGTCATCGGCGCCTCGGGCGTCATAGACCGTTCCCAGCAAATACGAGATGCCGTCTCGTTGCTTGATGGCAAAGGGGCGGAGTGTCATCCGTGCTACTTCGGTTTCGCCACGTGTCGTGACGCTCGAAATATCAAAACTCACCGTGGTTCCGTGGTCGATGGCTTGCTCGATGAGCTCGCAGGTGTCGATGCGCTTGACGGGCGTGCGCGTGGCCTTGGTGGATTTGCCACCGGCGCTTGGAGCGGGCTCGGGTGCATCGAGGTAGCCGCGAACGTCGGCACTCGCCATGGCGACCAAGTGCTGAGCCATGCTTTTTCGAATGGCGATGGGCGTAGAGCGGTTGCGCATGACCATACCGTGGAGCCGGATGATCTCTTCGTCGGTGAGCGGACGGGTCAAGAGCCGATACCCCACGCCGCGTTTGTACTCAATTTCGTATCCGGCATGGCGAAGTGCGGAGATGGCAGTGTAGATGCTGCGCCGCGCCGCCGAGATGGGCATGCGGGCGGGGTCGTCGGGATGGGCGAGGCGCCGGATCAACTCATCGGAAAGCATGGCCTTGTCCTCGCCAGTGTTCTCGCTTAATAGTTGCAAGATGCGAACGGCACGATAGGCTGCCATCGAGGCGGCGCCTCTGGTCGTGGTGTCGTAGGTTTCAACAGCGGCTTCGGTCATGGTGCCCACGTCCTTTCCGTTTTGGGTGGTGACGGTATGGAGCCTAGGGCGCGGGGTTTTCCCAGGGGCGCAGGGCGCTCTGGGCGGTCGGTAGTCGTCGGCAAACGGCGGGTCGAGTTTTCAACAGCCCTGCTCAACTGACCAAAAACTTGCCAAAAGCTTGACGGATGCTGTTGAAAAAAGCGCCTCTCGACCGATGTCGAGAGACGCTTGTGCGATGAGCGTTTGCGTGTGGCGACGCGAGCTAGCGTCCGACGTATTAGAAGTCGGCGTTGCCCACGGTGCGCGGGTGCGGCAGGACGTCGCGGATGTTGCCCACGCCGGTGAGGTACATCACCAAGCGCTCGAAGCCCAGACCGTAGCCGGCGTGCTTGCAGGAACCGTAGCGGCGCAGGTCCAGATAGTACTTGTACTGCTCGGGATTCATGCCCAGGTCCTTGATACGGGCCTCGAGCAGGTCCAGGCGCTCCTCGCGCTGGGAGCCACCGATGATCTCGCCGATGCCCGGCACCAGGCAGTCGGCGGCGGCGACGGTCTTGCCGTCGTCGTTCATGCGCATATAGAAGGCCTTGATCTCTGCCGGGTAGTCGGTTACGAAGGTCGGGCGCTTAAAGTGCTCCTCGGTCAGGAAGCGCTCGTGCTCGGTCTGCAGGTCGATGCCCCAGCTGACGGGGTAATCAAACTGGTGGCCAGCAGCGACTGCCTGCTCCAGGATCTCGATGGCATCGGTGTAGGTAACGCGGGCAAAGTCGGAGTTTGCCACGTGGTCCAGGCGCTCGATCAGGCCCTTGTCCACAAACTTGTTGAGCATGTTGAGCTCGTCGGGGCAGGTGGCCATAACGTCCTTGAGGACGTACTTGAGCATGGCTTCGGCGTTATCCATGTAGTCGTTCAGATCGGCAAAGGCCATCTCGGGCTCGATCATCCAAAACTCGGCGGCGTGGCGCGTGGTGTTGGAGTTTTCGGCGCGGAAGGTGGGGCCAAAGGTGTACACGTCGCCAAAGGCCATGGCAAAGTTCTCGGCGTTGAGCTGGCCGGACACGGTGAGGCTCGCGTGCTTGCCAAAGAAGTCCTGGCTCCAGTCGACCTCGCCGGACTCGGTGAGGGGCGGATTTTTGGGGTCGAGTGTGGTCACGCGGAACATCTCGCCGGCGCCCTCGCAGTCACTCGTGGTGATGATGGGGGTGTTGACGTAGACAAAACCCTGCTCCTGGAAGAAGCGGTGGATGGCGGCAGCCGCGACAGAGCGGATGCGGAACACGGCGCGGAACAGGTTGGTGCGCGGGCGCAGGTGCTGCTGGGTGCGCAGGAACTCGACGGTTGCGCGCTTCTTCTGCAGCGGGTAATCCGGGGCGCTCGTGCCCTCGACCTCGATGGAAGTGGCAGAAAGCTCGAAAGACTGGGGTGCATCGGGGGTCAGTTTGACGGTGCCGGTGCAAATGAGTGCGGCCGAGACGTTTTGATGGGCGATCTCGTCGTAGTTGTCGAGTGCCTCGCGGTTCATGACGACCTGCAGGTCGCGGAAGCAGCTACCGTCGTTGAGCGTAACAAAGCCAAAGTTCTTCATGTCGCGGACGGACTTGACCCAGCCGGCGACGGTGACGGTCTGGCCGCCGAGCGACTCGGCATCGGCATAGAGCTGCGCGATTTTGGTGCGGTTCACGTATCCTCCCATAACGGTTGAATGATAGTTATCCATACAGTTCGATATTCTAGCAGCTCGGCTCATTTGGGCTATACAGATAAAGCATTGGCGGGATGGTTTTTCAAACGAAAAGCGCCCGCGGCCAAATGGTCGCGGGCGCTTGACGAGGTGCCTTTTGGCTGTGTGGCGCGGGGCCTGGCTACTTGGTCTTGGCAACCAGCAGCGGGTCGCCAAGCTTGACGAGCGGGTTGCCACCGATAAGCGTTCCAGACTCGCCGACATGGTCGATGCTCTTAAGACGATCGAGCTCGGAGACGATGACGGTCACGATGTCCTCGTGACCAGCGGCCTTAATGGCCTCGCGGTCGAAGCTGATGAGCGGCTGGCCTGCCTTGACCACATCGCCCATCTCGACAAAGCGGGCAAAACCCTTGCCGTTCATTTCCACGGTGCCCAGGCCAACATGGATGAACACGCGCAGGCCGTCCTCGGTAATCATGCCGATGGAGTGGTTGGTGACGGTGGTGGCGCCGATGCGGCCGTTGGCGGGCGCATAGATGGTGCCGGTAATGGGCTCGATGCCATAGCCCTGGCCAAGCATGCCCGAGGCGATCGTCTCGTCGGGAACCTCGTTCAGGTTGACGAGCACGCCGTTGACGGGGGCATAGATGACGCCTTCGCGGGTGGCGAAGCTTGCTGCGGGCGGAACGGACGCCTCGCCGGTCGAGGTGAAGGTGGACTTAAGCGAATCGAGCAGACCCATAGTTGCCTCCAACTTAAATAGGCGCATATCGCGCGTTTGGTTTGCCGGAAACGTTTCATATGTGTTTCGCGGCTTGGTCAACGCCCCCTATTCTACGCTGCTCAACGATACCTCTGAACTGGGATTATGTGATATATCAGTTGAAGGGAAACTTATTGCCGGAGTGTTTCTGCGCCACGGGTTCAAGTGGGGTACGCTTGAAGGCGAAAAACAAGGGCGCATAATTTGCGCGAAGGGAGCACATATGATTGTCGAGAACCATGCGCTGTGGGGCGAGGAGCCGACCGAGGATTATCCGGCGACGTTTACGTATTTGGGTGCCGAGCCGCTGCCCGATAAACCGAATGGCCGCCGCCCCGCGGTGATCATCTGCGGCGGAGGCGGGTTTACACATATCGCTCCGCACGAGCAGGACCCGGTGGCGTTTGCATTTTTGGATCACGGTTACCAGGCCTTTGTGCTCAACTATGTCACGAGCTCTACGGGTGACGTGAGCTTTCCGCACCCCCAGGCAGATCTTGCCAAGATGGTCGCCACGGTGCGCGCCAACGCCGACGAGTGGCATGTCGATCCTAAGCGCGTGTGCGTTGTGGGATTCTCGGCGGGCGGCATGATCTGTGCCTCGCTGGCAACGCAGTGGAAGACCGGCCCCTTCGCGGCACTTGCCGGGGCACGTCCGGACGACATTCGTCCCGATGCCGTGGTGCTGGGCTATCCGCTGCTCGACTTTGCCTATGTGCGCGACATGCAGACGCGCGATCCGCGCATTGACTTGCGCGTGCCCAAGACGGGCGGCAAGACGGGGCGCGATTTGCTCAACGACTACCTGTCGATGGTGACGGGTGGCGAGGCAACTGACGAGCACCTGTCCGATATCTGCCCCACCACGCATGTTTCGCGTCAGATGCCGCCGACCTTTGTGTGGGGCGTGTCCGACGACAAGACGGCGCCGATCGCGCAGGTCTACCCGTTTGCGCAGCGCATGGCCGAGGAGGGCGTTGCATGCGAGATGCACGTCTTCGACCAGGGTGGTCACGGCCTTTCGCTCGGCAACGCCAACACCGCGGTCGACAACGAGGACAAGCAGGTGGCGGTCCGTCCCTGGATCCGCCTAGCCTTCCACTTTCTGGAGCGCCATCTGTAAGAGTCTCGGCATCCCAGCCCTTCAATAACTTGCGGTGAAATAGTTCCGATCTGGGGCATCAACCAGCCCATCCAGGAACTATTCCACCGCAACTTTGTTTTTGATGTCCCGTCCGGAAACTGCATCCCAGTCTCGCCCTTCAAGGTGGGACACGGTTTCCCATAGGGCCTCGATTTGGAAACCACATCCCGTTTCGAGCGGGGATTCTGGGATGCATTTTCCGTAAGAGGCCTGTTTGGGAAACCATATCCCGTTTCGAGCCGGAATTCTGGGATGTAGTTTCCCCGAGAGGCCTCATCGGGAAACTATGGCCCTGAACTCTCCTGCCTGTCCCCATTGCGCCAATTTGCTGATTGAACATCGTTGTGTGTTCGCGCTATCATGCATGGTTAAATTGGTTAGCCGTGGCAAACGGTTAGCCAAGGTGAACATAAATGCAACGCCCTGTGGGCGCCGGGGGAGGAACACGGACGTGAAGCTCGATACGCTCGAGATTGGAAAGGACGCCGTTGTCGCATCGGTGGCATCGGACGACCAGGCACTCCGACAGCATATTTTGGACATGGGCCTAACGCCGGGCACCGAAGTCACCATGATGAAGTACGCCCCCATGGGCGACCCGCTCGAGATTCGCCTGCGTGGCTACGAGTTGACGCTGCGCAAGGATGATGCCGCACGCATTGAGCTCGTGGATGTGCACGACACCGATACCGGTCCGCGCGCCAACGCCGCAATCGGAACGACGGAGCATCCGGCACTCGGCGAGGGGATGTATTCGCCCCGTGCGGCAAAAACGGCCGTGCCCGAGGGCGCACCGCTGCATTTTGCCCTCGCCGGCAACCAAAACTGCGGTAAGACCACGCTGTTCAACCAGCTTACGGGCTCCAACCAGCACGTCGGTAACTTTCCTGGCGTGACGGTCGACCGCAAGGACGGCACCATTCGCAACCACCCCGAGGCAAGCGTTACCGATCTGCCCGGCATTTACTCCCTGTCGCCGTACACGGGCGAAGAGATCGTCAGCCGCCAATTCATCTTGGACGAAAACCCCGACGCCATCATCGACATCATCGACGCCACCAATATCGAGCGCAACCTGTACCTGACACTGCAGCTCATGGAGCTCGACCGTCCTATGGTCATCGCGCTCAACATGATGGACGAGGTGACGACCAACGGCGGCGCCATTGACGTCAACCTGCTCGAGAGTCTGTTGGGCGTGCCGGTCGTCCCCATTAGCGCTGCCCGCAACGAGGGCATCGGCGAGCTGGTGGACCACGCCCTGCACGTGGCACGGTTCCGCGAGCGCCCCGGTCGCCTGGACTTTTGCGCGCCCGACGGTCCGGACGGCGGTGCGCTGCATCGCTGCATCCACGGTATCGCCAACCTTATCGAGGACCACGCCGCGACAGCGCACATTCCAGTACGTTTTGCGGCGACCAAGCTGGTCGAGGGTGACGAGCTGGTAACCGAGGCGCTTCATCTGGACCGTAACGAGCTCGATGCCATCGAGCACATCATCACCCAGATGGAGGGCGAGGCCGGCACCGACCGCCTATCTGCGCTGGCGGACATGCGCTTTAGCTTTATCGGCGATGTGTGCGGGCGCTGCGTCGTCAAGCCGCACGAAAGCCGCGAACACGTGCGCTCCGTCAAGATTGACCGCATCCTGACAGGTCGTTACACAGCCATTCCGGCGTTTCTGGTGATCATGGGCCTCGTCTTTTGGCTGACGTTTGGCGTGATCGGCGCGGCGTTGCAGGGACTCATGGAGGACGGTATCGCTACCATCATCGCCTCGGCCGATGCAGGCCTCAAGGCGTTCGGTACCAACGACGTGGTGCGCTCGCTGGCTGTCGACGGCGTGCTTACGGGCGTGGGCAGCGTGCTGACCTTCCTGCCGATTATCGTCGTGCTCTTCTTGTTCCTCTCCATTCTGGAAGACTCGGGCTACATGGCGCGCGTCGCCTTTGTCATGGATAAGGTGTTGCGTCGCTTTGGCCTGTCGGGCCGCAGCTTTGTGCCCATGCTCGTCGGTTTTGGCTGCACCGTGCCGGCTATCATGTCGACCCGTACGCTCCCATCCGAGCACGACCGCAAGATGACGGTCATGCTCACGCCGTTTATGAGCTGCTCAGCCAAGTTGCCGGTTTACGGCTTGCTGTGCGGAGCATTCTTCCCGCAGGCGACAGTTCCCGCCATGGTCTCGCTCTATCTGATCGGTATCGTGGTCGGCTGCATCGCGGCTTTGGTGCTCAACCGCACGGCATTTAAGGGCGACCCGGTGCCGTTTATCATGGAGCTTCCCAATTACCGCCTGCCGAGCGTCAAGACGACGGTGATGCTGGCATGGGATAAGGCCAAGGACTTCATCACCAAGGCCTTTACCATTATCTTTGCCGCTACGGTGGTCATCTGGTTCCTGCAGACGTTCGATATCCGCTTTAACGTGGTCGCTGACCAGTCGCAAAGCCTGCTTGCCGGTCTGGGTAGCATCATCGCACCGGTGCTGGCCCCGCTCGGTTTTGGCGACTGGCGCGCCTCGACGGCGCTCGTCACCGGACTTATCGCCAAGGAGAGTGTCATCTCGACCCTCACCGTGCTTTTGGGTGCAACCTCGCCCGCGGCACTGTCGACCATGTTTTCGCCGTTTACCGCCTACGTGTTCCTGGTCTTTACACTGCTGTACCCGCCTTGCGTGGCAGCCATCGGCGCCGTTAAGAGCGAGCTGGGCGCGCGCTATGCCGTTGCCGTATTCGCGTTTCAGGTGACGGTCGCCTGGATCGTGGCGTTTGTCGTGCATTCGGCGGGCATATTGCTGGGGTTGGCTTAGTTATGAATTGACGGCGCAACCTCTATGTATCGAATTGTTTTCGGCCCTGTATCTGTTGCTGACGGATGCGGGGCCGTTGCTATATAATCGCCTCCGCTCAAAATGATTGGAGACGTTATATATGAGTCAGGTAAGGCAAGACGGCATCACGCTCAAGCAATGGCTCCCACTCGTCGGGCTCACCTGCTGTGCGTTCGTGTTCAACACGTCGGAGTTTATGCCCATCGGCCTTTTGACTGATATCGCCGCGTCGTTCTCGCTCACCGAGGCCCAGGCGGGCATCATGATCTCGGTCTATGCCTGGGGCGTCATGCTGCTGTCGCTGCCGCTCATGGTGTTCGCCTCGCGCTTTGAGTTCAAGCGGATGCTGCTGGGCGTGCTGGCCGTGTTCTCGCTCGGTCAGTTCCTGTCCGCTGTGGCGCCGACCTATCCCATCCTGGTCTGCGCGCGCCTGGTGGTCGCTTGCGCACATGCCGTGTTCTGGTCAGTCGCCTCGATTATGGCCTCGCGCCTGGTCGACACTCGCCACGGCGCGCTCGCCATCAGCATGATCGCCACGGGCTCTTCCATCGCACAGATCTTCGGCCTGCCGCTCGGCCGCGCCATTGGCCTGGCCGTGGGCTGGCGTATGACGTTTGCCGTGGTCGGAGCGCTGTCTGCTGTCGCGGTCGTCTACCAGGCCACGGTGTTCCCCGCCATGCCAGCGGGCGAGCGTTTTACGCTCAAGCAGCTGCCCGAGCTGCTCAAGAACCCGTTCCTCATCGCGCTCTATGTGGTCACGGTGTTCATGGCGACCGGCTATTACGCAAGCTACAGCTATATCGAGCCCTTCCTGGCGCAGGTCGCGCACGTCGATGCGGGCGCCATCACCATGACGCTGACGGCGTTTGGCTGCTCTGGTCTGCTCGGAAGCTGGCTGTTTGGCCGCCTGTTCGACGGGCATCGCTTCCCGTTCTTGGCTATTACGCTCTCCGGCGTGCCGGTGGCTCTGCTGCTTATGGCCCCCGCAGCCTCGGCGCTCGTGTTGGTGCTTGCCGTCTGCGCACTGTGGGGTTGCTGCGCCACGGCCTTTAACGTGGCGTTTCAGGCCGAGCTCATCAAGTACACGCCCGCGGATTCGTCGGCTGTCGCCATGTCGATCTTCTCGGGTCTGTTCAATCTGGGTATCGGCACGGGCACCGCAATCGGCGGCGCCGTGGTTTCGGGTCCCGGTATCGCTTGGATCGGCTTCGCGGGCGGGGCGATTGCCGTCGTGGGCGTCATTCTCGCCATCACGGTGATGTTCCCAGCCATCCGTCGCGCCAAGCCCGTCGCCTAACCATATCCCCTCATCAGTTGCGGTGAAATACGGATTGTTAGCCCAATAAACCTGGCAAACAGTCCGTATTTCACCGCAACTTATTTTGGGGAAGGGGGTGCACGCTGGGCATACAATGGATGTCGTTGTGTTGAGCTTACCGGGAGGTTGCTATGTGGGCATACGAGACGACGTTCTATCAGATCTATCCGCTGGGCTTTTGTGGAGTTCCGCGCGAAAACGCCGCCCCCGTTGCCGAGGATGAGCTCGCCCAGGCCGCCGATGCCACAGCTAGCCCCGATGCGCCCATCATGAAGATTGCCAAATGGGCCGACTACCTGCAGGAACTCGGCGTTGGCACTGTGCTCATCAACCCGCCGCTCGAGTCCGATAGCCACGGCTACGATACGCGCAGCCTGCGCCATATCGACCGCCGCCTGGGTGGGGATGTCGACTTTGCCGCCGTGTGCGACACACTGCATGCCCACGGTATCCGCGTGGTGCTCGATGCCGTCTTCAACCACGTCGGCCGCGGTTTTTGGGCCTTCCGCGATGTGCAGGAGCGCAAGTGGGATTCGCCGTACAAGGATTGGTTCCACATCAGCTTTGACGGTGACTCGTGCTACGGCGACGGCTTTTGGTATGAGGGCTGGGAGGGCCATTTTGAGCTTGTGAAGCTCAACCTGCAAAACCCCGCCGTGGTCAATTACCTGCTTGAGTCCGTGCGTCGCTGGGCCGAGGTCTTTGGCGTCGACGGCCTGCGCTTGGACGTTGCCTATATGCTCGACCGCGACTTCATGCGCCGCCTGCACGCTTTTACCCGTGAGCTCAAGCCCGACTTTGTGCTGATCGGCGAGACGCTCCACGGCGACTACAACCAAATCGTCAACGACGAGATGCTCGACTCCTGCACCAACTACGAGTGCTACAAGGGCCTGTACTCCAGCTTTAACTCGGTCAACATGTTCGAGATCGCCCATTCGCTGCACCGTCAGTTTGGCGGCGACCCTTGGTGCATCTACCGCGGCAAACATCTGCTGTCGTTTGTCGACAACCACGATGTGCCGCGCCTGGCGAGCATCCTCACCGACAAGTCCTGTCTGCGTCCCGCCTACGGCATGCTCTTTGGCATGCCAGGCATCCCGTGCGTCTACTATGGCAGCGAGTGGGGGATTCCTGGCGAAAAGGGCGGCCCCGATGGCGACTGGGCGCTGCGCCCTGCGCTCGATGAGCCTGCGCCCAACGAGCTGACGGCCTTCATCACGCAACTTGCGCACCTACGCTCGGCCGATGACGCGGCAGCCCGTGCCCTCAACTACGGTGCCTATCGCAACGTGGTAATCCAGAACAAGCAGCTGCTGTTCGAGCGCGCCTGCGACGACGCGACGGTGCTCGTGGCGGTGAACGCCGTGGACGAGCCTTACACCTTTGGCGCCGGCGAGCTCAACAGCTCCTTTGTCGATTTGCTTGCCGACGATGCGCCCACGGTCGAGCTGACGGGTACCCTTGAGCTCGCACCCTACGAGGTGCGCTATCTGTTGAGAGCCTAGCCCATGGCCGTATCTGACGAGGGCTATCAACATATTGAGCATGGGTTTGAGCCCGTGTTTGACGAGTACTCGCGCGTTTTGGTGCTCGGGTCGTTTCCCTCGGTGCTTTCGCGCGCCAATGCCTTTTATTACGGCAACCCTCAGAATCGCTTTTGGCGTGTGATGGCCACGTGCCTCGGTATGCCTGTGCCGCCCAACGAGGGCGATCCTTTGGCAAGCGGTGAGCCCGCGACGCTCGATGCCTCCATTGCCGCCAAGCGGGCCATGCTGCTGAACGGCGGCGTGGCCCTGTGGGATGTGGTCGAGAGCTGCGACATTAAGGGCTCGAGCGACGCGAGCATCCGCAACGTTGTGCCGGCACATATCGAGCGCATTACCGGCACAGCTCCCATTGGGCGGGTGATATGCAACGGTGGTACAGCTGGCCGGCTCTACAAGCGCTATCTACAAGAACGCACCGGGCTGTCCGCCATCGTCCTGCCCTCGACAAGTCCCGCCAATGCAGCGTGGCGTCTGGAACGTCTTGTTGAGCGTTGGCATGCAGCCGTTGACTGGGCCGCTCTCTAATTTAGATATTGGATTGAGCATGGGTGCTGAGGCGTTTGATGATGGTGCGCCAGATCGGCGCGGGCAGCGCGGGCTCGACACGCACCATGCCGTCGGCGTCGACACTATCGGCATTGCTACCTCCAAGCAGCTGCGCATGTTCAATGGAGCAGCCCATGCGCACGGCGCCCACAAGCTTATCTATCGCTTCCGAAAATGGTCGGCGCAAGAGGCCCATGCGTGGGGAATGGCGAAGCGCCGCGATGCCGCTGCCGGCACAGATGACAACGCCGTCGCACCATGGCAGGTCACGTAGAATACATGCCCGGTACAGGCGGTCGAGGACTTCGTCCGCCTGCTTATTGTTTTTGGACAGGGGCTGGACGACGACATAGATGCGTGTCTCTGTATTCCCAAGGCGATCGAGTATCTGCTTGACAGCGATCATCGCCTCATCATCAAATGCATCATCAACAGCGAGCACCATGCCATCGACTGCGCCGGCATCATCCGCCTCCAAGTCAACCGGGCGGGGGAGCGCGGTGCCGGAAAGCCGGGCATAGGCGGCGATGGCATCCTGCAGGTCCCAAAGCAAAAACTCAAGATCGGCGCTATTGGGAATGCTGATATACGCAATGGTTTGCAGTGTTTTTGGTACATCGCCGTGTGCGGTCGTCTCCATGCCCCGCCTCCTTTCCGGTTGGTTTCCGTTTAGGTTACACCGTCTGGTGGCGCTTCGCCGCGCTATCCTAGTGCAACCCTGACGAAAGGAACGCCATGCGACTGCCCATGAATACCTCGCTTGCCACGCTCAAGCCCTCCGGTATCCGCCGAATCAACGCGCTCGCCGCCCAGCACCCGGGGTGCATCGCGCTTGCGCTTGGCGAGCCCGATTTTCCCACGCCCGATGTGATTAGCGCCGAGGTGACCGCCGCACTGGACCGCGGTGACACGCACTATCCGCCCAACAACGGGCGCCCCGCCCTGCGTGAGGCGTTATCTGCCTACATGGGGGACGCGGGCCTTACGTTTTCGGCCGACGAGGTCATCCTAACCGACGGCGCGACCGAAGCCCTGTCGGCAACATTTATGGCTATGCTCAACCCCGGCGACGAGGTCATCATCCCCACGCCGGCCTTTGGCCTGTACGAGAGCATCGTCGTGGCCAATCACGCCAAAGCGGTCTTTTTGGATACGGAGCCTGCGCAATTCCAGATTGACGAGGATGCGCTTCGTGCTTGCGTGACGCCGGCGACCAAGGCCATCGTCATCTGCTCGCCCAACAATCCTACGGGTTGCATCCTCAACGCGGCATCGCTCGACGCCGTGGCGCGCGTGGCGGAGCAGGCGGGCACCTACGTGGTCTGCGACGACGTATACAACCGCCTGGTTTATGTGGATGGCTACGAGCGCTTTGCCCAGCGTCACCCGGAGCTGCGTGAACAGACGGTCATCATCGAGAGCTTCTCCAAGCCCTGGTCCATGACCGGCTGGCGCCTGGGCTGGCTCGCGGCAGCGGCACCCGTCATCGCCGAGATCGCCAAGGCTCACCAATACTTAGTATCGAGTGCCGTCTCCTTCGAAATGGACGCCGCAGCCCGAGCCCTGACCGTCGACCCAACCCCCATGCTCAAAGTCTACCGAGCCCGCCGCGAACGCGTACTCGCAGCCTTAGACGCCATGGGCCTCGACGTAGTAGAGCCCGCAGGAGCCTTCTACACTTTCCCGAGCATCAAAAAGTTCGGCCTAACAAGTGAGGACTTCTGCATCAAAGCCATCAAAGAGGCAAACGTAGCCCTAGTCCCTGGAAACTGCTTCGGCACCGAAGGCCACATCCGCCTAAGCTACTGCGTCTCCGACGAAAACCTGGACGAAGGCCTCCACCGCCTGTCCACCTTCGTCTCAACCCTATAGCCATCAGGGACGCAACACATCAGCCCACCGACATAAGGATTATGCGTGGGGGCGTCGCTCAACGGAAAACCGGGCTGCCCCAAAGTCACCGCAGGCCGCGCCGCCGAAGGCCGGGCGCAAGGTTTTCGTAGATTCCGCACGAGCCGGAAAGCACTTAATGTGCTTTCCGAGCGAGCCCAGGACCTGACCGAGCGAAAACCTTGCGCCCGGCCTTCGGCGGCGCGGCCGGATGGTGGAATTGTGTGCAGCCCGGTTTTCCGTTGACCGACGCCGGGGTCCCCGCCATAATACTTTCGGTTCACGCACGAATCCGCTGCCAGAGACAGCCGGCGCAAACGGGTCTTACCCGCGAGCTTAATGGGACTTCCCGCCAGCCGAGGTGGTCGAGTAGATATGTCTTCTCGCCCCCGTCGCTCATGCAGCGCGGGGGCTTTCTTTTTGGACATGCCCCCGTCACGTCCTTGTGGCGGACCGTGCCCGGAAAGAATTCGAGGAGGTGTAATTCATGCCCCAGCAGTACAAAATCGACAAGGTTGCAGAGATCGAGTCCCGTATCGCCGAGAACGCCGGTCTGTTCGTCGTCAACTACAACGGTCTGACGGTTAAGCAGGCTCAGGAGCTGCGTCATCAGCTTCGCGAGTGCGGCGCCGAGATGAAGGTCTACAAGAACAACCTGGTCAAGATCGCCCTCAAGAACCAGGAGCAGCCCGAGATCGACGAGATTCTCGCCGGCCCCGTCGCTTATGTGTTCTACGAGACCGAGCCGGTCGAGGCCGCTAAGGCCCTTAAGGACTTCTCCGCTAAGTCCAAGGGCGTCCTTGAGATCAAGGGCGGTATCTCCGACGGCAAGGCCGTTTCCGCTGATGATGTTAAGGCTATCGCCGAGCTGCCCACCAAGGATCAGCTTCTCGGTCAGATCGCCGGTCTCATCTCCGGTTTCGCTCGCGACATCGCTGTCTGCGTCAACGGCGTTTCCTCTGGTCTCGCTCGTTCGATCCAGCAGGTCTCCGAGCAGAAGGCAGCCTAGTTGCTGTTTTCACCCGCGGCGGCAACGCCGCACCCCTGGCGCATTCGCGTCGTGTTTTAACTGATCTCCGTGCATCTGCACGGAAACCGAAAGGACTTAGAAATGGCTAAGCTTACCACCGATGAGATCATCGATGCTCTTAAGGAAATGACCCTTCTCGAGGCTTCCGAGCTCGTCAAGGCTATCGAGGACACCTTCGGCGTTTCCGCCGCTGCTCCTGCCGCTGTTGTCGCCGCTCCCGCTGCTGGCGCTGCTGAGGCCGAGGAGAAGACCGAGTTTGACGTCGTGCTCGAGGGCTTCGGCGACAACAAGATCCAGGTCATCAAGGCCGTCCGTGAGCTCACCAACCTTGGCCTGAAGGAGGCCAAGGAGGTCGTCGAGGGCGCTCCCAAGGCTGTTCTCGAGGGTGCCAAGAAGGAGGACGCCGAGGCTGCCAAGGAGAAGCTCGAGGCTGCTGGCGCTGCTGTCACCCTCAAGTAATCAGGCTTTCTCGCCAGATTTCTTTGCAGACGGGGTTCGCATTGCGAGCCCCGTCTTTTTTGTTTTTCGGTCCCTCGACATCGGTTGCTCAAGCTGCCATGTTCTGTGATTTGCGTCGTATCGGGCGCCCTGCCGTTGGGCAATAAAATTGCACCATTCGAGCAATAATTTGCGTTGACCTGCTGAAGAATTGTCTCTGCCTTGTAGCGACATATAGTTCCAGCGGTAAGATGCTTGGGTATCGCAATTTGGTCTGCGGCTGTGTGCCGCACGCATGGGGCGCTTTTGCGCCTGCGAAAGGATCTTTGAATAACATGAAGGCAATCATCCCCGCCGCCGGTCTTGGCACGCGTTTTCTGCCTGGCACCAAGTGCACGCCCAAAGAGATGCTGCCGGTGCTCGACAAGCCCGTCATTCAGTACGTCGTCGAGGAGGCGCTCGACCCCGAGGAAGTCGACGACGCCATCATCGTTACATCTCCCGGTAAGCCTGAGCTACTGAACTACTTCCAGCCCGATCGCTCGCTCGAGAACCTGCTGCGCGAGCGCGGCAAGAACGCCTATGCCGATGCCGTCGCCCACGCTGGCGGTATGCCGGTCGACTTCCGTTATCAGTACGAGCCCAAGGGCCTCGGCCATGCTATTCGCTCTGCTGCCGACGCCGTGGCAGGGGAGAACTTCCTGGTTCTTCTGGGCGACTACGTTGTGCCTAACCGCGACATCTGCGACAAGATGCTCGCCGTTTCCAAGGAGCACGGTGGAGCTTCGGTTATCGCCGTCGCTGCTTGCTCGCCCGAGGAAGTCAGCCGCTACGGCGTTATCGCCGGTGAGCGCGTCGGTTCGCTCGAGGGTGCCGAGGACGTTGCCGATGCAGAGCCGGGCGCTGTCTGGCGTATCGGCGGTCTGGTCGAGAAGCCCGCTCCCGAGGCTGCTCCGTCCAACCTGTACATCGTCGGTCGTTACCTGCTGAGCCCGCTGGTTATGGACCTGCTCGCCGATCAGCAGGCCGGCAAGGGCGGCGAGATTCAACTCACCGACGCCATGGCCCGTTCGCTCGACCGCGAGGCCATGTACGCTGTCGTCATCGACCCGCTCTCGGGCTACGACACCGGCACTCCCTCTGGCTGGATGGCCACCAACGCCCTCATGGCCGCAAGCGATCCTCGCTTTGCCAGCGCCTTCTGGGACGCCATCGACGAGCGCGGCGGCTTGATGCGCAAATAAGCCTTCGGGCATCGACATTTACGGGCGCGGACCTCGGTTCGCGCCCGTTTTTTATAAGAGCTGCGATTGCCGGCTCTCTGTTCACAGAAAATATATGAACAGATGTTCGATACATATACATCTACCTGCGTGTTTTCTGTCGAAAAACTTTGCTACTCCAAAAACTCAATCGCGTCAAGGCTTTTCTTGCCCAACGGTCGGTACCTGATAAACTATTAGGTTGCGATAACTGGCGAAGCTATGCCTCGCCAACCCACCGAGCATTTCCGTGAAGGAGGAAAAACCTGGTGACCTACGCATACACTGCCACTGAGCGCAAGCGCGTCAGCTTCGGGAAAATCCCGGAGGCCATGGAGCTCCCCAACCTTATCTCTGTTCAAAGGGAATCCTTTGAGCGTTTTAAGGACGAGGGCCTTCGTGAGGCGTTCAAGGAATCCAGCCCCATCCAGAGCCAGAACCATGTTCTCGAGGTTACCTTCGGCGAGCATCAGTTCGGCGACCCTGCGCACACCGTCGAGGAGTGCCGCGAGAAGGACATGACCTATCAGGCCCCGCTCCTGACCGACGTCCGTCTCACCAACAAGGAGACCGGCGAGATCAAGGAGCAGCTCGTCTTTATGGGCGACTTCCCCATGATGACCGATCAGGGCACCTTCATCATCAACGGTACCGAGCGTATCGTCGTCTCGCAGCTCGTCCGTTCCCCGGGTGTGTACTACAGCTCCGAGATGGATTCGGGCAAGCAGATCTACAAGGCCCAGATCATCCCGTCCCGCGGTGCCTGGCTTGAGTTTGAGGTCGACAAGCGCGACCAGCTCATGGTCTCCATCGACCGTAAGCGTAAGCAGAGCGCCACGATGTTCCTGCGCGCCCTTGGCATCGCCGTCACCAACGACGACATCATCGAGCTGCTCGGCAACTCCGATGTGATTAAGCGCACCCTGGAGCGCGATACCGCTCTCACCCGCGAGGATGCCCTTATCGAGATCTACCGTCGCCTGCGCCCGGGCGAGCCTCCCACCGTGGACGCTTCCCGCAGCCTGCTCGAGGGCCTGCTCTTTAACCCGCAGCGCTACGATCTGGCCCGCGTCGGCCGTTACAAGGTCAACAAGAAGCTCAACCTCACCACCGAGGAAGAGGTCACGGTGCTCACCGACGAGGATATCGTCGCGACGCTGCGCTACCTGCTGTCCCTCGCTGCCGGCGAGCAGGGCTTCAAGGTCGACGACATCGACCACTTTGGCAACCGCCGCATCCGCACCGTCGGCGAGCTCGTCGCCAACCAGTTCCGTATCGGCATGAGCCGTATGGAGCGCGTCGTCCGTGAGCGCATGAGCTCCCAGGACATCGACGAGATCACCCCGCAGTCGCTCATCAACATCCGCCCGATCGTGGCCTCCATCAAGGAGTTCTTCGGTTCCTCGCAGCTCTCGCAGTTCATGGACCAGGCGAACCCCCTGACCGGTCTGACCCACAAGCGCCGTCTGTCCGCACTCGGCCCTGGCGGTCTTGCCGGCCACAAGTCCGGCTCCAGCCGCCGCACCAACGTGCCGACGGCCGTCCGCGACGTTCACAACTCGCACTACAGCCGCATGTGCCCGATCGAGACCCCCGAAGGCCCCAACATCGGCCTGATCGGCTCGCTCGCCCTCTACGCCCGCGTCAACGAGTACGGCTTCATCGAGGCTCCGTTCCGCCGCGTCGAGAACGGCGTTGCCACCGACCAGATCGACTGGATGACCGCTGACGAGGAAGAGAAGCACGTCATCGCGCCGGCCAACACGCCGCTCGATCCCAAGACCAACGAGTTCATCACGACCGATGCCGAGGGCAAGATCGTCCGTCCGCACACCGTGATCGCCCGTACCCGCGACTTCGACGGCTCCTTCGGCGCTCCCGCCGACGTGCCCGTCGAGGACGTCGACTACATGGACGTCTCCCCGCGTCAGATGCTCTCCGTCGCAGCCACGCTGATTCCGTTCCTGGAGCACGACGACGCCAAGCGTACGCTGATGGGCGCTAACATGCAGCGTCAGGCCGTGCCGCTGGTTCACCCCGCCGCTCCCTATGTCGGTACCGGCATGGAGCGTCGCGCCGCTCTGGACTCCGGCGAGGTCACCCTGGCCAAGAACGCCGGCGAGGTCATCTTTGCCGACGCCGCCAAGATCATCGTCAAGCATGCCGGTGGCATGGATGAGTATCATCTGGCCAAGTACCAGCGCTCCAACCAGTCCACCTGCATCAACCACCGTCCGCTCGTGCGCGTCGGTGACACCGTTGAGCAGGGCGAGCCTCTGGCCGACGGTCCTTCGACCGATCACGGCGAGCTCGCACTGGGCCAGAACCTCACCGTGGCCTACATGCCGTGGGAAGGCTTCAACTACGAGGACGGTATCGTCGTGTCCGAGCGCCTGGTGGCCGAGGACCTGCTGACGACCATCAACATCACCCGTCACGAGATCGACGCCCGCGACACCAAGCTCGGCCCCGAGGAGATCACCCGCGAGATCCCGAACCTCTCTGAGGATATGCTTGCCAACCTCGACGAGGACGGCATCATCCGCATCGGCGCCGAGGTCGGCCCTGGCGACATCCTGGTCGGCAAGGTCACGCCTAAGGGCGAGAGCGCTCTGACCGCCGAGGAGCGCCTGCTGCGCGCCATCTTCGGTGCCAAGGCCCACGACGTTCGCGACACCTCCCTTAAGATGCCTCACGGCGCTTACGGCCGCGTCATCGACGTCGTCCGCTTTAGCCGCGAAAACGGCGACGATCTGGCCCCCGGCGTCAACGAGCAGGTGCGCGTCTACGTCGCCCAGCGTCGTAAGATCCAGCAGGGCGATAAGATCGCCGGCCGCCACGGCAACAAGGGTGTTATCTGTAACGTTCTGCCGGTCGAGGACATGCCCTACATGGCTGACGGTACCCCGATCGACGTTATCCTCAACCCGCTGGGCGTTCCTTCGCGTATGAACGTCGGCCAGCTGCTCGAGTGCCACCTTGGCTGGGCTGCTGCGTGCGGTTGGGATACCGAGCAGGCCGACTCCGACAAGTACGTCCCCGGTCCGTTCTTCACCGCGACGCCCGTCTTCGACGGCGCCAAGGAGGACGAGATCGCCGAGGTCATCCGTCGTGCTAACAAGAACATGCTCAACAAGGCCACCGCTGCCTTTGGCGATCACATGCGCCCCGAGTTCGTCACCCAGCTTGACGAGCGCGGCAAGACCCGTCTGTTCGACGGCCGCACCGGCGAGGAGTTCCGCGAGCCCATTACCGTGGGTACGTCCTACATCCTCAAGCTCGGCCACATGGTCGACGACAAGATCCACGCTCGTTCGACCGGCCCTTACAGCCTGGTTACCCAGCAGCCTCTGGGCGGCAAGGCCCAGTTCGGCGGCCAGCGCTTTGGCGAGATGGAAGTTTGGGCACTGTACGCTTACGGTGCTTCCAACGTCCTGCAGGAGATCCTGACCGTCAAGTCCGACGATACCGTGGGCCGCGTCAAGACCTACGAGTCCATCGTCAAGGGCGAGAACGTTCCTGTCCCGGGTATCCCCGAGTCCTTCAAGGTTCTCGTCAAGGAGATTCGTTCCCTCGCACTGGACATCGAGCCCATGCACGATGCCGACGAGGACGCCTCCGCCCCTGTGACCGCCGAGGAGACCTCCGCTCTCGACGACCTGGCTGCGCTCGCCGGCGTTGACGCCGACGTCGAGGCCGAGGATGCCGAGAACGCCGAGGCGCCCGAGGCTGTCGCCGCCACGACCACTGATAAGGAGTAGTTGACTGTGGCAGATTTCGAAGCTACTGATTTTGACTCGGTAAAGATCTCCCTTGCCTCCGCCGACCAGATCCGTTCCTGGTCGCACGGTGAGGTCAAGAAGCCGGAGACCATCAATTACCGTACCCTCAAGCCCGAGAAGGACGGCCTGTTCTGCGAGAAGATCTTCGGTCCCGCCAAGGACTGGGAGTGCTCCTGCGGCAAGTACAAGGGCATCCGCTTTAAGGGCATCGTCTGCGAGCGCTGCGGCGTCGAGGTCACCTCGGCCAAGGTGCGTCGCGACCGCATGGGCCACATCGAGCTCGCCGCTCCCGTGTCCCACATCTGGTACTTCAAGAGCCCCACGAGCTTCCCGATGAGCCGTATGCTCGACATCAAGTCCAAGGACCTCGAGAAGGTTCTGTACTTTGCCAGCTACATCATCACCGAGGTCGACTACGAGGCTCGCGAGGCCGACGCCGACGACCTGCGCGAGGAGCTCGCCGCCGATCTGGAAGAGATCGATGCCGAGTGCGCCCGCCAGATCGAGTCCCTCAAGGAGCAGGGCAACCCCGAGAACTTTGACGAGTTCTCCGACGAGGAGCCGCTGACCCCCGAGGAGATCGCCTCTGGCATCGTTGACATCGAGGAAGAGTGCAAGGACGAGAAGCAGCTCCGCACGGACGCCTTCAACGCCTTCATGAAGCTCAGCGAGCGCGACCTCATTTCCGATGAGCCGCTGTTCCGCGAGATGACCCGCTACTACTCCATGTACTTCAAGGGTGGCATGGGTGCCGAGGCCGTCCGCGACCTGCTCGCTGCCATCGACCTCCCCTCCGAGGCCGAGAAGCTCAAGGCCATCATCGCCGACGAGGACTCCCAGAAGCAGAAGCGCGAGAAGGCCGTTAAGCGCCTCGAGGTCGTTGACGCCTTCCTGAAGGGCGGCAACAGCCCCGCGAACATGATTCTGGACGTCATTCCGGTCATTCCGCCTGATTTGCGCCCGATGGTCCAGCTCGACGGTGGCCGCTTCGCCGCGTCCGACCTCAACGACCTGTATCGTCGCGTGATCAACCGTAACAACCGACTCAAGCGCCTGCTCGACCTGGACGCCCCTGCGATCATCGTGAACAACGAGAAGCGCATGCTCCAGGAGTCCGTGGACGCCCTGTTCGACAACGGCCGTCGTGGTCGCCCGGTCTCTGGCCGTGGCGGTCGCCCGCTCAAGTCGCTCGCCGAGGCCCTCAAGGGCAAGCAGGGTCGTTTCCGTCAGAACCTGCTGGGCAAGCGTGTCGACTACTCCGGCCGTTCGGTCATCGTTACCGACCCCAAGCTGCTACTGCACCAGTGCGGTCTGCCCAAGACCATGGCGCTGGAGCTCTTCAAGCCCTTCGTCATGAAGCGCCTGGTTGAGCTTGGCAAGGTCGAGAACATCAAGGGCGCCAAGCGCGCTATCGACCGCGGTGCCACCTTTGTGTGGGATATCCTCGAAGAGGTCATCGACGGCCGCGTCGTGCTGCTCAACCGTGCACCGACCCTGCACCGTCTGTCCATCCAGGCCTTTGAGCCGGTGCTGGTCGAGGGCAAGGCTATCCACCTGCACCCGCTGGTCTGCTCGCCCTTCAACGCCGACTTCGACGGCGACCAGATGTCTGTCCACGTGCCGCTGTCCAGCCAGGCTCAGGCCGAGGCCCGCGTGCTCATGCTCTCTGCGAACAACCTGCGCTCGCCGGCATCCGGCAAGCCGGTCAACATCCCCTCGCAGGACATGATCATCGGTGTGTACTACCTCACCCAGGTCCGCGAGGGTCTGCCGGGCGAGAACCACGTGTTCTCGAGCTTCGACGACGCGCTGCACGCCTATGACTGCCGCTCCGAGGTCGACATGCAGGCCAAGATCCAGGTCCGCGTGTCCGCTGCCGATGCCAACGTCATCAATGAGGACGGCACCCGTATCTTCCGCGTCAAGAACGGCAAGAACGAGTTTGTCGACTACGATGTCACCGGCAATAAGACCGCGCGCTTCGAGACCTCTATCGGCCGCATCATCTTCAACCGCCAGTGCCTGCCCGAAGACTATGAGTTCATGAACTACAAGATGGTCAAGGGCGACGTGGCCAAGCTGGTTGCCGACTGCTGCGATCGTTACCCCGAGGCCAAGGTCGGCCCGATCCTCGACGCCATCAAGTACTCCGGCTTCCACTACGCTACCCGCGCCGGCCTCACCATCTCGGTGTGGGACGCTCTCATCCCTGCCGAGAAGCAGGAGCTGCTCGACCGCGCCCAGGCCAACGTCGACCAGATCAACGAGTACTTCGAGGAGGGCTTCATCAACGAGACGGAGCGCCACATCGAAGTCGTTAACGAGTGGACCGCTTGTACCGACAAGGTTGCAGCGCTCATGCTCGATATGTTCGACGAGGAGAACCCGCTGTACATGATGGCCGACTCCGGCGCCCGTGGTTCTAAGACCCAGCTGCGTCAGCTCGGCGGCATGCGTGGCCTGATGGCAGACATGTCCGGCGAGACGATCGACCTTCCCATTAAGGCGAACTTCCGCGAGGGCCTGCTGCCGCTCGAGTACTTCATTTCGACCTACGGTGCCCGTAAGGGCCTGGTCGATACCGCATCCCACACCTCGGACTCTGGTTACCTGACCCGTCGTCTGGTCGATGTGGCCCAGGACGTCATCGTCCGCGAGGAGGACTGCGGTACGCACGAGGGCGTCACCTACAACCTCATCATCCCCGGTACCACCGACCTCAACACCGACCTCGTCGGCCGTTGCTTCATTGAGGACGTCGTGGCCCCCGATGGCACCGTGCTCTTTGAGCAGGACGGCTACATCGAGAAGGTCGCCGACATCCAGAAGATGGTCGATGCGGGCCTTAAGAAGGTCAAGCTTCGCGCGCTGCTCACCTGCCGCTCCAAGTACGGCGTGTGCCAGAAGTGCTACGGCTGGGATCTTTCCACCCGTCGTCCGGTCGCTATCGGTACTGCCGTCGGCATTATTGCCGCCCAGTCCATCGGCGAGCCCGGTACGCAGCTTACGATGCGTACCATTCACTCCGGCGGCGTCGCTGGCGTCGACGATATTACGCAGGGTCTGCCTACGGTCAGCCGTATGTTCGATATCGTCGGCAACGTCAACGAGAAGATCCTGGGCCGCGAGGCCGAGCTGGCTCCGTACTCCGGTCACCTCTCGATTAAGCCCGAGAAGTCCGAGTACGTGCTGACGCTCACCGACTCCGAGGATCACACCCGTGTCCTCGACGAGCGTCGCGTCCCCGCTTCGGTGCGCTTCATGCCTGAGATCGAGGACGGCTGCGAGGTTCGCGCCGGCGACCAGATCACCAAGGGCTTCGTCAACTTCCGCAACCTGCGCAAGCTGACCGACATCGAGTCGACGATGCACACCTTCGTCGAGAGCGTAAAGGACGTCTACACCAGCCAGGGCGTCGACCTGAACGACAAGCACATCGAGGTGCTCGCACGTCAGATGCTGCGTCGCGTTCAGATCACTAACCCCGGCGACTCCAAGTACCTGCTTGGTCAGTACGTTGACCGCTACGAGTTCGCCGACGAGGTCGAGCGCGTTGCCCGTCTGGGTGGTCAGGCTCCTGTGGCCGAGCCCGTCATCCTGGGTACGCTCAAGGTCGCGTCCAACATCGACTCCTGGCTGTCGAGCGCTTCGTTCATCCGTACCGCCGGCGTCCTTACCGAGGCTGCTATTGAGGGCAAGGTCGACCACCTGCTCGACCTTAAGTCCAACGTCATCGTCGGTAAGAAGATCCCGGCTGGTACCGGTCTCAAGCCGTACGCCAACGCCAAGCTGACGTATCGCACGGCCGACGGCTACGTGGACATCGACGGCCCGGCTTCGCCCAACGCCAAGTCGCTGCCCGAGTGGGCTCCTGTGGAGCTCAAGGACCTGGACGAGCAGCTCCCGCAGCAGCTCGACTG
Source organism: Collinsella sp. (assembly GCA_036312985.1). Lineage (GTDB taxonomy): Bacteria > Actinomycetota > Coriobacteriia > Coriobacteriales > Coriobacteriaceae > Collinsella. Next base: position 37,186 of record JAXJMV010000029.1, read on the forward strand.
GGCCGGCTACGACGAGTTCGGTGGTGCTGACGGTTCGTTCACCCGCAACGGCCACACCATCTCCGCCGAGAAGGCTCGCCTGTACCTGTTCGACGACCTGGGCGTGTCGCAGCGCTGGACCAACAAGTTCAGCGAGGTCGGCATCGAGACGGTCGGCGACCTGGTCGGCAAGTCCGAGGAGGATCTGCTGCGCATCGATGGCATCGGTGCCAAGGCGATCGAGGAGCTCCGTGACGGCCTCGAGGCCCACGACCTGCTCTACATCCTCGAGAACAACGACGACGTTGCCGACGAGGAAGACCTCTCGCAGCTGCTGCAGATGGTCTTTAGCCCCGACGGTCCGGACGACATCCTGCTGGGCACCTCCGCCACGCCGACGCATCACGCCGACGCCGACGAGGAGCTCCTGGGCGCCCCGATCGACGACAAGAAGGCTCCCGCCAACGGCGCGATCAACGAGGACATGGCGTCCCTCGACGAGCTGCTCAACCAGCTCGTGGACACCGACGACGCCGAAGAGGCAAAGGACAACGACGAGGAGTAATTAGTTCCGCCGTTCTAACGAACGGCGGCGACCTCCGTCGCTGCGCGGCCCCCAGAGCTACAATCTGTCATTCAAAAGGCAGGGCATGACCAAAAGGTCAATGCCCTGCCTTTTTCATGCCACCTTGTACGCTCTGGGGGCCGCTCGCTTGCGTATGCTCAACCTGTTGCGTGGCTTATAGGACAAAATGTGTGTCCCGATAGAACATCCGTTTCTATCCATTAATCAAGCCAGAACGGGTACGGGTCCCTGTGGTGGAGGTCCTCCCACACGGCCCTGTCGCCCCACTCCGGCCCTCCGTCCTCGCGCGAC
>JAXJMV010000030.1:0-110065 GCA_036312985.1 Collinsella sp.
ATGTCAGGAAACGAGGGCAGCCCTGTGGGCGCCAGCGGAATGTGGGGTCACCGCGCGGTCCGCATCTGATGGTGTCGACGTCAATGGTATACGGGTGCACCATCGACGTCTTCAATACAGAAGATATCAGTGCGGAATGTTCTGAAAACTAAGTCCAGCACGGGCCCTGTGTTACCACTGCAGAGGGGTGCGATTCCTTGATCGCTCACTTAATCTAATGGGAAAGATAGCGAGGCCGGAGCTTTAGCTCCGGCCTCCTTATATAAGGGCTAGGCAAAGCCGAGCCACTAAATTTATATCAGCTCCCAGAACATGTTTGAGAACTGTGCCTGAAGTATGTATTTGCAGGCCCCGAATCGGTGTTGCCTCCCGGCGCATTCCGCAGGGGGAGCGATATTTTGCAGCACGAAGTGCGAAGCAAAATATCGCTCATGCCCGAGGACGCGCCGGGAGGCAACACCGATTCGGGGCCGAACATATAGATCTACCAGCGCATTTACAAATTCGTAAACTTTTTTGAAAAAAGTGCTTGCACAGTTCTCGAATCATAGGTTATTATCTTCCTCGTTGAACGCGCGGGTCCAACAAAACGAACTGCGAATCAACAACATAGCATGTCGGAGTGGCGGAATTGGCAGACGCGCTAGCTTGAGGTGCTAGTGACCGCTTTTTGGTCATGCGGGTTCAAGTCCCGCCTCCGACACCATCGCATTTGAGAAGCCTCTTCGGAGGCTTTTTTGTTACCGATAGACGGTGGGGTCCACGATGGAAACGCTTGAACGCAACGAGTGGGCAGACGTTGCCCAACTAGTCGAGATCACGAGCGATGCTGTCATCATCTGCGAGCTCGACGGAACCATTCTGCATGTGAATAATCGCTTACTTGGGTTGATGTGCGAGGAACGCGCCGATGTCATCGGTGGAGATGTTAAAGACGTCCTGTACTCGTCCGCTTTTGAACGTGCGACGGAACATCGTCTGCCATTTGAAACTGATGGCTTCGAGAACGAACTGATGCTCAAGCTGAGTGACGGCTCTTTTATCCCCGTCTTGGTTCGCGCGGGCTCCGTAACGCCTCCACGCATCTTTGGGCGCCGCGCACCACGTGTCCTAGTGGCGCTTCACAGTATCGAGGAACAGTATTCTCACGACCGTCAACTTAAGCGTGCGTTATCGGAGCTTAGAGTTGCGAACAAGCGTCTCTCTGGCACGCTCTCGGTCATTATGAGTACCGTGGGCTCCGATGAGCTGCCCAGCCTACTTGATACCGTTTTGAACCAGCTTGTAGGAACGCTCGATGCTTCGGGTGCCGCTATCTATTTTTCTGAGAGCGGCGGTTTTAAACTTCGCGGTGTTTCCAAGGAGCTGTACGACAGCTACCTGCCTGAGTTTTTGCCGTATGGCGCTGGCATTCCGACGTATGTTCTTCGTGAGTCGCGTGCCTGTCGCTTGTCGATTCAACAGGACCTTGAGGGTGATAAGGCCGCCTCCGGTATGTTCATGGACCTGGACAATCGTTCTAAGCACCTGTTGCACATGCAGGATATGCCTCCGTACCGCAGCGAGATCTGTCTTCCCGTTTTTTACGGTACGCAGATTCTTGGCGTGCTGGAAGTTGGTTGGAAACGCCCCCAGGCACCGCTCGCCTATGACGTTAATGTGCTCGAGGTCATTTGCGATTACCTGTCTATCCAGCTGGTCGGCATGGCATCGAGCCTTCGCTCCCGTCGCACGGCCGAGCTTGGCCGCTCGCTCAATGTCTTGCGTGATGAGTTGTTTACCTTTCTAGACGATTCCGCCGCGGCTACCCAGGCGGTATCGTCCGAGATCTGCAATATGCTTAACTGCCATTTTTGCCCTGTTGAGTATGACGCCAGTCTGGATTCCTACGTCATAGATTTTGAAGGTGGCAGTCGCGTTGCTTTGCCGGACGATCCCGAGAAGCTTTTCTTTTCCACGACGGCGCCAGCGGCACGTCTGGGGGCTGGCCCTGATGGCTTTGAGGCATCTGTTTTGGGCGGTACGAGTGCCGAGGACCTTAAACACGTCCGTATAACTCGCGTTGACGAATCGATGCCTATGGGAGGCTGGCTTAGGGCGCATGGTCTGCCTTGTCAAGGTCTCTACGTCGACTCCGGCATCGAGGCGGGGCGACCACGCTCTAAGGGTGATGGCAAGCACAGTAACGACGCAATTGTTCCTGCTTCTGTTGCGAAGAGCCCGACGACGCGCGCGCTGCTGCTTCGTGATGGTAGCCAAGAGCCGATTGATGATCTTGAATATGACTACTTGGTGCACTTGGCGCATGACTTTGAACTGATCTACGAAGGCGAATCTCAAAAGCGCGAGGAGCGCCATATCGCTCAGACCCTTCAGATCGGCATGAGAAATTCCCTGGGGGATGTTCCGGGTATCGCAACCGATTCGGTGTACCTGTCAGCCACGAACTCGGCGTTGGTCGGCGGCGATTTCTATACGCTCATCCGTCTTCCCGACGACTGCGCCGTCATGATTCTGGGTGATGTGTCTGGCAAAGGCATTGAGGCCGCATCGATGTCCGCGCTCGTCAAGACGGCCCTGACGGCATATGCGTGGGAGGGCGCTGGACCGGCCCGCATGGCACGCTCTCTTAACAGTATGCTCATGGGCTTTTCGAGGGTCGAGACGTTCGTGACGGCCTTTATCGCCAAGATTGACCTTAAAGCCGGACGCGCAACGTATTGTTCGGCGGGCCATCCTCCGACCATGGTCATTAGGCCAGAGTCGATGCCGCTGGGTGGCGGCGAGGCCCGTGGGGGAGAGGTCGAGCTGCTTGGATGCCAATCGGGCGTAATCGGTGCCTTTGAGAGCATGGTGTACGAGACAGGCGTGTTTACGTTCGCTCCTGGCGACATGCTCTTCATGTATACGGACGGAACGATTGAGGCCCGCGACCGCACCGGAGCGTTCTTTGGTGAGCAGCGCCTTCGTGACCTTCTGCTCTCTGTCTCGGGTGAGGGCGTATCGGGAATCTGCGGCAAGGTCTTGGGCGAGCTTGACCGATTTACCGAATCGGCGCTGGACGATGACATTGCATTGGTGTCCCTTGAGTTTTTACGGGGTCGTTCATAGACGACGCTGGGCGGGCTGAATCCGTACGGTTGGGGAAACGAATGCATCGAGTGGGCTTTTTTGGGGAACCATGGTCGTATGAATGAGTGGAATGACATAGCGGTTTTGACGCCACCGGGTGATGTCGACATCGCATCGGTGCCGGTGCTGCGCCGACGGTTGGATAATTTGATCGACCGGGGCGTGCGTCGCGTTGTCATCAATTGCCAGGCCGTGGGCTTTATCGACTCGACAGGTTTGGCGTTTTTGCTTACACGTGCCAGAGAGCTCATGAGGCGAGAGGGCCTGCTTTCGCTTGTTAACGCCTCCGATGAGGTTATTCGCTTTTTGGAGATTGCCCGACTTGTCGACATCCTGCATGTTGCGGGTCCGGCACGGGAGTCTATTCCCGCCATTCCGGTGGGGGAGCTGCCTCGCTGGAGCAAGAGCGTCGAGGTCCGTCAAGGTATCGAGAACCTTCCATACTACCGACATCGCATCGCCGAACTCCTCGAATCGCTTCCGTTGCGCCGTGACGAGCGCTACGATGTCGCATTGGCGTCGGGGGAGGCGCTGGGTAACGCCTATGACCATGCGGGCGGTATCGGGTGCGTCCTGACGGTTCAGGCCTATGGCGATCGCGTTGTGGTCGAGGTACTTGATCGAGGTGCCGGCTACTCTATCGATGAAACGAGCGAACCGGTCGCATCTGAGGAGCGCGGCCGTGGTATCAAGCTTATGCGTATGCTCGTCGATAACGTGGAGGTTGCTCGTCGTACAGACGGCGCCGGCACGCGTGTGCAGATGGTGAAGCTGTTTAACGGAGCGCCGGAATCGTGTGCCTAGCCAATCGCTTTAGCGCGTTTAGCTACCAAGAACATGCGGCAGGCAATTTTTTTGAAAAAAGTACTTGCGTCTTTTGGACAACTCGCGTAAATTAATAACCCGCAAGCGGACATGGCTCAGTTGGTAGAGCACAACCTTGCCAAGGTTGGGGTCGCGGGTTCGAGCCCCGTTGTCCGCTCCATTGCATTTCCGGACCGTTTAGGCGGTCCTTTTTCGGCGAAGTGGCCAAGTGGTAAGGCAGAGGCCTGCAAAGCCTTTACCCCCGGTTCGAATCCGGGCTTCGCCTCCAGGCAACATCCGGGCGCTCCGGCGCCCGTTTTGTTTTACATATGCGGACATGGCTCAGTTGGTAGAGCACAACCTTGCCAAGGTTGGGGTCGCGGGTTCGAGCCCCGTTGTCCGCTCCAAACGCAACAGCCCGGCTACCACGGTAGCCGGGTTTTTTGTACCCATCGTATGGGCTTGAACCCGAGAGGGAGCGAGCGTTTTGGGTCGTGGCTGTGGCGTTGTTTGCCGCGAATGTCCGCTTTGGGCGTATCATCGTGGGCATCTCGCATAACCTCGTTGCAAGGGAGATACGCCCCATGGCTACAGAAAAGTCCTCTTCGCGCTCATGGATGTCCGATGCCGCGATCTATCAGATCTACCCGCGCTCGTTTAAGGATTCGACTGGTTCGGGTCTGGGCGATATCGCGGGCATTACCCAGCAGATGGACTATCTTGAGCGACTGGGTATCGAGGCCATCTGGCTGAGCCCGTTTTATCCATCGCCTCTTGTCGATGGCGGCTATGATGTGGCGGACTACTGCGATGTCGACCCGCGTCTCGGCTCGCTTGACGACTTCGATGACATGATCGCTGCGGCTCACGCGCGCGGCATCAAGGTCATCGTCGACATCGTGCCCAACCATTCATCCAACCAGCACCCCTGGTTCAAAGCCGCTCTTGCCGCCGGCCCCGGATCGCCCGAGCGCGCCCGTTATATCTTCCGCGATGGTCGCGGCGAGCATGGCGAGCTGCCTCCCACCAATTGGAATGCCAACTTTGGCGGCCCCGCATGGACGCGTGTTGCGGACGGTCAGTGGTATCTGCACATGTTTACGCCCGAGCAGCCGGACTTTGACTGGTCATGCCCCGAGGTTCACGCGCTCTTTTGCGACGTCCTGGCGTTTTGGAGCGATCGAGGCGTCGACGGCTTTCGCATTGATGTGGCGCAGGGTCTCGCCAAGGATCTCGACCGCGATGACCTCGACCGGTGGCATCTCGCCGAGGGCGATGACATGGTTGACGACGGCACCCATCCGCTGTGGGACCGCAATGAGGTCCACGAGATCTATCGCGAGTGGCGCCGCGTGTTCGACCGCTATAATCCGCCGCGCAGTGCCGTTGCCGAGGCGTGGGTGCTGCCCGAGCGCCAGTATCTCTATGCGCGTCCCAGCGAGCTTGGCCAGACATTCAACTTTGAGTTTGCCAAGGCCACTTGGACCTATGATGACATGCACACTGCAATCGAGAAGGGCTTGAAGGCAGCCGTCGAATCCGATTCCGCCTCGACCTGGGTACTCTCCAACCACGACGTGCCGCGCGTGGCGACACGCTATGCCCTGCCGCAAATCAAGGCGACGCGCTACCACCAGATTGCGCTCGACTGGCTCTTACGCGACGGGTTGTCTTATGACGAGGACCGTGAACTCGGCGAGCGCCGCGCGCGGGCGGCCCTTTTGCTTGAACTGGCGCTTCCGGGCTCGGCATACGTGTATCAGGGTGAGGAGCTCGGCCTTTTTGAGGTGGCTGACATCCCGTGGGCTGCACTCGAAGATCCTACTGCGACCAATACGCGCGGACCGAAGCGTGAGAAGGGGCGCGACGGCTGCCGTGTGCCCCTGCCGTGGGTGGCGGCGGACGATCCCGCGCAGGGCGGATCGTTTGGGTTTTCGCCGGCGGACGCCGATGCGGCGCCCCATCTGCCGCAACCTGCATGGTTTTCCGATTACGCTGCCGATAGGGAAGAAGCGGACCCGACATCGATGCTTGCGCTCTATCGTGACGCCCTCTGGCTTCGGCGCAAGCTGCGCGGTTGCGCCAACGATCTTGCGTGGCTCGATCTTGACGGGCGCACCGGTCTTGCGGATGGTGCCGAGGGCGCCGAGGGCGGCGTTATCGCCTATCGCCGCGACAACGGCTGGGCGTGTGTGACGAACTTCGGCGCAGCACCCGTGGAGCTGCCGGCGGGCAGGGTCCTGCTCACCTCATCACCGCTTGCAGACGGCAGGCTCGCGCAGGACAGCTCTGCCTGGATCATGCTCGGTGAGATGTAGGGGTCTCTTGCGGCGAGATTGCGTTTGCCCGCGCCTTCCGTGGTGGCTGATGTCTTCGCGAGGTTCGCGAGGGCGTTGCAAAACTTTTTAAAAAAAGTTCTTGCATAGGATGCGGGCATCACGTAAGATTAATCCTTGTAAGCGGACATGGCTCAGTTGGTAGAGCACAACCTTGCCAAGGTTGGGGTCGCGGGTTCGAGCCCCGTTGTCCGCTCCATTTGGGCGTTTAGCTCAGGGGGAGAGCGCTTCCCTGACACGGAAGAGGTCAGAAGTTCAAATCTTCTAACGCCCACCAAATGTTCGCAGCTCAGAGGCTATGTCCTCTGAGCTGTTTTGTTTTGCTACCAAGCACGCCGTCAAATATGCCAGCAAATATTGATCCAAGGTCCCCGTAGAGGTGCCGGCAGGTTGCATACGTCCTGGCCGACCGTGACCGCAACATGTTGGTCAAGCATAATCTTTTGGATTCTTTTGGCGTGAGCGGCTTGGTTTTGGTTGGATTTGTCAGCGGCTTGACTAAGGGGGTTTTATAACTGCCATGCAGGTAGCCGTGTTGGTAACGTTTTACCGACTTGCCAAGAACCCCTCATAATTAATGCGTCTGCAAAATGACTAATTGCTTTGACCTGCTGAAACACTATATGTTGTGTTTGACCTAAAAAAAGAATACAGGATATAGATGCCTCTTTGTCGTATGATAGATGGCGGACAGAGAACGAGGACCTTATTCGCCCCATTTGGATGGATCTTCGAGCCCCTTGATTGGCTGCGAGGATTGTCCGCATGAGGGCCTATGGTTTTCGAAAACACAGATTGCGCGACGGCGCCGCAAGACAGGGGCAAGCCCTGCCGGGCATCGTTTGGCTCTGAAGCGCAATACGATTTCGACGCGAAAGAGGCAAGAGGATGAAGATCATCAAGCGCAGCGGCACCGAGGTTGTCTTTGACATCGATAAGATTGTCAATGCCATCCGCGCCGCAAACTTGGAGGTCGAGGAGAGCTCTCGTCTTACCGACCGCCAGGTGGTTTACGCGGCACAAAACGTCGCCGAGGCATGCGAGAACGCGGGCCACACCGTGTCGGTCGAGGAGATTCAGGATCTGGTCGAGGACGAGATTATGCGTCTCGACTGCTACGAGGTCGCTCGCCATTACATCATCTATCGCTATGTTCAGAGCCTGAAGCGCCAGAAGAACACGACCGACGACAAGATTCTGTCGCTGATTGAGTGCAACAACGAAGAGGTCAAGCAGGAGAACTCCAACAAGAACCCGACCGTCAATTCCGTTCAGCGTGACTACATGGCCGGCGAGATCTCCAAGGACCTGACCCAGCGTGTGCTGCTGCCCCAGGAGATTGTGGATGCTCACAATGAGGGTCTGATTCACTTCCATGATTCGGACTACTTTGCCCAGCACATGCATAACTGCGACCTGGTGAACCTGGAGGACATGCTCCAGAACGGCACTGTTATCTCGGGTACGCTGATCGAGAAGCCGCACAGCTTCTCGACCGCCTGCAACATCGCGACGCAGATCATCGCCCAGGTTGCTTCCTCCCAGTACGGAGGCCAGTCGATTTCGCTGACCCATCTTGCCCCGTTCGTCGAGGTGAGCCGTCAAAAGATTCGCGGCGAGGTCGCTCGCGAGCTCGAGGAGCTCGGTGTCTCTGCGTCTGCCGAGAAGGTCCGTGAGGTCGTTGAGGACCGTCTGCGTGACGAGATCCGTCGCGGCGTCCAGACGATTCAGTATCAGGTCGTGACCCTTATGACCACCAATGGCCAGGCGCCGTTCGTGACGGTCTTTATGTATCTTAACGAGGCCCGTACGCCTCAGGAGAAGCACGACCTTGCCATGATCGTGGAGGAGACGCTTCGCCAGCGCTACGAGGGCGTTAAGAACGAGGCCGGCGTATGGATCACCCCGGCATTCCCCAAGCTTATCTATGTACTCGAGGACGATAACGTTCACGAGGATTCCCCGTACTTCTACCTGACCCAGCTGGCTGCCAAGTGCACTGCCAAGCGCATGGTGCCCGATTACATCTCCGAGAAAAAGATGCGCGAGCTCAAGCTGTCGAAGGGCGAGACCGCGGGTAACGGCGACTGCTATACCTGCATGGGCTGCCGCAGCTTCTTGACGCCCGACCGCTCGGGCAACGGCTTTAACAACGTTGCCAACGCGCTGAACTACGACCCGAACAAGCCCAAGTACTATGGTCGCTTTAACCAGGGCGTCGTGACCATCAACCTGCCCGATGTCGCGCTGAGCTCGCACCAGGATATGGACAAGTTCTGGAAGATCTTCGACGAGCGCCTTGAGCTGTGCCACCGCGCCCTGCTGTGCCGTCATGAGCGTCTGATGGGTACGCTTTCGGATGCCGCACCGATTCTTTGGCAGTACGGTGCCCTCGCCCGTCTGAAGAAGGGCGAGACGATCGACAAGCTGCTCGTGGGCGGTTACTCCACCATTAGTCTGGGTTATGCCGGCCTGTATGAGTGCGTCAAGTATATGACGGGCCACAGCCACACCGAGAAGGAGGGCACGCCCTTTGCCATGGCCGTCATGCAACGCATGAACGACAAGTGCGCCGAGTGGAAGGCCGAAAGCGATATTGACTTCTCGCTGTACGGTACCCCGCTTGAGTCGACGACCTACAAGTTCGCCAAGTGCCTGCAGCGTCGTTTTGGCATCATCCCGGGCGTGACGGACAAGGGCTACATCACCAACAGCTACCACGTCCATGTGTCTGAGGAGATTGATGCTTTCGATAAGCTCAAGTTCGAGGGTATGTTCCAGCAGCTTTCGCCGGGCGGTGCCATCTCCTACGTCGAGGTTCCCAACATGCAGGACAACCTCAAGGCTGTCATTCGCGTGATGCAGTACATCTACGACAACATCATGTACGCCGAGCTCAACACCAAGAGCGACTACTGCCAGGTGTGCGGCTACGACGGTGAGATCAAGATTGTCGAGGATGACGGCAAGCTGGTGTGGGAGTGCCCCAACTGCGGCAACCGCGATCAGGAGAAGATGAACGTCGCCCGTCGTACGTGCGGCTACATCGGTACCCAATTCTGGAACCAGGGTCGAACCGAGGAGATCCGCGACCGCGTGCTGCATCTCTAATAACCATCCCAGGCCGCCCCGTAGCGAGGCCCCGGACCTTTACTCGCTATTTCGGACAGTCCTGGCTCACGACGGAGGCGCCACTGGCGCCTCCTGTTCGTGCGGAACTCATATCGAGCAAAGGTCCGGGGCCTCGCTACGGGGCAGTCAAGTTGACGTAACTGAGATGCAGCTCGTGGTCTGCTCACTCCTCGAAGTTCTTAGCGGAGATAATTCGAGCTGCAGCTGCGATTTACTTGCGATGGCGGTTGAGCCGCAACCCAGTTTTTATTAGATCTCGAACCCTATACTCGATGTTCGCTTCGTTCATTGAGTTACCCTTTGCATGAGGCCGGGACATATCGTCCCGCCCGCAGTTTCGCAGGCCGAAGGCCGAGAATGTTTGAGGACGGGATGATATGTCCCGGCCTCCCGGGAGAGTTACCTATGAACTACGCGAACATTAAGTATTTCGACATTGCTGATGGGGAAGGCGTTCGTACTTCTCTGTTTGTGAGTGGGTGCCGTCGTGGGTGCAAGAACTGCTTTAACTCCGTCGCGTGGGACTTTGCTGCGGGCGAGCCGTTCGATCGTGCCGTCGAGGACAAGATTATCGAGAGCCTCGATCATCCCTTTATTGACGGCCTGACGATTCTGGGCGGCGAGCCTATGGAGCCCGAGAATCAGGTGGGGCTTGTTGACTTTATCGAACGCGTGCGTGCGGCCTATCCCGCGGGGTCGGGCAAGACCATTTGGTGCTTTACCGGCGACGTGCTCGAGGAGCTTATGCCGGGTGGTCGTCACCATACCGAGGCGACGGACCGTATCCTTGCCTGCCTCGATATGTTGGTGGATGGCCCGTTTGTTCAGGAGCTGTACGATATCTCATTGCGTTTTAGGGGCTCGAGTAACCAGCGTGTGATCGATATGAACGCTACGCGCGACCGTGCTGAGCGCGAGGGTGTTGCGCTTTGTGATGCGGTTGAACTTTGGCGGGACGATCCAGTCTATTCGACCCATACTATGTAGCTTGTGGCCGATGCCAAAGGGCGTGGTACCATAGCGCGAACGCAAAATCGGAAAAGTGAGGCCCAGATGATCGATCAGGAAAAAGTCGAGGCCGCCATTAAGCTGTTGCTTGAGGGCATAGGCGAGGACCCAACTCGTGAGGGCCTGCTGGAGACCCCGGCGCGCGTTGCCCGTATGTATGGTGAGATCGCCGGCGGTATGGACCAGAGTGCCGAGGAGCACCTGTCCAAAACCTTTGCCGTCGCTTCGAACGATTTGGTTATCGAGCGCGACATCACGTTTTACTCGCTGTGCGAGCATCATCTGCTGCCGTTTTATGGCAAGGCCGCCATTGGTTATATCCCCAACGGCCGTGTCGCAGGGCTCTCTAAGCTTGCCCGCACGGTTGAGGTCTACGCCCGTCGTCTGCAGCTGCAGGAGCAGCTGTGCGCACAGGTTGCCGATGCCCTCATGGAGTATCTCGCTCCCCAGGGAGCGATTGTGCTCATGGAGGCTGAGCATATGTGCATGACCATGCGCGGCGTGCAAAAGCCTGGCACCAAGACCGTGACGCTCGCTCGCCGCGGCGTCTTTGAGACCGATCCCGCGCTCGAGGAGCGGTTCTTTAGGATGCTGGGCCGTTAGCATGAGGGTCGTCAACGACTTTACATCGAAGACCGACGAGGGGACGTCGCGTCGCGGCTTTATGGCTTCGGGCCTGGCCCCCTTTGGTGCCATGCCTCGTATTGATTACATTTGTGCCAACGGGCTGTTCCGGCGGCACCTGGGCAACATTGCACAGTTGGAATCGGGGCGCATCTTCTGCCGCCATGGTATTGACCATCTTCTCGATGTCGCTCGCATTATGTGGATCAAGAATCTCGAGGAACAGCTCGAATTTGACCGCGAGGTCATCTACGCCACGGCACTTCTTCACGATATCGGCAAAGATGAACAGTATGAATCGGGTATATCCCATGATGTTGCAAGCGAACGCGTCGCTGATGCGATTCTCGGCGGCATGCCCGATGATGTGGCGTTTGAGCCGGCCGATGCCGCAGCCATTAAGACGGCCATTCTGGGCCATCGAAAGCTGCGCGTGAACAGCCAACCGCTTGAGCGTCTGCTCTATGCAGCCGACAAAGCGTCGCGCGCCTGCTTTGCATGCCCCGCGCGCAATGCTTGCAACTGGAGCGATGATAAAAAGAACCTGTCGATTCGCGTGTAGTTAGTTTGCGCGGTCGGGGTTCTAAACGAAGGAGACGATCGCGATGAGCAATAAGAAACTGCCCGAGAATGCAACCAAGACTGAAGGCGCCGAGCTCGCCCGCCGTGGAAGGGGCGAAATATCCACCGCAACGGCGGTGCCCCACGTGAACTATGACGATCTGCGCCATGCCGACCGCATCACCGTTGAAGGTCTTGAGGTTTTTGCTAACCATGGCGTGTATCCCGAAGAGAACGCGCTGGGCCAGAAGTTCATCGTGTCCTTGGTACTCTATGCCGACCTGCGTGCAGCGGGGGAGCACGACAACCTGGACGCGTCGATTGACTACGGCTCGGTGTGCCACGATGTCGATGGCTATCTGCGCGAGCATACGTTTAAGCTCATCGAGGCGGCAGCTGAAGGTACGGCCCAGATGCTGCTGCGTCGTTATCCCTCGCTGCTTGGTGTGCGCATCAAGCTCGATAAGCCGTGGGCGCCTGTTGGCCTGCCCTTGGCAAGCTGTGGCGTCGAGATCGAGCGTGTGCGCTAACCGACTCTAGAGCTCGTTGGCGGGCGGTTTTTTGAGCCGCTGCGACAGAGCCCTGTTGTTGGGGCAGTACGTGTCGAGCAGCGCGTGAAACCGATGATTGTGGCTCGGCTCGAGCAGGTGGACGAGCTCGTGGGCGACAACCAAGTCAAGGCACTCGACGGGGTAGGCGGCAAGTTCTCGTGCGATGCGAATGGCGCCGGTTTTGGGCGTGCATGATCCCCAACGCGTTTTCATGCTGCGCACGGAAACGCGGGAAACGGCGACACCCATTGCGATTTCGTATGCGTGCACCATATCCCGCAGCGCCGATGTGACTTCGGACGTATAGAGCTGGTCAATATGGGCTTGGATCTCACTGGGCGTTAAGCTGTCGAGGGTCGCGTTCCACTTGGCCTGCGGACGTTCGTCTGGCTCGTCGGTACCCATAAAACTTGCGAAGGTAGCCTGCTTGGGCCGCGGTGCGGGTGATGCAAAGTTATGATCGAGTGCATCCTGTACCGTGATGGGTTTGCCCCAAAGCGCAATGATGGACGAGGGGCTGAGCGGCTCCTGCGCCGTCGTCTGACGTTGCTCGCGCTGGGCAAGTCGGCTGATAATCCAGGCGCTGTTGCGCTTCACAAACGCTTCGATACGCTCGCGGCTGGCGCCGAGCGGTGCGCTGGCGTGGACCTCACCGCTCGATGTGACGCGTAGGTTGAAGTTCTTGACGCGCTTTTTGGTAACGACGACGGGGATGGGCATCCCATCCGGTCGGGGTAGGAAAATCGTAAACTGCTGCGTCAAAAGCGGTCCTTCAGATTGGGGACGGGCCGGCATTTCGACCGTTCGGTATGCCGGCCCGCTCAAGGGATGTGAAATTAATAACGCTCGAAGAAGGCAAGGGCGTTATCGCTGCAGAGCTTCTGCATCACGGTCTTGCCAAAGTGCTTGGAGAGCATGTTCTGGAATTCGGGCATCTTGCTGGCATCGGAGAGGAAAGCGGGCACCTTGGCGCCGTCCCAGTCGCCGCCGAGTGCGATGACATCTTCGCCGCCCAGGTCGAGCCAGTGCTCGATATGTGCCGCTAGCTGGTCGAAGGTGACGTCTGCGGTGGTCTTGTCGGTCGCATCGTTGGATAGGAACTCGCTGCAGTAGTTGAGGCCGACGATGCCGCCCATGTCGCGAATGGTGCGGAACTGGTCGTCGGTGAGGTTGCGCTTGACGCCGCAAACCGCACGGGAGTTGGAGTGGCTGGCGACGAAGGGGCGCGTGGCGTGGGCGACAACCTCGTCAAAGCACTCATCGTTGAGGTGGGAGACGTCGAGTATCATGCCGGCGTGCTCCATCTGCGTAAGTGCCTCGATGCCGGCGGCGGTGAGGCCGGCGTGGGTGTCGTGGCCGCTCGCGAGCGGTCCCTGCGCGTTCCAGCTGAGTGACGACATAAGCACGCCCAAGCTCTTGAGCACCTCGATCAGCGCGGGGTCCTCGGCAAAGAACGTGGCGTTTTCGATGGTGTGGATGCAGGCGACCTTGCCGTCTTTGAGCGCAGGGCGAATATCAGCGGCGCTGCGCACGTTGACCATGCGGTCGTGGTTGAGCATTGCCTGGCCGCTCATATGCGCCATGATCTGCGCCTGGAAGCGCGCGGCGTGGGCGGTGGGAATCTCATCGGGGACAAACGTGGCGAAGCACTGTGCCCATGGCGTGTTGCCGATCTTTGCGAGCGAGATGGCGCAGGCGTTGCCCTCGATGAGGTCGAAATCTTGCGGATGCGTTTCGTCGCCGGGGAAATAACCGTCGGTGCCGGCGGTAAAGCGCAGGTCGAGATCGAGCGTGGCCCAGCCGATGCGGTCGGCGGTGTCGCAGTGTAGGTCAAATACGGGATATGCCATGGTTCCTCCGGTTGCAGCGTTTCTTTGCAAACTGTCATTGAATTGTATGACTAGGGTATAGTTAGCGCCATATGTTCACGGCGGCCCGCGTTGTGCGCCGCCCTTATCACGGAGGTTACCATGTCCAACCAGGGCAAGAAGGTCAAGACTCATTATCGCGGCACGCTCGACGACGGCACGCAGTTCGATAGCTCCTACGATCGCGGCGAGCCGCTGGAGTTCACCTGCGGCGCCGGTCAGATGATCAAGGGCTTCGACGCCGCTGTTGTCGACATGCAGGTGGGCGAGAAGAAGACCGTGCACATTCCTGCTGCCGATGCCTACGGCGAGCACAATCCCGAGATGGTTATTACCTTCCCGGCCGAGCAGGTTCCCAACATCGAGCAGATCGAGAAGGGCATGAAGCTCTTCCTGTCCACGCCGAGCGGCATGCCTGTCCCCGCCGTCGTCATCGACGTAACGCCCGAGGCCGTGACGCTCGATGCCAACCACGAGCTTGCCGGCAAGGACCTCAACTTTGATATCGAGCTCGTTGAGGTCGAGGACTAGTTGATGTCCGTGGACCTGGTAGCTACGGAGCGCTTGGGAAATCTCAACGACCCGTCCTATGAACTCCTGCTTCGTCGGGAGCTGGGTGGCGTCTTTGAGGTTGACGAGCTGCTACTCGATTGGGACCAGGCTGATGCGCGCCTGTTTGTGGGCGTGACGGAGCTGGGGCGCACGGTGAATGCCCGGCTGGATGCCACTGATGGCGAGCGTCTTGCCGACGGTGACGTGCTCGCTGTCGACCGCACGGGCACGGTGCCCGTAGCGGTTGTCGTACGCCTGCGCAGCGCCGAGGTCTATTTGGTCGAAGTCGACCGCATGGATCCGATTGTGCTCGCACATGCGTGCTGGGAGATCGGCAACATGCATGCGCCGCTCTTCCGGGGTGACTCGGACGAGCATACCGTGCGCATGTATACGCCGGTGCAACCGGTTTTGGGTCGTATGCTCCGGGGCATTGGGGGCGTTCGGCTCTCGGTGGTCGCACGCGAGCTCGATGCCAGTCGACGCTTTGCATCGAGCGCGGCGGATGTTGTTGTGAGTATGGCTTCAGACTTTACGATCGTAAAAAAGACGCGCGGCTAAGCGCGCGTATGCGCAAGACGGGCTTTGAGGGATTGCCATTCAAAGTCCGTCTTGCTGTTGATGAGAGGCTTTGGGGGAAGCATATGGGTCTTGAAGGAATCAAGCTGATTGCATGCGATTTGGACGGCACGTTGCTGCATCCGGGGGAGCGCGAGCCGCGTTCCGAGGCCTTTGAGTTCATCGATGAGCTGCATCGTCGCGGTATCGTGTTTATGCCGGCGAGCGGCCGTCAATATGCGAGCTTGCGCTATCTGTTTGCCCCGGTGGCCGATGAGCTCGCCTATGTATGCGAAAACGGAGCCCTGGTGATGAGCGAGGGACGTGCCGTTGTCAAGCGTTCCATGGAGCGTAGCCTTGCTATGGATATCGCGAATGCCGTGGTTGCGTATCCCCATGCCGACGTGACCCTTTCGTGTGAGGGACACCTCTACACCATGAGGGGCAACGATGCGTTCGTCGATCATTTGCGCTATGAGGTCCACTGCGATGTGGCGGTGGTCGCCCGCCCCGAGGACATCGACGAGGACGTCATTAAGATTGCCTTCCAGACGCCCGAGGTGGATCAGCCGGCGGCCCTGGAGTATTTCGAGCGCCTCTTTAGCGACCGTGTTGACGTGATGACGTCGGGAACCGAGTGGACGGACTTTATCGGCTTCGGTTCGGGCAAGGGCTCCGCGCTTGCCGATTACGGTCGCGCCCTGGGTATTTCGCCCGATGAGATGATGGCGTTTGGCGATAACGAAAACGACCGCGACATGCTCAACGTCGTGGGCCATCCTTATCTCATGGAGAGCTGCAATCCCTCTATGCGTGGCATTAACGACCGCGTTCGCTACGTGCGCACGGTCGAAGAAGAACTGCGCCGCCTGCTCGCCGAGTAGACATTTGGGACATGCCTAGAAATCTATTTTTTGCTGCAAAGCGCGGAAAGGTGGATTTTAAGGCATGTCCCGAACATCTACCGGCAGTCGGGGCAGAGACCCTCGAAGATGGTGTAGTGCGACGTGACGTGCCAGCCGATTTGCTCGGACGCCTTGGCGTCGAGCTGGGCATCGAAGGGGAGCGGTACGTCGATGACGCGGCTGCACGAGGTGCAGATGATATGCGCATGCGGCTCGATCGTGCGATCGAAGCGGCTGCCGCCCGGCGTCTTGATGGAGAGGATTTCGCCTGCGTCGGCCAAGAGATTGAGATTGCGGTAGACCGTACCGCGGCTGATTTTGTCATCCTGCGCGCGCACGACGTTGTAGATTTCGTCGGCGGTGGGATGGTTATAGCTTTGGCGCACGGCGTCAAGAACCAGCTTTCGCTGCCTGGTATTCCTTCTTTGCACCGCCATGCGCCTCGCCTCTTTTCTATTAACGGTCGTAGGTAAATGATACCGTATTTAGCACACAATACTAATAATGAGGACTGAAACCGTCTTCATTGGCAAGTGGGGCTCGGGCCTGGGCGTCTACGAGGCGAAAACGCGTTCCCATGCGCTCGTAGGAGGCATGAAGCGCCTCGAGATGAGATAGGACGTTTGCCGGAGTTCCCTGCATCTCCATCTCGACTGAGCCGTCTTCCATGTTACGCACCCAGCCGGTGAGTGCGCGTGCCTGTGCGAGGTTGGTGTTGGTAAAGCGAAAACCAACGCCTTGGACTTGCCCCGCCCAGCGCAGGAAATAGCGCAGGGGAATGTCTTGAGTGGCCTCGTCGCTTGCGAGTACGGTAAGCCTGCGGCGCAGCTCGAGCTCGACGTTTGATGGTTTTTGAGGCTCTCGACTGCCGCCGGTGACGCTGGAGAAGAACGTATCGAAGAGGCCCATCGCTATGCCTGCTTGCCTGCGTCGGCCGGGAAGGTAATGCCGGCCTGCTGGCGCACGGCATCCATGATGCGCAGTGAGACGAGCGTGACATCGCGGTAGTGGCCAAGCTCGTGGCGTCCCGCCGGGGTCTCCCAAATCTCTTCCTTAACGTTATCGATGCCGTCGATGGCGGTGATAAAGTCTGTGAGTTCGTATTCCATAGTGTTGCTCGATTTGGGCAGGTCGAGCACGCGGCCGTTGTCGCCCTGTTCGCGCGGCGCCTCGGTCGCCGAGCCGCGTACGACATCGCCGCGATAGTCGATGCAGACGTTGCGGGGCGTGGACAGATGGTCGATCTGGATAGTGCCACGCTCGCCTTCGATCTGCGAGGGCAGCAGGTCATTCGTAATTTTGGAGTGCGCGAGCTCGACGGAGATGCGGCCTCCGCCGTAGCTGGCGAGGATGGAACCGCAGCCGTCGATGGGGCCGTGCGTGAGCTGTCGCGTGGTGGGGTCGAGCAGAGTAGTCATGCTCGTAAGGCCGGAGGGCATGCCGAAAATCTCGACCATGGGCTCGACGGCGTAGACGCCAATGTCCATGAGGGAACCCGATGCCATATTGCAGTCGAAGATATTGGTGGCGCGTCCCGCGAGAATCTCGTTGTAGCGCGAGGAATACTTGCCAAAGCGCAATGAGGCGCGGCGGATGGGGGCGATCTCGCCCAGGGCGTCCTCGATGGCGTGGAAGGCGGGATCGTGGAGGGGACGCATGGCCTCGAGGGCCACGACACCTGCTGCCTCGGCAGCGCGGAAGACTTCCAGCGCCTGTGCTTCGGTGGCGCAGAAGGGTTTCTCGACGATGACGTGCTTGCCACCGGCGATGCAGGCGAGCGCCTGCTCGTAATGGAGCGCATTGGGGCTGCCGATGTAGACGGCATCGACGCCGGCGGCTGCCGCAAGCTCATCGAGTGACGTAAAGTTTCGCTCGCCGCCGTGCTCGGCAGTAAAGGCGGCGCCGCGCTCGGCATTGCGCGAGAGCGTGCCTACGAATACGGCCTGGTCGTTGGCATTGACGACCTGAATAAAGTCGTCGGTGATCATGGACGTGCCGATGGTTGCGATACGCAGCATGTGTCCCCCTTGCGTTGTTTGGCCTACAGGACGAGTGTAGCGCGGGAGGACACAAAAGCGTGCGAAAACGCCGTTACAGGTCGCTCTCGTTAAAGCCGGTGTCGATATCGAGGTTACTGCCGTCGGCCGCCGTGGTGGCGAGCTCATCGCAGCGCTCGTTGAGCTCGTGGCCGGCGTGGCCCTTAACCCAGATGAACTCCACCTTATGCTTGCTCCTTGCGGCAAGCAGGCGCTCCCACAGGTCACGGTTCTTAACGGGCTGCTTGTTGGCAGTTTTCCACCCGCGCTTTTTCCAGCCGTCGATCCAGTGTTTATTGAAAGCGTTGACGACGTACTGCGAATCGGAATGGACCTCGACCTCGCAGGGGCGGTTGAGCGCCTCGAGCGCCACGATGACCGCCATGAGTTCCATGCGGTTGTTGGTGGTCTTGGCGTAGCCGCGTGAAAGCTCGGAGGTGAAGGTCTTGCCGGCGGGGTTGGTGTATTTGAGTACGGCGCCGTAGCCGCCGCGTCCCGGATTTGATCGGGCCGAGCCGTCGGTATAGATGATGACCTTCACGGGCTTCCTTTCGTTGGGTACGTTTCGTGTGGGTGACCATTGTAGCGCCATGCCCGCCGGGGGCTAGCAATCTACGATTTCTACCCCGTCTTCCGACAGTTAGTTGGCATGGATGATGCGGTTGAGCTCGTCGAGGTATTGCTGCAAGAGGGGAGAGGGCTTGCGCTCGTCGTGCATGATATAGCCTACGTGCATCGTTGGGGCGTCTGCTAACGGGATCGATGCCATGCCCCATTGCATTTCATTGGAGAGGACACCGGTCGACAGGGTGTAACCGTTCGACGTGATAAGTAAGTTAGTAAGTGTTCCGCGGTCCGAGATTCGTATGTTGCGGTCGCAAGGGATATAGCTAAAAGGTTCCTCGGCGTAATAGAAGGAGTTCGAGGTGCCTTGCTCAAAGCTGTAGCGCGTATAGGGTGTAAGGTCGGCAAGGGACAGCTGCGGGCGGCGGGCAAGCGGGTGGCGCTCGCTAACGAAGACGTGGACCGTCGCGTCGAATAGGGGATGGAAGCTCGCGCGCGCATCGGCAAAAGCCTTCTGCAGAACACGGGCGTTAAAGTCGTCCAGATACAGGATGCCGATGTCGCTGCGAAACGCGCGGACGTCATCGATGATCTGCGATGTGGTAGTCTCGCGCATGATGAACTCGAACTTGCTGTCGCGGCAGCGCTCGACCACGTTGACAAAGGCCTCGACCGAAAAGGCGTAGTGCTGGGCGGAAATGGCGAGGCGGGCTTGCGGGGTGCCGCCGTCCTCGTAGCGCGCCTCGAGCATATCGGCCTGCTCTACGACCTGGCGCGCATAGCCCAAAAGCTCGGTGCCGTCGTTGGTGAGCGTGACGCCGCGGCTGGAGCGCGTAAAGATCTCCAGGTGGAGCTCCTGTTCCAGGCTTTTGACGGCGTTTGAGATGCTGGACTGAGCGGTATAGAGGCGCTGAGCTGCGGCATTGATTGAGCCGGACTCTGCTACGGCGATCAGGAAACGAAGCTGCTGGAGGGTCATCGGCGCCATCCTTTCGAGTGTTATCTATATAACCGATAACAGGTTAGCGCTTTTAAGTGATTGACCGAGGGAAACAATGCTCGTACTATTCAAAACACACAAAGGCGGTAGGTAATTAAGCCAAACACGGAACCGGGATGCGAAAGGAGGCCCGCATATGAATTGCTTACCAAGACGAATGCCGGGCTCCTGTTTGCGCCCGTCGGCGTGATCAGGAGACAGCGACTTACTTCTCTCTAATTTATTAACTTTTGTTCGATCAAGGAGATCATCATGAGCCAGTTCATCAACAACCCCGAGCACACCTTTGGTTTCGATACCCTGCAGCTTCACGTTGGCCAGGAGAGCGCCGATCCCGCATCCGACTCCCGCGCCGTGCCTATCTACCAGACCACGAGCTATGTGTTCCGCAACTCCCAGCACGCCGCCGATCGCTTTGGTCTTGCCGACGCCGGTAACATCTACGGCCGTCTGACCAACTCCACCCAGGGCGTCTTCGAGGACCGTATCGCCGCACTCGAGGGTGGTGTGGCAGGTCTTGCCGTCGCCTCCGGTGCTGCTGCCATCACCTATACCCTGCAGGCTCTTGCCCAGGCCGGTGACCACGTGGTGGCTCAGAAGACCATCTACGGTGGCTCCTACAACCTGCTGGAGCATACGCTCTCCCAGTTTGGCGTCGAGACCACCTTCGTCGATGCCCACAACCTGGACGAGGTCGAGGGCGCCATCAAGGACAACACCATGGTCATCTACCTCGAGACGCTTGGCAACCCCAATTCTGACATCCCCAATATCGACGCCATCTCCGAGATCGCCAAGAAGCACGGTTTACCGGTTGTCGTCGACAACACCTTCGGCACCCCGTATCTGTTCCGTCCGCTGGAGCATGGTGCCAACATCGTCGTCCACTCCGCAACCAAGTTCATCGGCGGCCACGGCACCTCGCTGGGCGGTGTGATCGTCGACGGCGGTAACTTCGATTGGAAGGCGAGCGGCAAGTATGAGCAGATCGCCGAGCCCAACCCCTCCTACCATGGCGTCTCGTTTGCCGAGGCTGCCGGTCCCGCCGCCTTCGCAACCTATGTCCGCGCCATCCTGCTGCGTGACGAGGGCGCCTGCATCAGCCCGTTCAACGCTTGGATCCTGCTCCAGGGCACCGAGACTCTGTCGCTGCGCGTTGACCGTCATGTCGAGAACACCAAGAAGGTCGTTGAGTTCCTGGCTGGTGATAGCCATGTCGCCAAGGTGAACCACCCGAGCCTGTCTGAGCACCCCGATCACGAGCTCTATCAGAAGTACTTCCCCAACGGCGGTGCCTCGATCTTTACCTTTGAGATTAAGGGTGGCCAGGAGGCAGCTTGGAAGTTCATCGACCATCTGCAGGTCTTCTCGCTGCTCGCCAACGTGGCCGACGTCAAGTCGCTCGTCGTGCACCCGGCTACCACTACGCACTCCCAGCTCTCTGCCGAGGAGCTCGCCGAGCAGAACATCACGCCCTCCACGATCCGTCTTTCCATCGGTACCGAGAACGCCGAGGATATCATTTGGGATCTGAAGCAGGCCTTCGCCGCGCTGGACGAGTAAGGCGACTTGTGCAAGGACCCCTTGCGACTCGATAGGTATAACTGCATAAAATGCCTGCTCAAGACGCCTGTGCGAACAATGGTTGCACAGGCGCCTTTTTTGCATAGAGCGGGTGCAAAAACAGGGTTTTTGGCATGCTTTATGCAATCGAGATGTGGAAAACTCCTGTTAAGAGGATGTGAGTTTTACGCAATTGACGTGCGCCTTTTGAGTAAAACCGCAGGTCGCGATTTGCTCGGGGTACTATGCAGCGCGATCGAATCACACGCAGCTCAAACGCAGCAAAAACGTACTACGGAGGTTTCTAGCTACATGAGGATCGATTCACGAAAACCGAAAGCCGCCGCCCTTTCCGCCGCTCTGACCGTGGCACTTTTGGCGGGCGCCGGTGCAACCGATGCCCACGCGGCAACACTATCCGATACGGTTGGACCTACGCCGTCCGAGGCGACGCTGGTGCAGCCCGTTGACTATCGCGGCGATGGTTATGGTTCCATGCAGGAGTGGAACGCCTCGATGGAGGCCAAGCGCGATTCCCTTGAGATGCGCGCTCAGATCATTATGAATATGTATGGCGACTATGCTACCGATGACGAGCGTGCTGTGCTGCAGGGTTGCATCGACGGTGCGGGTAGCCTGTTGACGATGGGGGAGGTCGACGCCAAGTCGACCGAGCTCGATGAGCTGCGCGCTGCGCTTGAGGATGCCAAGCGCGAAGCGCTCGAGGCTGCCGCCGAGGCGGAGGCTGCCGAGGCCGCCCAGGCTTCGTACTACAACGCCGGTTACACTCCGTCTTACGCGTCTGCCGCGTCCTACGCGAACGGATCGGGCCTGACGCGCTCTGCGGGTGTCAATAACTACAACGGGCGCCGCGAGACCTATTACAGCAGCAATGTGCTTTATCACTATCGCACGGGCGAATGGACTCAGGATTCTGAGGGCTTCTGGCGCGATTCCGACGGCTATTACGTTGTTGCCGCGGGCGATATGGCCCAGGGCTCGACCTTTACGGGCTCCAAGGGTGA
The DNA here is from genome assembly GCA_036312985.1 of Collinsella sp. Taxonomy (GTDB): domain Bacteria; phylum Actinomycetota; class Coriobacteriia; order Coriobacteriales; family Coriobacteriaceae; genus Collinsella. The sequence goes on from JAXJMV010000030.1 coordinate 22,220, forward strand.
TTGCAAGGTCTATGACTCCGGCTGCGCTGCCGGAACCACCGATTACTACACCGGTTGGTAATTTTTCTGCATCACGGATATTTGGCGGACGGGCGTCTTTACCGAGCTTTAGGGCAACGTAAAGATGTCCGTTCTATGTATGCGTTTGAGTTAACAGAGCCCTTACCGTGGCGGTACGCTGGGCGTATGGATGCGGGGCACACTGGTTCTTGAGAAATAAGGTCTTTCTCTTGGAGGAAGTGGTCTTGTGAATGCTCGAGATATTGCCGTTGCCGCCGTCGCGTTGATGCTTGGCTGCCTTGGTCCCACGGCCGCGCTCGTCGCGGGCATGCAGGGGACATGCGGGGCTGCTCCTATCGTGGTCGGCGCGCTGATCGCGGCCACGCTGCTGGGAAGCGCAGGCGTGGTTCTTTGCCGCGACGATGAGGACGAGGTGCCGGGGTCGCAACGCTAACTGTTGTGAGATCGGCCGCCGGTCATAGACGAAGATGAAGGCCGCCGCAGGGGAAAGGTTCCCTTGCGGCGGTTTTGCTGTTAAGGCTGTTGAATGCGGCGCGTCGGCGCTACCAGCTTTTCTCGATATCGCGGATGCGCCGATAGAGCCACTCGTTTTGCGGTGCCTGGATATCGTGTTTGGCTGCGAGGCGGCAGATGGTGCCCGCGAACTCATCAACCTCGGTTTTGCGCCTTGCGATGCGGTCTTGAGCCATCGAGGGCATACCGGCGGGGTCGATTCCCTCGATGAGGTGCACCATTTGCGTCAGGTCTGCCTCGGTCAGTTCAACGCCCTCGGCGTTGGCGACCGCAAGCGTTTCGCGCATGGCGGAAACAAAGCAGCGACGCTGCTCGGAGCCCGGCTCCGTGGCGCTTCCGTAGGTCCCGCCGTAGGCCATGCAGGTCTGGTTGATGCCGTCGTTGAGCATGAGTTTGGCCCACATGCGGTGGGCGATGTCGTCCTCGATGGTATGGGCGATGCCGCAGCGCGTATAGAGCTCGTCGATTGCGGTGATGGTTGCGGGGTTCGTGCCGGCCGCCGCGCCAAAGCGGATTTCGCCCGCATTGGTAAAGGTGAGCGCGCCGTTGAGAAACACGGCGTCCATGCCCTGGCAGATACCAAGAACGGTATGCTCCCAGCCAAAGCATTCGGCAATCTTTTGCTCGCTCGTAATGCCGTTGCACAGCGAGGCGATGAGCGTGTTGGGTCCCACGACGCGCTCCATAGTCTTGAGTGCTTGGTCGAGACCGGTGGTCTTGACTGTCAGGATGACCAGATCGGCGGGCGTCGCCTCGCTGGCACGGACGGACGTGAGATCGCAGGGCTTGCCGTTGACGGTGAGCGCGTCGTTCGCGTGACGCTCAAAACGGGTGTCATCCATAACGTATTCGACGGCGTCATTGCCGAGGGCCTTGGCAATCATGCTGCCGTAGAGCAGGCCGACGCCGCCCTTGCCGATAAAGGCGACCTTGTTGATCTGCATGTGAATCATCTCCCCATGTAAAAGGCGCCCGCGTAAGGGGCGCCTGATGGATTGTATGCTGCCAGGGTGATTGGTGGGTGCGCGGGGCGGCTGTTATGAAAAAGAAACTATTGCGCTGTGCGCTTATGCCGCGGGGCAGACCGCAAAGACGCGGGCGGGGTATCCGACGCCATCGCGGACCTTGGGGAAGGTGCAGAAGATGACGGCGCCTGTGGCGGGAAGCTCGTCCAGATGGTCCATGACTTCGATTTGATGGCGGTCGACCGAGAGGATGTATTGCTCGCCGGGGTAGGGGTAGGCGTCCTCGCACGTGGTGATGCCCGGCTCCTTTCATCGGGCTTTTTGCTGATGTTAAAGCGGTGCCGTGACGGCTCGATTTCTGCTGCGTTACGATACGTTCTCAATTGCGATTCCGATGTGTTTCGATGACGTGACGGGTTTGTTTCGCCTTGTCAGGGCTTCGATGGGAGGGGAGGGGCCGTGCAATACCGCGTTGACCCTAAAAGTGGTAACCGAATATCCGCTCTGGGTCTGGGCTGCATGAGGTTTCCCGGTGCGCCGGGACGTCCGGATGCGAAGACAGCCGATGCCATCATTTCCCGTGCGGTGGAGCAGGGGATTAACTACCTGGACACGGCCTATCTCTATCCCGGCAACGAGGCGTGCGTGGGTGCGTCGCTTGAGCGCCTGGGCTTGCGCGACCAGGTTTTGCTCGCAACCAAGCTGCCGCATGCTTCGTGCAAATGCGCGGAGGATTTCGACCGGTTCTTCGACGAGCAACTGCGCCGCCTACGGACTGACCATATCGACTATTACCTCATGCACAACATTACCTCGCCCGCCCAGTGGGAACGTGTGGTGGCGTTGGGCATCGAGGACTGGATCGCGCAGCAAAAGGCTGCAGGGCGTATTCGTCAGATAGGCTTTTCGTACCACGGCAGCGCGGCGGACTTCCTTACGATGCTCGATGCGTATGAGTGGGACTTTTGCCAGATCCAGTACAACTACGCTGGAGAACGATATCAGGCGGGAACGGCGGGGCTCATGGCCGCCGCCGAGCGAGGTCTCGCGGTGTTTGTGATGGAGCCGCTTTTGGGCGGACGCTTGGCAGGCAAATTGCCTCCGCGGGCGCGCGCTGTTCTTGATGGTGCATGCGATCGGCATTTGCATACGCCTGCCGCTTGGGGGCTCTCGTGGGTGTGGAATCATCCCCAGGTGACCATGTTGCTTTCGGGTATGACCGATACCGCGCAGGTGGACGAGAATTCGTCACTGGCAGACCTCGCGTTGCCGAATTCGATGACGGCCAACCAGCTCGACACGATTGCGCGCGTGTTGATGGAGTTTGAGAAATCGAACCGTGTGCCCTGCACGGGATGCGGCTATTGCATGCCGTGCCCTAAAGGCATCAATATCCCTGGATGTTTTGCCGCCTACAACGCAAGCTATGCGCACAGCTGGTTTACGGGGCTGTCTCAATACTTTACGGCGAGCGCGGTGCGCACAAGCGAGCCCAAGTTGGTGAGCAATTGCGTCAAATGCGGCAAATGCGCGCGGCACTGCCCGCAGCACATCGATATTCCCGAGCGTCTCGACGATGTGCGCCGACGTTTCCAGCCTGGTCCCGTGACGGCGGTGCTTAAGGCCTTCGGCAAAACGCGCTCCTCATGACCCTTTTATATCTTGTGATGGAATAGTTCCTGTTTGCGGCAGAATAGGGCGATAGCAGGAACTATTTCGCCGCAACTGATGGGAGGCTATCGTGGGTGACCGAGGTTTACGTAATGATTCGCGTGAGGTTCGTTGGGGCATTTTGGGCGCTGGGTACATTTCTCATCGATTTGCATCGTCGCTTAAGAAGGCCGACGGGGCACGGCTGGTGGCTGCGGCCGGCCGCACTCCTGCACATGTCGAGGAATTTTGCCGAGCGTTTTCGATCGATGCTGCGCATGGCCATGCCTCGGTCGACGATAACGGCAATGCGGCTTATGACGCGCTGATTGCCGACCCCGATGTCGACGCAATCTACTTGGCTCTTCCGCATGGCATGCATACGCGTTGGGCCTGTCGCGCGCTGCGCGCCGGAAAGGCCGTGTTGTGCGAAAAGCCGGCCGTTTTGAGTGAGGAAGAGGCTCTCTCGATTGCCTCCACCTCTCGCGAGCGCGGCGTGCTGTTTATGGAGGCGATGAAGAATCGGTTTTGCCCGATGCGCACTCGCGTGAAAGACTTGCTTGCGTCGGGTGAGCTTGGCCGTATTGTCTCGATTGAAAGCGTGCAAAAGCTCGATTACGGCGAGTCTCCTTCGGGCTATCTGCTTGATCCGTTGCAGGGCGGCTGTCTATATGACATGGGCTGCTATGCGGTCGGTTGGTTTGAGGATTTGCTCGCGGGCGCGTGCGAGGTTTCGTCCCGTGAAGTTCGCTGGCGTGACGTATCAGGCGGCCGCGTCGATTGGGCCGACGAGATCCATATGAGCGTCGGCGGTATACCCATTCATATGGCGTGCGACGGCAAAGCAACATACGAAAGCCGCTTAACGATTGCCTGTGAGCGGGGCTCGTTGGAAATCGAGCGTCTCCATCGCCCCGAGCGCGCTCATGTGAAGTATTCCGACGGTCGAACGCTAGAAATAAATGCCCCGTTTGAGGTCGATGATTTCTACGGCGAAATCCAGCATGCGACGCAGCTCATTCAGGCGGGGAAACTCGAGAGTCCCGTCATGCCCCTTGCCGCCACGCAGCGCTGCGCGCACATCATCGATGCGATTCGTTTGAAACTTTAGAGCGTGGGGGCATGGCACCAGCGCTTGGAATGCCTGGAGGCCTTTGTCCCTGATGCCCCTTTTATAACTTGCGGTGGAATACGGTCTGTTTGCGCCAAAATAAGGCACCAATAGACCGTATTTCACCGCAACTGATGAGGAGGGAGCTGGAGATGCTGACGATCGGGTGCCATCTTTCGACGACGAAGGGCTATCGGGCAATGGGGGAGACAGCGTTGTCCATTGGCGCCAATACCTTTGCATTCTTTACGCGCAACCCGCGCGGCGGCAAGGCGAAAGACCTTGACATGGATGACGTGGCGGCCCTGCGCGAGCTTATGGAGCAAAACGACTTTGGCCCGCTCGTGGCTCATGCCCCGTATACCTATAACCCCTGCTCAGCCAAAGAGCGGGCGCGCGAGTTTGCCCTGGAGGCCATGGCAGAGGACCTGCGGCGCATGGAGGCGCTGCCCGGCAACTACTACAACTTCCATCCCGGTGCGCATGTGGGGCAGGGCTCCGACGCCGGCATTCAGATGATTGTCGACACCCTGTGCCAGGTGATGTTTGAGGGCCAGCAGACGACGGTGCTGCTCGAGACCATGGCCGGCAAGGGTACCGAGGTGGGCCGCAGCTTTGAGGAGCTGGCGTGCATTATCGAGGGCGTTGCCGCCAAGTGCCCAGAGCTGTCCGATAAGCTGGGCGTTTGTTTGGACACCTGCCATGTGAGCGATGCCGGCTACGACATCATCCATGATCTGGACGGCGTACTCGACGAGTTCGACCGCGTGGTGGGTATCGATCGCTTGCATGCCGTACACATCAACGATTCGAAGAACCCTTGTGGCGCCCATAAAGATCGTCACGAGTGCATCGGCAAGGGATACCTTGGCAGCGAGGAATTTGGTGGCGGTATGCAGGTTATGCAGAATATTGTATCGAATGGCCGTTTGTGTTCGCTGCCGTTTATTTTGGAGACTCCGAACGAACTTGCAGGTTATGCAGCTGAAATTAGATTATTAAGGTCATTGCAGCAGTAATGACTGTCACAAAGTAGAGTATTCCATTCACGTTATGGGTTTGTTTCAATCAGTTTTCTCATTGCAGATTCGTAATTCCAGGTGCATAATAGCCAACAGTTTTTGCAGGCCTCTGAATCAAACGAGGTCACCGGAAGGAGACTGATTATGAAGCTCAAGAAGCTTGGCGCATTTGCCGCCACGGGTGCCATGGCGCTCGCCCTCGCACTGACGGGCTGCGGCTCGTCCAACGCCACCTCTGGTTCTGATGCCGGTTCCAGCAGCTCTGACGACGCTAAGGTCGAGAAGGTCGACGGCTCCAAGGAGTACGCGCTCGTCAAGGATGGTACGCTGACCGTCGGCACCTCTGCCGAGTACGCTCCGTTTGAGTACAAGGATGACAACGGCGATTATCAGGGCTTTGACCTTGAGCTCATCAAGGCCATCGGCGACAAGCTGGGCCTGGATGTCGAGTATATCAACAATGACTTTGACACGCTGGTTCCGGGTGTCGCTTCGGGCGCCAAGTATGACGTTTCCATTGCGGCTATCACCGACACGCCCGAGCGTGAGAAGGAAGTCACTTTCTCTGATTCCTACTACATGGACGATCAGGCTATCGTGACCAAGGTCGATAACGCCGACATCACGGCCGACAACTACAGCGAGAAGCTCAACAACGCCGATGCTACCATCATCGTCCAGTCTGGCTCGACCGCCGAGTCCTTTGCCCAGGAGAACTTCCCCAAGGCCAAGATTGTCCCCTACAAGGACGCCACCGAGTGCTTCAGCGCCCTGCAGTCCGATAAGGGCGACGCCGTAGTCACCAACCGCTCCGTTGCCAGCCAGCTGACCGCCGAGCAGTTCAACACCTGCCAGACCATTAAGCAGATTAGCACCGGCGAGGAGTACGCCATCGCCATCAACCAGGGCAACACCAAGCTCAAGGACGACATCAACCAGGCCATCAAGGACCTGACCGACGACGGTACCGTTGACGCCCTCATGGCTAAGTACAACATCAAGTAAAATAGCTACTTGATTGCTCACGGGCCCTTTCCGTTTTGGCGGAGAGGGCCTTTGCGCTTCTCTTGACGGAGAGTATTTCCGTCTCGTTTTGCCGGCAACTTCTACGATAGGAGCCACCTTGTCTCGACTGAACAAAGGGGCCGCGGAGCAGCGTTTTCCACTGCCCGCCTTGCTCCAAAAGCTAGTCTGCGTCATGGCCGTGGCGCTTGCGCTGGTGTGTGTGGGGGCATATGCGCCCACGACCGCCCAGGCGCTTGAGACCGCAAAGATTACCGCCCGACCCAACACCGGTTCGGGCAGCGCTGTGGTCGGCGGTACCGAGACGCGCATTACCTGGGAGGTCCAGGCCGATGCCGACGAGGAGCTGAGCGGTCTTTCTTTGACTTTTGTCGACGGCACGACGTTTGGTACCGATGACACGCGATTGACGATGCTCTCGGGCGAGGACCTCATGGATCGTACGCCCATGAAACCCACGTGCAAGGCTGACGGCCAGACGCTCAAGATTGACTTTGGCGAGACGGCGCCTGCCGGCGGCTTTTTCCGTGTCGAGGTTTATGGTGTGACGTTTCCCGTCGAGGGCGGCGATGAGGCCTTTAGCGGCACCTACACTTTGGCCGATGGCTCGACCAAGAAGATCTCCAAGATTCCGTCGGTGGAGATCAAGGGCGTGACGGCCTTCGATAACTTCTTGGCCGACCTTAAGGAGCAGCCGTGGGTCGAGGCTTGGAACTCCAATATGTTCCTGCGCCTGTTCTTGAACCCGGTCATTTTGGTCCAAAGCCTGCCGATCGTCTTCAAGGGCTTCCTCATGTCGCTTTCGATCGTGCTTGTGGCGTTTCCGCTGGCAATTCCCTTCGGTTTCGCCCTGTCGCTCATGCGCATCTCCAAGTCGCGCATCCTGCGCTGCCTCGCCGGCATCTACGTGAATATCATTCGCGGTACGCCGGCGTTCCTGCAGATCTATATCGCGTTCTTCGGTCTGCCGTTGGCCGGCGTCAAGGTGGACGACTATGTCTTGGGCGTTATCGTCATGGCCATGAATTCGTCTGCCTATCTGTGTGAGATCTTCCGCGCCGGTATTCAATCGATCCCCAAGGGCCAAAACGAGGCTGCTCGCTCTCTGGGCATGAATGCCTTCCAGACGCTGCTCTACGTTATGATTCCGCAGACGTTCCGCAATGTTTTGCCTACGCTGACCAGCGAGTTTATCTTGCTTTACAAGGATACGTCGCTGCTTGCGGCCGTGGGCGTGGTCGAGATCGTCATGAACGCCCGCACCATCGTGGCCACGACGGGGTCTATCACGCCGTATGTGGTTGCCGCCCTGTTCTATCTGGTCATTACCCTGCCGCTTGCGCGCTTGGTGAGCGGTCTTGAGGCGAGGCTGCTGGGTACGGCCGAAACCAAAAAGAAGCGTCCCACCAAGAGCGCCGGACAGGTTGTCGCGACGCCCGCCGACCATATCGCTGGTCTGTAAGGAGGTTCTATTATGAGCGAAACCAATAACTCGAACGAGGTCGTCGTCAGCATCAAGAATCTCCAGAAGGCCTTTGGCGATAACGTGGTCCTGCGCGACATCGACCTTGATGTGCACAAGGGCGAGGTCGTCGTAGTCCTGGGCCCTTCGGGTTCGGGCAAGTCGACGATGCTTCGCTGCATTAACCGTCTCGAGGAGCCCACGAGTGGTTCGATTGTCGTCGAGGGCGTTGATGTGTGCGCCAAGGGCGTTGACCTCAATAAGGTGCGTACGCACTTGGGCATGGTGTTTCAGCAGTTCAACTTGTTCCCGCACCTGTCGGTCAAAAAGAACGTCATGCTTGCGCAGCAAAAGGTGCTCAAGCGCAGCAAGGAAGAGGCCGAGAAGATTGCCATCGAGGAGCTGACCAAGGTCGGCCTGGCCGAGCGCATCGATTTTATGCCGAGTCAGCTTTCGGGCGGTCAGCAGCAGCGCGTGGCCATCGCCCGCGCCCTGTCGATGAATCCGCACGTGATGCTCTTTGACGAGGCCACGTCGGCGCTCGATCCTGAGCTTGTCCGCGATGTATTGGGTGTCATGCGCGATCTTGCGCATGACGGTATGACCATGATCGTGGTGACGCACGAGATGGGCTTTGCCCGCGACGTCGCCGACCGCGTCGTCTTTATGGACGGCGGCGTTATCGTGGAGGATGGCACGCCGAGCGAGGTCTTCGACCATCCTAAGAGCGAACGTACCAAGGCGTTTTTGGGCAATATCTCGTAGCCGCTTTATATGACTGACATAGCAGAAAACGGGAGCCGGATGTGATCCGGCTCCCGTTTTTGTTGGGACGCGAATGTGTTTTGGTGCAGAGCGCGTTACGGGCGGAGCTCATTGCCGCTAGACGAGCTCGGCTCCAAGGGCGCGGCAGGCCGCCTCGCCCTCATCGTCGGGGGCGTCGTAGCAAATGACGGAATCGACGACGTTGACACCTGCCTCGTCGGCATCGGCCTTCCAGTTGTCCATCCACTCGCCCTCGGCCCACGAATAAGAGCCAAAGAGGACGACCTTCTTGTCGCCGAGGGTTTCCTTGACTTCGTCCCACATCGGTTGGAACTCATCGTATTCAAGCTCCTCGGAGCCCATGGCGGGGCAACCGAAGGCGAAGGCATCATAGTCGGCGGCCCTGTCGGCAGAGAAGTCGGCGCAGGGGATGACTTCGGCCTCGGCGCCCGCGGACGTGGTGCCCTCGGCAACGAGGTTTGCCATGGCCTCGGTGTTGCCCGTGCCGCTCCAATAGACGACGGCGATCTTGCTCATGTTGAGTCCTTTCGGTTGTGCGGCGTGCGGCCGCGGTTTGTACGTTCTATCGGGTCGCCTGGGCAAGTTGCGCCAAGCTGCAGCCCTGCTGATAGATAAAGGTGAGGTGTTGGGTGCAGGCACGGTACGCATCAAACGTCGCAAGCGCCTGCTCGACATTCGTATAGACCTTCCAGGCTCCAAAGATCTTGTAGTTCTCGCCACGCTGGGCGATGAACTCGTATACGTCGTCGTAGGGGTACCCCAGGAAGTAGCCAATTTCGTGTGGAAACTCGCAGGTGCAGCCGTTGTCGCAGTGTGCTTGATGGTCCAATGCGCATCGGGTTTGGCCGCATGCGCATTCCGCGGCGTTATTGCTTGCGAGCGTGATGCGCGATGCCAGGTGCACAAGACATGCCGAGAGGTTGCCGGTGTCGTAGCCCTCCTTGGCGAGTGCCGTTTTGGCGCGCGGGTCAGCAAGGTAAGTGGCGAGGCTATTGGGCCGATATGCGTATACGAGCGCCCCGCAGGGGCGCCAGACCAAAACGCTCAGATGGATGCCGAACGGATTAAGCTCGCGGTTGCACCGGGCGATAACGTTGAGCAGGCGTGCTCGGCGATCCTCGATCGCCGCAGTTACGCTTGAGCCGTCTTGATCGACATAGACTCCTGGGTAGGTAAAGAGCGATGCCGGTTTGATGCCCGCGAGCGTGGGGGAGCAGTTGCGCACGACTGCCGCCTGAAACGTTGGGATGTCTATGGTTCGAGTCACGACGCTCCTTACGGATCTAAACTGTTAGCCTAGGAAAACTTATACACGAAAGTAAGCCTTGGTCAACTAAAAAGTTTGAAGAGGGAAACTAATTGACCGAACGGACATGATTTTGGGTTAAGATGGGAACACCCCATGGGGGTATCTAGATAGGGCTACTTGAAAGGGGAACGCATGAGTGACTTGCTCAACCCTGCGAATCTCATCGTGCTGGCCGTCATTGCCGTCGGCATGTTTTTTGGGCTGCGTCGCATTGCGGCGTCGACGCATGGAAAGAGCTGTTGCAGTGATGGCGCGAGCGGCAAGAAAGCCAAGAAGGTTGTGGTGGCAGACACCGACGAGTCCCACTACCCCTATCGTGAGGAGCTGCTTATCGGCGGCATGAGCTGCGACGGATGCGCTCGGAATGTGACGAATGCCCTCAATGCGCTTGATGGCGTGTGGGCTACGGTGACGTATGCGGACCACACGGCACGCGTACGCTCGAAGCGCCCGGTTGATCGCGACACAATCGAGACGGCGGTGAGGGGCGCGGGCTATTACGTTATGAAGATGTAGGCGTTGCCCTCTCCGGCGGATACCGGCCGCCTGCTCATTGTGACTATCGGCATCCAAAAATTTGTGCAAAAAAATAACCTTTAGATGCGGCAAAAGTGGAGTTTGGTGACGGTTCGCGCGGAATTCGTTACCAATTGAGCATCTATTAACCCGTCCAAAAAATTACAGGTGTATATTTATACGCTGATTATTGCTGTGCTCAGATTGCAATTAACCGTGGACAGAAATGAAGAATGCTAAAGCTGGGCTTTAGGACAGGGGAGGTTATAGCCTTATGAGACGAGTGGGAGCACTTGGCTTGGTGGCAGCGCTTGCCGCTATCTTGGTATCGCCGCTGCCGGCGCATGCCGAAGACGCTTCGGGTGCCGTTACCTACAATGCGGGAAATGGGTATTCCTTTGAAAAGCTCTCGCATCCTACGGTAGGAACGTCGCAGCCGGATGGCATCGTCGACTACCAGGGCGGCGGTGCCGTTGCCGTTCCGGGCGCCGATGGTAATACGGCCAACAACGAAGGCGATCGCGGCCAGAGCTACACTTGGGCGGCTGCGAGCTATGGTGACTGGCTTTATGTGGGCACCTGCTATGCGGCGATGGGCAACACGCTGACGCTCATGAACGGCACGCTGGGCGATTCCTTTGATGCCGAGACCATGCGCCTGACGCTGGAGGCCATGTTTAACGGCACCTTCTTCTATGGACAGCAGAAGGAGGACGGCACGGCCGACAAGGACAGCGGCGGCATCTTGGTCAAGATCAATACCAAGACCGGTGAGACCAAGCTGCTGCTCTCTGAATCGCTCAACGGCGTCGCTCCTTTGTTCCGCAATGCCGTGAGCTATAAGGGTAAGCTCTATTTCTGCGGCAGCGTCAGGACCAATGGCGGCAAAGGCGGCCTGCCTGCTGTATACGAGATCGATCCTAAGACGGATGAGTACAAAGTTGTCTATCAGGGCCTTTCGAGTATGCAGGATTACGGTGCTGCCTACAAGCAGGGCATTTCTACCGGTATCCGCGGCATGTGCGTCCATGATGGCCAGCTCGTCATCAGTAATGTGGGTAAAGACGCGAACGGTAATTTTGTGTCGACAATCCTGACGTCGTCTGACCCCTCGAAGGGCCAGGACAGCTTCACCGAGATTGCCAACTCGGAGACGCTGTTTGGCTATCCGGCGATTCGCTATAAGGACAGCATCTACGGCGGCGCCATTTGGGATATGGTCTCGTACAATGGCCATCTCTATGCGACCATCTGCACCGGTACGCCCGAGAACGCTCCCGATGATAATTCCATGCAGTCGTTTGCCATGGTCCGTGGCGACAAGAATGCCGACGGCAGCTATTCGTGGACTCCCATTGTCGGCGATCAGAAGACGGACGGTGCAAAGTACTGCTTTGGCATCGATCCTGCCCGTACCCGTTCTGGCGCTGCCAATCTCATCGTCTACAACGACTACCTCTATATCGGTGAATACAACGACGAGGAGATTGCCCTCGAGCGCATCCTGTTCAACAAATCCAACACCGAAGAGGGCGGCAAGAGCAGCATGGGCGGCGTTGACTGCTCGTTTGTGAATGCCAATCTTGAGCAGTCGGTTAACATCTATCGCATGGACAAGGACGAGAACATGGAGCTCGTCGTTGGCGATCGCACCGACATGTTCCCCGAGGGCGGTATTTCCGGCCTGACTTCGGGCTTTGGCCGAAACGAGAACCAGTACATTTGGCGCATGCAGAAGTTCGACGGCAAGCTGTATATCGGTACCTTTGATACCGCGAGCCTGCTTGAGCCGATCGGCCAGTTCTCCAATGGCGACATTATCGATATGACGCCCGAGGAGTGGGACTCTCAGGTTCAGCGCCTTAGGGACCTGCTCGATCACCTGCTCGACAAGAAATCGCCTGACGACCCCATCGTTCCCGTGAACACGCTTGCGGACGATGATTCAAACGAGGCCGTCGAGGTCGATGATTCGAACGAAGCTGCCGAGGTTGATGATTCAAACGAGGCCGTCGATGTCGATGACGAGAAGACCGAGGTTGCTAAGGGCTTTGGCGATCTGAGCGATGCGCTGGAGGATGCCGCGGGCGGTCTTTGCGATCAGGCCGCGACGATGTCCCAGGACTTTGAGGACGACGCCGCTTATGCCCAGAAGATCGATGGCGAGATCGCGTACTTCAAGTCCTTTGCCGACCAGTATCAGGACATGCTCGATAGCTATGAGAGCCTTAAGCAGCAGTACGAGGATGCCTATGGCACCGAGCTGCCGAGCGATATTCAGGATGCGCTCGATAAGCTGCTGAGTGAGGAGAACCTCAAGAAGCTGCAGAGTGTCCTTACGTGCATGTGTTACCTGCGCGATGCCGAGCGCGGCTTTGATATGTATGTGACCGAGGACGGCGTGAACTTTACGACGCTGACGACTAATGGCTTTAACGATCCGTATAACCATGGTCTGCGCACCTTTGCGGTGACCAACCAGGGTCTGTGCCTTGGTACCGCCAACCCGTTCTATGGTTGCCAGGTTTGGATCCAGCGCAAGGAGAATTCGGAGAATCCGATTGATCCCGGTACTCCGGATCCGACGGAACCCACCGATCCTTCGCAGCCGGGTGGCGGCAATCAGCCTGGTGGCAGCCAGACGGGCGGCAACGACCAGTCGAGCAGCACCGCGACGACCGTTTCGACGACCACTAAGAAGACTCCGAAGGACGGCTCGCTGCCTCACGCTGGCGACTCGACCCTCACGCTGGTCTTGGGATTGCTGGTTGCAGCTGCCGCAGTGCTTGGCATTGCTCTCGTCTTGCGCAAGCGTTCTCGTTGCTAGACTCGACCACGCAGCTCGATGCCTTGGATATCGTCGAAGTTGATGGCGATATCCCTGAGTTTGAGCAGCTTGAATGCGGGTAACACTTCGTCGAGAATGCCCGTGCGGCTACGATAGCCGTACGTATCGTAATAGGTGACGCGCACCAAGTCGCCACGTTTGAGGCCCTCGAGCTTTTTCGAAAGCTCGAGGGCTTTTTCTTCCGTGAGCTCGCATTTGGGTTCGACGGTGATTTCCTGCTTACGTACGAGCTCGTAGTATCCCGTAAGGGCGGCAAAGGGCATAAACTGCGCGGCACGGCCGGCGCGGACGGAGCCGTTGGCGGTGAGCTTGGGGTCGGTGGAGCGACGTCTTCCCTCGGGGTCCGCTAGACGTTCAAAAGGCGTCGGTGGCCGCATCGGCTGTTGTTGGGACTTAGGCACGATGTCCTCCTACCTGATCGTTGCGTTCGCGTGCGGTGGCGCCGGCGGTAAAGCTCAATCCCTTGACGAGCGCGTTCTTGCCGTACTTGCCCTTCACGGCCAGGACGGCGCGCGCCAGCTCGCGCTCGCGCTCATCGGCCTCGATATCGCTAAACAGGTCGATAGTGGCAAATTCTTCGGGCATGAGGTTGCCAAATCCCAAGTTGATGCGTTTGACCGGTCGTTTGGGATCGACGGTCTGCGCCCAGAGCTCATCGAAATAGCCCATGATCTTCTTAAACGAATTGGTGCGCTCGGGCAGCTTTCGCGAAGCGTTGGAGTGCGCAAAGAGTGCGGCATAGCCACCGCGCGGTTTGCCGCCATGCTCTCCCACAAAGATGCCATCGATTGCCTGCGCCTCGCGCACCAGGCGGCGCCGTTCGTCATCGCGCTGGACGGGCTTGGGCGCACGGGGCGCGAGTCCGGGGCCGGCGGTTGCGGTGGGTTCGATACTCGACGTGCTTGAGCGTAGGTGTCCGCATCCGTCCACATATTGCGCTGTGCCGCTGGCGTCGAGGCGGCGTATGTCGGCTCGTTCGCTTGCATAACCCACAAAGAGCGAGATGCTGTCGCACACCACGTGCTTATCGATCAAGTCCAGCACGGCGTTGTCGACCATCTCGCGCAAGACGGTGTAGGCCTGTTCATAGGCATAGCCTTTCGAGAGCACCTGTCCTGTGGTAGTTGAGGTTGCCTGCGGGCGATAGGCTTGGATATCGGCGATAGTTGTCGGCTCGCGCCCGAAGGCGTGGTCGATGAGATATTCGGCATTGACGCCGAGCTCGTCGTAAAGCAGGTTTTCGTCGAGCGCGGCGACGCCCATCAGATCGTATACCCCGTACTTTTCGAGGCGGGCTGCCACGCCGGGGCCGATGCCCCAGATGTCGGTGATGGGACGATGGGGCCAGATCTCCTTGCGAAAGGTCTCGTCGTCGAGTATGCCGATGCGGCTGGGTACGTGCTTGGCGGTAATGTCGAGTGCCACCTTGGCCTGGAATAGGTTGGGGCCGATGCCAACCGTTGCCGTGATGCCGGTGCGCGCCAGGACCTCGTCGCGCAACATGCAGGCGAAGCCTTCAGCGTCGGTGTGATAGAGGTCCAGATAGGGTGTCACGTCGATAAAGCATTCGTCGATGGAGTAGACGTGCACGTCTTGCGGACTCACGTATTCCAGATAGATACCGTAAATTTGCGCCGACACCTCCATGTAGTGCTGCATGCGCGGTACGGCCTTGATGTAGTCGATGCCGTCGGGAATCTCGAACAGACGGCATCGGTTGTGTATCCCGAGGTCCTTCATGGCCTGTGTGATGGCGAGGCAGATGGTCGTGCGCCCGCGCGATTCGTCGGCAACGACCAGGCACGTAGTGAGGGGGTCGAGTCCGCGGTCGACGCACTCGACGCTGGCGTAAAACGTCTTAAGGTCGATGCAGATATAGGTGTGACGCTCGTGCCCCACGCGTCCTCCCATCAAACACATGTTCTTATCGAATACATGTTCGATAATACCCGCTTGCGCGGACATCGTCAAAACCTGTCCCTTTTTGATCGGCTGCCGTTTGGGGGCCGATTGGCAACGCTCGCTGATTGTAGTCTTGACCTGCGCTAGAATAGTGGCATCTGAATGTCCGGGTGCATGGAGGCGTGCGCCCGTATGCTGAGGAGGACTCTATGGCAACTGTTGCCGCACCTATCGATGCTACGTCGACTGCCGCTTGGAAGGCACTCGAGGCTCATCAGGAGAAGCTCGAGGCCGATGGTATCGACCTCAAGGCC
Source organism: Collinsella sp. (assembly GCA_036312985.1). Classification (GTDB taxonomy): domain Bacteria; phylum Actinomycetota; class Coriobacteriia; order Coriobacteriales; family Coriobacteriaceae; genus Collinsella. The sequence continues at coordinate 37,662 of JAXJMV010000030.1, forward strand.
TGGTTCGCCGCCGATGCCGAGCGCGTGAACAAGCTGAGCTTTGACGCCGGTGACCTGCACTTCGATCTGTCGAAGAACCTGGTGACCGATGAGACCGTCAAGCTGCTGTGCGATCTTGCCCGCGAGGTGAAGCTCGAGGAGCGCCGCGACGCCATGTTCTCCGGCGAGCACATCAACACCACCGAGGACCGCGCCGTCCTGCACACCGCGCTGCGCCGCCCGGCAAGCGAGAAGGGCCAGCTCATCGTCGACGGCCAGGACGTCGTCGCCGACGTGCACGAGGTCCTCGACCGCATGTATGCCTTCGCCGAGCGCGTGCGCTCCGGTGAGTGGAAGGGCGTTACCGGCAAGAAGATCGAGCACCTGGTGTCTATCGGCATCGGCGGCTCCGATTTGGGCCCGGTCATGGCTTACGAGGCCCTGCGTCCCTATGCCGACGCCGGTATCGACTGCCGCTATATCTCCAACATCGACCCCAACGATCAGGCAGAGAAGCTCAAGGGCCTCGATCCCGAGACCACGCTCGTGATCATCGTCTCCAAGACCTTCACCACGCTCGAGACCCTCACCAACGCCCGCGAGGTCAAGACCTGGATGCTCGAGCAGCTCAAGGCTCAGGGCGCCATCGACGGTTCCGATGAGCAGAACGCCGCGGCCGTGGCCAAGCACTTCGTCGCCGTTTCCACCGCACTCGACAAGGTCGAGGCCTTCGGCATCGACCCCGCCAACGCCTTCGGTTTCTGGAACTGGGTCGGCGGCCGCTACTCCGTCGACTCCGCCGTGGGCCTGTCGCTGATCGTCGTCCTCGGCCCCGAGCGCTTCCAGCAGTTCCTCGAGGGCTTCCATGCCATCGACGAGTACTTCTGCAACACGCCGCTCGAGAACAACGCCGTCGCGCTGATGGGCCTGCTCAACGTCTGGTACGTCAACTTCTTCGGCTCCAAGAGCCACGCCGTGCTTCCGTACTGCCAGTATCTGCACCGTTTCCCGGCCTACCTGCAGCAGCTCACCATGGAGTCCAACGGCAAGCATGTCCGCTGGGACGGCAGCGCCGTGACCTCCGATACCGGTGAGATCTTCTGGGGCGAGCCCGGCACCAACGGTCAGCACGCCTTCTACCAGCTGCTGCACCAGGGCACCGTGGTGGTCCCGGCCGACTTTATCGCTTTCGCCAACACTGCCAACCCTGCGACCGACAGCGGTCAGGACGTGCACGAGCTATTCCTGGGCAACTTCCTGGCCCAGACCAAGGCGCTCGCCTTTGGTAAGACGGCCGACGAGGTTCGTGCCGAGGGCACGCCCGAGCAGATCGTCCCGGCCCGCTGCTTTGAGGGCAACCGCCCGACGACCTCGATCTTCGGCGACACGCTGACCCCGTTCGCACTCGGTGAGCTCATCGCCCTGTACGAGCACATCACGTTTGTCGAGGGCACGGTCTGGGGCATCGATTCCTACGACCAGTGGGGCGTTGAACTGGGCAAGCAGCTTGCCAAGCAGATCACCCCGGCCTTCCACGACGACGCCGCCAAGGCCGAGCAGGACGCTTCGACCCAGGCGCTCATCGAGTTCTATCGCGCGCATCGCAAGTAGTCGCTGCTGTTAACGCATCGCGCCTTATAGTCAGGGGCCCGTATCCTATCGGATGCGGGCCCCTTTGCTTTGCCGTAGTCCCGGGGCGCACGGCCTTTGTGGAACATCGCTGGGGCGCCGCGCGCCGCGAGAACCCTGCGCCTAGATCTCGGCCTCCGCATGGTCTCGCTGCGCCTCGGGCAGCTCCCCGTAGAGCGGATGGTCTTCGAGCCTAAAGCGCTCGACCTGTTCGGGAGTGCGACCGCGCACAAAGAGCCACGAGCGATCGATCGGCGTCGCCATGAGCGTGCTGGGCAGCGCGTCGGCGCGGTCGGAAAACACCCGGGCACTCTCGGGATCCTGGAACGCCAGCACCAGATGCGTGTCGCAGTTGCCCATGATGGAGCGTGCGCGTGCCTCGCCATAGAGCGCATCGAGCTGGTTGGTCGACTGCAGCAGCAGCGTTGCCCAGATGTTGCGGCTTCGGATAATCGAGAGCACGTTGTCGATCTGGGGGATCTGCAGATTTGCGAAGTCATCGAGCATAAAGCGCACGGGCACGGGCAGGCTGCCGTCGGGCTGCCTATCGGCCTCACGAATGAGGCCCATAAACGCCTGCGAAATAAAGAGGCCGGTCAGCGGATCGAGATTGCGGTCAATATCGCTCACGGTTACAAACAGGACGCAGGGGGTGTGTCCCATGGAAGCGAAGTTCACCTGATGGCACTCACGATAGAGCTGTGCCGCACCGTCGAATCCCAGACACATGACCTTTTCGGCAAGGATGCCGACGATGCTCGCGTGCATGCGCTCGGCATTTTGCGTAATGGCGTAGCGCCGCCATAGCGAGAGGGCATAGCTTTGGGGGTCGGTCGTGATCAGGTCGTCAAACAATCGACCCGTGGCACCGTCCTGCAGGTGCTCGATCAGCTTGATGACCGAGCTGATCGTCTGCTCGTCGGCGGGTAGCTGTTCGGTGACGTAGGCGATAAGACACGACAGCAGGTTTGCCGCCGCATGATCCCAAAAAGGCTGGTTGTTGTCCTCGATGGGGCAGATGGCCTTTGCCACCGAGAGGATGTCCTGCTGGTTGGGCCTGCCGTCCGCCTTGCGGCGAATGTGCCTCAGGGGGTTGTAGCCGCAGCGCTCAATGCCGGGCGCAAGGGCCGGGACGGTGTTGAGGTCGGCGAAGTTGAGACATTGCACGCGGTAACCGTGGGCTGCCAGCACGGGTCCCACTTCGCGACAGAGCGTGCCTTTGGTGTCGAGCACGATGTAGCTTGCGTTCATTTGCAGCAGGTTGGGCTTGAGGACGTTTCGGGTCTTGCCGGCTCCCGAGGGGCCGATCACAAGTGCGTTGTTGTTGAGTCCCGTTTGGCGGGTGTCGCAGGAAAGCGTTCGATCCTTGGCGAGGATGGTGGACGATGCGGACTTAGATGCGGCGAGGCGGCTGGCGAGGTTAGACATGGCCGACCTTCTTGGTGGTCGAGAGGATTTCGTGGGCAAAGCCGAGCTCGACGGCGCGCTCGGCCGAAAGGTAGGTGTCTTTTGCGGTGAGGGACTGGATGCGCTTGGGCGTGAGGCCGCTGCGGTCCGAGAGGATTTGCGTGAGGGTCTTGCGGGTCTGCATGAGACGCCGGCTGGTTTCCTGCAGCGCAAGTGCCGAGCCGCCTGCCCCCTGGGGGATCAGCGGGTCGTGAATCATGAGCTCTGCATGGGGCGCCATACGGCGATCGTCGCCGCCCATAAAGATCACGGCGCCCATGGACGCGGCGAATTCCAGGCAGACGGTGCGGATGGGGCACGATGCGAGGCGCATGGCGTCATAGATCGCAAGACCCGATCGCACGCTTCCGCCGGCGCTGGCGACAAATATGGTGATGGGGCGGCTGGGGTCGGTGGCATCGAGCAGGCGAATCTGCTGGCATAGGTCATGGGCCATCGGGGTTTCGATGTTTCCCATGACGGAGAGCTCGCGACGGGCGAGCATCTCATCGTAAATGCTGGTGAGCGTGATACCTCGGGCGGATTCACGCATGGTGAGGGGGCTGATGATGGGGGAATGATTGGTGTCCATGAGGACTCCTTTCTGTTGGTTGTGTCGTGGAATAGGATTGTTACCCGCGGGGGGCTGGCGGGCTACAGGGCTCGTCCGAGCCTGAGATCGAGCTCGGTTGTGGGGCAGGCTGCCTGTTCGTGCGGCTCGCAAGCACCAAAGGCTCCAAAGCGATGGAGCGTTGCGGCGGGCGTGGTGTAGGCGAGCCGCAGCTGATGCTCGACAGGGGCACATCCGTCATTTTTGTAATGAGCCGCGTAGTACTGCGCGATGCTGGCGTTCATCTCGCTGCCATTGCGATGGCGCTCAAACTGGCGTCTGCAGGTCTCGATGATCTTTGCTACCGACTTGGGTGCCGTCGCGGGAACAAGGGCGAGATAGCCCTCAAATAGCTCGTTGATGCTCAGGAGGCACAGCAGGTCGATCAGCGTCCTTATGGCTGCTCCCTCGGCGGAAAAGTGCGCGGTCATGCGGTTATATCGGTTGCGGTCGACGATGGCTGCATGGGGTCTCGGAGTTTTCTGCCCTGTGGTCCCGGGCTTTTGCCGCGCCTGTGTATTGAGCTCGACGTTGCAGCGCTTGAGGCCGTCCAACGGAAGGAACAGTGCGGTGCGCAGGGTGTTCCGCTTGCTTTCGAGTTCATGACGCTCGTCGGGTTCCCATTCGAGCTTGAGTTTCGTGTCGAGCGCCGTAAGCATATGGGCTAGGCAGCCTACGGTAAGAACGTACGAATCGTTGTCGCGTTTTGGGGCATAGGGGTCTGTCAGCTTGCGAATGTCGGGGTCGCCCATGATCTTTGTGCAGCGCTTCAGCAGTTGAGGGTGGTCGGCCAAGATCGTCGCGAGCGGTAGCGACGCGTAGTTCTTGATGGTCGCGGCGGCAAAGGCGGCGTCATATTCGTTTGCATATGCTCGCTCAATGCGGGCATCCAGAATGCTTTTCTTATCGCCGTCTTCAGCGTGGTGGTTTGTCATAGCTTCTCCAATCGGTTGATGTTCGTGCTGTTTGTTGATGTGTTGGTTGTCGTGAGTGATGTGCTTGCCGTGGGTGATGTGCTGACGTTGGGGTGCTATGCGGTTTTCAATGAGCCCGTGAGGCAGTTGCTGCAGGGGCGGGATGGAACGGCCCATGCAAGGCGGAAGGCATCGTGCTCAAAATCGAGACAGCAATGCCCTGGGTGCCTCACATGTGGCAGTTACCTCATTAAGTTGTCATTGCGTTTGGGGTTGTACTTTGCCGATCTTCCTTCTCTTACACGCTAAAACTCAAACTTCATATGCTCGATCTACTTAAAACCGCAACGGCGGTCTTTTATCAACTTATATGTCGGAACGCGTCTTTGCAAGTACTTTTTTTGCGTTTGTTTCAAATGGGGTGGTTTTGCAACCGTCATACGTGCGCTGTGCGAACGTGCCCCGGCTCGGATAAGATAGTGCGCGATAAAAACGATGCAAGGAGGCACATATGGCAATTAAAGCCATCGCAATGGATATCGACGGTACGCTCACCAACGACCAAAAGGTCATTAGCCCGCGTACGCGCGAGAAGCTGCTCGCGGCGCAGGAGTCGGGCATTAAGCTCATCTTGGCTTCGGGTCGTCCCGCATGGGGGCTGCACGCCTTGGCGCAGGAGCTCGACCTTCAAAACCATGACGGTCTGCTAGTCGCTTTCAATGGCGCGCATGTTGTCGACGCTCAGACCGATGAGGTCCTTTTTGACCAGGCCATGCCAGCTGACGAACTGCACCGTCTGATTGATCACCTGCAAAACTATGATGTGATCCCCATGATCTCGCTCGGGCGCGACCTGCATGTAGAGGACTCGTATCGCTGCATGATTACACTGCCGGACGGCTCGCAGAAGAATATCGTCAAATACGAGCGCGATGCCTGCGACCTTAAGATCCGCGAGGTCGAGAGCTTGCATGAGGTCGTGGACACTTATCCCGTAGACAAGCTGCTGACGGCAGGCGATCCGGCCTACCTGCAGGCGCATTACGAGGAGATGTACGCGCCCTTTACCCAGACGCTTTCGGGTATGTTTACGGCCGACTGGTACTTTGAGTACACGGCGCCCGGTATTGACAAGGCCCGCGCGCTCGAGGGTGCCCTGCCCAAGCTCGGCATCGATGCCAGCGAGGTCGTCTCGTTTGGCGACGGCCAGAATGACAAGTCTATGATTGAGTGGGCCGGAACCGGTGTTGCCATGGGCAACGCCATCGATGAGGTCAAGGCTGTGGCCCAGATGGTGACCGCCAATAATAACGAAGACGGCATTGCGGTGGCGCTGGATAAGCTGCTGGGTTAGAATCGCCGATAGTGCATGGCTCGGGCGTCCGCTTGCGGGCGCCCTTTTGTTAGGGAGGGTGCCGTGTCCGCATTTCCGTTCGACGCCGTTATCTTTGACATGGACGGCGTCATTGTCGATACCGAGTATTACTACCTGGGCGAGACTGCCGCGTTTGCCAAGGAGCTTGGGCTTAATCTGACTCAAGAGGAGTTGAACGGGCAGGTCGGTACCTCGCATCAGTTCTTCCTGCATATGCTGGTCGATTGGTTTGAGCGTGCCGGTAAGGGGCATTTCACTGGCGAGGAAGCGTTGGCCCGTTGGGACGAATGGGCTCATAAGCGTCCGCGCGACTATCAGGCTTTGATTAACCCAGGCGCCGTGGATACGATTCGAGAGCTGCCGCGCCGCGGCGTTCGCGTGGCGCTTGCCAGCTCGTCTCCCATGGTTAGCATCGAGGAAGTGCTCAATGCGTGCGGGCTGTCGGATGCCTTTGAGTATGTGGTGAGCGGCGAGCAGTTTAAGGAGAGCAAGCCCGAGCCCGACATCTACCTGCATGCGCTGGACCTGCTGGGACTGCCCGCGAATCGCTGCTGCTGCGTTGAGGATTCCGTTCCGGGCATTACCGCGGGTAAGCGAGCCGGCCTGACGGTTATTGCCAAGCGCGAGGAGCGCTTTGGCTTTAGCCAGGATGCCGCGGACAAGATTATCGACCAGCTGCCGGAGCTGCTCACGCTTTCTTAGGAGCGCGGTAGTTGCGCGTTTTTCGGGTCTGATGAGTAAATAGCCAACATTTTGGTGCGACACCTAGCATACTTTAAGCTAATGCGGGCTTAAGGGCTTGTTGAATGCCCTTAAGCCCGTTTTAGAATTAATTGTGCTGGGAGAGGGTATATGCCACCGACTGAAGGGCCAACTGACGGTAAAGCAGCGATACCGCTGTACCAACAGGTTATTGATATCATCAAAAACGAAATCAACTCCGGCGCCTACAAGGCGGGCGCGCGGATACCCAACGAATTCGAATTGGCTGAGAGCTATAAAGTTGGCCGCGTTACCGTGCGACGCGCTATTGAGGAACTCGTCCAGCAGGGCTATCTAACGAAGCGGCAGGGGAAAGGCACGTTTGTCAATGCCCTCAAGCTTAAGCGCAAGATTCGCCAGAAGGATGACGTCCAGAGTTTTTCGGACGCATGTCGCGTTAACGGAATGGAACCGGGGGCGTGTGTCATTTCGAGAAAGATACTGCCGGCGGATTCCACCGAAGCACAGTTCTTTGGTGTTCCCGTTGGAACTGACTTGATTTGCGTTGAGCGCGTGCGCACTGCCGATGGCGTCCCTGTCATGCTCGAGAACAACATATATGTTTACGAGGACAACGCCTATCTATCAACGGCACCTCTATCTAACCAATCCATTTTTGAGTTCGTGCGCAACCGGACGGGCCGCACGCCCGCGTTTACCGACCCGTGCACGCTCGAGATCGCGTGCGCGTCTCCCGAGGTCGCTCGACTGTTGGCAGTTCCCGTTGGCGAGCCCTTGTTTTATATGGAAGCCTTCTTTTTCGATGAGCAGCGGCGGCCGTTTATCATCGGTCGTCAGCGGATCGTTGGGTCTCGCTACGTTTTTGACATCTAGGACATTGCGAATGGAAGCGCCCGGTGGATCATCTCACCGGGCGTTTCCATACCGTTCACGGCGCAAACGCAACCGTTCAACCGCGTTGCGGCAATCAGTTTGAAATTATCTTGATGAAGGAAAAAGCTGCTGGTAATCTATGGAACGTCATAGAACGTTTGCATTGTGCAAACGTTGAAGCGAGATGCGATGCAGTCTCGAGTTCTTTGGAGGTATCTATGTCAGATACGAAGGCGAAGAAGACAAACAGACGTTTTAAGTTCAAATTACCGCATGTCTATACGATCATGTTCTTGCTGATCGTTGTCTTTGCGGTCCTGACTTGGATCGTTCCCTCTGGTCAGTATCAGCGCAAGACGATTTCGACAGCGGCGGGCGAGCGTGAAGTCGCCGTTGCTGGAACCTATGAACAGGTCGATAAGAACTACACCGATTCCGAGACCGGCGAGACCATCAATCTGGGCCAGGATATCTTCGCGGTTCTGCAAGCGCCCACCAAGGGTATCCAAGAGGCTGCCGACGTCGTTGCGTTCGTCTTATTGATTGGCGGATCGTTCGCGATCATCACCAAGACCAACGCTTTGAATGCCGGCATGAGCCGTGTGATTAAAAAGCTCAAGAACAAGGACATCCTCATCATTCCCATCACGATGACATTGCTGTCCATTTGCGGCACTACGTTTGGTATGTCTGAGGAAGCCCTGCCGTTCTATGCCATCTTCATTCCCATCATGATGGGTATCGGTTATGACTCGATGACGGCATTCATCATCTGCTTCCTTGGTCCTAACCTGGGATATTGTGCTTCGACCATCGACCCGTTTAATGTTTTGATCGCCCAAGGCATCATTGGCATCGAGGGTAATCCGCAACTGTGGCTGCGCGCCGTTTCTTGGGTTATCTTCACTGCCGTCGGTATCGCATGGGCCATGCGCTACGCCATGCGCGTCAAGAAAAACCCCGAGTCGTCCATTGTGTACGAGGACGATAAGCTCAAGCGTATTGAGTTTTCCGTGACCGATGCCTCCATCGAGGAAGAGTTCACTATCCGTCAGAAGCTCGTGCTCATCGATTTTGCTTGCGGTATGGGCATTATCGTCTGGGGTCTTGTTACCCAGGGCTGGTACATGAATGAGATTTCCGCCGTGTTCCTTGGCATGGGCTTGCTTGCCGGTATCCTGGGCGGTCTTGACCAGCAGACAATCGCAGAGGAGTTCGTTAAGGGTCTCGCCGACTTTGCGTACGCTGCCATCGTTATCGGTATCGCTCGCGGTATTCTGGTCATCGCCGAGGGCGGCATGATCATCGACACCATCCTCCAAGCGCTCGCTACCGCGCTCGCCGGCGCACCCGCCGCCGTCTACACCACGTTTATGTATATCGTCCTTGGCCTGCTCTCTTTGCTGGTTCCCTCGAGTTCTGGCCTGGCGGCGCTCACCATGCCCGTTATGGGCCCCCTGACCGAGCTCATGGGCCTCAATCCCGAGGCAGCCGTCACCGCGCTCCAGTTTGCCAACCAGACCATCAACACCATCAGCCCCGTGGCGGGCATGACGGTCGCCGGTCTTGCCGTGGCTAGGATTTCGTTTGGCCAATGGTGGAAGACCATTTGGAAGTTCTTCATTTTCATGGTCGTCTTTGGCGTGATTGTAACGGCAATCTCTGGCATGCTTCCGGTGTAGGTGGTTGTGATGTCTGATCGTTTGACGGTCCTGACGTCTAAGAGCGTCTTTACCGGTACGGGGGACCTGCCGTTTGAAGGTTTCGTAGCGGTCCGTGGCAATCGAATTGAGGCTGTTGGCACCAAGTGTGAGGTAGCTTCGTATTTGACCCAGGCGGACGAGGTAGTTGACCTGGGCGACCGCACCGTCATGCCTGGCCTGATCGATGTACATACCTTCTATACAGGCTGGGCGCTGCGGACGTTGGGGTCTGATCTGTCCGGCATCGCTGATGCCAAAGAGGCCGTGTCGCTCTTGCGTACATGGAAAGAAGATCATCCGGATTGCGCGGCGGCTTTTGGCCACAACCTACCCGAAACGTTGGCATCGGATGCCGAGAACGCAAATACGGCAGCTGTGTTTGACGATTGTTTTGGCGATATCCCCGTCGTCTGCTTTACATCGGGTGCGGAGACCTGCGTTCTCAATGCTGCCGCCAGTGCGCGATACGGCTTTACACCCCAGGCGTGCTATGCCGAGAAGATCTGGCGCATGATGAGCGATTTCCTCGCGCTGCCCGAGGTGCGTGCCGGGTATTCGGACTACATGAGCATGCTTAACGAACGCGGCGTTACCGCCATCAAGGAGATGGCGTTTGATGACTACTACGGCTTTGCCGACGAAATGGCTCGCCGTGAGGAATCTGGTGAGCTGACGGTTCGCGTCTCTATGATGTCGCAGCCGGTGGGTGCCGGTGCAAATCTGGCATATGCCCGCGAGGCACGAGAGCGCTTCCGGGGACCGTTCGTTCGTTTTTCTGGCTTCAACCGTATGACCGATCGCGGCGTATGGGCGGGGCTTGCCGAGATGATTGACCCCTATGCGGACTCGGCCGATGCGGGCGCTGCCGGCAAGACGGTCGTCGAGGAGCCAGAGTGGGATCTGATTGAGAACGAGCTGCGTGCAATTGATGCTGACGGCTTCCGATATTCCTTGCATTGCCAGGGCGATGGCGCCGTTCGCCGCACCGTGGCGCTCTATGCCTCGCTGCCTCGAGACGAGCATGGACGGATGCTTCGCCGCCATGCGATTACCGATCTCGAGAACTCTGACCCGACCGATCTTGTCGAGTTTGGCAAGTTAGGTGGAATTTGCGAGGTCTATCCGCAGATTCTGACGCTGGACCGGCGCGAGGATTGCCTGTCGATGATGCGTCGACAAATTGGCGAGACGCGACTTTTGCACAGCTGGAATCGCCGCGGCATGGAAGATTCCGGATGCACAGTGTGCTGCGGCACGGATCTGCCGCTGCTGATTCCGAGCCTGGGCGAGTCAATCTACAGCGCGTGCGGCGGATTCTTCGCCGACGGACTGCCCGTGAATGAGGTCAACACGCTGACGCTTGTCGAGCTCTTGCGCGCTTGGACTGCCGGGGGCGCGTACGACCTGATGCGCGAAGACGAGCTGGGTACGCTTGAGGTTGGCAAGCTTGCCGATATCTGCGTGCTCGATCGGGATGTGTTCGACCTCGATTATCGCGACGCACGTGATCTTGCGGTTGACATGACGATGTCGGACGGACAAATCGTGTTCGATCGAAATAAGGAGGCATAAGATGCCTGAATCCAAACCGACGCTGCGCCGCGAGCAGATTGCGGGCATGAATATCCACTACATCATGTGGTCGCTCGATTACTTCCTTGATGTGCAGCAGCGTTTGGGCTTTGAGTCCATTGAGCTGTGGTGTGCGGAGCCGCATGTGACGCTCGACCACACGGGCTACTTTGAAGCTGAGGTCCTGGCGAAAAAGGCTGCAGACCGTGGGCTTAGGTATCGTACTCTGTGTCCCGAGAATGTTGTCTATCCTTGGCAGTACTGCGCACGCAAACCGCTGCATGAACAGCGCAGCTTGGCGTACTTTAAGCACGGCATTGAGCTTGCCGAGGTACTTGGGTGCGACCGTATGTCCATCAACTCGGGCTGGGGCGACTGGGACGAGGACCGCGAGGAAGCCTGGAAGCGCAGCCGCGAGCACTTGTCCATTCTGGCGGAGTATGCCGGCGAGCACGGTCTGGTGCTTACGATGGAAAGCCTGCGTCCCGAGGAGAGCAACCTTGTGACGACGGTTTCCGATGCGAAGCGCATGATTGACGAGGTCGCGAGCCCGTACTTACAGCCCATGGTTGATACAACCGCGATGGGCGTTGCAGGCGAGACGCTCGAGGACTGGTTTGCCGCCTTTGGTGATGGGGCAATTCACGAGATGCACTTTATCGACGGTGACCCGTATGGCCATCTGGTGTGGGGCGATGGCAAGCACGATATGGACGCCTTCGTCGCCACGCTCAACGCCCATGGTTTCGACGGCATGCTGGGCCAGGAAATCACGGACGGTCGTTACTACGATGACCCGGCGGCCGCAGATGCCAAGAACATGGCCGCATTCGAGAAATATCTGATTGACTAAAACAACCATCGGCCACGCAACCAACGTCATTGATTGCGGGCCAAACAAGAAAGGAACTGGATATGAACGCACACGATCTGATTAAAGAGGCAATTGCCGAGAAGGGCAAGTTCGACAGCGTCTACTGGATTGCTTGCGGTGGCTCCATGATCGATTTGATCCCGGCTCATGAGCTTCTGCAGCGCGAGGCTACCACCTTCACTTCGTATATCTATACCGCGCGTGAATTCGACATTATGCGTCCACGTCGTCTGGGCGAGAAGTCCCTGGTCATCGCTTGCAGCCACAGCGGCAATACCCCCGAGGTCGTCGAGGGCTGCGAGATTGCCCTTGCTGCTGGCGCTACGGTGATCGCCCAGACCGACAACGCTGGATCCAAGATTGACTCCGGCAAGTGGACCACGTGGGTCTACCCGTGGGGAGAGGGCGTGCCGCAGGCCGAGGTCCCCGCTGGCATTTCGCTGTCGCTTGCGGCCGAGCTGCTCGATCAGCAGGAGGGCTACGCCGATCTTGCCGATATGTATGCCGGTATCGCCGAGATGGATAAGATTCTTCCCCCGGCACGTGAGAAGGTAAATGCCGAGCTGGGCGATCGTTTTGCCAAGCTTTGCCAGGAGCACGAGTTCTTCTATATTCTGGGCAGTGGTCCCAACTTTAGCCAGACCTACGGTTTCGCTATCTGCTCTCTTATGGAGATGCAGTGGCAGCACTGCAGCTACATCCACTCTGCCGAGTACTTCCACGGCCCCTTCGAGGCTACTCAGGATGGCGTATTTTACTTCCTGCAGATGGGCTCCAGCGAGTGCCGTGCTATGGACGAGCGCGCCCTGGCGTTCCTTAAGACGCATACCGATACGCTGATGGTGCTCGATGCCAAGGAGTACGGTATGGAAGCCGTGCCGACGAGCGTCCGTGCCTATCTGGACCCGGTGCTGTTCTACGCCATGAACTGCGAGCTGCGTGCTGCACGCGGCAAGGTGTTTGATCACGATCCCGATTTCCGTCGCTATATGGGCGTCGTCGAGTACTAGAAGGGACAAAGGCCATGGCATTTAACGTTAACGCGCTCGGATTTGGCGACAACGTCGTCGATCGCTACGAGCATATCCACACCATGTATCCTGGCGGTAACGCGGTTAACTTTGCCGTTTATGCCAAGAAATGCGGTGCCGCACGCTCTGCATACATGGGCATTTTTGGCAATGACGCCGCTGCCGAGCATGTCATTGCAAGCCTCGAGGATGAGGGTATCGAGCTTGACAAGTGCGAGCAGATGATTGGCGAGAACGGAGCGGCTCGCGTGACCGTCGTTGACGGTGACCGTGTCTTCCTCGGCTCCAATGAGGGCGGTATCCGTGGCGATGCGCGCTATGTCCTCGATCGCTTTGACCTTTCGTACATGAAGCAGTTCGATGTGGTTCATTCGGGCAACTATTGCTTTACCGAGCGCGAGCTGCCCAAGCTGAAGGCTGCGGGCGTCACGGTCTCTTTTGACTTTTCGGACGACTCCACCGACGAGTACTACGAGCAGATTGCGCCCTACGTCGATTTTGCTTTCTTTAGTGCGGCGGATGCCGCGAGTGAGGACGAGATTCGCGAGCGTCTGGCATGGGTGAAGGGCCTGGGTCCGCGTTTTGTGTCAGCTACGGCGGGCGCCGAGGGCTGCATTGCTTACGACGGCGAGCGTTATTACCGCCAGCTGGCTAAACCGGTAACGGACATGAAGGACACCATGGGGGCGGGCGACTCGTTCCTCACCTCGTTTTTGATGTGCTATCTCGATTCCGCCAAGCGTGGCGAGGACGGCGCCGAGGCCATCGAGCGCGCGCTCGACTTTGCTGCCGGGTTTGCCTCGACCGTGTGCGGCATGGAAGGTTCTTGGGGCCACGGAGCACCAATCGTCGAATAGTTTAAGAAAGCGTGCGGCGGTCTGGCTATGAGACTCTGGACGGCCGATGCAAAACAATAAGCGAAACGCGAAAAGGGGGCTCGCCATGTGGTGGGTCCCCTTTTGTACATTGGAGAAGACCATGGGTATTAAAGCGTGTGCGGCTGGATTTTGCTGCGCGGACGTCTATCAAAACATCGGCGTGTTCTATCCGACTGGCAATGGCATTGACTGGGGTATCCATCTTGCACGAATGGGCGTTTCGGTATCTGCCGTGTCGGTTGTCGGCAAGGACGAGTACGGAGACAAGATGAGAGAGGCGCTGGCCGCCGAGGGGCTCGATATCTCACATCTGCGGGTGGAGGATGGCGACACCTCGGTGATGCTCATGGCATTGAAAGACGGCGTCGATCGCGTACATCTCGAGGCGATCGATGGCGTAATGGAGACATATCGTCCGAATGAAGACGACCATGCGTTTATCCTAGAGCACGACATCATTCATACCGACCTGTTTGGCAATTGTTTGGACCTCCTGCCCGAATGGCATGATGCGGGCAAGACGGTGGTTATGGACTTCTCGGTGTTCAGCCAGGATCCCGAATATGCCTGCGAGAATCATTTTCCCTACGTTGACTACGCATTTATGTCGTTTGAAGAGGACACTCCGGAGCTGCGAGACTGGGTACGCCACGTGCAGGAATTGGGACCGCGCGTTGCGGTTGCCACGCTTGGCGAGAAGGGAAGCATTGCCTATGACGGTGAGCGCTTCTATGAGTGCGGGATCGTACCGGCGGAGAAGGTCGTTAACACCGTGGGTGCCGGCGACTCGTATATTGCCGGGTTTACCAAGGGCGTGATCGATGGCCTTGATATTCCGGCGTGTATGAAGGCGGGCGCTGAACTGTCGTCCCGAGTGATTGGTTCGTTTGAGCCGTACTAGGGCCAAATGCCTGGAAAGGAGTACGAAATGGTTATCGACATGTTGGTTCAGCCCATGCTCTACAGCGAGATCTGTACGCCGGGTGATGAGCCTGATGGATTCGGTTTTTGGTCACGAGAATTTGGTATGGGGCATATGGGCCCCATGGATTGGGATGAGCTTCAAGTCGAGATGGACGTCTGCGACGTGCGGAAGAGCGTGCTCATGCCGCTCGATGTAACCACGGCATGCGGAGGACACTTTGGCACCAATGACCAGATTGCCATGCTGGTTGCCGCGCACCCCGATCGTCTGTGGGGATTTGCGAGCGTAGATCCGCAGGTGAGCGGTGCCGCAGACGAATTGGAGCGCGCCTTTACCGAGTTGGGGGCAAAGGGGCTTTGCCTGCATCCGGCAAAGCAGGGTTTTGCCCCCGATGATGCTGTGGCCGAGCCGCTTTACGAGCTGTGCGAGCGCTATAACAAGCCGGTGGTTTTCCATGCCGGTATGTCTTGGGAGCCGGGCGCAGAGCTCTCGCGCAGTAACCCGCTTGCATTTGAGCACACAATCGCAATGTATCCAAATGTGCGCTTTAGTTTGACCCACTTTGGCTGGCCCTGGGTGCGCGAGACCGTGGCGATGCTGCTCAAGTATCCCAACTGCTACACGGACACCTCTATCACTTACATCGATTCGTCCGAGGAGATGATGCAGCGCCTTTTCACGGTCGATATGGGGCCGCTGTGGTATGAGCGCGCGCTATCGCATCAAGTGATGTTCGCCAGCAATACGCCGCGTTTCCGTGCATTCAAACTCAAGCGGGCGCTCGATACCGTGCTCATGCGCGATGATGCGCGAGAAAGGCTCTACTGGGGTAATGCCCTGCGTTTTCTTGAAGGGGATGAGTAAACATGGTGACGCTCGAGATATTGAGCTATCTATCGACTGCTCCGGACCAGTTCATCGATATTACCGAGGACGTGCACGCTGCCATCGAACGCAGCTCGGTGACCAATGGCTTGGCAGCGATTATTTTGTCGCATACGACCTGTGGAATCGTGGTAAACGAGGGGCTGCCCTGCGTGGAGACGGATCTTATGGAGACGCTTGATCGCATCGCCCCACTCGATGCCCCCTATGCGCATGCACACTTCCTGCCGAGCTATGGAGCCACCGGCAACAACTCCTGTGGGCATATCAAGAGCATGATTTGTGGAAACAGTTGCTTCTTTCCCGTTCAAGATGGCCACATCGTGTGCGGAGGTGCCCAGAACATCTATCTTGCGGAGTTTGACGGTCCGCAGAAGCGAAAAGTGTACATCGAGGTGCTGGGGGAGTAACGTCCCTGCAATAACCCTATGAAGGAGCACATTATGTCGTTTCTAACTTCGATGTTCAAGACCGAAAAGCCGGTTATCGGAATGCTGCACCTGCGTCCTCTGCCGGGCGATCCACTGTACTACCCGGGCGGAAGCGTGTCACAGGTCGTGGAAGCCGCCAAGCGCGATCTCGAGGCGTTGCAGCAGGGCGGTGTCGATGGCATTTTGATTACCAATGAGCTCTCGATGCCCTATGAGCAGCACGTTTCTCCCTCAACCCTTGCATCGATGGGCTATGTAATCGGGGCTCTGTCCCATGATCTGTCGACTCCTTGGGGAGCTGAGGCTATTTACGATGGTGATGCCACAATCGAGCTGTGCGCTGCCGTCGATGCGCAGTTCACGCGCTGTAATTTTTGCGGTGCCTGGGCCGGTGATCTCGGGCTGATTAACCGAGATTTCGCGCACACCATGCGTCGCAAGGCGGCGCTGCGCTTGGACGACCTCAAGCTTTTTCACTTCATCACGAGCGAGGGAGAGGTTTATCTCAACGACCGCACGACTGCGGACATTGCCGATTCGCTTCTCTTTAATTGCCTACCGGATGCGATGGTCATCGGCGGTTCGGCTGCCGGTCGTGGCGCTTCGGGCGAGCTTGCCGATGAGGTCCGTGAGCGTGTTGGCGAAGTGCCCGTGGTATGTGGCACCGGTTGTCGTGAAAATACCGTGGCTGACGTATTTGCTCACTACGATGGCGCGTTTGTCGGCACCTGCTTAAAGCGCGACGGAAAGCTGGATGCCCCGGTTGATGTTGAGCGGGTAGCTCGTTTTATGGCTGCCGCCCGTACGGCGCGAGGGGAGTAGGCACCTATGGCGCTCTATCTGGGTATTGATATTGGGACAAGCGCCTCTAAAGGCGTTTTAATCGATGATCGATGCAACATCGTTTGCCAAGCCTCTTGTGGACATGAGACGGACAACCCGTGTGACGGATGGTACCAGCATGATGCCGAGGCCGTTTGGTGGGGCGATTTTTGCCGCTTGTCGCGCGAGCTGGTGGCGCGATCGGGGGTTAACGCGGCACAGATCGGATGCGTGGGCCTTTCCGCATTGGGCTGCGACTGTGTGCCGGTCGATACCGAGTGCAACGCGCTGGCGCCCGCGATTTTGTATGGAGTCGATGCACGTTCGAAACCGCAGATTGACGAGCTTCTTTCCGAATATGGGTCAGATCGCGCACGCGAGCTTTTCGGGCACGATCCCTGTTCGTCAGATATTGCTCCCAAGATCTTGTGGTTTAAGGAGAATATGCCCGAGGTGCACGAACGTGCCGCGAAGTTCCTGACGGCGTCATCGTTTCTGTGCGTAAAGTTGACGGGGCGTTTTACGGTGGACCGTTATTTGGCGGAGGATTTTCTTCCCCTATACGACCGCTTCACTTGGAAGGTTGATGCTCGGGAATGTGCTCGTTTCTGCCGGCCTGACCAGATGGCGGAGGTAATGTCGGCTACCGATATTGCCGGGGTGATTACTCAGCGTGCGGCTGAGGCGACGGGGCTCGCGGCAGGGACACCTGTCTTAGTGGGAACGGGCGACTCTGGTGCCGAGGCCATTTCGACGGGTGTATTTCGTCCCGGCGATATGATGGTTCAGTTGGGGAGTACGGCGTATTTCATCTATCTAGCTGATCATATGGTCGATGATGCCCGCCTGTGGCCGGGGACGTTTATCATTCCCGGAACTTACGGGATCTGCGCGGGGACCAATACGGCGGGTGCGCTCACATCGTGGCTGCGCCAAGAGCTGTATTGCGACGCCGTGGAGGCCGAGGGCCACGGTGGCCCCGATGCATATTCGGTTATGGCGCATGATGCCGCCGGTGTGGCGCCGGGTGCCGATGGGCTCCTGTGTCTGCCGTACTTTGCGGGGGAGCGCACTCCGCTCAACGATCCCGAGGCGCGTGGCGTCTTCTTTGGCCTGACCGGAAGGCATACACGAGCCCATATGGTTCGCGCCGCCTTGGAAGGCGTCGCGTATACCGTTGCATCCCATGTCGACATTATCGAGCGAGAGCATGAACTGCCAATTGGGCGCATTATGCTTGTCGGAGGTGGAACCAAGAATCCAGTTTGGATGCAGGCTATCGCCGACGTATGCGGGCGCGAGGTCTCGGTTGCCAAGGTTACGGTGGGCGCATGCTTCGGTGATGCCATCATGGCAGCTCTCGCAGGTGGCGCCTATGCATCATGGGATGAGCTCGCCCAAGTCCTTGGCGTTGCGCAAACAATCGTGCCTGATATGACTGCCCACGAGTTATATGCGTCGCGCCGTCATATCTTTGACGAATTGTATGCACGCAACCGTGATCTCATGCACGAATTGGTGTAATGCTGCCGAATTGTACTGTCTTCCAAAATAGGGACTGCGTTGTGCGATTTGCATGCCCCTTGGCATTTTTGCCCACAGGGGTTAGCGAAGGTCAAAAACAGAGTGCGCATTTGTTAAAACTGCCGACTCGATGCGCTTTGCGTCACAATTTTTGAGCGAGGCGATGCGCATCGAGGTCCTTGTGAGCGATTTGATGAGCGACTGCGCGCTTGTTTCTGTGTTTGCCTCCGCTGGTGCATCGGTCTCGAGCAGTAAACGATCGAGTGGAATCTGTCGTGCGTATTCGCGTCCTCGTTTAGACACGAGCATGCGTTCGTTGACGGAAAAATAACAGCCCGCATCACGCGCGCGGACGAGTTCGTCCGAAGTGCCGCTAAACCAGTGGAAGATGATAACGGGGGAGTCGGGGTTTGGGATGAGTAGTCCATGCGATTCGAGGACGTCCAGTACGGCTCCTGCCGAACGAACGGCGTGAATTGATATCACGCGCCCGGTAAGAGGATGCTGCACGAGCGTATCGCAGAGCCGGTCAAATGCCTGTATTTGTAGCGGCTCACTTCCGGCAAAGCGTGCGGAAAAGTCGAGTCCCACCTCGCCGATGTAGCGCTCTTGGGCAGCAACTTCGCAAAGCAGATCGACTTCTGCAGGACCGCAGCGGCCGTCGGCGAGCCACCAGGGGTGGAGCCCAACGCCAGCGATGATGCCTGGTAGGCGACGGGCGCGCTCGTTTGCGGCCGAAAAGTCGCGTGGGTCGACCCCGCAGTCAAAGAGCCCCAGGCCCAACGCCGCCGACTCACTGGCTGCAGCATCGGGGCCGAGCATCAAATCAAGATGACAATGCGTGTCAAAGAATTGCGGTTCCATCGCAGGACATCCTGCTAGTCCAGGCGTTGGCCGTCGGCGCGTACGCGCTCGGTGCCGCGCCCGCTGATCTGGCGGATAACCTCGCCGGCAATCATCTGGCCCATGATGGGCGGCATAAAACTGGCGGTGCCCAACTCGGTGCGCTCGTGGATATTGGAAGGGTCGCGGGGCTGTGTCTTAACCGATTCCTCGCAGCTAAACAGTACATGCAGGCTCTTGATGCCGCGCTTCTTACATTCTTTGCGCATGATGCGGCTCATGGGGTCACGTACCGTATCGAAAATGTCGGCAAAGCGGAGGCACTCGGGATGGAGCTTGTTGGCCCCGCCCATGGAGCTAACCAAACGAATATCGTGGACCTGAGCATATTTGGCAATGGTGAGCTTGGCCGAGATGGTGTCGATGGCGTCGACGACGTAGTCGAGCTTGCCGTCCGTCTGCTCCAAAACGCTCGCGAAGAAATCATCGATGTTGTCGCTCAGCAGGTATTCGGTGCGCTTGATGACGGTAGCGGTAGGGTTGATGTCGTGAATCATAGCCTCCATGACGTCGACTTTGCGCTTGCCGACGGTGCTGTGAAAGGCGATGGCCTGGCGATTGATATTGCTGGGCGCGATGATGTCCTTATCCAGAATGACGAAATGACCGATGCCGCCGCGGGCGAGTGCCTCGCAGCAGTTGGAGCCCACGCCTCCGCAGCCGAGCACTAGCACCGTAGCATCGGCGAGCTTATCGAGTGCCTCGCGGCCCATGATAATCTCGAGCTTGG
Organism: Collinsella sp.; assembly: GCA_036312985.1. Classification (GTDB taxonomy): domain Bacteria; phylum Actinomycetota; class Coriobacteriia; order Coriobacteriales; family Coriobacteriaceae; genus Collinsella. Next base: position 57,489 of record JAXJMV010000030.1, read on the forward strand.
TGTCGCGTGCCTCGATGGCGGCTGCGGCAGCGGTTTCGGTCATAAATATCCTCCGATGGGGAAGCAGGTCGTGTTTTATCTATCGCCATTATAGGTAATCGCCCATAGGTTGCGATGGCGTTTGCTTTGATGTGGTTTGAAGCATTGCGATTAGATAGTTAGACAAACATCTAAATATCGAGTATAGTGCCGCGTCATGAGAGATGATGAGAGGAGGTCTTATGCCGGGAGAGGGTTTTAAGGCGCTTGCCGATCCAACGCGACGGCGCATTTTGGAGTTGCTGCGCGAGGGCAATTGCACGGCGGGGGAGCTTGCCGAGCATTTCGATATCAGTAAGCCGTCGCTAAGCCATCACTTGGCGACGCTCAAAAATGCCGGGTTGGTGACCGACGAGCGCCATGACCAAAACATCGTATACAGCTTAAACACCACCGTCATGCAGGATTTAATTGGCTGGTTTATGGGCTTTACAAACACTGAAGGTGATAAGGATGAATAACGAAAACAAGGGCATTCACCCCACGGGGGTATCGTCGCGCGTGTGGATTGCGCTGGTCGCTCTGTGCGCCGCCAATGTCGTAGCGCACCTCATGGTGATGCCGAGCCTGCCTGCATAGATTCCCACGCACTGGGGCGCGAACGGCGCCGTCGACGGTTGGGGTCCTAGTTGGATGGCCTCCGCGCTCGGCGTGCTGCCTCTGGCGCTTCTCGCAATGTTCTGCATGGTGCCGCGCATCGACCCCAAAGGTGAGGCATATCGAACCTCGGGCAAGTTCTACCAGGGCTTCGTAATCGCCTTCACCTTGTTCATGTGCGCCATAAGCTGGCTGGGAGAGCTTACGGTCTGGGGCGTAGTGCCGGCGGTCGGTTCGGTTAACGTGCTGATTTCCGGTGTTGTCGGTTTGCTGTTCATCGGCGTAGGCAACTACTTGCCGCGTGTGAAGCAGAACTATACGCTCGGTATCAAGACACCCTGGGCGCTTGCCGATCCCGAGAACTGGCGCCGTACGCAGCGTTTTGGCGGCGTCTGCTTTATGGTGCTGGGTATTGGCCTGATTGTGATGGGCGTGGCAGGCAGCGTGCTTTCGAGTGAAGTCGTCGCCGCGGTGATTGCGGCTCTGGCGTTTGGTTCGGTTGGAGCCGTTTACGTCTACTCGTATCTGTTGTGGCGCAAATCGCAGCGAGCCGCTCGTTAAGGTTGCGGAAAACTAGCGTACGCAGTTCATAGTATGTTCCGGGGGACTTTTCCCAGGTAGTATTAGGGGGTGTGGGCAACCATGCCCCTTTTTCGTTACGTTTCAGAGCTGGTTCCCTCATTTCGTTTCCACTAAAGCGAATCAAGAATAGGGAAACAGCAGGTAGAAAGGATAGAACAGGCAAATGGCAGAGTTTATCTACCAGATGTATCAGGCTCGCAAGGCCCATGGCGACAAGGTGATCCTTGACGACGTGACCCTGAGCTTCTACCCCGGTGCCAAGATCGGCGTCGTGGGCCCCAACGGTATGGGCAAGTCGACCCTGCTCAAGATCATGGCCGGCATCGAGGAGGTCTCCAACGGCGATGCCAGGCTCACTCCCGGCTACACCGTGGGCATCCTGCAGCAGGAGCCGCCGCTCGACGATGACAAGACCGTCATCGAGAACGTGCGCATGGCGTTTGGCGACATGATTGCCAAGGTCGATCGCTTCAACAAGATCGGTGAGGAGATGTGCGACCCGGATTGCGACATGGACGCCCTCATGGCCGAGATGGGCAAGCTCCAGGACGAGATCGACGCCGCCGACGGCTGGGATATCGATTCCAAGCTCGGCCAGGCCATGGACGCCCTGCAGCTGCCCGATTCCGACATGCCGGTCAACGTGCTTTCCGGCGGCGAGCGCCGTCGCGTGGCCCTGTGCAAGCTGCTGCTCGAGGCTCCCGACCTGCTGCTGCTCGACGAGCCCACGAACCACCTGGACGCCGAATCGATCCTGTGGCTCGAGCACTTCCTGCACAACTACCAGGGCGCGGTGCTTGCCGTCACGCACGATCGCTACTTCCTGGATAACGTTGCCGAGTGGATCTGCGAGGTAGACCGCGGTCACCTTTATCCCTACAAGGGCAACTACTCCACGTATCTGGAGACCAAGGCCGCCCGTATCGAGGCGCAGGGCAACCGCGACGCCAAGCTCGCCAAGCGCATGGAGGCCGAGCTCGAGTGGGTACGCAGCTCGCCCAAGGCTCGCCAGGCCAAGAACAAGGCCCGTCTGGCTCGTTACGAGGAGATGGAGGCCGAGGCCCGCGCAAGCCAGAAGCTCGACTGGACCGACATCCGCATCCCCGTGGGCCCGCGTCTGGGCAACAAGGTGCTCGAGGCTCATCACCTGCACAAGGAGTTCGATGGCCGTGTGCTCATCGACGACCTATCGTTCACCCTGCCGCGCAACGGTATCGTGGGTGTCATCGGCCCCAACGGTGTGGGCAAAACCACGCTGTTCAAGACCATCGTGGGCCTGGAGCCGCTGACTTCGGGCGAGCTCGAGGTGGGCGAGACCGTCAAGATCTCCTATGTCGATCAGAACCGTTCCGGCATCGACCCCGATAAGAACCTGTGGGAGGTCGTCTCGGATGGCCTGGACCACATGATGGTCGGTGAGACCGAGGTTCCGAGCCGTGCTTATGTGGCGAGCTTTGGCTTTAAAGGCCAGGACCAGCAGAAGCGCGCCGGCGTACTCTCCGGTGGCGAGCGCAACCGTCTGAACTTGGCGCTTACGCTCAAGCAGGGCGGCAACCTGCTGCTTCTCGACGAGCCCACGAATGACCTCGACGTCGAGACGCTGTCCTCGCTCGAAGCGGCGCTGCTCGAGTTCCCGGGCTGCTCGGTGGTCATTAGCCACGACCGTATGTTCCTGGACCGCGTCGCCACGCACATTCTAGCGTGGGAGGGCACCGACGAGAATCCGGGCAACTGGTATTGGTTTGAGGGCAACTTCGAGGCCTATCAGGCCAACCGCATCGAGCGCCTTGGCGAGGACGCAGCCCAGCCGCATCGTATCCACCGCAAGCTCACGCGCGATTAGTCGAGCTCAGGTGACCTAACGAGAAAGGGACGATAACCTTGGGGTTATCGTCCCTTTTTGTTACTTGGTAGAAGGCTCGACTTTATCGATGGCCCAGGTGGATCCGAGGCCACCGGTGGTATTGCGGCGGATGCGCACGGCAACCTCGCGGCGCTCGCCGGCCTGCGTGTAGCGCAGGGGGAAGCTTGCGCGGTTTCGCGCGGCCTCGATGGTACCGCGCTCGCGGGCGATCCAGTAGTACTCGCCGACAATGCCGAGGGTATCGGCGCCGTAGGGGAGATAGGTCGACAGCTGGTGCAGAAGCGGGCCGGGGCAGAAGACCTCGGTTGCGAAATCGACGGGGAAGTCCTCGGGGATGGCGGGCGCTACGGGTGCGGGGGTTGGGGCCTCTGCGAGTACCGAAGCCGGTGCCGGTGCGGGAATTTGGTCGCAAGCAGAGGCGGGCACGGATTCGATGACGGGTGCGAACTCCAGCGTCGTCTTCGGCTTGATTGTGGAATCTGCGGGCTTCACGGTGACGGGCGCGTCTGCAGCTTCAGTTTCAACCTCAACCTGCGTCGCGCTCTCATTCTCGACGCTCGACTTTGCCTCGATGGGCGTGGATGCCATGGTGGTGATGCCGGCATTGGCATTCTCGGGGTCATAGACGACCGTGAGCGAGATGGCGGGCTGCGGCGTCTCGGGTTCCGGCGCCGACTCGGTAGCGTCTTGATCTGTGGGCTCGTCGGACTGATCGTCCTCGGCCTCGTCGCCAAAGACATCGCTGTTTTGGAACGCAGGCGGCTCGGGTTGGTCAGCGGCTTCTTCGGTTGTCGACTTGGGCGCTTCGTTGAGCTCCACAGTGGCTTCCTGCTCGGATATGACTTTGGGATCGGTCGTGGCGGCGATTTCGGTTTCGGCTTCTGCCGTTACCTCAATAGCGACTTCGATCTCTGTCTCGGGCTCGGGTTCCGGCGCGGCTTCAACCATGGCTTCGGGCTCGGGACGCTTAACGTGCTTGGGGCGCACGGCCTTGAGGTCCTTCTCACCGCGCTTTTTCTTTTTGTAGGACTGCTTGGCGCCCTTGGCGGTCTTGGGCTTGTCCTCGCCCTTGGCAAGCGCAGCATCCCAGGCCTCGTTGGCGATGACCGTGGCATACAGGCGGCCGCCTTTAAAGACGGTCAGCTTAATGCAGTCGTCGAGTTCCTCGAGCAACTCGCGCGTGGACTCGAAGCCCAGGTCATAAGCGGTCATGTCGCCAGCGGCGAGCGCCTCCTCGACCTGCGTCATAAACGTTTGCTTGCCACATCCAATCGCATCGCGCAGCAGGCGATACAGATAGATGTGGTTGCCCAGCGAAAGCGTGGGCCTAATTATTGTCTTGCTCATGGCAAATCTCCTCTTTACACATGTAAAGCATCTTACCATCGCATGGCGTTCGCCATGGCGGCGCCCAAGGCAAACGGGCGCGAACCGCTTTCGATTCGCGCCCGTTGTACAGGTCGGTTATCTATGAGAGGCAAACGTGCTTAGTTGCCCGATGCCGTGCCTTGGCTCGAGTTGTCAGATGCCGTGCCGGAAGCGGTTCCGCTCGAGCTGTTGGTGTTGTTGCTGTCTGCTGTGCCCGTTCCCGACGTGGTGTCGCTCGTCTGGCCTCCCGTGTTCGGCTGCGAACCGTCAGTCGTTTGGCTTGAGTCGGTCGTGCCGGATTGCGCGCCGCTGTTGTTCACAGAAGAATCGGCGCCCTGCGATTGGTTTTGGGTATTCGAGGACGAATCGGTAGAGGTGGAACTGTCTTGCGTGCCGTCCGTCTGTGCCTGCTGGTCTTGCGACTGGGTGTTGCCATTTGCATCGCTCTCGGTCGTGCGCGACGAAAGGATTGGCTCGGGGCGCTCGCCCAGACCCTCACCGGCGGTGGTGATAAGGATGGCGCCGGCGCAGGCGATGACCGCGACGATGGCGATGGCGATCGAGAAGACGATGACCTTCTTTTGCGTCTGACTGCGCTCTGCCGCCGCCTTGGCGCGCAGGCTGTCGGGAGCAACGCGCGCCGTGGTCGCGCGCCCCGCAATCTGGCGCATCTCCTGCGTAGTCGCGGCGCCGCCCAGGTGCTCCTCGGCATTAAACTCAACGGGCTCGTAGGCGCCGGCGGGGTAGTCGACGGCGGCGTGCGTACCTTTGATGGCTTCGGCGCTGGCAGAGATAAAGTGGCGGTAGACCTGCGATGACACAACGGTGATGACCGAGCTCACGGCGGCGCCAATTACTGAACCAGCGATACCAATCTTGGAGGCAAGTGCGACGCTCGTGGCGGCAGCTGCGGCGCCGGCGATGATCTGGGGAATGGAAATGTCGTCAAACAGGCCCTTTTTGGGCGCGATGGCCATGGTCTGTCCGATGGAATGGTTCTCGTGCACGCCGTTGTTGAGCGATGCTGGCGTCATGACGCGCGTGCGCGGCGCGTCGGTGTACTTGGTTGTCATACGGGGTCCTCCCGGTGTAAATCTGCTTCGTTTCGTGTAGCCATCAGGGTACCCACCAGATGTGAATCGTACGTGACATTTAACAGATACCATCAACTCATCAAGGGGGCTTGCTGTCTTTGGTGCAATAGCTTGATGCTAAACTGGATTTACGATTGCGAGGTGGTTTACGTGATGTACCCGTATATGACATTCGAAGACGGTACCGAGGTCGTTCATTCTGACCTGATTACAGATGGGGATATCGAAAAGGTTGTCGTGCATTTTGAACGACCGACGGCAGAGGGCTTCGACTCCGCTCGCTGTGAGTTGCCTTCCTGTTCGTGGACTGACTGGGAAGGGCGTTTTACTCAGAGTGAAAAACGAGCTTTCGAAGAGTGTTTGAGCAAATCATTTAGATTAGTTCGAGTTTAGTTCGAATATAGAAGCCGAATGCGATGACCTAAAGCGTATGCATTTTTAGTATTAGATGCGTATGAAATGGAGGATGTGAATGGATGAGCTAATAGACTTTAAAAAACGATTTCTCAAGAATGGCGAGCTGGTTTCAATTCCAAAAAAGGAAAGCTATAAAAGAATCATGCTGCTATGGGCCGTCTCTTTCTTTGAATTAAATACAAGTTATACGGAGCTTCAGGTTAATCGTGTGCTGTCACAGCTCTATCCTGATTATGCCGTGTTGAGGCGGTACTTGGTTGATTATGGATTCCTATTAAGGGATGAGCGAGGCCTGAAATACGAGGTTAATCGTGATGTTCACGGTATTGAGAGCTAGCCGTCCGGTTCGGGTCCTATATATTGCTAGAGGGATAAGCGAAATAGGCAATTGGTGTGCGAATATTGCTTTGCCAATGCTGATTTACGAGGTAACTCACGATGTTTCTGCAACTGCTTTGATGGTCTGCTGCAGATTTGCCCCCTCTCTGTTTTCAGTTGCGCTCGCGCAGCTGCCTCAGAAGATGGGTATCGGGACACTGCAGGCCATGAGATTGGCAGACTTAATTCGCGCGGGATTATTCGTTTGCTATATTTTTGTTGATAGTAAATGGAGTATGTTTGCTATTACGTGCGCGGTATCGCTTTGCCGAACGGTTGAAATGCCCTGCTTTTACTCGTTGTTAAGAGCCAATACGAATAGTATCAATCGCGACGTAATTAATAATTCGTTTGGGTTTCTGCAGAATTTGATGATGGTTCTGGGGCCAGTTGCCGGCGGTTTTGTTGTCGCTCAATTTGGGGCGGAGGCTGTTCTTGCATTAGACGCGCTTTCTTTTGCCGCGTCGTTCTGGTTGCTGCGAGATGTTCCGTCGGTTATCGAGGTTAATGATAAAGAGGGGATAAGCAAAAATGAAAAAAACAGGACTGCATTTAGTGATCTTAGCGCGAAGCACTTGGCAATTGGTTTCCTATTAATCGATATTTCTAGTGGTGTGGCATTCGGCTCTCTGAATTCTCTTTTGCCAGCTATTGCGCAATTGCAATTTGACTCGTCATCGATACAATACGGATTCCTTCAGAGTAGTCTTACAATCGGACTGTTGTTCGGAAATACAATATATGGTCGTTTAATTAGTGGTTCCGATTGCGTTAAATCATATTGTTTTGTGACGTATCTTGCGCTCGGTGCGTATCTGGCGTTTGGCTATCGCTATGCGTCTGGGATATCGTTTATTTTCCTTTTTATCGTCGGTGCCGGAAACGCCATTCAAGATGTGCTTCTCATAACATCGCTGCAGGATTTGGCGAGAGACGAATCTGAATCGATAAGCCTGTTTTCAATTAGGGAGTCTTTGCAATCGGTTGCTGTTGTTATTTCAACACTCCTTGTTTCGCTGTTCACGAGCATCGCGATGTTCTCAATTCTCGTTACAGGACTTGGTGTATTTTCAATTATGATGGTAGTTGTGTTTCAATTGAATTATTTGCGAAAGATGTGACGTTGATATGCCTAAAACGCTTTTAGTATTTCCCCCAGGATGGAGTCCAGTGGGGCCGTATCTTGCCTTGCCTGTTTTGAAGTCATATCTTCAAGAGGTTGAACAATATAAAGTTGACATCATTGACTTAAACGTGGAATTTTACGATGACCTCCTATCTTATAGACATGTCGAAGAGTGCTGTAAAAGGTATCGGGAATCAAAGGATTCGTTTAGTTCGAATGTTCAATTAACAATCGAGTTGATACAAAAGTCAGCACTTAATGTTGACGAGGCAAAAGATATTTTCAGATCGAAGAGATACTTTAATCTAAAAGAAAGACAATATGCTGAAAACATTTTTAGAAATGCACTCTATATCATAAATCACGTCTCATATGGAGTTAAATACACGTTCAACTCCATAGATCTGCCCTATGATTATTATTCGACACCAGAAATAATGAAATCGCTTGCGGATACCTTGCATAATCCGTTTATTTCCTTCTATGAAATTGCCTTTCTTAAGCGTATTCAGAGGGAAAAATCGAGTTTATTGGGATTTCGGTGAGCGGCTGTTTCCAATTGATTTCTGCAGTTACGTTAGCGAAACTGATTAAAGAAGAATGTCCATCTGTTAAACACGTCTCATTGGGCGGCAATTACATTACTCGTTTAGCAGATGACTGCATGAAAGAATGGCATCCCTTTTTTGAATACATTGATTCGATAATGATGTATGACGGCGAAGAGCCGCTTGCACGTCTTCTTGAGGCTCTTGACTCTGGTGATGACAATCTCGACTGTGTTCCAAACCTTTGCCATGCTAAAGGTGGAAAGATATATAAAAACCATCGGATTGAGCAAACATTTATCAACGATACAGTTCCCGATTTCGATGGCTTCGCCCTTTCTAAATACTTCATGCCTGAGTTAATATTGCCGGTTTATTCCTCTAGGCAGTGTTTTAATCATTGCGCCTTCTGCACCATTCCCGGTGCTACCGGTGGTTGTTACCGAAAGATGCCTATATCGAGAGTATTTGAAATAATGTGTCGGTTAAATGAAAAATACGGCACGAGAGTTTTCTCTTTTGTGGATGAAACATTCGAAGGCAAAAGAATGGAGCAACTCGCGGATGAAATAAACGCATCGGGAAAAACGTTTTTCTGGCATGGAGAAACGAGGTTCTCTCCAACCCTAAGTACAGACGTTTTCAACAAGATATACCAAAGTGGATGTAGGCAGATTCAGTTTGGCCTCGAGTCATACAACCAAAGAGTTCTTGATCTAATGAAGAAGAACACGAGAGTTGATTGGATTGATCGCAATATCCATGATTGTCTCAATGCGGGTATTCCTGTTCATCTATTCTTTATGATTGGCTTTCCGACCGAAACTAAAGAAGAGGCTCTGAACACCTTAGCTTATACAGAGAATGTTTTGAATTATTCAAAACAGGTATGTGGTGTTCCATATTCCACGAGAGGATTTACGAATTTTGGTCTCGTTATGGGGTCGGATGTTTGGAATCATCCCGATAAGTATGGTGTCTCTGTAATGCCGAAGTCCCAATATGAGGATTTGCGCCTCGAAGTGGATTATGTTTCAGGCACTGGTTTAACTTTAAATGAAGCAAAATCCTTATCTGATGAGCATCATATTGATTTTTATATGCAAGAAGTCATAAACGGTAGCGACACAATTGACTTGCCCCAGCGGCTTCATATTTCAGAGGTGACCTGGATCCTAGATTCTATTCACGCTGTCAGGTATAAGGGACATTTGACCAAAGTAAAGCGACGGCTGGCTAGTCTAAATCCAGCTGATCGAATCTGGCTGGATTCCAAGACCTCTGTCGTGCTCGTTGAGCCATTTGCCTACTTCTATAATTCTGAATACCATCATGTCTATGCTGTTTCCCAGTTGGTATACCTTAAGTTGGCCCGTTTATTGGAGGCCGATTGTAGCATTTCTCTTATCCTTGATCAGGGCGATCTCGAGCTGACAAGGGCGATAGAAGAACTGTTGCATTATGGATTGCTGAATACAAATATCGATGCCGATTATGTAATGCACGATAATGGTTTTCAATTGGTTAAAAGTTCGTTTGTGAAAGAAGTCGGACGCTCAAAAGAGGGGTTAAGAGTACTGCTGAGTTGTGCCACCCATAGAATGTGTGCGGTTAATGATTTTTCGTTCGCTTTGCTTTCGTTGTTTGAAAAGCCGATTTCTAAGAACGAGGTGCGCGACATTTTGAAAAAAGAGGGACTATCGGCAAGCGAGGAGCAATTAAACAAGTTGGTTGATAATTGCATGAAAGCAGATATACTACAATTGATTAGATAGAGGAGGTTTCTGCATGGACGTTATTAACAAAGATCTCTTGGAGCAGCTGAAAGAGTTTCAGGAAGAGGGCGTCGTGGTAGAAGTGTTCGACTTTGAGGACTACATGGATAAATTCTGCCATTAGTTTCGGAATTTACTCGCCTCGCTTAAAGGAGAAGTCGATTATCGATTTCTCCTTTTTTAATTAAAGATATTTTTGAACTACATGCTCATAGCACAGGTTGGCCTCTCAGTAAACTGGGAGGTTGCTTTGGCTAGTTAGAGATATGTGAACGTCCGTTAGACTGAATCTCAGGGTAGAAGGGGCCTCCAGTGTCCAGATCAACAAGGCAATGCTGCGTTTCGGCTAATAAGAACGATGGCTTTTTGCGTGTGGCGGCGGCGTCGCCGCAGATTCGCGTGGCCGATGTCGAGGGCAATGCCGAGGTTGCGTTGGCGGCTGTTCGCGCGGCTGTCGAGCGCGGCGTTCGTGCTCTGGTGCTGCCCGAGCTTAACCTGACCGGTTATACCGCGGCCGATCTGTTCCATAACCGCACATTACTGCATGCCTGCGAGACCGCACTGGCACATATTCTCGATGAAACCCGCGAGCTGCCGATTGTCTTCACCGTCGGTCTTCCCGTTGCGGTTGCCGAGAATATCTACAACTGCGCCGCCGTGTGCTGCGCGGGCGAGCTTTTGGGCCTTACGGCCAAGAAGTATCTGCCCAACTATGGTGAGTTCTATGAGCGCCGTTGGTTTGCTCCGGCGCCTGCGGATCCCGTGTGGGTTGAATTTGCCGGTCAGGGTCCGGTTCCGCTGGGTTCGGGGCTTGTCTACCGTTGCTGTGATGAGGGCGTCGAGGACCTGGTGTTGGGCGTTGAGGTTTGCGAGGACCTGTGGGTGCCAGCACCTCCTTCGACCGAGATGGCGCTTGCCGGTGCGACGGTGATTCTCAACCCGTCGGCCTCGGACGAGATTATCGGCAAGGCAGACTATCGCCGCAGCCTCATCTCCAATCAGAGTGCGCGCCTGTACTGCGCCTATGCCTATGCAGATGCGAGCGAGGGCGAGTCCACGACCGACATGGTCTTTGCGGGGGAGAACCTCGTCTACGAAAACGGTTCGAAGCTCGCCGCGACGAAGCTCCTCACTTGCGATATGGCCGTCGCCGACGTTGACCTTGACCGTCTGGTTGCCGAGCGCCGTCGCTCGACGACGTGGACGCGCGCGGACGATGCGCCGGAGGCCACGACCGTTGAGTTCTCTTTTGAGAGCACACTCTCCGAGGCTCCCGTCCTGCGCAACGCCTGCGACATCGACCGTGTCTTCCCCCGTGCGCCCTTTGTGCCGGCCGACCATGGCGACCTGGCCGAGCGTTGCGAGACCATCCTCGACCTGCAGACCGCCGGCCTTAAGACCCGCCTTGCCCATACGGGCACCAAGGCGGCCGTCATCGGCCTTTCGGGCGGTCTCGATTCCACGCTGGCGCTACTTGTGACCGTGCGTGCCTTCGATACACTGGGGCTGCCGCGCACTGGTATCACAGCCGTGTCCATGCCCGGCTTCGGCACGACGCATCGCACCAAGTCGAATGCCGAGTCGCTCGCTCGCGACCTGGGTGTGAGCTTCCGCGAGGTTTCGATCCACGCGGCTGTGGAGCAGCACTTCAAGGACATTGAGCACGATCCGGCCGTCCAAGACGTGACCTACGAGAACAGCCAGGCGCGCGAGCGTACGCAGATTCTGATGGATCTGGCCAACCAGGCTGGCGGTTTTGTCATTGGCACGGGCGACCTGTCGGAGCTGGCGCTCGGCTGGGCTACCTATAACGGCGACCACATGAGCATGTACGCCGTCAACGCGAGCGTGCCCAAGACGCTTGTGCGCCATCTGGTGCGTTATGCTGCCGATGTCTTTGGCGGGCGTATTGCCGAGACGCTGCTCGATATCCTCGATACGCCGGTGTCCCCCGAGCTTCTGCCGCCCACGGGCGACGGCGAGATTGCGCAGAAGACCGAGGATTTGGTGGGCCCGTACGAGCTGCACGACTACTTCCTCTACTACCTGCTGCGTTTTGGCTTTGAGCCGGGCAAGATCTACCGCATGGCGCTCAAGAGCTTCGAGGGCGTCTACGACGCCAAGACCGTCCACACGTGGCTACGTACGTTCTACCGTCGCTTCTTTGCCCAGCAGTTTAAGCGCAGCTGCCTGCCCGATGGTCCCAAGGTGGGCTCGGTGACGCTCAGCCCGCGCGGCGATTGGCGCATGCCGAGTGACGCCAACTCGCGTCTGTGGCTTGCGCAGATCGACGCGCTCAATCCAGTTGACTAAGGTTGGCTAAATTGAACCAATACGGGGGTTGCAAGCGTTACACTTTTGCAATCTGATGGCCCGTATCGCGCGGCGCTCTTGTCGGAGCGCCGCTTTTTTATATCGAAAGGTGGCACCATGCAGGCATCGCAGCGTCTCGACCGCTTTGGCGCGGAGGTCTTCGCCTCGCTCAACAACAAGCTTCTCGCGCTGAAGGCTCAGGGCAAGACCATTTACAACATGAGCGTGGGCACGCCCGACTTTAAGCCGTACGACCACGTGGTCGAGGCGCTCACGCAGGCAGCCCAAGATCCCGAGATGTGGAAGTATGCCCTGCGCGACCTGCCCGAACTCAAGCAAGCCGTGTGCGATTACTATGAGCGTCGCTTTGGCGTTTCGGGCATTACGCCGTCTATGGTGCAGTCGTGCAACGGCACGCAGGAGGGCGTGGGCCATTTGGGCCTGGCCCTGCTCGATCCGGGTGACACCATTCTGGTTCCCGATCCGTGCTACCCGGTCTTTGAGGCGGGTGCCAAGATCGCCGATGCCAAGCTCGAATACTATCCGCTGGTTGCCGAGCATAATTACCTGCCCTATGTGGCGGGTATCGATCCCGAGGTGGCCGATCGTGCCAAGTATATGATCGTGTCGCTGCCCGCGAACCCGGTCGGCTCGGTGGGCACGCCCGAGATCTACGAGGAGATCATCACTTTCGCCCGCGAGCACGACCTGCTCATCGTTCACGACAACGCATACTCCGACATCGTGTTCGACGGCGAGCCGGGCGGCAGCTTCTTGCAGTATCCCGGCGCGCTCGAGGTGGGCGTGGAGTTCTTCTCGCTCTCCAAGTCGTTTAACGTCACCGGTGCCCGCATCGGCTTTTTGGTCGGTCGCGAGGATGTGGTCTCGGCCTTTGCCAAGCTGCGCGGCCAGATCGACTTTGGCATGTTCTTCCCGATCCAGAAGGCCGCCATCGCCTGCCTGAACGGTCCGCGCGATGAGGTCGAGGCGCAGCGTCTGAAGTACCAGGAGCGCCGCGATGCCCTGTGCGACGGTCTTGAGGGCTTGGGCTGGGAGCGCCCCAACGCGCATGGCTCTATGTTTGTGTGGGCCAAGCTTCCCGGTGGCCGCACCGATTCCATGGCGTTTTGCGAGGAGCTTATGGAGAAGGCCGGCGTTGTGGTGACGCCGGGCGCGAGCTTTGGTCCTTCGGGCGAGGGGCACGTGCGCATGGCGCTGGTCTTGCCGCCCGACCAGATCGCTTTGGCTGTCGAGGCCATTCGCGAGGCGGGCCTGTATTAGAAACCTGTTTCGGCCCGTCAATAGCTCGAAACCGATTTCGTGCAGTTATTTTACGAATACTGCAAACAATTTCGGTAAACGGTCGATTTTCGGCTGCGAATAGGGGCATAATCAAAGTCCCGATTGGATGTATTGGGATTACGACAAGCCGCTCGGGTCGTTCCCGGGCGGCTTGTTTGTGGAGAGAGATGGGAGTTTCTAATGGTTAACGAGAAGAAGGTCGCTATTGTCGGCTGCGGTTTCGTCGGTTCGTCTTCGGCGTTCGCTCTGATGCAGAGCGGTCTGTTCTCCGAGATGGTCCTCATCGACGTGGACAAGAACCGCGCCGAGGGTGAGGCTCTGGATATCGCGCACGGCATGACGTTTGCCGAGCCGATGAAGATCTACGCCGGCGATTATTCCGATGTCGCCGACGCCGCCATGATCGTCGTCACCGCTGGCGCTGCCCAGAAGCCCGGTGAGACCCGCCTGGACCTGGTCAACAAGAACGTTAACATCTTTAAGTCCATTATCCCCGAGATTAAGAAGTCCGGCTTCGACGGCATTCTGCTAATCGTCTCCAACCCGGTTGATGTTCTGACCTATGCTGCCATCAAGATGTCCGGCCTGCCCGAGGGCCATGTCATCGGCTCCGGCACCGTGCTCGACACTGGCCGTCTGCAGCAGATGCTTGGTGCCCACGTCGAGGTTGACCCGCGCGATGTCCAGGCCTATGTCATGGGCGAGCACGGCGACTCCGAGTTTGTCGCTTGGTCCAGCGCTCAGGTTGCTGGCGTTCCGCTGAACACCTTCTGCGAGCTTCACGGTCATCTGGAGCACGAGGCTGCCGAGAAGCGTATCGCCGAGGACGTCAAGAACTCCGCCTACACCATCATCGAGAAGAAGCACGCCACCTACTACGGCGTCGCCATGGCCGTCAAGCGCATCTGCACCGCTGTCATGCGCGATGAGCAGACCGTTCTGCCCGTTTCCTCGCTCATGGTGGGCGAGTATGGCCTGTCCGATCTGGCTATCTCCATGCCGACGGTCGTTGGCCGCGACGGCGTCGTCTGCCGCGTCCCCGTGCCGCTGAACGATGACGAGCAGCATGAGCTCACCGCCTCCGCCAAGGCCCTCAAGGACATCATCGACAGCGTCGACTTCTCCTGCTAAATCAAGCTCGCTAGAGCGAAAAGCTACAATGAAGGCGTCCGGGTCCACACGGCCCGGGCGCCTTTTTGGTGCAAAGTAACCTGACCCCAATGCACCATAGTTGATGGGAGGGCCATGTCGGATTCGCCTAATTTTTTGACCTATGCCCAGACAGCGTTTGATCCGTTTGAGGAACGGCCGTTCTGCGCGGTGGATAGCCTGGTCTTTGCGTGGTTGTCCTATTTGCGTTTGCCGGGTGATATGGCGGAGCTGACGAACTGGCAGGGCCTAGACGTACGCGAGCTGCTGCGCGCCGAGTGCTACCAAGACATGATTGGCGACCTGTGGGATCCGGAGGGGAGTCGTGCCCTGTTGGAGGCTGTGGCAGCAAGCCCTCGCTACCGTGGCGTTCGTGTTTGCGGCTATCGTAGCGTGAGTGATGCCGAGACAACGGAGCAGTTTGCGGCCATGACGTTCCGATTTCCGGCGGGGTTTAGCTATCTTGCCTTCCGGGGGACCGACAGCACGATTGTGGGCTGGAAAGAGGACTTTAACATGGCGTTCCGGTGTCCTGTGCCGGCCCAGGAATCCGCGGCGCGTTATGTGGACGAGGCGGCGGATGCGATTGACGGGCCGCTTTTGTGCGGAGGTCATTCCAAGGGCGGAAACCTTTCGGTGTACGGTGCGGCGATGTGCTCCGATGTCGCCCGTGGGCGAATCGAACGGGCGTATTCCCATGATGGTCCGGGCTTCGTCGAGGAATTTCTGAACGGCAATGCCTTTGCCGATCTTTCCGGTCGAATCGACAAGACGCTACCTCGGTCGTCGATCTTTGGCATGATGTTCGAGATGCAGGAGGACTATGCCATCGTTGAGAGTACCGAGTTCAGCCTGCTGCAGCACAATCCCTTTAGCTGGGTGGTTGATGGTCGCGACTTCGTGTATTGTGAGCGCCTGTCCGCCGGTGCTCGATACGTTGATGGCTCCATTCGCGAGATGCTGCTCGCAGTGTCGCCTAGCGAGCGCGAGCGTTTTGTAGATGCGTTGTTCTCCGTGTTTGAGGCAACGGGTGCTGAGCGGTTTGCGGATATCGCTGGGAATCTGCGCGAGAGCCTGCCCGTGATGCTCCAGGCTGCGCAAGGCTTTGACAAGGATACGCGCCGTTTTGTTTCGCAGACCATCGCGGCAATCCTTAGATGTGCACTGCTGCCCAAACGCCCTCAGATTGACATGTCCGCTGCCGGTAAGAGTCTGGCAGAACAACTCGAGGCCTGGCAGTCCGAGCTCCTGCGCTAACCATTGGTGCAAAGTAACCTGTCTCCGATGCACCAATCTTCGATGCGCCTGGGGCGGGCTCGACCGCTATACTGGTTCGTGCTCAATTCGATCTAGAACGGAATGCCGTATATGAAAATCAATCACGCGATTCTGCATATCCTGGACTTTGACTCTGCCGTCAACGTCATGAGCCAGCGCGAGCTCGATATCGAAAGCCGTACCGTGCGCAATTTCGTAACCACGCATCTGCGCCGCGCACGCACCTCGGCCGACAATAAACGTGCCACGTTTGCCGAGAACTCTGCGTTTGGCGGCGAGCTCAAGGGCTATTTCTTTGGCGAGCGCGAGTTTGTGGACCTGTCGCAGCAGATTGCGGAGTTTATCTCCTCCGAGCTCACCAAGGCTGAGAAAGCCGAGTCCACCGACGTGCTCGTGGCTGATTTTGACGACGATGAGGATGCCCGCTGGTTTGCCGTGATGTTGCTGAGCTCCAAGCAGGCTTTTATGCACGAGGTGGGCCGCGAGGAGGGGGAGGTTCGCAACGACATCGCGCGCCACTACGCTATTCTGCCAAACCCCTCGCAAAAGGTGCCAAGCTATGCTATCGTGCGCGCGAGCACCATGGAGATCGGTTACGTGGACAAGAAGCGCAAGATTGCCGGCGAGGACCGTATGCTTATCCCCGACGGCCTGCTGCAGTGCGACACGGGTGTATCGGGCAAGGAGGTCATCGACACGGTGACGCGTGTGGTTGAGGAAGTCGCCGAGGAGCACGGTGCCAATACGGCCGTAGCGCTCGCCAAGGTTAAGGCTGCTGTGGCCGAGAAGGTTGAGGATGACGAGGAGCTGCCGCCTTGGGATATCGTCGATGAGGTCTTTGAGGACGAGCCGGTCATCAAGGAAAGCGTGCGCGCGGCACTGACCGAGGAAAAGGTTCCTGAGCGCGTTCCCGTGGAGCGCAAGCAGGTCGAGCGCGCGGCGGTGCGCAATCATAAGATTCGTACCGATACGGGCATCGAGATCAGCTTCCCGGCCGAGATGGGTTCGAACTCCGAGTACATCGAGTTCGTCAACGAGCCCAACGGCCTCATCTCCATCGAGCTTAAGAACATCGGAAGTATTGAGAATCGATAAACTGCTCTTGGACGTTGCAAAAAACAAAGGCCGAAGCCTTTTGGGACTTCGGCCTTTTTTGTTTTCGGCTTGGTTGCTGACATTGCGCCGCAGGTTGGGCATACGTCAGCGAAAACGCGGTTTGTCAAAACCGCGTAACTATTAAAGTTGACGTAAGCCCTCTTCCAGGCCGGTCTTGCTGTCGGTCTTCTCGTCGCGCATCTTGATGGCGCGGGCGGGGACACCGGCCACGACGGCGCCGGCGGGGACGTCCTCGACGCACACGGCGCCGGCGGCAACTACAGCACCCTTGCCCACGTGCACGCCTTCCAGGACCACGGCGTTTGCGCCGATCATGACATCGTCCTCGATGATGACGGGCGTGGCGCTGGCGGGCTCCACAACGCCTGCCAGCACGGTGCCGGCGCCGATGTGGCAGTTCTTGCCCACGGTGGCGCGACCGCCCAGCACGGCGCCCATATCGATCATGGAACCCTCGCCGATAACGGAGCCGATGTTGATGATGGCGCCCATCATGATGACGGCACGGTCGCCGATCTCGACTCGGTCGCGGATGATCGCGCCCGGCTCGATGCGGGCGTTGATGCCCTTAAGGTCGAGCATGGGCACGGCGGAGTTGCGGCAATCGTTTTCAACGTCGTAGTAATCGATGGAATCGGCATTGGCGTCCAGGATGGTCTTGAGCTCGTCCCAGTCGCCAAAGACGGTCTTGCCGCGACGGCCGCCGTAGACATGTGCGTCGCCCCAGGCAACCTTCATGCCCGGCTTCTCGCGCACGTACAGCTTGACGGGCGTCTTTTTGGGCGCGGTGGCGATGTAGTTGATAATCTCCTGTGCATCCATCTCGGCTGCGTTGCTCATTTGCTATCTCTCCTTTGGGTGGATTCGGTTGATACCTGGTTAGGCAAACATGACCTTGTCGAACGTATAGAAGCCGGGTTCGCGGGTGACGAGCTTCTGCGCGGCTGCCAGGGCGCCGTTGACAAAGATCTGACGGCTCGTGGCGCGGTGGGTGAGCGTGACCTCCTCGTCCTGGCCAAAGAAGCTCACCTCGTGCACGCCGGCGACGGTGCCGCCGCGCAGCGAGTGCATACCGATTTCCTTGGGATCGCGTGCTCCGCACATGCCCTCGCGGCCATAGACGGGGTGGTAGCCTGCCTCGGGCTCGGCTTCGACGACGGCGTCGAGCAGTAGCTTGGCAGTGCCGCTGGGGGCGTCGACCTTTTGGTTGTGGTGCGTCTCGACGATTTCGCAGTCAAAGCCGGGCAGCTCGCGTGTAGCCTGCGCTACCAGATGGCGCAGGGCTGCGATACCGATGGAGTAATTGCCCGAGTGCATAACGCGGGTGTTCTGGCCCAGCTCACGCAGGCGGTCCATCTGCTCGGGGGTGTAGCCTGTGGTGCCTGAGACCAACGCCGCGCCCGTGCGCTCGACATAGGCGACGACGGCGTCGAAGGTCGCGACGTTCGAGAAGTCGATGATGACGTCGGCAGCCGGTGCGTTCTCGAGCTCGCTCAAATCGAAGCCAATCTGGGCCACGATATCAAAAACGGGCTGCCCGGCGGCGTCGACAATGCCTTCGGCGGTAGTGCGGATGAGCGAGCCCATGCGGCCCGTTCCCATAATGACGGTCTTAATCAAGTAGACCAGCTCCCTTCAGAGCATCGGTAAGTGCGGCTCGCGTGTCGTCTGCCATGGGGCACAGCGGCATACGGTAGTTTGCCTCGATCATGCCCATCTGGGCGAGCGCTTCCTTGACGGGGATGGGGTTGACCTCGCTAAAGAGGGCGTTGATGAGCGGCTGGCCGGCAATCTGGATATCGCGGGCGCGCGCTACGTCGCCGTCCAGATAAGCGCGGCACATGTCGTGTACAAGCTGCGGCTGCACGTCGGCCCACACGCTGATGGTGCCCGAAGCGCCCAGGCTCATGAGCGGCACTGTGAGTGCATCCTCGCCCGAGTACATGCGGAAATCGTCGGACAGCAGGTGGGCGATCTTGGCCGCGTAGGCGACGTTGCCCGAGGCCTCCTTGATGCCCATGATGTTGGGGTGCGCGGCTAGGCGCTCTACGTTGCGCTCGCTGATACCGCAGCCGCAGCGGCCGGGGATGTTGTACAGGATGCAGGGGATGTCAACGGCATCGGCGACGGTCTTAAAGTGCTGATAGATACCCTCTTCGTTGGACTTGTTGTAGTAGGGGGTAATGAGCAGCAGGCCGTCGGCTCCCAAGCCCTGGTAAGTAAGCGACTTGGTGAGCATGGTCTGCGTGGAGTTGGAGCCTGAGCCGGCGATGACGGGGACGCGTCCTGCAACATGCTTGACCACGGCGGCGACGACGGAGTTGTCCTCGTCATCGGTCATCGTGGCGCTCTCGCCGGTGGTGCCCAGGGTGAGAATGGCGTCGGTGCTATTTTGCAAGTGGAAATCGATAAGGCGCTCGAGCGCGTCAAAGTCGACACTGCCGTCCTTTTTAAACGGCGTAACCAGGGCGACGATTGAGCCCTCGAGATTGCGGATGTCCATGTTCTTCTCCTTCGCCTCCGCGATCTGGATGCGTTTGTTCCATTGAGCTGCGACTGCCAGGCGCTCGTCTTGGGCGCGACGGCGGGCGCTTTCGGCGCGCGACTTGGCCAGCAGCTCTCGGCCGCACGGCAGCACGTCGAGCGTGGAAAAGTAATCGCCCGGGCGCTCGGCGCGGCGGATGAGGTCGGCCGCGCCATCGGGGCGCAGCAGGACCTCGGCGGAGCGCAGACGTCCGTTGTAGTTGTAGCCCATGGAGTAGCCATGCGCACCGGTATCGTGGATTACAAGCAGGTCACCCATGTCGATATGCGGCAGCTCGCGGTCGATGGCGAACTTATCGTTGTTCTCGCACAGATTGCCCGTGATGTCATAGGTGTTCGTGACGGGCGCCGTGGCCTTGTCGGCGCCGCCCGGCTGACCCATCACCGTAATGTGGTGGTAGGCGCCATACACGGCAGGGCGAATCAAATCGACGGCGCTTGCATCGACACCGATATAGTCCTTGTAGATCTGCTTCTCGTGGATAGCCTTGGTGACCAGACAGCCGTAGGGGCCCATCATAAAGCGGCCCATCTCAGTGCAGATGGCCACATCGCCCATGCCGGCGGGAACCAGGATCTCGTCGTATGCCGCGTGTACTCCCTCGCCGATGGCGCGAATGTCGTTGGCCTGCTGCTCGGGCAGGTAGGGGATGCCGACGCCGCCGGACAGATTGATGAAGGCGACGTGTGCGCCGGTCTCGCGCTCCAGGCGTACGGCAAGCTCAAAGAGGATGCGCGCGAGCTTGGGGTAGTAGTCGTTGGTGACAGTGTTGCTGGCAAGGAATGCGTGGATGCCAAAGTCCTCGGCGCCCTTGGCCTTGAGCATGCGGAAGGCCTCGAAGAGCTGCTCGGTGGTCATGCCATATTTGGAGTCGCCCGGGTTGTCCATGATGCCGTTGGAGAGCTGGAACAGGCCGCCTGGATTAAAGCGGCAGCTGACCGTCTTGGGGATGGGCCCCGCAACGCGCTCAAAGAACCCGATGTGGCTGATGTCGTCAAAGTTGACGATGGCACCCAGCTTGTCGGCGAGCTCAAAGTCGGCAGCCGGTGTGTCGTTGGACGAGAACATGATGTCGTGTCCCGTGATACCCAGTGAGCGGGCGATCATGAGCTCGGTATAGCTCGAGCAATCGCAGCCGCAGCCGTATTCGTTGAGAATGGAGATGAGCGCCGGGTTGGGGTTGGCCTTGACGGCAAAGTATTCCTTAAAGCCCGGGTTCCATGCAAAGGCGTCGCGCACTTCTTGCATGTTGCGGCGGATGCCCGCCTCGTCGTATAGATGAAACGGCGTGGGGAACTGCTCGACGATATGCTCGAGTGTCTCCTTGTCCACAAACGGCTGCTTGGCCGCATATGCCTCGTTGGGGGTCAATGCCATGTCCCGTAAACCTCGCTATCCAGACGGCGCCATCTGCGCATCGAATCCGCATAGCGTGGACCCAATGTCCGGATAGCGCTCCCGCATTGCTGCAGACAGTCCTGTGGGTGTTTCCCACAGGCCCACCAGGTTGTTCGTGCCCGAAAAACCCAGTTCGGCGGGTTTCGCCTCCCCACGGGGTCAAAGCCTGCCGGCTCGCCCGCGGCTCTTCGTGCCCGCGCCTCTATCAAGTGGTAAAGACCCTATCACGTTGCACTTTACCAAACAAGAGTATTCGTATATAACGTTTAAAAAATGCAGCAATATGCTGGAAACATGTGTGCCACAATCCTGTATCACAATAAGTTGCAACAGATGTGCCTCACGAAGGGATTCTCTATGACCGAGCTCCAAGAACTCCGTCGCTATCGCCGCGATCTCCATCGCATTCCGGAGCTCGATTTCGATCTTCCGCAGACTATCGCCTATATCGAGGGCGTGTTGGCGCCGCTCGCTTGCGAGGTGACCCATCCGTGTCCCAGCTGCGTCTGCGCTTTCTTCGACGCTGGCGTTGGTGCCGCGCGTGCCACGGCGATTCGCGCCGATATGGATGCGCTGCCCATCGCGGAGGCGACGGGAGCGGCCTTTGCCTCGATCCATCCCGGCAAGATGCACGCTTGCGGACATGACGGACACATGGCCATGGCACTTGCCGCCGCGACGTATGTCGACCGTACGATTCGCGAGCAGCCGGGCGCCATTAGGCGCAACGTTCTCTTTGTGTTCCAGCCGGCCGAGGAAACGACCGGTGGTGCCAAGACGGTATGCGAGAGCGGTGTGTTCGAGCGCTATGGGGCTGACCGCATTTTTGGCTTCCATGTGTGGCCCGATCTGCCTGCCGGCACGTTGGCGAGTTGTTCCGGTCCGCTGCTGGCGCGTTCGAGTGAGACACACATTCATATTCACGGGACGAGCATCCATATCGCTAAGACCTATGGCGTTCCGGTCGAGGAATCGCACGATGCGGCGCTGGCGGCTGCCAAGTTCTTGGTTGCCGAGCGCGAACTGATGGACGAGCTGGGCACCGACGAACCCTGTATCGGCAAGTTTGGCCTGCTGCAGGCTGGCACCGTTTGCAACGCGGTGGCGGGGGAGGCCCATGTGGCCGGAAGCCTGCGTGTGTTTACGGACGACATGTTCGACCGGGCGCGCGAAGGCGTGCGCCGCGTGCTGGACGATGCCTGTGCCGCAACGGGCTGCACGTATGATCTCGACTTTGCCGAGGGCTATCCGCCGGTCGACAACGACCCCGAGCTATTTGCCAATGTCGCGCCTGCCTTGCCCGAGCTACAGCTCGTGGATGAGCCGCTGCTGATCGCCGAGGATTTCGCGTTCTATCAACGCTATCTGCCGGGCGTGTTTTTCCTGCTGGGCACGGGTATGCCAGAGGACCAAGACAACCCGAGTGATTCGGATGGCTGCCCCGCCTATGCCACAAGCGCTCTGCATACCGATAGCATGCTCTTTGACGAGGAAATCCTACTCAAAGGCCTCGATGTCTATAAACGATTGCTTGTGATGGAGTGACGATGGAACGACGCCGACAGTCTGCCGTATATAGTCCGGGTGGATGCGGGTGCGGTTTGCTGCTGCTTCCGGTTATTGCTGTGAGCATTGGCGTGATGTTTGCGCTTGCCGGGCTTGTCGCGGCGGCGCTCGTGCTGTTTATCACTGCCATCGGCGTGACGATTTGGCTCTGCCGCAATCGCGAGCAACGCCGTGCCGACGGTAAAACCAATGTCGGCTGGGTCGTCTTTCTGATCATTGCGTACCTGCTGAGTGCCAGCTACCTTGTTTTCTTTGTCCTGTTGATGATCAGTGCCTTTACCGGGGAATCCGTCACGGTGGGTTGATGCACTGCCAGCAGACGGTCGCGCGCAGTGCGTTTGCTCGGCGTTTGGATAACTGCATTGGTCGTTTACCGCAGCCTTAGCTCTCAGCTAATGAATTCAAGTTCAATCCTTCCTACGATGTGCTGTGTACCGGCACGGTAGCCGGATCGTAGGAAGGATGAATAATGGCAAAAGAGGGAAAGAAGCCGATCGGCAAGATTGTCCTAGGCGTCATCGTGGTGCTGGTTATTGTCGGTGCCGTGGGCTCTATGGGTGGCAATTCAACCGATTCGTCTGCGAGCGATTCGGCAAAGCCTGCCGAGGCGACACAGCAGGCTGAGGAGCAAAAAGAACCGCAAGAACCGTATACCATTGCTGACGAGGCTGAAGACACCTCCAATCAGTTTGCCTATAAGATCACGGGCACGCTGACCAATAACACGGACAAGGAAAAGAGCTACATTCAGATCGAATATGTTCTGTATGATGCCGATGGCAACCAGGTTGGAACGGCTCTTGCAAACACCAATCATCTGAAGGCGGGCGGCTCTTGGAAGTTCGAGGCGCTGGGTACGGTGTCTCCCGACCAGGTTGCTAGCTGGGAGCGTTCGGACGTAAGCGGTTTCTAGCATGTTGTATGCACTGGGGGAGGTGAAGTCGTATGCCCGATAAAAAGCTGACCGAGGAGTTGCTCAATGAGCTTCTCGACGCGCCAAACATCGATGGCTATATCAAAGAACACGACTTTGCCGCCCCGTCGCTTTCGGACTACCTTAAGCAGCTGCTGCAGGAAAAGGGCTTAGAGCGCTCGCGCGTGGTGCGCATGGCCGACCTCAATGAGACTTTTGGTTATCAGATTTTTACCGGTGCGCGGCATCCGAGCCGCAATAAGGTGCTGCAGATTGCCTTTGCGATGGCGTTGACGCTCAAGGAGACCAACCGCGCCTTGACGGCTGCCGGGGCAAGCGTCCTCAACTGTAAAGACCGTCGCGATGCGATTGTCATCTTTTGCATCGACCGTGGCTGTAGCCTCCAAAAGGTCAATGAAGAGCTGTATCGCTTTGGCGAGGAGACGGTGAGTTAGCGGCTGATATCTGAGCCGGCGGAGCTGCCGAACAACGATGCAAACGAACGGGGCGCGGATGCCATGGGGTGTCTGCGCCCTGCGCTATGACGGAGGCTATGGATACTCAGACCCCAACATATTCCGATGACGAGCTGACCGCAGCGCTTGCCGAGCACCTGGCGTCGCTCGATTGCGACGACAGCTATCGCGTGGAGCGTGTACTTAAGCGCTCGTCCGTTGAAACAACCGAGCTCGTGTACTTTGAAGGAACCGGCGGTGGTTCGCTCGGTCCCTTTGTTCGTAAACGCATCGATGCTTCGGCTCAAATCGACGGGGCATACGAGCGTCTGTTTGCCGCTCAGCGGGCAGTCAGGCGTTTTGAGCACCTGCCCAGAATCGTCGATTGTCGTCGTGTGGGCGACGAGCTCAACGTGGTTATGGAATACATCGAAGGGGAGACACTCGGGGCGCTGGTGGACCGTCTGGGAGCCACCCCCGATTATGCGCGTGAATTGTATCCTGCCCTATGCGATGCCGTGGGCGAGCTCCATGCCGGTTTTGCAATGGTGGGGGAGACGTCGGCGCCGGTGATCCATCGCGACCTCAAGCCGTCGAATATCATCGTGACAGGTGCCAACTATACGCCTGATGACGGCCTGACATTTTCATCGCTGGTGATTATCGACCTGGGGATCGCGCGCGTATGGCGCGATGGCGCCGATGCTGACACCGTCAAGTTTGGCACGCGACCCTATGCGCCGCCCGAGCAGTATGGGTTTGGGCAGACGAGTGTGCGCAGCGATGTCTACGCACTTGGGGCCCTGTTGTTCTTTTGCTTGACGGGAGTCGACCCTAAACCAGGGCTCGACATGCGCGAGCAATGTGAGGCATGCGGCATTCCCACTCCACTTGCCGATGCCGTCTGCATGTCGATGGCGCTCGACCCGGCCAAGCGTTTTGCGAGCGCGGAAGCGTTGGGACGGGCGACGCGCGCGGCATACGATCTAAGTCGCCCCGTGCGGCCTCCTGCGCCTGTGCTTGTCCGTACTCCGGCCTCGGAGACGGTGTTGACGCCCCAAGGGCTCCAGAACCCCACAGTGCTTCCTAGACCTGCCGCCTCCGCTGCATGTGGTCTGCTCTCTCGCGTTCCGGAGTCTCTGGGGCGCATTTGGAATACGCTCATCTGCTTCTCGCTGCTTGTGTTCTTTGCCGGAAGTCACTTTGCCGTCTTTCACCCCACCGGAGCAAACCAAAGTTACCCGACGTGGCTTCTCATAATCGAGTATTTTTTCTTTGTCGATGGTCTTATGGTGCTTATGCATTTTGCGCTGCTCGATAAGCGCCGTCTTCGTCGGCGATTCGCACTGCTCGACAGCTATCGCGGCAAGAAACTCGCGAAACTCTGGCTCAAGGCATTGGGTGTGCTGCTCCTGTGCATGATCGTCATAGTCGCGGTTGCCAATGCGACCGGCGTCGTCGATACCTCCGCTACCTAAAAGAAAAGGGCCCTATTGGGGCCCTTTGCAGTTGCACTTAGATGCGGTTCATCTGAGCGGCGACTTTGTTGTACCAGTCCTGCCACGTGGGCGGGCAGTACTTTTTGGCCGCAGCCGGGGTAAGGGTGGAGCCGTAGTTGGCGCCCAGATAGGCAACGTGAGCGGAGATGCCCTCGCTCCAGCTGCCAAAGCTGCGCCAACCGCCGCCACGTGCACTCCAGCCCCAGGCGTTGTAAGAATTGGCGCAATAAGCGCCCTTGGTGCTCTCGATGCAGGCGATGGCGGGGGACCAACGGGGATCGACACCGGTATTCCAAGCGGCGACGGCAAAGTTATAGCCCTGGCCTGCCATGGGGGAGCCGGCGAGATAATTGTCGATGCGGCTCGTCCACTCATTAATGAACGAATCGTAATCGGAGCTACCGGTATTGGCGTTGTTCACCGTGGTGTCGATGGTGGTGTTGGTGTTGGTGGCCTGGCTGCTGGAATTGCTGCCGCTTACGCCCTCGCCCGAGAGCTTCTCGGCGGCAGCGGCCTTATCGGCCTCAAGCTTGGCAAGCTCGGCGGCATTTTCCTGCTCGGCTTTTGCCTGTGCCTCGCTGCGGAGCTGCTGGGCCTGCGCCAGCGCATCCTCGGCGTTTTTCTGCTCTGCCTCAAGCTGAGACTTGGCCTGCTGGAGCTCAGCCTTGTTCTGCTCGAGTTCGGTTTGCATGTTATTGAGCTGTTCGATCTCGTCGACGCTCGAGCTCGTGATCTGGTTGGTGTATTTGCAGGTCGTGATGAACTCACCCAGGCTCTGCGCGTTGACCAGGAAGCTCACGATGGGATTGGTGCCCTTCTGATACTTGTACAGATCGCGCATGGCGGAGCTTGCCTTGGCCTGCTGCTCGGGAAGCTTGGCCTCGATTTCCTCGATGCTTGCCTCATTGGAGTCAATCTGCTTTTGCAGGTCATCGAGTTTGGTGCGGGCGTCGTTGTAGGCGCTCGTGGCGGCTTCGATCTTCTGCTGGGCTGCGGAAAGCTGGTCCTGCGTTGCCTGCGAGGCGGCATACGCCGCAACGGGGGAGAGCATCGGCGTGGCCGTCAGCGCAACGGCGAGCGCGGCACTCGTGATGATGCGAGCCGGCTTCGACGCAATGAGCGCTGCGGTGCGATGATTCGAATGCTGCATCCAGTCCCTCTGCAATCAATCGTAGGTTATGGTTCGAACGGTATTCTACTACTGCTTTCGACCTCAACTTGAACCTTAAAGGTTCCAAAGGGTCAAGTTGAACTTGAGGCTTTGGCTTTGACCTGCAGTTATGATGAATTGTTGAGAAACCATAGAGTTCAACTTTAACGTTACAGAGCTCTGTTTGAGAGGAGTTTTGGGCTGTAAAAGCCATCTCAACGTGGGGTTTTATAACTACAGCGTGCCCTTCTGGCGAGCCTGCTCAATCTCTTCGAGGGCCTCGGCGGGGGTGAACGAACAGGTGCCGTCGCCGAGTTTGATTACCTGGATATCGTCGCCGGCGTAGACCTCTCCGCCCTTTAGTGCCACGCCAAAAACGCCCTCGTGGGGAAAGATGCAGTCGCCGGCGAGATAGTAGATGGCACAGCGTGTGTGGCAGACCTTGCCGATTTGGCTGATTTCGACAAGCACGTCGCTTCCAAGCTTGAGCTGTGTGCCCAAGGGGAGCGAGAGCAGGTTGATGCCCCGGGTTGTGAAGTTCTCTCCGAAGTCGCCCTCGTGCACATCGAGCCCGCGCGCCTGCGCCGTCTGGATAGACTCTGCAGCTAAAAAGGAAACCTGGCGGTGCCAATGCCCGGCGTGTGCGTCGGAGGCGAGGCCAAATTGCTCTATAACGGTGTCGTGCCCGTCGGCGACGGGCGACTTGCGAGTGCCCTTGTGTACCGACGTGTTGATCGAGACGATGTGGGCGGGTCCGTTGTAGGCGTCGTTTGCCGTGCACAGGGGAGCGGTCGCTTTCGCACGTTTCGCCAGCTCGCGCCTCGCGGCATTGAGGATGGGATTATCGGTCGGATGGTCTTGGGGCACGTGCGCGCCTTTCGCTCGAGGATGTCAATACACTGAATCCTACAACAATGGTAGGTTCATTGCCCGTTGTCATACAACGGTGAGCGCCGTCTTCGTGCTGGACGATTACGTCGATTGCCATAGATACGGTGGAGCTTTGGGCGCCGGCGGCTTGGCACGCTAGAATAAATCAGTTGCGCAAAGACCGCCCGTTGCGTGGGCAGTTCATGATAGGAAGTTTCCATGGCATTGCAGTTTACAGAGCGCGAGTTCATTCCCGTGCTGCTCGGTGGCGACATCAACGCCTATTCGGTGGCGCGCGCCTTCTACGAGGAGTACCAGGTCAAGAGTCTGGTTTTTGGCAAGTATCAGACGGGTCCCGCGTACCGCAGCCAGATTATCGACTACACGCCCAACGTGGATATCGACACCATGCCCGTGATGCTCAAAACCGTCAACGGCATTGCCCAAGCGCATGCCGACAAGACTATTGTCCTTGTGGGCTGCGGCGACAACTATGTCGCTCTCGTGGCTCAAGCCAAGGATGCTCATGAGCTGGCGGATAACATCGTCGCTCCCTACGCGCCCTACAGCATGCTCGAGCAGTGCCAGAAGAAGGAGATCTTCTACGAGCTGTGCGAGAAGCATGGCGTGCCCTATCCACACACGTTTACCTTTACCAAGGCGATGCTCAATGCTCAGGGTGAGGCGCCTGCCGAAGTGCTCGACCAGATCGATTTTCCTTACCCGATGATTCTGAAGCCTTCTGACGGCATCATGTGGTGGCAGCATGAGTTCGAGGGCCAGAAGAAGGCCTATGAGATTGCCGACCGCGCCGAGCTGGAACAGGTCATTCGCGACTCGTATGCCAGCGGCTACACCGACGACCTGATCTTGCAGGATCGCGTGCCCGGCAACGACGAGTACATGCGCGTGCTCACCAGCTATTCCGACCGCAACGGTAAGGTCCGCATGATGTGCCTGGGCCATGTGCTGCTCGAGGAGCATCAGCCCCACGGTGTCGGCAACCATGCCTGTATCATTACCGAGCCCAACGACGAGCTCATGGGCGGCGTGCGCAAGCTGCTCGAGGACCTTCACTTTGTGGGCTATTCCAACTTTGACGTTAAGTACGACGAGCGCGACGGCTCGTTTAAGTTCTTCGATTTCAACACGCGCCAGGGCCGCAGCAACTACTACGTTACCAACAGCGGCTTTAACGTTGCCAAGTATGTGGTGGACGAGTATGTGTTCAACCGTCCGTTTGAGCCGGAGTTTGTGACGGCTCAGGACGAGGCCCTGTGGATGGTCGTCCCCATGGGCGTCGTCGACAAGTACGTCAAGGATCCCGAGCTGCGCGCTAAGGTGCATCGCCTGGACAAGGAAGGCAAGGGCGCCGACCCTTCGTTTATGAAGGGCGACTTTGTCTTTAACCGCTGGCTGCGCATGTGGCACACCAAGCTGCGCCACTTTAAGCTGTTCAAGACGTATTACAAGTAGATGAGCGCGGCGCCCGTCCGGTTTGCATCGGGCGGGCGCGGGTATGATACGCGCAATTGCGCAAGCGTCACCAAGGAGGCGGCGATGGAAAAGCTGGGAGTTATCGGCGGCATGGGCGCCGAGGCCACGTCGTATTACTACGACCAGGTGGTGCGTCATACGGCTGCTGCCTGCGATCAGGAACATATCGACATGGTGGTGCTCTCCAAGTCGACCATGCCCGACCGCACGTTGGCCATTAAGACCGGCGAGCATGCCAAGCTGCTGGCGACCATGAAAGAGTGTGCCCAGGCACTCGAGTCGCTGGGCTGTGCGCACATTGCTATTCCCTGCAACACGTCGCACTACTTCTACGACCAGATCCAGTCGTTTACGAAGGTGCCGATTATCCACATGCCGCGTGAGTCGGTGCGCTATGCTCTGGCCGGTGCGGTGATGGGGGAGTGCGAGTTCGACCCCAACCTGAGTATGCCGGCCGAGCCGGTGCACAAGATTGGCATCATGGGCACCGACGGAACCGTGGGCGCGGGTGTCTACGGCCGCGAATGTAAGGCTGCGGGTGTTGAGGTTGTCTATCCCAGCGAGAAACGTCAGAACGATGTGATGTCGCTTATCTACGATGATGTGAAGGCCGGACGTGAGCCCGATATGGATAAGTTCGACCGCGTGATGTGGGAGTTCGCCCGTAGCGGCTGCGACCGCGTCATTCTGGCCTGCACCGAGCTCTCGGTGCTGCAAAAGTACCGAGAGATGCCCGAGATTACCCTTGACGCCATGGACGTCCTGGTGCGCGAATCCATCATCCGTAGCGGCGCTCCCTACCGCCTCTAGCTTCCGACCCGCCAAAAAGGGACAGGTTAATTTTGGTAGGTTTTATCTTGTGAAACAGTAAAGGCCTCGGCTCGTTTGGTGCGAGCCGAGGCCTTTTGCGTTGGGCGGTTGCTGTCGGTGGTGAACTAGAACAGGAAGCCGATGGCGATGAGGACGATGCTGACGATGAGCACGGCGATGTCTAGGCCCTTGATGGGGTAGCGCTTGTACGAGCTGGCGCGCGTACGCAGATAGAAGCCGCGCTGTTCTGCCGCCAAGGCTGTGGCATCGGTCTTGCCCACGCTCGAGATGAGCAGTGGCACGCACAGTGGCAGCATGAGCTTAAGCTTCTTGATGGGGTTCTTGGTGTCGTACTCGACGCCGCGTGCGGTCTGCGCCTCCATGATGGCGTTCATCTCCTGACCAAACACCGGCACAAAGCGCAGCGCCGTGGTAAAGGTGAAAGCATAGCGATACGGTACGTGCAGCACCTCGACGCAGGCGTTGGCAAGGTCGTTGAGCTTGGTCACCATGAGCATGAGGATGAGTGGTAACGCCACGCCCAGCAGGCGCAGCCAGGCCTTCGATCCTGTGATGAGGCCCGTGTCGGTGATAAAGCCCCACACCACGTTGCCATCGCGCATAAAGGCCAGCTGGAGCACCAGCATGATAAGCGCGAGCGGAATCAGCAACTTGAGCAGCGAGAACAGACGGTCGACGACGCCGGCATAGGCACCCAGCGCAAGGGTGAGTGCCAAAAAGCCCAGCAGCGCCACGTAGGTGTCGGACAAGAAGATGCCGACGATGATGGCGGCGGCGAGGCCCAGTTTGACGACGGGATTCAGGCGATGCAGCAGCGTATCGCCCGGCATGTAGTCGATGACGTTAACCACGGTGGACCATCTCCTTGGTAATTCGAACGACATCGGTGACCTCGCTCACCTGCGCAAAAGCGGGCGAGACGGAAGATGCCAGACGGCGCGAGAGTTCAATAACCTGGGGAGGCTCCACGTAGGCACGCCGCATGAGATCGATGTTCGAGAATAGCTCGTGCGTGCGCCCGCGGTCGAGGATGCGACCGTCGGCCATTACCACAATGCGCTCGGCAAAATCCGAGACGACTTCCATATCGTGGCAGACCATGATAACGGCGCAACCACGCTCGGCCATGGTGCGCACCGTTTCCATGACGGTCATGCACTCGCGGTAATCAAGGCCACTCGTGGGCTCGTCGAGCACGACGATCTTGGGCTCAACTACTACGACGGAGGCAAGCGCCACCATTTGTCGCTGGCCGCGCGAAAGGGAGAACGGTGCTTCGTCGGCGGGCAGACCAAAGCGGTCGATGACCAGCTGGGCGCGACGCAGGGCCTCGGCACGGTCCATGCCGCCAAGCTCCAAGCCAAAGGCGACCTCGTCGAGCACGGTGTCCTTGCAGATCTGACGGTCAGGGTTTTGGAAGAGGGTCGCGACCTCGCGGGCAATGCGGCTCGTGGGGACGGCTGCTGTATCCAGTCCCGTGACGCGCACGCTGCCCGAGGCGGGCTTGAGCAGGCCTGTGAGCAGTTTGGTGAGCGTGGTCTTGCCGGCGCCGTTTTGGCCGACAATGCCCATGAGCTCGCCGGGATAGAGCGTCAGGTTGAGGTCGTGTACGGCGGCGCCGCCATTGGGATAGGCAAACTCAACATGGTTGAAGGTGAGTACGGGTTCGGCGTCCTTGGCATGAGGACGCAACGACGGTGCATGCGGGGAACCGGCGGGTGCCTGGCCTTCGATGGCCGCGTGTGCGGGGTCGACGATGCCCGAAATCAGGCGCTCAGCCTCATCGACACCCAAGCAAGGGGTACCGCTTACCAGGCCATCGGCCTCGAGGCTATTGAAGATACGCGTGACGCGAGGGCAGTCGACGCCGATGGCACGGAGCTCGTCGGTATGCGCGAAGACCTCGTGTGGCTCGCCCTGTAGCGCGATTTCGCCACGGTTGAGTACGAGCACGCGGTTGCAGTACTCCGAGAGCAGGGCGACCTTTTGCTCAACGACGACGATGGTGATTCCAAGTGCGCGGTTTGCCTCACGCAGCGTCTCGAAGACCAACGTGGAGCTGGCGGGGTCGAGTGCCGCGGTGGGCTCGTCGAGAACCAAGACGCGCGGACGCATGGCGAGGATGGCGGCGATGGCTACCTTTTGCTTCTGTCCGCCCGAGAGGGTGGCGATCTCGCGGTCGCGCAGGTCGCTGATGCCGACGGTCTCGAGCGTTTCGCTCACGCGCTGCTCGATCTGGTCGTGGGGAACGCCAAAGTTCTCGAGGCCAAAGAGCATCTCGTCCTCGACGACCGAGGCGACCATCTGCGTGTCGATGTCCTGCAGCACGCTGCCGACGATCTGCGACACGTCGGTGAGCGAGACTTCACAGGTGTCACGGCCGTCAACCATGACGGAGCCAAAGAAGGTGCCGGTGTAGTGGTGGGGAACGGCGCCCGACAGGCAGGCAGCAAGCGTGGACTTGCCGGCGCCCGAGGGCCCGATGATGCCGATGAAATCTCCCTTGCTCACGTCGAGCGAGATGTGCTTAAGCGCCTGCTCGGTCTGCGTGCCATAGGAGAACGAGACATCGTCGACGTTGATGATCGTTTTCATGGATACCTTTCATAGTCATTGGGGACGTTCTTACATGACGAGTCGTTTAAGAACGTCCCCAAAAGCTAGCTGTTTGGGACAGTCTTTGGTGGTGAAGCACGGAGACGGCTTTACGAGGGGCCCCAGGTTGGCGCGAAAGAGGAGCGAAGCGTACTTGGGTACGCGAGCGACGAATGAACGCCAAGATGGGGTGGCTCGTAAAGCCGAGCGGGTTAGTTGAGCCTAAGGGCCTTCTGGATGGGCAGATAGAGGGCGCCGACCAGAATGGCGTTAAAGACGGCGGTCATGGCGACGACGGGCAACATGGCGGCGGCGAGCTCGCCGACCACGCCGAGCATGGCCATCTTGATGACCATGAAGATGACGCCGGAGACAAAGGTGGTCAGGAAGGTTGCGACAATGGCGATTGCGGGCTTGACCTGACCGTCCTTGCCGGCGGCGTTGACGATGCCGGCCATGAGCATGGCGGCGATGCCCTCGGCGGCAAAATCGACGAACGGCGAAGTGGTGGTGATCTGGATCACGGCAGCCGAGATGAGGCCAATGACGAGCGCCTGGCCGATGTTGGGGCGAACGACCAGGATGGTGAGGCAGAAGGCCGAGATGATGAACTCGGGGCTGATCATGCCGCCCGAGATGCCTGAGATGGCCTTGCCGACGGTGAAGTTGAGGATGAAGCCGGCGGCGAGCAGGATGGCGAGCAGGACGAGAGCGCGGACGTCGAGTTTGCCGCGGTCGGCGGTCTGGACGGTGCGGGGCTGGGTGGCGGTGGTGTTCTGAGACATGGTGAAAATCCTTTCTGAAGGGAAGCGCAGGGGAAAAGCGGAGGCGCGTGATGCGAATGCGATCGGGCTCGAGATAGAAAAAGGCCCCCGGTCGAAACCGGAGGCCTTCCAATCACCTAGAGCGCAAAAACAGGCGTGAGGGACTCACTGTCGACCGATCGTATTCGCATCACGCCACCACCAGTTGTTGAGAGACTTCATCGTGTTCTTCATCTTGGTGGCTCCTTTCGTGATGCCGTGGCGCGGTCGCACCTTGTTGCTGTTGCGCTGCACTATAGCACAGCAAAGTGTGTGCGGGGAAATCTTTTTTGAAAAGATTTCAAGCGGGTTTCCCGCCGGTCAAAAGGCTGGTTAAGCGGGCGAGGTGACTCATGTGCCCCGCCCGCTCAGCTAGGACATGAGGGTCTTAGGCCTTCTTGCGACGATAGATCACGTAGACGCAGACACCGATGATGACGACGGCGCCAACGGCCATGGCGGCCATGTTGTTGCCCTCGGACTTCTCCTCGGTGACCTCTTCCTCTTCGGCCTCTGGCTCGGTCACGTCCTCATCGGAAAGGGCCTCGTCGGCGTAGGTGATGGATTCGACCAGGCAGTCGTTGTCGGCATCGTAGTCGCTCGGGACGAACTCCTCGGAGAAATCGCCCTCCTTGAGGTAGTCGCGCATCTCCTCGAGCATGGCCTTGCACTTAACATAGGTGTTCTTGGTTGCAGCCTTGCCGGCCTTGTTGGCCAGGGCGGTACGGGCCTCGGTGCCTTCTTCGGCCTGCATGGCCTCGTCGACGGTCAGGTTCTGCTCGATGAGTTCCTTCTGCAGGGCGTCGAGATAGGCGCGGACGCCGGTGGCGCAGTGGTCGCGGTTCTCATAGGCGAGCGTGTTGATGTCCATGAGGACGTAGTTGATGGAGTTCTTGGGCTCCTCGTTGTTCACGACGTCTTCCTCTTCGCAGTGATCGAAGGAGACATCCTGATCGCTGAAGTAGGGGCTGACCTCGGTGAGCAGTGCGGAGTAGAAGGGGATGGCGACGGAGAATTCGGCGTTGGAGAGCATCTCCCACTGAATGGTCGCGATCTCGGGGTCCATGCCCTGACGGATCTGGAAGGTGTGGATCTCGGTGTTGCGGTTGGAGCCGATGGCATAGGCGCCGTCGGTGTTGGCGTTGAGGCCGGCGACATTCTCGCCGCGAGCGGCGAAGGAACGAATCATCTCAAAGGTGTTCCAGTCGGACTTGCCGGGCTGGAAGAACAGCGGCTGCATCTCGTGGACCAGGGCGCCGGTCGTGGCGCGAGCCTCTTCGCGCTCGTCCTTGACGATCTCGTAGTCGGTGCCCTCGGCAAGCGGAGCCATGAAGTAATCACGACCCTGGATATAGCGCGACCACTGGTGCATACCGGCCTCGCTAATCTCCTCGCCGTAGGTCTTGGCGACGTCGAACTTGCCGTCGGTGTACTCGGCAAAGCCCTTCTCCTTAGGCATGGACTCGATGCCTTCGGAATGGAGACAGTTCTCGGTGTCATCGAGGTCGACGTTATAGGTGAGGTTGCCGATGTTGGGGTTGAGCGAGGCGATGTCATCGGCGAGCTTCATAGCAATCCACTGATGGCCGGAAAGCGCGGCGAACAACCAGGTCTCGGTGCTGTCGGCGATGATGATCTGGTCGTTGGAGCAGACGCCCTGCTCGTCGATCAGGCTGCCGATGAGTTCGACGCCCTCGCGGGCCGTGGCGCTCTCGCCCAGGATGACGCTGGCATAGCTGTATTCGCCAATGCCAGTCTCCTCGGTGATGGGGTCGGCCTCTTCGGCCTTCTCGTTATAGGAGGTGCTCAGCGTGGCAGAGCAGGAGACGCCCTTCTCGTTGATGCCTGCCTCGGAATATGCGTCGTAGCGATCTTCCCACTGCGAGGGGTTGTCGCGAACGAAGGTGTAGCGGTAGGTTGCGCCCTTGGACTTGTACTCAAAACCGGACTCGACCGAGGTGTACTCGTTGCCGTCCTTGTGTGCGGGCTCAATGCCAAAGTGCTTGACATAGCGCGGACCGAAGTCCTCGGAACGGCCGTAGTACGTGTTGCCGTCTGCCGTGAGCTTGCTGCCCATGTAGATCTGGGTGCAGGCGAGTGCCGAAGTCGGCATGGCCATGATGGCCGCTGCTCCAAACGCAAGGCCGCAGCCGAGCTTCTTGAGCGTGTTGACAGGATGAGTAAACCTCATAATCCCTCCCAACTGTTGAAACCCCGCGAAACCGTACGGAGTTTCAGCTAATAAATACATCTACTAGCCTAAAGGAAGTGTAAAGAGTATTCACTCGACAACAGCTTTTACTCGATGAGCGTGTGGAAATATACGATGAACGGATAATAATACTCATTTTATGGCTTTAGTTAAATAAAGGCACCCTGCATTTACTGTAGCTGAATAAAGCATTAGACGGTGCTCAAAAAGAAAACTCTCCCGCTGTTTAGGATTTGCATAAACAGCGGGAGAGTCGATAACTGGATGAATATCATACCAATGTGGATTTACTTCTTTCGGCGGTGAATCACGTTGATGGCGTAACCGACGAGCATGGCCAAGACGATGACAATAAAGCCGATCAGGGGATTGTCGTTCATGGGGTCCTCCTATTTTCCGAGCGGGGAGAATTCGTCGACGATGAGGTCGAGGCATTGCGGAAGCGCGCGGGCTCCAAAGACGCCCGAATTGCTGGAGATAATCTCGCCATCGAACTGCATGCCCAGCGACGGGGTGCAGGTGATTTTGGCTTCCTTGGTCTGGATGATCTTGAACTGCGGGCGCCCGAGTACCTTGCCGGCGGGGTCAAGCGCAGCGGTGATCACGGTAGGCAGCAGCTGCACGGTGCGCACGGGTTCGATGACTGCAATGTCGACCATGCCATCGTTCATGCGGCAGTCGGGGAACAGGTTGATGTCGTTTTGGATGACCGAGGTATTGCCGGCCATGCAGCAGATGCCGTCGAGCTCCTCGACAATGCCGTCATGCTCAATGGTAAAGTGCGCTACCGTAGGGTTGGGCGTGGCGAGTGCAGAGAGGAAGTAGGCGATCTCGCCGATGTCGTTTTTGGTGGGGGCGGCCTTCATCATGATCTCGGCGTCGAAGCCCGAGCCGGCGATGATGATGAAGCCGTGGCGCTTCTCGTTGCCGTTCTCGTCGAGCCAAAAGAGCTCGCCCATGTCGACTTTGACCGTGCGACCGGCGCGGCAAGCCTTGGCAAGCGCCGCTGCCTCGGGGGCATTGCCGATGTTGTTGAAGAACAGGCAGGCTGTACCGGAGGGGAAGACGAGCGTGGGGACACCGCATCCGCGCATCTGGTCGAGCACGTTGGAGACGGTGCCGTCGCCGCCCGAAACGACCACGCGATCAAACTCGCGCACGTCTGCCACGGCGTCCTCGGGCTCCATGCCATCGCCGATAAAACGCATCACGACCTCGTCGCCGCCCTGCGCGAGGGCGTGCGTGAATGCGTAGATTTCATCTGAGCTGGGGCCCGATGCCGGGTTGTGGATGATAAGGCAGCGCATACTTACGTTCCCGTTCTGTGACTAACCGAGTATAGTTGTAAGGCAATGCCGATATCCTACCCGTGTTTTTCGGGCCTAACCTTATTCGATGGGTTGATATGTACATTTCCACACATCAGGCTCTACTCGACTTTTGCCAGCGCGCCCGTGAGTTCGACGCGATTGCCGTCGATACCGAGTTTTTGCGCGAGCGCACATTCCATCCGCGTCTGTGCTTGGTTCAGATTGCCACCCCTGCCGAGAGCGTCGCGGTCGATCCCCTGGTAATCGACGACCTATCGCCGCTGGCCGAGCTTATGGCAGACGAGAGCGTGACTAAGGTCTTCCACGCCTGCTCGCAGGATATGGAGGTTATGCTCCATACCGTGGGCGTGCTGCCACGACCGATTTTCGATACGCAGGTCGCCGCTGCCTTTTTGGGCGAGCGCCAGCAGATTTCGTATGGCGCGCTTGTTCAGACGTTTTGCGGCGTCTCGCTGCCCAAGACCGAGTCGCTGACCGACTGGTCGCGTCGCCCGCTGACCGATAAGCAGATTGAGTATGCGATCGATGACGTCAAGTACTTGATCGTCGCCTATACCGAGATGATGAGTCGCCTGCGCGAGCTGGGCCGTGTGGACTGGGTGCTCGACGAGCTACGCCCGCTGGCTGACGAGTCGCACTATCGCGCCGACCGTCACGAGGCATTCCGCAAGGTCAAGCGCATCAACTCGTGCAGCCGCCACCAGCTGGGCATCGCGCGCGAGCTCGCCGCCTGGCGCGAGGACCGCGCCGAGCGCCGTAACATCCCGCGCAAGTGGGTCATGTCCGACGACACGCTGCTTGCGCTCGTCAAGCGCAATCCCGTGCGCGTTGAGGAGTTCCGTAGCATTCGCGGTACCGATCAGTTGGGGGAGCGCGACGTGGACGGTGCGCTCATGGCCATCAAGCGTGGCGCAAGCTGCCCGCACGATCGCCTGCCGCTCATGGTGCGCGGGCATCGCCAGATCTCTCCGGAGTTGGAGAGCGTGACGGACCTGATGTATGCGCTCATTCGCCTGGTTGCCGAGCGCTCGGGCGTGGCGACCTCGGTCATCGCCTCGCGCGATGACCTGGCCGACTATATTGAGCACCCCGAGCAGAGCCCCCTGCGCGAAGGCTGGCGCTTTGAGCTTGTGGGCTCGCGTCTGGACGATCTGCTTTCCGGCAATATGGGACTCACCGTGAAGGACGGCAAAATCGAGCTTCTATAGTTACGCGGTTTTACCAAACGCTGTAAACGTCGTTCTAGAGCTGCAATGCCAAAACATCGATGGTGTCTCGTTGGCTGGGCGAGTGGGTAAAATGCCTCCAACGTGTAACTCGATTCGGAGGAATTCGCATGCCTTATTACTATGGATACGGCTTTGGCATCGACCCGCTGTACCTGCTGGTTGTTCTTGTCTGCACGGTGCTTGGCCTTGCCGCGCAGAGCTATATCAACTCGACGTACAGGACGTGGTCTAAGGTGCGCTCGGACGGCGATACGGGTGCCACGGTCGCTCGCCGCATGCTCGACGCCAACTGTTGTAGTGCCGTGGGCATCAAGGGCGTTGCCGGCGAGCTCACCGATCATTACAACCCGCAGGACAACAACCTGTATCTGTCGGATGCCAACCGTTCGGGCGGGTCGGTCGCAAGCGTTGCCGTCGCCTGCCACGAGGCGGGCCATGCCGCCCAGCGTCAAAGTGGTTATGCCATGATGAAGGTACGTACCGCTTTGGTCCCCGTCGTCAACTTTACCCAAAACACCTGGACGATCGTGCTGCTCATGGGCCTGTTCATGAACATCGCGGGGCTCACGACCCTCGCGCTGGTCTTCTTCTCGTTTAGCGTGTTGTTCCAGCTGGTTACGCTGCCGGTCGAGATCGATGCCAGTCGCCGCGCCGTGGCGTATATCGAGCAGTCGGGCATGAGTTCCAAGCAGGTCAACGGCGCCAAGAAGGTGCTGACGGCAGCCGCGCTTACCTATGTGGCCGCAGCGCTCACTTCGATCATTCAACTGCTCTACCTGATAGCTCGCTACAATAGAAACTCCAACCGATAACAAATAGGACAGGCAGGCGCCGCGGGGATTCGTGTCCACGCGGCGCTGTACTATGTGTTGGACTTAAATATGCACGGGGCCGGAGCCTCTGTGCGCGATAACGAAAGGAGGCTGCGTGGCAGGCTGGAATCTGACCGGCAATACCGTTTCCGCCGAGTTCGACGGATCGGACGAGCAAGAGCGCAAAGAGCTCAGCGTGAGCCAAGCGGTGGAGATCGCCGCCGGCGCGCTCGATGCCATTCCGCAGCTGAGCGTTTTGGGTGAGGTCACGGGTTTTCGTGGTCCCAATGCCCGAAGCGGCCACTGCTACTTCCAAATCAAGGACGACTCGGCGGCCGTCGACTGCATCATCTGGAAGGGCGCCTACCTTAAGCGCACCTTCGATCTGCGCGACGGCATGCAGGTGAGCTTTAAGGGCAACTTCAATCTCTACAAGCCTACGGGCCGCATGAGCTTCGTTGCCCGCTCGTTCTCGCTGGCGGGGGAGGGTCTGCTGCGTCAACAAGTGGCGCAACTGGCCGAAAAGCTGCGTCGCGAGGGCCTGATGGACGAGGCGCGCAAACGTCGCATCCCAGTGTTCTGCTCGCGCGTGGCAGTCGTCACCTCGCTTTCGGGCGCCGTAATCGATGACGTCAAGCGCACATTGCGTCGTCGCAACCCGCTCGTTGAGCTCGTTTGCGTGGGTGCCAAAGTTCAAGGCGAGGGCGCGCCGGCAGAGCTCATCGAGGGCCTGCGCCGTGCCGCCGCCATTACGCCGGCACCCGACTGCATCTTGCTGGTGCGCGGCGGCGGCTCCTTTGAGGACCTCATGACCTTCAACGACGAGGAGCTTGCCCGCGCGGTGGCGGCTTGCCCTGTGCCCGTGGTGACCGGCATTGGCCATGAGCCCGATACCTCGATTTGCGACATGGTGAGCGACCGCCGCGCCTCCACGCCCACGGCGGCGGCCGAATCGGTGGCGCCGGCCATGACGGAGTTGGCCGATGTGCTCGAGGCGCGCCATCAGCGTCTGGGTGCCGCGATGGCATCGATGATTGGGTCGGCCCAGGTCGACCTGGAGATGCTCGATCAGCGTGGCCGTCGTTCCTGGGATACCTATACGGCTCGCTTGGGCGACGCGCTCGATGCGGCCGCATGCCGCCCGTGTCTCAACGATCCGACGTTTATGGTCGAGCGTCGTGAGTCAGAGCTTGCCTTGACGGCCGATCGTTTGTCCGGTGCCATAACGCGCTCGGTCGGGGCTTTCCGATCCAGCTTTGAACGCCTGCCCGAGCGTCTGGCTGCAAGCACCTCGGGACTCGATGGCAAGCGCCATGCGCTCACGCTTGCGAGTTCCCGTCTGGAGCATCAGGGACGTACGATGCTCAGCAAACCCGCGTCCGACCTGGGCCGAGCTGCTGCGTCGCTCGATGCCCTGTCGCCGCTTAAGGTGCTTGCTCGCGGCTATTCCATCGTATACAGCGATGACGGTGTGGCTACGAGCGCCAAGACCTTTAAGCCCGGCGACGCCATCCGCGTGCGCATGGCAGACGGCAACGTTGCGGCAACGGTCAATACGGTCGAATAGGCCGCGTTTCACAGCGATAAACCTTTAGGAAAGGAAACAGATATGGCAGAGAAGACCCCGGTCGAGCAGCTTACGTACAAGCAGGCTTCGCAGGAGCTGGAGCTCATCATCCGCAGCTTGGAGTCGGGCGATATGGAGCTTGAGGAGTCGCTCGAGAGCTATACCCGCGGCGTCGAGCTCCTCAAGAGCCTGCGCACCCGTCTGTCCGATGCCGAGCAGAAGGTCTCGGTGCTTCTGAAGGACGTCGACGGCAACGACGTGCTCGCTGACGGCGAGGCCGCCAACACCGACGACAGTCTCTCGTTCTAACCATCTCGACCAAATATAATTACCTTGGTCTGTGAGAAAGGAACCTACCATGTGTGATTGCATCTTCTGCAAAATTGCCAACCACGAGATCCCCTCGACCGTCGTTTACGAGGACGACCAAGTCATCGCCTTTGACGACCTCAATCCCCAGGCGCCGGT
Organism: Collinsella sp.; assembly: GCA_036312985.1. Lineage (GTDB taxonomy): Bacteria > Actinomycetota > Coriobacteriia > Coriobacteriales > Coriobacteriaceae > Collinsella. The sequence continues at coordinate 98,176 of JAXJMV010000030.1, forward strand.
CCACACGCTCGTGATCCCCAAGAAGCACTACAGCGACATCGCCGACAACGTGCCCGCCGAGACCATGGGCGCCATGGCCCACGCCATCCAGGAGGTCGCCAAGGTCAAGGGCTTGGAGGACGGTTTCCGCGTCATCTCCAACAAGGGCGTCAACGCCGGCCAGACCGTCATGCACTTCCACATGCACGTCCTCGGCGGCAAGAACCTGGGCGAGAACCTCATCTGAGGACGCACGGCCCGTCGCCTTGGCTGCCTTTGGAGTAACCTATGCAGCTTTCTCAACTCGAATACCTTCAAGCGGTAGCGAACTACGGCGGCGTGCGCAAAGCGGCTCGCGCCGTTCACGTGAGCCCACAGGCCGTTTCGTCGGCAATCAAAAAGTTGGAATCTGAGTATCAGATTGTTTTGCTCGACCGATCGGCGGGGGAGGCTGTTTTGTCTCCGGCGGGCAGAGAATTTGCGCGTCGTGCACGCGTGATCCTGGCACAAGTCGACGATCTCAAAAAGTACACCCAATCGGGGAACGGTGGCGTTTCGCCCGACGGCCACTTCCGTCTTTACGCCCCCTGTCTTCACGGGCGGGGGCGTCTTTTTGCCGAAAACTGGTACGACTCGTTTGAAAGCTCGCACCCCCAGATTCACCTTGATGTTTGGCATCAGCCAACGGCCACATGCTTTGAATCACTTGTGCTTGGCATTTCGGATGCGGCCATCTCATTTGAGGAGCCAAGGGACAGTGTCCTTTCTTCGAAATACTTGGGTGAAAAGGAGCTCAAGGTTCTTTCTTGCCCAGCGGGTCATCAATCTGTGGGCGCTATGACCGTTCGTGAGTTACTGGGCGGCAGGTTAGCTGTTCCCATTAATTTGTCGCCCTGTCTCAATGCAATCAATCAATGCCCCGAAGCTCAGCTGGTTAATTTCCGCTTTCGCGATGTCGAATACGGAAACAGGGCACAGGCTGAGTTTCTTCAGGCCGGGGGATTGATATTGAGTTTTTCTGGCTCTTCTCTCGCATCAGATGGACTGGAAGTGAGCGAGTGCTCCATTGAAGGCTCGCATGACGTAGCCTTGCCCATCTACTTTTGCTATCGACAAAATGTCTGGACCGATCGACACCAGACGGTATTTCTTCACCTATTGCGTCACCTTGCTTCGTGAGGTCATTTGGCCTCGTGGCGTCAAGTGAATGTTGACGCCTTGTAACACATGACTGACGGCTCTGCCCTCATGCTTTTCCAAGATTCCGATTTTAGATTGCTGACTCTTGGAGGGCGGAGTATGAAAAACCGTACGGTTTTGCTTTATATGACGTTCGTTTTTCTGTCGAACTTCAGCACCATCTTGTATTTTCTGACGGTTTACCTTGAATTCGTCGGATTCTCGATGGTGGCGATTTCTAGCATGATGATTGCATATCAAGTGAGCAAGTTCATCCTTGAAGTTCCCACTGGCTATATTGCTGATAGGTTTGGACGAAAGACAAGCGGCCTCGTTGGCGTCGTGGGAATGCTTGGATACTACGCCGCCCTGCTTCTCGTCCGTTCTCCTCTGCTTTTAATCGGTGCGTTTGCTCTTAAAGGTTTTGCCGTTGCATGTGTGAGCGGATCCATCGAAGCGATTTACATTGACAGCGTCTCTCAGGACCAGCTCGTAAGACTTAATGTCGTTGAGCGATTTGTTTTCTATGCCTCTTATGCCATCTCCGCTTGCGTGGGCGGTTTCATTTCGTCTGTCGGTGCATATCTCATTGGTCTTTCGGCAGATACCATCGCAATGGTGTTGACGTTGGTTGTCGTTGTCTGCATTCCTGAGATGCAAAGAGGGAGCACTGCGGGGACACCTGAGCGTGGAATTAGCCCGAAGATGATCGGTGCTGCTATTGCGTGTAATGGCATTCTTCGTTCAGCGTTCATCATGGACTGTTCTCAGGCATTTGCTTTTGTCGCCCTGGAAGACTTTTTCTCACTGCTGCTTGCGGGTCGCGGAATGAATGCCGTTGCTTCGGGTGTGACCATTGCGGTCCAGCTCCTTGCCTCGGCCTCCATAGGGTTTATTGTGCCCAGTGCGATTACTCGTGTCGACAAGGGCCGTTTTGCGTGTATATGCGGCATTGTGCGCCTTTCCCTGACTGCCCTGTTTTTGATTCCCCTTACTCCGGCTAATTTGCTGCCCGTGTTCTATGTGCTGCAGACGGTTGCGTACTCGTTGTTTGCCCCAATCAAATACTCAGTTTTTCAAAATGCTGCCGATTCTTCGATGCGCTGTTCACTGATTTCGGTTCAAAGCCAGATGGTGGCGGTGGGTGCCGTTCTTTTCTATCTGCTCAACGCTGTGTTGAGTAGCGTTGCAGGCATTCGAGTCGTATTGCTTGTTGCGCTCGGGATTTCTTCCTTGGTGTATATCCCCGCGCTCTTTCGTCTTACAAGTCAAAGGCCGTGAGTATTTGGACATCGATAACTTATATATCAACGCAATAAACCCGAGCGCGAGGGCGTTTGGGTTTATTATTGAAGCGTATGTAACCTGGCGGCGCCACACCGCCTGTTAGTAGGGAGACACATGAACGTTCTGGTCGTCAACGCGGGATCTTCGACCCTTAAGTATCAGGTCATCGACACCAAGTCCCATAAGGTGTCCGCAAAGGGCTCCTGCGAGCGCGTCTGCTTTACCGGTGGTACCTTCACCCATGCCGCCAATGGCTCCAAGAAGGTGACCGAGAACATCGAGTTCCCCGACCACAAGGTCGCCATCGAGGTCGTCCTGAAGGACCTCGAGGCCAACGGCGTCAAGATCGAGGGTATTGGCCATCGCATCGTTCAGGGCGGTTGGTACTTTGGCGACTCCTCCCTCGTCGACGAGGACGTTCTCGCCAAGATCCGCGAGGTCGCCCCGCTGGCGCCGCTGCACAACAACCCCGAGGCCAACGTTATCGAGTACTGTCTCGAGCAGTATCCCGACCTGCCCAACGTCACGGTCTACGACACCGCTTTCCACTTCAACATGCCCGAGGTCGCCAAGACCTACGCCCTTCCCAAGGATGTTTGCGACAAGCTGCACATCCGTAAGTACGGCGCCCACGGCACCAGCTACCGTTACATCTCCAAGAAGGTCGCAGAGATGACCAACGGCGAGGCCCGCAAGGTCGTCGTGTGCCATATCGGCTCCGGCGCTTCCCTGTGCGCCATCGAGGACGGCAAGTGCATGGACACCACCATGGGCCTCACCCCGCTCGACGGCGTCATGATGGGCACCCGCTGCGGCTCCATCGACCCGGCTACCGTGTGCTACCTGCAGCGCGAGGGTGGCTACACCTTCGACGAGGTCGACGAGATGATGAACAAGAAGTCCGGCCTTTTGGCTGTGACCGGCGGCAAGACCAACGACTGCCGCAACGTCGAGGAGCTCGCCGCCGCTGGTGACCCCGATGCTCAGCTCGCCTTCGACATGTTTGTCTACAAGATTGCCGCTAAGGCAGCCGAGATGGCTACTTCTATGTGCGGTATGGACACCCTGGTCTTTACTGCCGGCATCGGCGAGCACGCTCCGGCTGTCCGCGCTGGCGTGGCCGACCGTCTGGCCTTTATGGGCGTCAAGATGGATCATGCCCGCAACGCCCTGCGTGGCGACGGCGCTTGGTGCCTGTCTGCCAAGGATTCCAAGGTCAAGATTTTCGTCATCCCCACGGACGAGGAGTTCATGATCGCCTCCGACGTCGAGCGCATCGTCAACGGCAAGTAATTGCAAAAGGGGAGGGGCTGGACGACCGAGCGCCGTTCGGCCCCTCTTTTGTGCTCGTTGGGCGATATGCCTGATAGCTATTTATCAAGTTGTGATAACTTCTTATTAAAATGCGGCCGCCTTAAGGGGTCTGCGTCGACCGTATTGCACTGCAAAGGAGTCTCATGAACGTACTTGTTGTTAACGCCGGCAGCTCAAGCCTCAAATATCAGCTTTTGGATACCGATACTCGCGAGGTTTTCGCCAAGGGCAACTGCGAACGTATCGGTTCGGACATGGGCATCTTTGGCCACTCCGAGAACGGTGGCGCCAAGCAGACCGAGGAGGTCCCCTTCCCGGATCATCGTTCGGCTATCGCGCGTGTGCTCGAGGAGCTCGAGAAGACCGACTTTACGATCGATGGCATCGGCCACCGTATCGTTCAGGGTGGCTGGCACTTCGATGATTCCGCGGTCGTCGACGACGAGGTCATGGCTAAGATTCTCGAGGTGGCCCCGCTCGCCCCGCTGCACAATTACGGCGAGGCCGCAGCAATCGAGTATTGCCGCGAGAAGTATCCGGAGCTGCCCAACGTCGCCGTCTTCGATACCTCGTTCCACATGACCATGCCCGAGGTCGCCTACACCTACGCGCTGCCCAAGGACGTGTGCGATAAGTACCACGTGCGCAAGTACGGTGCCCACGGCACGAGCCACCGCTATGAGTGGATGATGGCCAAGGAGATCCTGGGCTCGCGCTGCCACCGTCTGCTTTCGTGCCATCTGGGCAACGGCGCTTCGCTCGCCGCCATCGAGGACGGCGTGTGCCGCGATACCACGATGGGCCTCACGCCGCTCGACGGCCTGATGATGGGTACCCGTTGCGGCTCCATCGACCCGGCTACTGTGTGCTACCTGCAGCGCGAGGGCGGCTACAGCTATCAGGAAGTCGATGACATGATGAACAAGCAGTCTGGTCTGCTTGCCATCTCGGGCATCTCCAACGACGCCCGCGACATCCGCACGCGCGCCTCCGAGGGCGACGAGCGCTGCCTGCTCGCCTTCGATATGTTCGCCTACAAGGCCATGCAGCAGGCCGGTTCCATGATCGCTTCCATGGCGGGCGTGGACACCATTACCTTTACCGCCGGCATCGGCGAGAACGACTGGTCGATCCGTAAGGCCTTCTGCGACTGCTTTGAGTGGCTGGGCGTACGCATCGACAACAACAAGAACCGCGAGGCCGTGGGCAACGGCCCGCAGGTCATCAGTGCCGCCGGTTCCGCCGTCACGGTCATGGTCATCCCCACCGACGAGGAATACATGATCGCCCACGACGTCGAGCGCCTGACCAAGAACAACTAACGCGCGCATTTGCAAGTAAACGAAAGGCCTCCAGAGCAACAGCTCCGGAGGCCTTTTTGCTAGCAGGTGGACGGCGGAAACCCCATCCCATTTCGAGCGCAAATACTGGGACACGCTTTCCGGTTGAGGCACGTTGCGGAAAGTGCGACCCACAATAAAGCAAAATTCCGTCCCAAAGTTTCCCAAACAGGCCCCAAGCGGAAGCCACATCCCACAATCCGCCTCCAAACTGGGATGTAGTTTCCGGCACAACAACCGCCGAAGCCCACCGGCCTTTCAATCTCCAAAGTGATCATCATCAGCAACGCCTGTGCTCTCAGCAACGGCACCCATCCATTCAGATTTTCAGCCCCAGCTCGTAGCCAAGCCGCCGTCCACCCCGGATTCCCTGATTGCTACGTGGCGGCAGGGACCCCACAGGGTAAAGCTCTGAAAATATTCCGCAGGACGCATGAAACCCCCGCCGCACGAAGTGCGCAGCGGGGGTTTCATGCATGTCCGAGGACGTTTTCAGAGCTTTACCCTGTGGGGTCCCGAGGGGATATGTACGCTACTCAGCCATCTGAGCCTGGACGGCGGTGATGGCTACGACACCCACGATGTCGTCGGCAGAGCAGCCGCGCGAAAGGTCGTTAACCGGCTTGGCGATGCCCTGCAGGATGGGGCCGTAGGCGTCAGCACCGGCGAAGCGCTGGACCAGCTTGTAGCCGATGTTGCCGGCCTCGAGGTCGGGGAACACCAGCACGTTAGCCTTACCGGCGACGGAGGAGCCGGGAGCCTTGAGCTGGGCGACAGTGGGGACGATAGCGGCATCGAGCTGCAGGTCGCCGTCGATGGCGAGCTCGGGAGCCTTCTCCTTGCAGAACTTCACGGCCTCTTGGACCTTCTTGGCGACCTCGCCGCCGGCGGAGCCCATGGTGGAGTAGGAGAGCATGGCCACGTGCGGCTCAACGTTGCCCATGAAGGTGGACCAGGAGTGAGCGGAGGCGATGGCGATCTCGGAGAGCTCGTCGGAGGACGGGTTGATGTTGAGGCCGCAGTCGGCGAAGATCAGCGTGCCGTCGGTGCCGAACTGCGGGGTGTCGGTGCACATCACGAAGAAGGCCGAGACCAGCTTGGTGCCCGGGGCGGTCTTGAGGATCTGAAGTGCAGGGCGCAGGGTGTCGGCGGTGGAGTGGCAGGCGCCGGAGACCAGGCCGTCGGCGTCGCCCATCTTGACCATCATGGTGCCAAAGTAGGTGGCGTCCATCACCTGGGCGCGAGCCTGCTCGATGGTAACGCCCTTCTTGGCGCGGAGCTCGGCAAACTTCTGCGCATACTCCTCGTGCTTCTCGGCATTGCGCGGGTCGATGACGGTAGCGCCGGGAACGTTGATCTCGTCGGGGTTGCCCAGGATGACGATCTTTGCCAGGCCCTCCTCGATGATTTTGGTGGCCGCGACGATAGTGCGCGGATCCTCGCCCTCGGGCAGGACGATCGTCTTAAGGTCGGCCTTGGCGGCAGACTTCATACGGTTTAGGAAATCGCTCATGTTACTCCTTACAAGCGTTTCGCTAAGCTCCAGGCGCCCGGCTGTTCACGAATAAACCCGCTGCTAGCGGGTTTACCTTACGTTAATGTTCGCCGCGGTGCTTGAGCTTTCCTTGTGTGGCAAGCTCATTATAGGACGCATTAGCGCTATAATCGCTCTGATAAATGTGTCTCGAAGAATGTTCGAGAAAAGCCCAGCTAACGAGCCCGTGGCTTTTGACAAGGAGTATCGATGCAGATTACCTCAGGCCTGCCTGAAGGCTTTAACGCCGGCGCGTACGACATGATTGTCGTCGGTGCTGGATATGCCGGTGCCGTTTGTGCCCGCCGTCTCGCCGAGACCATCGGCTATCGTGTTGCCGTTTTGGAGCGCCGTAGCCACATTGCGGGCAATGCCTATGACTGCACTGACGAGGCCGGAATCCTGATCCACGAGTACGGTCCGCATATCTATCATACCTTTAACGAGCGCGTGCACAATTTCCTGTCGCGCTTTACCAAGTGGACGGATTATCAGCACAAGGTGCTCGCCAACATCAACGGTACCCTTATGCCCGTGCCCTTCAACCATGCGAGTCTCAAGCTCGCCTTTGGTGACGAGCGCGGCGAGGAGCTGTATCAGAAGCTCGTGGAGACCTTTGGCAAGGATGTCAAGGTGCCCATTATGGAGCTGCGTAAGAAGAACGACCCCGACTTGGCCGAGGTCGCCGATTACGTCTACGAGAACGTCTTTTTGCATTACACCATGAAGCAGTGGGGCCAGACGCCCGATCAGATCGATCCCTCGATCACCGGCCGCGTTCCCGTCTTTGTGGGCGATGATGACCGCTACTTCCCGCAAGCTCCCTTCCAGGGCATGCCGCAGGAGGGCTACACGGCGCTCTTTGAGCACATGCTCGACCACGACCTGATCGACGTGTTCTGCGACGTGGACGCCCGTGACCTCTTTGAAATCGACGAGACTACCGTCAAGATCGACGGCAAGGTCTACGGCGGCGAGATTGTCTATACCGGTCCGCTCGATGAGCTGTTCAACCTCGACTTGGGCGCGCTACCGTACCGCACGCTCGATATGAAGTTCGAGACGCTCGATACGGACCAGTTCCAGCCCGTGGGCACCGTCAACTACACCACGAGCGAGGACTACACGCGCATTACCGAGTTCAAGAACATGACCGGTCAGATCCTGCCCGGCAAGACCACCATCATGAAGGAGTATTCCAAGGCCTATACGCCCGGCTCGGGCGAGACGCCGTACTACGCCATTCTTGAGCCCGAGAACCGTGAGCTCTATGAGCGCTATCTTGAGCGCGTCCAGAACCTGACGAACTTCCACCCGGTGGGTCGTCTGGCCGAGTATCGTTACTACGATATGGACGCTGTGACCAATTCCGCCCTCGATCTTTCGGATGAGATTATCGCCTGCCATGCATAAAGTCATAACATTCGGTATTCCCTCGTATAACGCCGCCAAGGACATGGACCATTGCATCACCTCCATCTTGGAGGGGAGCAATTACGCCACCGATATCGAGATTATCGTAGTGGACGACGGCTCCAAGGACGAGACGGCCGCCAAGGCCGACGAGTGGGAGGCACGTTATCCCGGTATCATTCGCGCGGTGCACCAGGAGAACGGCGGCCACGGTATTGCCGTCCTTTCGGGTCTGCGCGAGGCACAGGGCACCTACTACAAGGTCGTCGACTCGGATGACTGGCTCGATGCTGCGGCTCTTTCGACTATGCTGTCGATTCTGCGTGGCTTTGAAGAGCGTGACCAGCGCGTTGACCTATTTATCTCGAACTACGTGTACGAGAAGGTTTACGAGGGCACGCATACCGCTATTGGCTACAAATTTGCCCTGCCGCGCAAAAAGATCTTTTCCTGGGACCAGATCGGTCATTTCCGCCTGGACCAGAACCTACTCATGCACAGCCTGTGCTATCGCACGGATGTGCTGCGCGAGTCCAACCTTCCCATGCCGCCGCACACGTTCTATGTGGACAACATCTACGCCTACGTGCCGCTGCCGCGTTGCAAGACCATGTACTACGCCGACATCGACCTCTACCGTTACTTTATCGGTCGCGAAGGCCAGAGCGTCAACGAGGCAACGATGGTCAAGCGTCTGGACCAGCAATTCCGTGTTACGCGTATCATGATGGATTCGTACCACCTGTACAGCGATGTTGAGTCGTCGCGCCTGCGTTCGTACATGATGGGCTACTTCACCATGATGATGGCGATCTGCTCGGTGCTTACCAAGCTTTCCGAGGAAGATTGCGCCGACGAGCGCCTTAAGGCGCTGTGGAATGATTTGAAGGCCTACGACGAGCGCATGTATCGTCGTGCCCGCTACGGCGTGGTCGGGTTCTTCACCAATCTGCGCGGACGGGCCGGAGACAAAACCACACTCGGCCTATACCGTCTTGCCTCAAAGATCTTCAAATTCAACTAGCTGCCGAGTAATCGCTGCTGATAGGTTGACTGGGCCCCTTGGCCTTTAGTTTGCTACTGCGAACAGTCCTGCTCGCACGGAAAGCACATTAAGTGCTTTCCGGCTCGTGCGGAACTTGTATCAAACTAAAGGCCAAGGGGCCTCTGCTATAAGAATCGATTGTCAGGTTATTTGAATTTGAAGATCTTCGACGCGCGGTACACAGGGGCCTGGGCTGAAAAAATATTAGTTGGTAGTCGGTCGGAGGCGGGCGGGCATTACGTTTGTCGCGAGTTCCGCATGCAAAGAAGGCCACTTAATGTGGCCTTCGTCTTGCATAGGACTGTAGAGCAGCAAACGTAATGCCCGCCCGCCTCCGACCGACGGTCGAGTGAGATTACTTCGCAGCACCTGGGATTTCGTGGGAGGTTTTGGCGGTTTTGGCTCCGTTTACGATGGCGGTTTCCAGGGCCCTTACGGCGAGCATGCCCAGCAGGTCTAGGGGAACGGCGGCGCTTGCCTGGGCGCCCAGTTTGCCGCTGGCGAGGGTGTAGATGGTGTCGCCGTCGTTGGTGGTGTGTGTGGGGCGGATGGCGTGTGCGTAGGCGTCTGCGGCCATCTGGGAGACCTTGGTGGCTTGTGCCTTAGTGAGTTCCACGTTGGTGACGATGCAGCTGATGGTGGTGTTGGTGCGGTCGAGCGGCATCTGCATGGATCCGGCGGCGGCAAAGGCTGCGAGTTCCATGTCGACGATCTGGTCGCTATCGGCTGCGGCGCGCATACCGGCGACCCACTCGCCGGTGAAGGGGTCGACAACGTTGCCGCAGGCGTTGACCGAGACCACGGCGCCCACCTTGACGGGACCGAGCGCCACGGCGGCAGCGCCAAGGCCGGCCTTCATGCAGGTAGCGGGGCCCATGAGCTTACCCACGGTAGCGCCCGTGCCGGCGCCCACGTTGCCCTGTTCGAGCTTGGTGGGGGTGTTGTCGAGTGCTTCGCGCACGGCGGCGATGCCGGCCTCAATGTCGGGGCGAACGGTGGGGTTACCAAAGGCGAGATCGAAGATACAGCTGGAGCACACGATAGGCACCTGCGTGGGGCCGACAGGCAGACCGATACCGCGGCTCTCGAGTTCGCGGGCCACGCCGCTTGCGGCTTCGAGGCCAAAGGCCGATCCGCCCGAAAGGCAGACGGCGTGGACCTTATCGACGGTGTTTTCGGGACGCAGCAGGTCGGTCTCGCGCGAAGCGGGAGCGCCACCGCGTACGTCAACGCCGCCGGTGGCGCCCTCGGGTGCCACGATTACGGTGCAGCCGGTGCCTGCCTCATCGTCCGTATAGTTGCCAAAGCAAAAGCCATCGACATCGCAAACGTCAATGGCTTTGAGCAGTGTATCCATGTTTAACTCCTATCGGTTTTCCGCCGCGCCTTGTGCCCGGTCGGGATCCGTACGGTACGCCAAAATTGTAGGCGCCGGGGGATACCCAGCGCCAGATGCAATTACGAGAGTTTTTGAATCGCGCGCGCGACGCGGGCGATGGGTAGGCCCACCACGTTATAGAAGTCGCCCGAAATATCGTGCACGAGCATGCGTCCTCCTGTGCCCTGAATGCCGTAGGCGCCGGCCTTGTCCATGGGCTCACCCGAGGCGACGTAGCGCTCGATCTGCTCGTCGGTGAGCTCGTAGAACGTCACGTCGGTCACATCGACAAAGGACAGGCTCTCGGCGGCATGCGGGGCGGCCGTGTCGCCTGCCTTAACGATGCAGACGCCGGTTGCGACCTGGTGCGTGCGGCCCGAAAGCTCACGGAGCATGGTGCGCGCCTCGTCCTCGGTTGCCGGCTTGCCCAGAATCTTGCCGTCAAAGGTGACGATGGTGTCGGCCGCGACCGTCAGCTCATTGGGCTCGGCATGTTCGGCGGCAACGGCAGCCGCCTTGGCGCGTGCCAAGCGCTCGACAAGCGTGAGCGGGGCCTCGCCATCAAAGGGCGTTTCGTCGATATCCGCGGGAATCACGCGAATGTTGTAGCCTGCCTCGCGCATCAACTCGATGCGGCGCGGCGATTGCGAAGCCAAAATCATAGTTGGATGCCCTCGGCGACCTTCTCGACGGCCTTGTCGCCGGCGAGCGTGCGCAGCAGCTCAAGCGCAAAGGGGAGCGACTGGGCCATGCCGCTGGCGGTGATGATGTTGCCGTCTTGCGTAACCTTCTCGCCGGTATAGGCGCCTTCGGGGAAGCTTTTCTCAAAGCCAGGGAAGCACGTGGCATGGCGTCCCTCGAGCAGGTCGAGCTCGCCCAGGATAAACGGGGCGGCGCAGATGGCGGCGACGTACTTGGTCGCGGCGAACTCGCAGACCACGTCGCAGACGCGCTGATCGGCGCGCAGGTTGGTGGCACCGGGCAGGCCGCCGGGCAGCACGACGCAGTCGTACTCGTCAAAGTCGATCTCATCAAAGAGCGCATCGCAGGTCACGGGGATCTGCAGCGAGCTTACGACCTCACGCGTGGGCATGATCGAGACGAGCGTGGCGCGCACGCCGCCGCGACGCATGACATCGACCATGGTCAAGCATTCAATAGTTTCAAAGCCATCGGCGGCGAGAACGGCAACGCTGGGCATGAGGGTTCCTTTCATAGACGGCATACAATTAGCCGTCTTATACCCCGAAGACCTCCGCTTGCCACGCTCGATTTCCCAATGTTTAAAAAGGGGCGGGGATTAAATAAGGCTCTGTTAGACCAAGATTGACATGCCGACCTGCCGGCTATCCCGCCGTCTCCCCGTCGGGCGCCGGCGTCTTGACCCTCATCTCGAACGGCATCCCGCCCTCCCGGACGAG
>JAXJMV010000031.1:0-80094 GCA_036312985.1 Collinsella sp.
GCGGCCTCACTCGGTCACCTGGAACATGGGAGACGGCGGTCGACGAAACTGGAGAGGAGGTATTACGAGCTCCTGTGCGAATTGAAGGGAGCGCTCCCGCAAACTGCCTATTGACAACTTATAGGAGCGTCGGTTTTGTTGCGGTGCGCATTTTCGGTCAAGCTTTTCGTCAAGTGTTTGGTCAGCATCTGGTTTGCAGCCGGAGGCCTATTTTGCCCGCGCTGGTCGTGGCTGCCCACCCTCCTCGTAAGCTCAGATTGAGGTCCATCAGTTTGAGGAGGATGCCATGACTGATCACGCTTTAGATCGAGCGCAGCTGGCCGAAGCCGTCGGCAACGATATTGCCGACATGGCCCATTTTTGGATGCTGCGGAAGTTCCAGTTTTTGGAGCCGGCGCGCGAACAGTTCGAGATCATTGTCGACCCGTTGCTCAGCTATTGCACCGAGCCTTCGCAAAACGAAATCATGGCCTACAACATGGCATTTACCGATTGGCTGCTCTTCGAGCGCCCCTATCGCCATGGCAAGACGCTGCTCGAGCTGTATGTTGACGAGCCACCGGCATCGCTTTCGCCTGCCTCGCTCAAGCGGCTCGAGCAGGTGCGCGACACACAGTATTTCTCGCGCTTTGGCATTTTGGGCAAGGATCCTGCGAACGGCACGGTTGCGCTGAAGGATACGCGCACCGACCGTCGCTTTGATGTCTACGACCCGCATATCGTGCAAAAGGAGCATTGGAGCGACGGTGCGATTGCGGTGCGCCTCGCCTGCGTCGACGATGTCTGGCTGACGGCGGGGCAGCTCTACCTCTACGACATAGCGCGCCTGAGCGATACGGCGATCGACGGGCCCGGCGCCGTCCATCCGGAAGACCTAGAAGATGGCTTCGACACCTCGCGTATCAGCTTCTTTTTGCGCCTGGTCCGCGACATCATGGGCGCCCAGGGGCGCTACGTAAAGTCCCTCAACATCTACGAGCAGGAGTGGGAGTAGGGGATGTGACTGGTGTCGCCCTACAGCCCTGACTTTGTCTCAATCTGTAACGTTTGGCGGCTGTTTGGGCCCGTAACTGTTACAGATTGAGACGGAAGGTTGGCGGCTGCCGAATGATCTCGTTCTGTAACAACTAGAGGTTCAAAGACTGTCTTTCTGTTACAGATCAAGACATTTGTCAGCGGAGGCAACGGTGACGATGGACCATTTGTCCGACGTGGTGGTGATGAAAGTGTCTAATACCGTTCTCAAACACAAACATGCGACTCGCAACACGTTGGCGCGGAATAGGATGCTCGCGCGGCTCACGGAGACGGCCAAGCAAGGTGCGCTGCTCGCAACGCATGACAATACCGAGCTCATGTGGCTGCGACGCCATGTTGGAACCGACGATATCGCGGAGCCCGAGCCGTACCTGTTCTGTTTTCAGCATGATTGGGATGCATTGACGCTGACGGAGCGAGCACTGAGGACTATCAGGGGGCTTGCGGAATTTCATCCCGATTGGGCGTTTTGGGGTTATGACGCGGCACTTTTGTGGGGTCTGGAGGTGCCGAATGATCTGCTCGGGCCGCGTTTTCTTGTTAAGACGGGTTGTTCGGTGACGCTGAGCAGCGGGTGCAGGTTGTTGCGTCCTCAGATGGCGGGAGCGCTTGAGCGCGTCGACGGCGTGCGGGTGACGTCGTTTTGGCGCACGGTGGAGGATTGTCTGCTGCGTGCGCCGTTTTCGTATGGTCTGGCGATCGCCGATTCTGCATTGCGGGCGAAGGGCGTATCACGTGGGGATTTGTGCGAGCGCCTCCGCGCCGATTGCGAGGGCAGGCGAGGGTATCGCAGGGCACAGGCGATTGCGTCGTATGCGGACGGGCTGTCCGAAAACGGCGGCGAGTCTCGGTTCCGAGCGTTCTTTATTGCGTACGGCTTTCCGGTTCCGGAGCTGCAGGCGGAGTTTCGCGACCCGCTCGATCCGAGCCAGGTGTTTCGCGTCGACTATTTTTGGCGGCTCGAGGACGGGACGTGTGTCATCGGCGAGCTCGACGGAAAGGTGAAGTACACCTTGCAGAACGGCGAGGGCCGGGAGTCGGTCGACCCATTCGTGGCAGAACGTCAACGGGAGTCTCATCTGACAATGCTCGGGCACAAGGTGCTTCGGTTTACGTTTGATGAGCTCAAGAATCCGGGGAAGCTGGTTGAGAAGATGAGGCTGGCGGGTATTCCGCGACGGCCCGATTTGGCTGAGGAGTGGAGACGTCAGTGGTATGGGCGCTGAGAGGTTTTGTCTCAATCTGTAACGTTTAGAGGTTATTTGAGCTCGTGACTGTTACAGATCGAGACATTTCCCAGGTGTCGCTGGGGCGGGACTGCAACGTATTCCGTCCCCCACATCCCCTCTTCCCTCCGTTAACCGATATGCTCGACTTTAGGTCGCTGCATTAGGTGATAATGGACAAATGTTCAAGTTAATCGTGAGGGAGGAGCTCGATATGGCGTCTGCCGATCGTTCTACGTTGTTTATCAATGCGACCGTCCTGGATGGTTCGGAACATATGGAGCCGCAGCCCGACATGGCCGTGGTCGTTGAGCGCGGTGTCATCACGTGGATGGGGCTGAGTGCTGTGGCGCAGGCGCCTGCGGGCGCTGAGGTTATCGACCTGGCGGGTGCGTATCTCATGCCAGGCCTCATCAATATGCATGTGCATCTGTGCGGTTCGGGCAAGCCGGTTTCGGCGGGCGATGTGGGCGCGCTGATGAAGAAGCTCGATAATCCCGTGGGGCGCGTCATCGTGCGCCATATTCTTAAGGGCAGCGCCCAACAACAACTGGCAAGTGGCGTGACCACGGTGCGCGGCGCGGGCGACCCGCTGTTTGCCGATCTTGCCGTGCGCGATGCTATCGATGCCGGCAAGTATCAAGGTCCTCGCCTGGTGGCGCCGGGAACGGGTGTCACGGTGCCGGGCGGCCATGGTGCGGGTTTGTTCGCCCAGGTGGCCAACAGTCCCGCCGAGGCAGCCGAACAGGTGCGCGACCTGTATGCGCGCGGTGCCGACGTCATCAAGCTGTTCGTGACGGGCGGCGTGTTCGACGCTACCGAGGTGGGCGAGCCGGGTGTGCTGCGTATGCCGGTCGAGGTTGCCGCGGCGGCGTGCAAGGCGGCGCACGAGGTGGGCCTGCCGGTTATGGCTCATGTCGAGAGCACCGAAGGCGTGAAGGCCGCGCTTGAGGCCGGCGTCGATACGATCGAGCACGGTGCCCCGATGACTCCCGAGATCTTGGAACTGTACCGCGGCGCCGCGGGCACGCAGCTCGAGGGGCGTGCGCCCAGTGTTACCTGCACTATCAGCCCGGCGCTGCCGTTTGTATTGCTCGACCCGAAAAAGACCCATTCGACCGATACGCAAAAGAAGAACGGCGATATCGTGTGCTCGGGCATCATCGAGAGCGCCCGTGCCGCACTGGAAGCTGGCGTTAAGGTGGGCCTGGGTACGGACTCGAGCTGCCCGTTCGTGACGCAGTACGACATGTGGCGTGAGGTGGCCTATTTTGCCAAGTATGTCGGCGTGGGCAACGCTTTCGCGCTGCATACGGCCACGCAGGTCAATGCCGAGCTGCTGGGGCTGGGCGGCGAGACCGGCACAATCGAGTGCGGCAAGGCCGCCGATATTCTGGTGACGCGCGAGAACCCGCTCGATGACCTGTGCGCACTGCGTGATCCGACGCACGTGATGTGTCGCGGTGATCTGGTGCGCAAGCTCAAGGTGAAGCGTATTCCCGAGGTGGACGCCGAGCTCGACGCGATTATGGCCATGCCTGCCGAGGCGTTGGCCGAGGAGCTTGCCCGCGATGGCGTGGCGTAAGCGCGCGATATGGCGATGCGACAAAGGGACAATCCTTTTGTCATAATCAGAAAAAGCCGAGGTCCCAGTGCGAGGCCTCGGCTTTTATTTGTCCCATAGTATGGCAGCTATGAGCGCGTCTCCATCTTGGCATGGCACTTGGGGCAGGTGACGCGGATCTTGCCTTTGCCCTTGGGAACGGAGAGCATCTGGCCGCAGTTGGGGCACTTAAGATAGGCCGTGGTCTTGCGGCCCTTCCACATCTTCTTGGCTGTGCGCTTGGCACGTTCAAAGTCTTCCTTGCTAGTACCGGCTGCGCGCGAGGCGTTGGCCGCTGCAGCTCCGCCGCCCAAGCTAGCTACAAACTTGCCCAAGCCGGGTACGTTTGCAGTCGCGGCGACAAAGGCCTCGTTCTCCTTGTGACGTGCGTCGATATTTTTGGACAGGCCGCGCAGCACGCCAATCACGATTACGGCGATGGCAATCCAGCTGAGCCACTGGATGCGGGCTATCGATCCGATCATCGCGATGACGATGCCGGCAAAACCCATCACGATGGTGAGTTCATCGGCACCATTGCGACCCTTCATAAAGTCATTCATGCAAATTGCCTTTCGTTCGATATGCTGCACGCCTTTATACCCGATTTAGAGCAAGGGGGACAGGTTAATCTGCACCAATGTGGTGCAAACATACCTGTCCCCGGAATACCAAGACGGTGCAAAGAAGTCTGTCCCCAATGCCCCAATTACTTGGAGAGCTTGTCGACGACGCGTTCGATCTCGGCGAGCTTGGCGGCTTTGAGGTCTTCGTCGCCCGATTCGATTGCCGAAGTCACGCAGCCCTCGATATGCGCCTTGAGCACGTCGGCGTTAATGCGCGCGAGGAGCGCCTGCGTTGCCATGAGCTGCGTGGAAATATCGACGCAGTAACGGTCCTCCTCGACCATCCGCAAGATGCCGTCGATCTGGCCGCGTGCCGTCTTGAGCATGCGGGTCACCGATTTATGGTCTGCCATCATGTCGGGTCCTCGTTTCTGGTCGATCTTCCGGATGTCCCCGTCAGTTGCGGTGAAATACGGACCGTTTAAAGGCCTAGGGCGGCACAACAGTCCGTATTTCACCGCAACTTCTGAGGATTCAGTAGGCAGCGACTGCTATGCGGCGGTCACCGAAAGGGCGTGGAACTTCTCGCCGGCGCCCTCGACAGCGGCGGTGAGCTGCTCGACGGTCACGGTGTCGGCGCACTCCACCTGGACGGTCTGGGTCTCGTGATCGGCGTCGGCGTCGGTCACGCCGGCCACGTTGAGCAACGCCGTCTCGACGGTGGCGTCGCAATGGCCGCACATGAGGCCGGAAGTCTTGATTGTGTAACGCATGGGTATTCCTCCCTGTTGTGTCGGCTTTCCCAGGCACCCGACCTTGACCTTCAAGCCGTCGCTCGCGTACCAAAGTGCGCGTCGCTCCTCTTTCGGGTCAATCTCGGGCGTCTGGAAAACCCGTTCTAGATGGACTTAATGGTGAGCCTATTTTGCCACTTTTGGCTTAAAGGATTTTAAGCGCAGCGCATTGCTTACGACGCAGACACTCGACAGGCTCATGGCCGCGGCGCCAAACATCGGCGAGAGCTGCCAACCGGTGAGGGGGAAGAACACGCCCGCCGCCAGCGGAATGCCGATGCCGTTGTAGAACAGCGCCCAGAACAGGTCCTGCTTGATGTTGCGAATTGTGGCGCGCGACAGCTCGATGGCACGGGCGACGTCCATGAGGTCGCTGCGCATGAGTACCACGTCGGCGCCCTCCTTGGCGATGTCTGCGCCGGTGCCGATAGCAAGGCCCACGTCGGCGCGCGCCAGGGCGGGGGAGTCATTGATACCGTCGCCCACCATGGCGACCTTGCTGCCCGCATCCTGCAGCTCGCGTACGTGGTGCTCCTTGTCGGCGGGGAGGACGTCGGCGATGACCTGTTCGCTGCTCAGCCCCACGCGGCGGGCGATTGCTTCGGCGGTGACTCGGTTGTCGCCGGTGAGCATGCGCACGTCGACGCCAAGCGAGCGCAGTGCGGCGATGGCCCCGGAGCTCGTCTCCTTGACCTCGTCAGCCACGGCAATGGTGCCAGCAAGCTCGCCGTTCTTGGCAAAGAACAGCGGCGTCTTGCCTTCGACGGCAAATTGCTCGGCAAGACCCGCGGGCACGGTAACGCCCAACTCGTCCATCAGGCGCATATTGCCGGCGGCAATGGCGTTTTGCCCCTCGCGTGCCGTAACGCCTCGCCCGGGCACGGCGGCAAAGTCCTCGACCATGCGCGCGACGATCCCGCGTGTCTCGCACTCGGCCATAATCGCCTCGGCCAGCGGGTGCTCGCTTGAGCGCTCCAGCGCGGCGGCCAGCTTGAGCAGCGCCTTTTCGCTCATGGCGGACGAGCCGTCAGCGCGCGTGGCTACCACGATATCGGTCACGGCAGGCTTGCCGCGGGTGACCGTGCCCGTCTTATCGAGCACCACGGTGCCCACGCTGCGCAGGTTCTCCAGCGCCTCGGCGCTCTTAAACAGAATGCCCATCTCGGCGCCCTTGCCGGTGCCGACCATAATAGCGACGGGCGTGGCCAGGCCCAGCGCACACGGGCAGCTGATCACCAGCACGGCGACGGCGGAGGTAAGCGCTTCGTTGATGCTTCCGGTCAGCGCCATCCACGCCACAAAAGTTACGGCAGATATTACAAACACCACGGGCACAAACACGCCGGCGACCTTATCGGCCATGCGGGCGATGGGCGCCTTGGTGGCGTTGGCGTCCTCGACGAGCTGGATAATCTTGGCGAGCGACGTGTCGGCGCCCACACGCGTGGCGCGGAAGGTAAACGAGCCCGTGCGGTTGACCGTGGCCGCGTTGACAGTGTCGCCGGCGGTCTTCTCCACGGGGATGGACTCGCCGGTCAGCGCACTTTCGTCCACGGCCGAGCTGCCCTCGAGCACCACGCCGTCGACGGGGATGGACTCGCCGGGGCGCACACGCAGTATCTGACCGGGTAGAATGGCATCGACTTCGACGGTGGCCTCGGTGCCGTCCTCGACCATGACGGTCGCGGTCTTGGGCGCCAGGTCAATGAGCGCCTCGATGGCGCCGCCGGTCTTGGATTTGCTGCGTGTCTCGAGGTATTTGCCCACGGTGACCAGCGACAGGATCGTGCCCGCGCTCTCAAAATACAGATTGTCCATGCTCGTCATCATGGCCTCGTGGATCTGACCCGCGGCTAGCTGGTCGGCCATGATGAACATGGCGTAGAGCGACCAGGCGATGGAGGCGGTGGCGCCCACGGCAATAAGGGCGTCCATGGTGGGCGCGCCGTGCGCGAGTGATTTAAACCCGTTGATAAAGTACGCGTCGTTGATGTAGACGATGGGGATGAGCAGGGCGAACTCGGTGAGAGCGAGCGTCATGCTGTGGGTGTGGTCGGTGAAGATGCCGGGCAGCGGCCAGCCGAGCATGTGCCCCATGCCTATGTAGAACAGTGGGATGAGGAAGACGATCGAGACGATGAGGCGGGTGCGCATGGCAGAGGCGGCGGCCTCCAACTTTTTGGTGGGCGACTCCATATGGGCGGCGCCGGACCTGGCTTGCGCACTTCCGCTTTGGACAGCGTCGGTGCCCGTGCTGACGGGCGAGGCCGAGTAGCCAGCGCGATCGACGGCGGTGCAGATGTCGTCGGGGGTGACCTGCGCGGGGTCATAGTTCACCAGCATGGAACCGGCGAGCAGATTGACCGCGACGCTCTCGACGCCGTCGAGCTTGCTCACGGCACGGTCCACGTGCGCCTGACAGGCGGCGCACGTCATGCCTCCCACATCGAATTTATCTTGAGCCATGGCTTCTCCTTTCTGTAGTTCGATGTTGGAATTGTTAACCCGCCGATACTATACACCCATACCCCCTGGGGGTGTTCAGTACAGAAATAATATATGAGATTTCGTTACAGATGAGGATGGATGGTTGGCCGATGGACCGTCCCAACCAATCATCTCAATCTGTAACAACTAGACCCGTTTTTGTCGAGTAACTGTTACAGATCTAGACATTACATCGAGTCACAACTTAACGTCTCGTTCTGTAACATCTAGACCTGTATCTGCCGAGCTAGTGTTACAGATCAAGACAATTGACGGGGAGGGGTCCCGTCACGGCAAGACGCCCGCTCTCTAGATACAGAATCCGGGGATCACGCAGGTTCGTTTGTTTGGCTTGTCCGCAGGCGTTGCGTACGTAAAGGCGTCGCCGTCGTGGCCCACACGGTTTATGTAGAGCGTGCCTTCGGTCTCCGATGAGTCGGGGCTCACCGTGCGCTCCCACCAGCAGGTGTCCTTGCCCTTCCACTGACGGACCATCGTCTCGTTCGTGGAATACGGGCTCACCTTGAGCTCGCGGAAGAGTTGGTACTCCTTGCCCTCGCTGTTGTAGATGTCTGCCAGGTAGTGATAGTCCTTGGCAAACGAATCGGGCGGTTGCGTACCGCACAGCTCGACCATGGCGGGCAGCCAAAGGGTTGCGGGCAACTCGCTCAGACACGATGCACTGTTGGCGGCGCCAGCGTTATTCGAGACCTTTTTGACAGATTTGATGAGTGCGCGTAGCTCATTGGGCAGCAGCTTAAGGCCGTCGCCGTTGAGCCATTCCCGCAGCTCGCAATCTGCCCAGCCGGCGCTCGGCGGTTCAGCTGCAGCGTTGCGCTCGGCAATACCCGCGTCGAACATAAACGTCAGCCCGGCCTTGCCCGTACCGTCTAGAAGCTCGTCGTGGCGGATACCCACAAGCTGCGCGCCAACCTGCAGCCCGTTGGTGAGCGTGACGCGCTTGGTACACGGATAGGGGATACGCCCATCGGCATCGAGCAGGTGATAGCGCTTGGCAATCTCGCGTGCCTCGCTACGGGTCTCGGCGGCCTTAATCTTGAGCGAAATCTCCTGCAGCTGATCCCAGGTGTAGTCGTCAAGTGAACCGCGGATGCCATCGAGGTAGTCGGGGATGCCAAAGCCATGGGTTGCCGCGCCAATGACGCCGAGCCCCGCAACGACTGCAGCGACGCCGCCGATAATAAAGCGACGGCGGGTCATGGCATCGTGCCGGGCCTGCTCCAGGATCTCTCGCGCACGCTCGCCGGCGACGTCGACCTTAAGGTGCGTACCGGAGTCGATGTCGATTGCGGCGTCACTGCCCGCGCCTTCGCGGCCCTCGGATTCGGCATCGGTGAGGTATGCCGAGAGCACCTCGAGCATCTGCTGCTCGGTGGGACGATCGCACTGCTCGACTGAGAGACCCTTCATGATGATTTTGACGAGCGCTTCATCGCCCTCGCAGCGCGGCTCGAGCGGTGCCGGCTTGGTCTTGGTCTTTACGAGATAGAACGAGCCGGTTGCAGCGGCGTCCGTCGACTCAAAGTCAAACGGTTTGCGACCGCTGTAGAGCTGGTACAGAATGCTCGAAAGCGCATAGACGTCGATTGCCGGCGACCGGCGAAGGGCCGCGATGCCTTCGATATCCTGCGTGAGCATCTCGGGCGCGGCGTATGCGGGTGTGGCAAAGCGCCAGATGTCGGCGCGCCGGGTGATCGTGTCGTCGCCGAGAGCCATGGTCGCGGAGCCCATGTCGATGAGGCAGGGGTCAAAGGAACAATCAGCAATCTGCTGCTCGAGCGTTCGGCTGGTGGTGCGGAACATGATATTGGCGGGCGACAGGTCGCGATGGATGACCGGATTCACGAGGCCTTGGGTCATCAAGAGCGCACGAAGCACGGCGTTTCCGACGGCGGCGACCATCTGGGTGGTCAGCCCGCCCGAGGCGTCGTGCGGAAGCAGGGGCAGCGCCTGCTTGAGCGAGGTGCCCTCGACCCACTCCATGAGGATGAGCGGGTCGTCCTCGCACGATCCGTAGCCATAGACGCGCGGAAATCCGCGCAGGTGCGAGACGGTACACAGATGACGGTACTCCTCGAACAGCGCAGCGGTGTTGGCCAGGTGCGCAGCCGCTTGCTCGGCGGAGCGGTCGGGTGTCTGGTCGGAAAGGATGGCGTTGTCCTTGAGCAGCTTGACGGCAAAGACCTCGCCGCTCGTGTTGGTCGCGCGCAACACGTGCCCGATATTGCCGTCGTCGCGGTATGCCGTCTGAAGAATAAGCGTCATAAACCGGCGCTTGGCATCATCCTCGGCGCTGGGGTCGACCGCCACGGCGGTGTCGAACGTGTCAAGACGGATGAGTTTGTCGCCATAGGCGCTATCGATAGTATCCATGGCGTTCCTTTGTCTGGCATGGGTTGCCGCACGTATACGTGAGCAGTGCGGATATCGGTAAAGTACCATGATAGCCGCACTGCCCACGTATACCGCCGAGCATTGTCGTTTACGACGCAGAAGGTAGAAGACGAAAGACGGACGGCGACCGTCTTTCGATCACCGTCCGCGCTAGTCCACAATGACAAGGAATGTCGTGTAGAGACCCAGATGGAGCCTGTCGCTGTTTTCGATTTCCACTGGGGGATAGATCTTGCCGGGCTCGCGTTGGTCGCGCGGCGGCTCAATCACAATATCGCCGTCGCCTGCACCCGATTCGAGTACCGTGCCGTTGGTCGATCCAAGGCCCTGGGCGTACCAGTGCTCACCCTCAAGCCAAATGCGAAGATGCTCGCGCGATGCGTCGGCGCCCACATCGGTGATGCTGGGCGAGGTTTTGGGCAAAGAACCAATCACGGTGCCGTGCGGATCGCGTGTGAGGGGATGGATTTGCATGTCGGCGCAGTTGTCGGCATGGGTTCTGAGCAGACCGAGGTTGGGGGCGACGGTGCGCGGCTGTTCCAGGCTGCTCATAAAGCCACGTCCGACGGTAGTTTCGGTGGTGCCAAAGTGCTCGCCCGTCTTGCTGTCGCAAAAGCGCTCGACGGTGGCCACGCCCTGAACGGGATCGGCGAGCGCCCCCGTTGCCACAAAGAGCATAAGGTAAAGCGTGCTTTTCTCGCGCACGGCATTGCCGTCAAAGTTGTCGATGCGATTGAGGGCATTTGCATATAGGCGGCTGTCCAGCTTGTAGCTGGCGAGAGCCGACATCATTTCGTTGGCGGCCGGACCGCGATAGTGCTCGGCGATTGCCCGATAGGCGGACTCGCCGCCGCCGAGCTTGCTGCAGATTGCCGAGGAAAGGTTGAGCGTGGTGACGGTAAAGTCGTTGTAGATGGAGGGCGCGCACTGGTCAGGCTTGCGATGGACGATGTAACGGGTGAGATACGAGCGGTTGGAAGAGCATTTCTCGAGCAGGGTACTGCCGAGATAAGAGTTTCCATTGATGAGCATTCGGGCGATCTCGAGATGTTTAAGACCGCCGAACGAGCGAATATCGTTATAGAGGACCGAGCAAGGCGTCTCTGCTGCCACGGATACCTCCTTTGATTGCTTCCTAGCCAATATGGCGATAGGAATTAATGGCCCCCGGTGGGCGACGTATTAAATGGCTGCGCAATATATAACGTAACCAAAGCAACATTATAGGCCACATGTTCGAAATTGCAGGAAGCCTGAGAGATTTGGTTTGGACTGGACGGAAATCCCCCTCTGTCTTGATCTATAACAATTAGGGCCGATTTTACTCGGTAACTGTTACAGATTGAGACGTTTGTGAGCCGTGTCGACCGTTTGTCTCGATCCGTAACGTGTAGACCCGGTTTTGCCTCGTAACTGTTACAGATCGAGACAATCGGTCCAGACCCGCTGCGTCCGCCTCGTCATCTGTGGTTTACGTGGGGGCATGCGAAGCACGGGTATACTAACCGGCGGCGAATCTGCTCCATCGCTTAGAGCTGCTGCGTCTGGACGGCGCGTGATAGGGCTGCCAAAGCGATCGCCAGCGTGCTGAGCAACGTCCTCTCTGTGCGCACCTGTTTTTGTATGTATTAGCGCACTACCAAGCACGCCCGCGCGGCCGCATGCCGTGCCCATTGCGCGTGCAGATAAGGAACAACAACATATGCGTAATTCTGTATCCGACGTCACGGACGCCGAGATTCTGGACGAGGCCCGCGAGGCCATGACCCAGGCTGCCTTCGATGCCGCCGATGAGGCCAGCGCCGCCCAGGCCGTCGAGTCTGCTACCGAGAGCCTGCCCGCCTTTGACGAGCTGGGCCTTTCCGACGAAATGCTTCGTGCTATCGAGAACCTGGGCTACACGGCGCCGACGCCCGTGCAGGCCGGCTCGATCCCCGTGGTGCTCGAAGGCCGCGACCTGCTTGCCGCCGCTCAGACCGGCACCGGCAAGACGGCCGCCTTTTTGCTGCCGACCATGAACAATCTGGAGCACATCGCTCCTCCCAAACCCGTGCGCGAGCGTGGCGGCCGCAACCGCCGTCGCGGTGCCAAGAAGCCCGAGGGCAACGGCCGCGGCCCCGTGATGCTCGTCATCACCCCTACGCGCGAGCTCGCCCAGCAAATCGACGAGGTCGCGAGCAAAATCGCCGACGTCACGGGCCATGTTGCCGTGACCGTCGTGGGCGGCGTGAGCTACAAGCCGCAGACCGCGGCGCTCAAGTATGGCTGTGACATCCTGGTCGCCACGCCGGGCCGTCTGGTCGATCTGATCGAGCAGGGTGCCTGCCACCTAAACGAGGTCAAGGTACTGGTGCTCGACGAGGCCGACCGCATGCTCGACATGGGCTTTTTGCCCGCCGTCCGCCGCATTGTGCGCGAGACTCCGGCCGAGCGCCAGACGCTGCTGTTCTCGGCGACCCTCGACGAGGAGGCCGTGGGCGAGATCACCGACCTGGTGAGCGACCCGGCTCGCGTTGAGATCGCACCCGCCACGTCGACCGCGGACACCGTCGATCAGTTTGTGTTCCCGGTGTCCATCGAGGCCAAGAACAACCTGCTGCCCGAGTTTCTCAAAAAGGAGGGCCCGGAGCGCACCATCGTCTTTATGCGCACCAAGCACCGCGCCGACAGCTGCTGCCGTCGTCTGGAGCACAAGGGCATCAAGGCCGCCGCGATTCATGGCAACCGCAGCCAGGCTCAGCGCGAGCGTGCCCTTTCGGCCTTCCGCGACGGTACTGTCGACGTGTTGGTGGCAACCGACGTGCTCGCCCGTGGCATCGACATCAGCGACGTGCGCTACGTCGTGAACTTTGACGTGCCGGCCGAGCCGACCGACTATATCCACCGCATTGGCCGTACGGGCCGCGCCGGCGAGCTGGGCTGGGCCATTACGTTTGTGACCGAGCAGGACGTCGACGAGTTCTACGAGATCGAGAAGCTCATGGACAAGACCGCCGACATCTACGAGGCCGGTGACCTGCATGTGGGTCCCAACCCGCCTGCGGTTGATCCCGAGCGCGACCCTGCGGCCTTTAAGGTGAAGAAGAAGACCAAGCGCGGCAAGTCCAAGAGCAAGAAGAAGCTTGAGCAGGCACGTCGCGACGGCAAACGCAACGGCGATGACTACGGCGATGTGGCCGGTCGTTCCAGCCGCGGTCGCGATGAGCGTCGCGGCGACGGCGAGCGTCCGAGCCGTCCCAAGCGCGGCGGCAAGACCCGCGTGCGCGAGGGCGTTCAGGCTCGCGTGGACGAGGCTGTGGAGAGCGTGGCCCGCGAGGTGGCTGCCGAGGAGCGTGCTGGCGCTGCCGAGCAGGCCCCGCGCGGCAACCGTGCCGAGCGCCGTGCCAAGCAGTTCCAGGGCGAGGCGCATCGCCGTCGCCGCGAGGACGAGGACCGCGGCGGTCGTCGCCGTGTCGAGCGCGAGGACGAGGGCCGTGGCTCGCGTGGCGGCAAGCGTGGTACGGGCAACCGTCGTCGTTCCGGTCGCAATGACGAGCGCGGTGGCCGTGACGAGCGTCGCGGCGGCGAGGGTCGCGGTGAGCGTGGCACCCGCAGCGGTGAGTCCCGTGGCGGCAAGCGCTTTGAAGAGCGCGGTGGCCGCGGTGGCGAGCGTCGCGAGGGCGCTCGCAGCAATGGCGGGCGCAGTGGCGCCAGGCGTTCTGGTGAGTCGCGCGATCGTCGCGATCCGCGTGCCAGCCGCGATCGTCGCGATGACTGGCGCAACTACGACGATACCCGCGAAGAGCGTCGCGGCGGCTACCGTGGTGGTCGCGGCGGCAACCAGGTGGGTTCCCGTGGCGGTCGTGCCGGCGGTCGCGATAACCGTGGCAGCTATGGCAACAGCCGTGGCGGCAAGCGCGGCGGCAGCTCTCGTCGTCCCGGTGACGGCGGCGGCAAGCGCAAGTAACATACGCGTCGCGCGGTAAGGCGAGATGAGTTTGGGCCCCGAGCAGACTATGCTCGGGGCCCTTTTGTCCCCCGGGGCGCGCCGTGCATTTTCGGGAGTTTTCAGCAAGCCGGGGTGGCTGCATACGCGCCGGAAGCGCCTATTTGATCTCGCGGGACCCCTCGACGGGCGATTCTGGACGAGCCCTTTACCGGTTTAGATACCGCTGCGCGCGACGCATGCGCCGAGGTCGTGCTCGACTTGCTCGACGGTCGCATGCTGTTGCTTGCCACGCACGATGCCGTCGACGCTCAGGCCCTCAATATCTCGGACATCATCACGCTCTAAATACTTACTTAGCAACAAAATGATCCGTTTTCCTCCGTCCCCATGGGATCGGGTATGGTATTCTATCTGCGGGGTAATACTTAGGGATACTAAGTAATACCAACGCCGTAGAAACAAACTCCAGATGCGGGCCAATCGGGTTGCCTTCACAGCCCGTCGCCCAGCCGCGTGGCCCGCATCTATCCGCACCACCGCCGTTTCAAAAAGGAAGCGCCATGGCAGAACACATGACCCCGGTTGTCGCGAAGGTCTTGCCCGAGGAAAAGGCGGCCTTCGCGGCGGCAACCCAGCTCGTAGGCACCACGCCGTCCAACGCTATCCGCATGTTTATCGCCGCATTCAATCGTTGCGGCACCTTTCCGTTCGACATTTCGCCCAGCGGGGCCTTTGGCGCTGCGCCCGATTCTCATCAATAAGTGATCCGTTTTCCTCCGTCCCCATGGGATCAGCTCTCTGCCGAGTTGTGGTAGAACTAGGGAACGGTTTTGAGGAGGTTGGCATGCTTAATGCGCTGGTTTGGGCGCTTGCCTGTTTTGGCGTTGTCGCTGCCGATATAGCCCTGAGCGTGGTTCTGTTTTCAGTTCTCGATGCTGTATCGGTGCTGACGGGCTATCCGATCGACAATCTCGATATCCAATGGTTCCAGGCTGTTGCTCAGACGGCGTCGTTTTTGATGGCGCTGCTTTGGTGGCGTTATCTGTGGCCGCGCTCCTTCATGGCGCGCTGGCAGGGCGAGCGCCCGCTTGGCGGGGGAGCGCGTGGGGCGTGGAAACGCATCGCCTGCGTTATCGTGATCGGTCTTGCCCTGCAGGTGGTCGTTGGCTACGTGACCGACGCTGTGCTGTCGCTGTTGCCTGATGCCGCGGCCGATTATAGCGAACTTGTCGAGGAGACGGGCATGGGCGACACGAGCTATCTGGCCGTCCTGACCACGGTGCTCGGCGCTCCGTTTTGCGAGGAACTGCTGGTGCGCGGTATCATTTTTGAGTTTTCGCTCCGAGCGTTTAACCCGCAGTGCCGTCCGCTCTGGAAACGCCGGCGTCGCGCGCGGGCGCAAGACGGCGCCATAGTGCCCTGGGCGGCCCCAAGTACGTGGGGTATCGCCGCGGCAATCGTACTGCAGGCGGCAATCTTTGGCTTTATGCATATGAACTGGGTGCAGGGCTGCTATGCGGGCGCTGCCGGCCTCATTTTTGGCTGGGTGCTCGTGACCACCGGAAAGCTCCGTTACACGATCCTGTTGCACTTTGCCTTTAACGCCGGGTCGTACCTCATGACGTTGCTCTGGTTTGTGAACAGGCCGCTCGACGTGATAATCACGGTCGCGATCGCCGGCTTTGTACTGGTAGAGGCGATGCGGTCGCTCAGGTTGACGTGCCAGCTGGCTCGCTCCCGTCAGTAAATGTGATTCCCTTAAGGAAAACACGGCTAGGTGCGTCTGAACGTGTTCTCCCTAGGGAAATCACGGCTAGAGACAGCCTAAGTGTGTTCCCCCTAGGGAAAACACGCCTGGGCCGATGAAGGGGCGCCGGCTGGCCAAGAGACGCCGGCTGGCCCTCGCCACGCTAGTTGCGGCGTCCGCCTCCGTTGGCGCCCTGACGCCCCTGGGCCGCACGGTTGCGGTCCGCGGTGTTCTGTGCGCGCGACATGCCGCCGTGCCCCTTGTTGCCCTTGGGCCCCTTGGCTCCAGCGCCACCGTGGGCCTTGCCGCCCTTCTTGCCGGTGCCATGCCCACCGCCAGCAGATGTCTCGCCCGGGCGTGGCGGCACGGGGCGAATCAGACAATGCTTTGTATAGCCGATCAGGTCACGACGCCCGGCCTTTTCCAGTGCCTCGCGCACGAGCTTGTAGTTCTCGGGCTTGCGATATTGGATGAGCGCACGCTGCATGGCCTTCTCGTGTGGGTCGCGTGCCACGTAGATCGGCTGCATGGTGCGTGGGTCCACGCCGGTGTAGTACATGCAGGTCGACATGGTGGACGGCGTGGGGTAGAAGTCCTGCACCTGCTCGGGCATGTAGCCCATGTCGCGCACGGCCTCGGCAAGGTCCACAGCTTCCTTCATGGTCGAGCCGGGGTGGCTCGAGATTAGGTACGGCACCACGTACTGTTTGAGTCCGTATTCGCGGTTCAAGCGTTCAAATTTACGGCAGAACGCATCGTAGACGGCTCGGCTCGGTTTGCCCATCACAGACAGCACCGCGTCGCTCACGTGCTCGGGTGCCACGCGGAGCTGGCCCGAGACATGGTGTTCCAGCAGCTCGCGCAAAAACTCGTCCGAGGCATCCGCCATGGTGTAGTCAAAGCGGATGCCGCTGCGCACGAAGACCTTTTTGACGCCCGGCAGCTGACGCAGGTCGCGCAGCAGCTGCGTGTAGCCGCTCTCGTCGACCACCATGTTCTTGCACACGCTCGGCCATAGACAGCGCTTGTTCTTGCACACGCCGTGCTTGAGCTGCTTGTCGCAGGCAGGGCGGCTAAAGTTGGCCGTCGGTCCGCCCACGTCGTTGATGTAGCCCTTAAACTCGGGGTCGTGCGTGAGCAGCTCGGCCTCGCGCATGATCGAGTCGTGGCTGCGCATCTGCAGCACGCGTCCCTGGTGGAAGGTGAGGGCGCAAAACGAGCACTCGCCAAAACAGCCGCGGTTGGAGCTAATTGAAAACTTGATCTCGGCAAAGGCCGGCACGCCGCCCACCGCGTCGTAATCGGGATGCCAATCGCGTGCGTAGGGGAGTTCGGCCACTTCGTCCATCTCGTCGGTGGTGAGTGTCGCCGACGGCGGGTTCTGCACCACATAGACGCTGTTGGGGTAGGGCTCTACCAGGCGATGCCCGGTGATGGGGTCCATATTCTGCTGCTGCACGTTAAAGCTGCGCGCGTAGTTGAGCTTGTCGGCGGCAAGATCGTCCCAGCTGGGCAGCAGGTCGTAGTCGTAGACCTCGTCGAGCGAGCTAGTGCGGTAGACGGTGCCATTGATATAGGTAATCTGATCGACGGGCAGTCCCGCGTCGAGCGCGTCGGCGATCTCGACGATCGCGTGCTCGCCCATGCCGTAGATGAGGATGTCGGCGCCCGAGTCGAGCAGTACCGAGCGCTTGAGCTTGTCCTGCCAGTAGTCGTAGTGGGCCAGGCGACGCAGGCTTGCCTCGATGCCGCCGATAATGATGGGGGCGTCCTTGAACGTCTGACGGATAAGGTTGCCGTAGACCGTGACGGCTCGGTTGGGACGGCGCCCCTCCTCGCCACCGGGTGTGTAGGCGTCGGTGTGGCGGCGGTGCTTGGTCACCGAATAGTGGTTGACCATGGAGTCCATGTTGCCGGCGCTGACGAGAAAGCCCAGGCGCGGCTCGCCGAGCACTGTGATGCTGGCGGGGTCGGTCCAGTCGGGCTGGCAGATGATGCCCACTTTATAGCCGTGCGCGTCGAGGACGCGGCTGACGATGGCCATGCCAAAGCTGGGGTGGTCCACGTAGGCGTCGCCGCAGATGTAGACAAAGTCGCACTGGTCCCAGCCGCGCGCATCCATGTCGGCGCGGCTGACGGGGAGGAACTTATCGCGGCCCGGGCGCCAGGGGCGTGCGGGCGCTGCTGGGGTATGCGTGGTGTGCCCACCCTGCGCCTTGCCGCCGCGCTTTTGCTGCTGGCCCTGTTTGCCCTGTTTGCCCTGCTGACTGCGCTGGTTGTTCTGAGCGTGCTGAGGCTTTTTTGCCACGATCCCTCCCGGTGTTTGTATGCTGCACGTAATTGTAACCAGTCTTTTTGGGACGGCGCTAAAAAGACTGGTGGAGTACATGGGCTGGCGGATCGGCGCGTCGATGCGTGTGTCGCACCCACCGTTTGTTTCCAGACTGTGTATCTGCGCGTTGGGGAACCCGTCTCGCGCGCACGCCATGTTGTCAATGGGTTACAGTATGAACGGCGGCTATGTTTCCGCCAACGCACGAGAGAGTCGTCAACAAGGAGGATGCACGACGATGCAGCGTGCCAAGCAGATATCGGAGTCTATTGAGCTGGGCATCATCTTGGCGCTCGCCGGTGGCTTTATGGACGTTTATTCGTACATTGGTCGTGATCATGTTTTCGCCAACGCACAGACGGGCAACATCTTGCTGGTGGGCGTGAGCATCTCGGAGGGCAATTGGGCACTTGCGGGGCGCTACTTCTTCCCTGTGGTGTCGTTTGCTGTGGGCATTATGCTTGCCGACCTGGTACACGAGCGGTTTGGCAGCGTGATCCACTGGCGTCAGGTGACGGTGTTCTTTGAAGCCGTTATCTTGCTGGGCGTGAGCTTTATCCCCGGTGGCGGTTACAACCTGCTCGCCAACTGCCTCACTTCGTTTGCCTGCGGTATGCAAGTCGAGAGCTTCCGCAAGATCCACGGTCACGGCATCGCTACGACCATGTGCATCGGCAACTTGCGCAACGCGCTGCAAAACGTGGACGACTACATCATCACCCACAAGCGCGGCTTTTTGGAAAACGGCGTGCTGTACTTTGGCGTGATCTTTACCTTTGTGTTTGGCGCCGTGCTGGGCAATTGGTGCATCGAGCGCATAGGCCTGCACGCCATTGCGGTGGCGAGCGTGCTGCTGTTTATCGCATTTGCCATCATGTTTATCGACCGCGAGCGCGACTTGCGCTTACGCTGGAAGGCTGCGGCCGAGGCTTGGAAAGAGGGCTGTCGAAAGTAACCGAATGCGGCAAAGGGGCTGTCCCTTTGCCGCAATATTTTTCATCATCTGTTGAAACGCTTTAACAAATTTGACGTTCTCACGCGTTTTTTGTTTCAAAAGCGTTAGGATGGGACTCATAGCGTGGGGCGTAATGGGTGCCCCGCACACGATGGGAGGCTTTCAATGGCTAATCGTTTCGTTCTCAATACCATCTCTTATCATGGTTCCGGCGCCATCAAGGAGATCCCCGGCGAGCTTCAGCGTCGTGGCTACAAGAAGATCTTCGTCTGCTCCGACCCCGATCTGGTCAAGTTTGGCGTTACCGCTAAGGTGACCGACGAGCTCGACGCCGCCGGCATCGCTTGGAGCCTCTACTCCGAGATTAAGCCCAACCCCACCATCCAAAACGTCAAGGACGGCGTCGAGGCCTTCAAGGCCGCCGAGGCTGACGCTATCGTGACCATTGGTGGTGGCTCCTCCATGGACACCGCCAAGGCTATCGGCATCATCATCAACAACCCTGAGTTCGCCGATGTCCGCAGCCTCGAGGGCGTTGCTCCCACTAAGAACCACGCCGTGTTCACCATCGCTGTGCCGACGACTGCCGGTACCGCCGCCGAGGTGACCATCAACTACGTCATCACCGACCCCGAGAAGGTCCGCAAGTTCGTGTGCGTCGACACCAACGACGCCCCCGAGGTCGCCGTCGTCGACCCCGATATGATGGCCTCCATGCCCGCCGGCCTGACCGCCTCTACCGGCATGGACGCTCTGACCCACGCCATCGAGGGCTACACCACCAAGGGCGCTTGGGAGCTCTCCGACATGTTCCACTTTGAGGCTATTAAGCTGATCAGCGAGAACCTGCGCGACTCCGTCGCCGAGGCCAAGTCCGGTCAGCCCGGCTCCGGCCGCGAGGGCATGGCCCTTGGCCAGTATGTCGCTGGCATGGGCTTCTCCAATGTTGGCCTGGGCATCGACCACGCCATGGCTCACACCCTGTCCGCTCACTACGACACCCCGCACGGCGTCGCTTGCGCCATGCTGCTGCCGATCGCCATGGAGTTCAACAAGCCGGTTTGCGCCGAGCGTCTGGCCAAGGTTGCCGTCGCCATGGGCGTTGACACCACGGGCATGAGCACCGACGAGGCTGCCGACGCCGCTATCGCCGCCGTCAAGCAGCTTTCCGCCGACGTGAATATCCCGCACGTCTGCGAGGCCATGAAGGCTGACGAGATCGAGGTCCTGGCCAAGGACGCCATGGCCGACGCTTGTTTCCCGGGTAACCCGCGCGAGGCGACGCTCGACGACGTCATCGAGCTCTTCAAGAAGATCTGCCCGGCTGCTTAACCTGGTTCGGCGGGCCCCGCCCGTTAGCCCCAGAATCGTCCTCGGACATGTCGGAGGCCCCGCTGCGCACTACGTGCGGCGGGGCCTCCTTCTGTCCTGCGGAAAGATTCTGGGGCTAACGGGCGGGGCCCGCCGGCTCGTTGTCGTGGCGGGCACTGTTCGGAAGAGCTCGATGGGTCATCTCGCTAGGTAAAAAGATGGTTCGCGGTGGTATTGTTGCTGTGGGTTTAATTCGATACGAAAGGGTGACTTTGGTGTCCAAGATGGATTCTACGCTCTCCTATATTACTGACCAGTTGAAGGCGCTTACCTCGATTGCTTCGCCTACGGGCTATACCCGTGCGGCGACTGATTATCTGATGGAAACGTTGCGCGATATGGGCTTTGGGCCCGAGCGTTCTAACAAGGGCAATGTGCTCGTTGAGCTTGGTGGTGAGGGTGAGCCGCTCGTACTGGCGAGCCATGTCGATACCCTGGGCGCCATGGTGCGCTCCATTAAGGACAATGGCCGCCTGCGTCCCACGACGCTTGGTGGGCACCAGTGGTCTACGGCCGATGGCGAGAACTGCACCGTCTACACGCGTGACGGCAATGTGTACACGGGCGTGGTTCTCAATACCGAGCCTTCGGCGCATGTGGCCGATGAGCCGGTCAAGACCATCGAGAAGAACATGGAAATCCTGCTCGACGAGAACGTTGACAGCAAGGACGATGTGCTCGAGCTGGGTATTCAAACCGGCGACATCATCGCTATGGATCCGCGCACCACGGTAACGGAGAGCGGCTTCATCAAGAGTCGCTTCCTTGACGACAAGCTGTCCGCGTCGATTCTGCTGGGTTTGGCCTGCGCTGTCGCCGACGGCGAGGTGACCCTTTCGCGCAAGGTTTCGCTGCTCTTTACGGTGTACGAGGAGGTCGGCCACGGCGGTGCCTTTGTGCCGGCCGACACGCGCGAGATGATCAGCGTGGACATGGGCTGCGTGGGCGACGACCTGGGCTGCACCGAGCGCATGGTTTCGATTTGCGCTAAGGATTCGGGCGGTCCGTACAACTACGACCTGGTAACCACGCTGTCCAACATCGCGCGCGAGCTGGAGCTCGATTACGCCATCGATGTGTACCCGCACTATGGCTCCGACGTCGAGGCCACGCTCTCGGCCGGCTACGACATTCGCCATGGTCTGATCGGCCCCGGCGTGTACGCGAGCCACAACTACGAGCGCAGCCACATCGACGGCGTGCGCAATACCTACGAGCTGGTTCGCGCCTACGTTCAGCGCTAACGATGCAGCGGCCTCGGCTGATACAGTAGTACCGACTGAGGCCGTCCTCTCTAAGTTGCGGTGAAATAGGGACTGTTTGGCGGTTTTAAACGTTTAAACAGTCCCTATTTCACCGCAACTTATGAAGGGGATGGGACTACTTGATGGCGGCAGTCACGGTGCCGCCGCCGAGGGCGACGTCGCCGCGGTAGACGACGACAGCCTGGCCGGGGGCGATGGCGCGCTGCGGCTCGTCAAAAGTTAGCAGCATTTGCCCGTCTTCGCCGCGCGTAAGGGTTGCTGCCTGGTCTTTCTGACGGTAGCGGTACTTGGCGCCCACGTGAATGCCGCCGGACGTGAGCTCTGCCTCCATGCGGTCGGCAGGGGCGCTCCAGATCCAGTCGTTGGCCGTGAGCGCTGTGGCCGCCAGGTCCTCGGCTTCGCCCAGATGCACAATGTTGCTGCCGGCGTCGACGCCCGTCACATACACGGGATGCGCCATCGCGACGCCCAAGCCCTTGCGCTGGCCGATGGTATAGCGCAACGCGCCGTTATGGCGTCCGACCACGCTGCCGTCGCGCCACACAATGTCGCCCGGTGCAGCGGGATGTCCGCAGCGGCGCTCGATATAGCCCGCGTAGTCACCGTCTGGAATAAAGCAGATGTCCTCGCTTTCGGCCTTCTGGGCGTTGGTAAAGCCTTGCTCGGCGGCTATGCGGCGCACGTCGCGCTCTTTGTCTAGGCCTGCCAGCGGAAAGATCGTGTGCGCCAGGCGCTCCTGCGTAAGCGAATATAAAAAGTAGCTCTGGTCCTTTTTGGGATCTTCGCCGCGATGCAGCTGCCAGGTGCCGTCTACTGTCTGGCTTGTTTTGGCGTAATGACCCGTTGCGATGTAGTCGCAGCCCATGTCCAGCGCCGCACCGAGCAACGCGCCAAACTTTATGTGGCGGTTGCAGATGATGCACGGGTTGGGCGTCAGCCCCTCCTGGTAGGCGTTCACAAAGCGCTCGATAACGCTGTGGTCGAAGGTCTGCTGCAAGTCGAGCACATGGTGGGGTATCCCCAGACGCTCGGCGACGGCCTTTGCATCGGCGATGTCGCGGTCGACTTTGCTCATACCCGTTGCAGGATCGGGCGCGGGGCAGGTGAGGCGCATGGTGGCGCCGACGCATTCGTAGCCCTGGCTTTTGAGCAGGTACGCGGTCACGCTGGAATCGACGCCGCCGCTCATGGCGACGAGCACGCGCTTGTTGTGCATGGGGAGGTTCTCCTTGGTGGCATGTGGCCAAAAAAGAAAAGCGGCGCGGGAGGCTGGTTCCGCGCCGCAGACATTGTAGCAAGTTCGGGCGTCTCGTGGGACACCCTGATTGGATGGGCTCAGACTGCCGGGAGAGAGGAGACCGGCTCGTCCGTGGGCTCAACCTATGGGCGACAGGCCCTAGTCCTGGAAGAGCGCCGTGGACAGGTAGCGCTCGCCGGTGTCGGCAAGCAGGGCCACGATGGTCTTGCCCTCGTTCTCGGGGCGCTTGGCCAGCTGCAGCGCGGCCCACACGGCGGCGCCGGACGAAATGCCCACGAGCA
This sequence comes from Collinsella sp., assembly GCA_036312985.1. Taxonomy (GTDB): domain Bacteria; phylum Actinomycetota; class Coriobacteriia; order Coriobacteriales; family Coriobacteriaceae; genus Collinsella. The sequence goes on from JAXJMV010000031.1 coordinate 23,267, forward strand.
CGCCCTCCTTGTGGCCCACGGCGCGGCCGGTCGCAAAGGCGTCGTCGTTCTCGACGGGGATGATCTCGTCATAGACCTGGGTGTCGAGGACGTCGGGCACAAAACCGGCGCCGATACCCTGGATCTTGTGTGGGCCGGCTTGGCCCTTGGAGAGCACCGGGGAAGTGGCGGGCTCGACGGCGACGACCTTGATTTCGGGGTTCTGCTCCTTAAGGAACTCACCCACGCCGGTCACGGTGCCGCCGGTTCCAACGCCGGCGACGAAGATGTCGACCTCGCCGTCGGTGTCATCCCAGATCTCGGGGCCGGTCGTGGCCTTGTGGATGGCGGGGTTGGCGGGGTTCACAAACTGGCCGGCGATGATGCTGTTTGGCGTCTCCTTCTGCAGTTCCTCGGCCTTGGCGATGGCGCCCTTCATGCCCTTGGAACCGTCGGTGAGCACGAGCTGTGCGCCATATGCCTGCATAAGCTTGCGGCGTTCGACGGACATAGTCTCGGGCATGGTGATGATCACCTTGTAGCCGCGAGCCGCCGCCACCGAGGCGATGCCGACGCCGGTGTTGCCACTCGTGGGCTCGATGATGGTGTAGTCGCCGCCGCGCACGAGCTTGCCGGCCTTCTCGGCCTCGTCGATCATGTTCTTGGCGACGCGGTCTTTGACGGAGCCGGCGGGGTTGAAGTATTCCAGCTTGACGAGCACGCGGGCCTTGAGGTCCTCATCGGCCTCAAAGTGAGTGAGCTCCAGAAGCGGAGTGTGGCCGATAAGCTGATCGATGGACGTGTAAACATTGCTCATGGTGAACCTCCAAAGTGTTCAAATGACTGGATACCGTGTGGTTTTACGGTGTGTGTAGCAGCCAAACCCACAAACCTTATGGGTTGTTCGTTTTGCTGTTGGCAAGCATAGTAGACAGTAAAGCCTAGTAACGCAATAGGAAATAGAAGATTATTACGAGTCGATTAACCATCTTGACCGGAACGGGTATTTTCAAAACCAATATTTCGGCTAGAATTTCTACGGACTAAATGACCGAAAGGCAGCACTATACATGTTGGTTTCTACTAAGGGCAGATATGCCCTGCGCGTTATGGTCGATCTGGCCGAGCACCAGGCAGCCGGTCGCATCCCGCTCAAAGAGATCGCGGCGCGACAGGGGATTTCCGAGAAATATCTCGAGAACATTTTGGCTACGCTCGTGCGCGCCAACATGCTCTCGGGCATGCGCGGCAAGGGCGGCGGCTATGTGCTCACGCGCCCGCCCGAGCAATACACGGTGGGCGAGATCTTGCGCCTGACCGAGGGCAGTCTGGCGCCGGTCGCCTGCCTGGATGGCGACTGCAAGGGCTGCTCGCGTTCGGATGAGTGCCCCACGCTCGACGTGTGGAAGAACCTGGACAAGCTCATCAACGACTACCTCGACGGTGTGACGCTCGATCAACTTGTCGCTCCCAACCATGGCTACGACTACGTCATCTAACCCACACCTGCATTTGGGGACGGGGTGGAAATGGTAGATTTTCTCGCCCTTTGAGACTTGGCAAATAAGAAGGCCGCCCATTTTTGCGATGGGCGGCCTTCGTTTTGGGCTGTTGAGACGGACACGGCCGGAATGGCCATTTTAGTCCTCGGCGATGCTGTCGAGGATGCTGCGCGTGATGGACACCAGGATGCTGCCCATAAAGGCTGATCCAAAGCTGGCGATGGAGATGCCGACGCCCAGCAGGTTGACCGACAGGTAACTCGCGAGCTCAAGCATAAAGCTGTTGACGACAAGCTGGAAAATGCCCAGCGTAATGATCGTGAGCGGCAGCGAGATGACCGTGAGGAACGGTTTGACGAACGAATCGACAATGTTCAGGAACAGTCCCACAAAGGCAAAGCAGACCCAGGTCTCGGCAAAGCCGAAGGGTTGGATACCGGGGACGAGGAACGTGGCGATCGCGATGGCGATCGAGGTGAAGAGCCAGTTAAGCATAAAGCGCATGGCGTGAATCCTTTCTTGCGCCGGGATTGCTGGCGTCGCGTGAAGCGGCTTACGGCGGCGACCTGGATGGTTGCGCGGGCGCGCCGCGGTGTTTGGGCGCCCATTGTCTCAAATATTCGTGGAGTTTACGTGCGCATATGGTTTCTAAACGGCGTTCGTCCTGAAAAACGCGCCGCTGGCAGAGAGTCTTGTCGCTTTAGTTTGGTGGTGTGCTACACTGCTACGGGCAAAAGCCACAGGCGTTGCCCTATTGCATAGAACGGGTGAACGATGCCCGATGTCAGTATCAACTTCGATGCCTTTTGGCGGGTTTGGCGGTGATCGATGAATATCGAGAACATGTTTGACAAGCCTGATGTCAAGCAGCTGGTCCACGCATTTAGCCTTTTGGACGACGAGAAGGATATCCAAGCGTTTTTGACCGATATCTGCACGCCGCGCGAGATTTGCGATCTATCGCAGCGTCTGCAGGTCGCGCGTTACCTGGACGAGGGCGAGTCCTATGTCGAGGTTCAGGCCCGTACCGGCGCTTCGTCCACCACGGTGAGCCGCGTTTCAAAGGCGCTGAACGGCGAGTACGGTGGCTACCGCAAGATCCTCATTAAGTTGGAGGATGGCGAGTAGGCCAGCGACAACATTGAATTACGAAGAACCGTCCCTCCGGGGGCGGTTTTTATATGCCTGCAATCGGCTGGTGCGTTGGGTTCAGGTTGCTTTGTACCAAAAGATGGAACTGCGGTGGCAATGTGTCCGCTTGGGCGGGTAGGATGGATGCATTGATTATTGCGAACGGTTTGAGCGGAGGACCATGCCTGTTCGAATCTATACCACCAATGCCGGCACGGATTTGAGCGATGCCGAGTCGGCGCTGCTTGCCGACCTTATTGCCCGTCACGGGCGTGCCGTGTTGCTGGCACCAACGTTTGCCGAGCTCGATCTGTGCCGTCATGATGCGGCGGAAGCCGGCATTTCGCTGGGTATCGACTACAAGACACCCGCATCGTGGCTTCGCTCGCTTTGGGAGCTTTTGGGCGACGGGCGCGGTTTCGTCGACAACCTGCAACGTCAGATGCTGTTTTCGGATATGATTGCCCGCCGCGACGATGCCGACCTGCAGCCGCTTTCGCGTAGCCAGGGCACGGTGCGCATGCTCGCACGCATGGCCCGCGATGTGCTGCCGGGTGTGGCGGGGACGACGGCCGAGCGATGCGGTGGCAACAATTGCCAGCCTGAGCCAAAAAGCGATGCCGAGGCTCGTGTGTTTGAGCTTTTGCGTGCCTACGCGGGCGGTTTGGACCGTCGAGATATGGTCGAGCCCTGCGAGGCAGCCGACATTATGGCCGGTGCCCTGGCCGATAGCCTGCCGGCGTGCGCCCGCGCCGTATGCGTGCGCGGTACCACGTCGTTTACGCACGGTCTACTCGAGCTGCTGTCTGCCGTGGCGAACAATGGGGGAGAGGTCGTCGTGCTGCTTGCCCGCGAGCAGGCGGCGATGCGCGAGGAGCTTGCCACGGCATTTGATGCCCGCGGTGTGCTGTTTGAGATCGCGCCGCTGGGGGAGGACGCCGTCGCGTCTGATGTCGCTTGCGGGGCCGCCGCTCAGCCTGCCTTTATTGAGGTCGCCGGCCCCCATGCCCGTGCTCATGTCTATGCGGACGCCATCGATAAGTTGGTGAAAGCGCACAAGGAGTCCAAGGCCGATAAAGCTACTGCAACGCCCGCCGACCCCGTGCGCGTGCTCGTCGTTTCTGCCCGGGCACCCCAGCTGTTCGGCGAGCTCGCCGCCCGTTTGGCGGCGCGTCACATTGCGGCCGAGACGACTGAGTTCACGGCGTTTTCCCAGTCCATCGCGGGCAGGCAGTTTACGGCGCTCGCCAACCTGATCGAGCGTATGAAAGCCGCCGACGAGGGCACCGCTTCCAAGACTGAGTGGTGGCCCGCGCCGGAGCTTACCGACTGGATCTACAGTCCGCTTTCGGGCGCTGATGCCGTCAATGCCCGTACCTTCGATAAGAATATGCGTCTCTCGCGCAGCAAGACTACCGCGGGCGTCAAGAGCCTGCTGCAGAGCGTTCAGGGCCAGGTGAGGGGCGCGCGCAAGGCGACGAGCGACGATAACTGGTTTAAGAACGTACCGTGTGTGGTCTCGGACGTGTTCCAGGCGCTGTGGCGTGACAAGCCCGTGACGGCGCTTAAGGCCATGCTTGCCGTTGCCGAGGCGTTGCCCGATCGCGCTCTAGGCGGCCTTGACGGCCAGGCCCGTCGCCAGGCAGAGACGGCTTTGCTGCGCCATGCCATCGACATCCTTATGAACGATGCTCGCGCGCTCGACGTGTCGCAGGCCGCGACCGTGCCGGTTCTCGACGGCGTTCGAACCAAGGTGGACAAGCGCAGTACCGCCTACGATTACGAGACCTATGAGGTCGATCGCACACCACGAGCACAAGTGCGCTTCGCGTCGCTTGCCGATGCGTCGGTTCTTCGCCCTGGCAGCTACGATGCCGTGCTGTTTGCCGATGTCGACCTGGACAGCTATCCGCTTTCGCACGAAGAGGGCCCGCTTGCCACGTTGACAGCCGAGCTGCGCCGCGACGGCGTGTCTTTGGAGCCCGCTGCCCTGCTGCGCGTGCGCTTTGGCCGTGCGATGCAGGCGGCGAGCGGTCCGGTCGCGCTCGCCCGTGTGACGCACGATCGCCAGGCACGCGAGTGCTACCCGGCAGCCGTATGGACCGAGCTGTGGGCACATGCCGAGGCCGCTGGCGCTGCCAAGCCCATGCGCGTGGGCGAGGGCGATATCATCGCCGACTTTGATCCCGCGGCAGGTGAAGGCTTCAAGCGCGAGCGCGTGACCTGTGAAGCCCCTCAGCATCTGAGTGCCGAGGCCGTGCCGTATTTGGTCCTGCGCCGTCGCGATGGCGAGGGTGAGGACGCGCCGCTCGTGCCGCGTCTGACGTCCGCCTCGCAGATCGAGGCCTATTCGACCTGCCCGCTATGCTGGTTCGTCTCGTACCGCGTGAAGCCCCAGTCGATCGACGCGGGCTTTGGCAACATGGAAAAGGGCAACTTTGTCCACGACGTGCTGGAGCATCTGCATGCCCGTCTGCCCCAAGAGGGCATGGAGCGCGTGACGCCCGAGAATCTGCCGCGCGCACAGGAGCTGCTGCACGAGGTCTTTGACGAGACGTTGGCCGAGCACGCCGGCAAGCGCGGCACGGAGGGCCCGCTGGTGCCGCTCTCTGCGGTGGAGGAACGCCAGGTGGCCGAGATCTTGCCGCAGCTGGAGGGTGTGCTTGCCTACGAGTCCGAGGCACTTGCCCCCTTTGCCCCGCGCTACCTGGAGTTCGCCTTCAACGAGCTCAAGGTCGAGTATGCCGGTTGGCCGCTTGGCGGGCGCATCGACCGCGTGGACGTGGACGCCGAGAATCGTGCCGTGGTGATCGACTACAAGCATCGCACGGGCGTTGAGGAGTTTAAGCTCGCCGACCCCACGGTGCGCGACGAGGAATCGGGCACGGCGCCCATCGACGATCCGCGCTGGTTGCCACCACATACCCAAACGCTCATCTACGCCCAGGCCATGCGCCGGGCGCTGGATTTGGACACCCGCGCGGCGCTCTACTTTTCGACCAAGGGCGGCAAGCCGGCGTTGCGCGGTGCCGCGAGCGCCGAGCTGCTCGAGGAAGAGCGCGGCGACGGCCGCATCCCGGGCCTTAAGAAAGGTTTCCCCGGCGAGGGTGGCAGCATGGACTTCGACGTCCTGCTCGATCGCGTTGAGGCCGGCATCGCCGAGCGCCTGCGCGAGCTCGAGGCGGGCGACGTCGCCGCTGTCGATCCGACGGCGGCGCAGACCGCGCATGCGCGCTGCTCGTATAACCACGAAGGAACGTTTGTAAGGAGGGACGTGTAGACCATGGATCTTTCGACTTTGATGCCGCAACAGCTGCAGATTGTCAAAACGCTCGACCGCCCGCTGTTTGTCTCGGCGGGCGCCGGTTCGGGTAAGACCTTTACCCTCACGCGCCGCATCGTCTATGCGCTCTCGCCCGAATCCGGTCCGTTCGTTGAGCATCTGGACCAGGTGCTCGCCATTACCTTTACCAAAGATGCCGCGGCCGAGATCCGCGACCGCGTGCGCCGTGCGCTTATCGACGAGGGTATGGACGAGGAAGCACTGACCGTCGACGACGCGTGGATTTCGACCATTCACGGCATGTGCTCGCGTATCCTGCGCGCGCACGCGCTGGAGCTGGGCATCGACCCCGAGTTCACGGTGCTCACCGATACCGACGAGCTCATGGATCAGGCTGTTGAGCATGTGCTGGGTCGCGCGACGGCACCCGATGCCGCCCCCGAGCTCGCGGCATCGCTCAAGGCCCTCTATGCCTGGTATCCCATGGCGGGCGAGGGCGGTTCCTTTGGCGGCGGTACGACCATCAAGGGTCTGGTGCGCGACCTGCTGGAGCTGTCGAGCCAGTTGCCGGGCGGTATGGACGACGTGCGCGTGGCGCGCGGCCAGGCCGATACCTCGGCACTCGCCGATGCCTATCGCGCGGCGCTGGGTGCGAGCAAGGCCTCGACCGAGAAGGCGCAGGCGGCGCTCGATGCCATCGACGCGTTCGAGGCGAGCGGCAAGACCATGGCCGATGCGGCGCGACTCATGATGTCGTGCACCATGCCGCGCGCGAGCAAGGCATTCCCTAAGGAGCAGGCCGAGCTGCTCAAGGCCGAGGCCGCCGATGCGTTTATCAATATCGTGCTTGCCTGCGGTGGCCCGGCGCTCGATGCGCTGGTGGGCCTGGCCCGTTCCGTGGAGGCGGAGTACCGTGCGCTCAAGGCCGACCAGTCCGCGCTCGACAATAACGATCTGCTGCGCATGGCATATGAGGCGCTGCGCGATTATCCCGCCATCCGAGCCGCCTACGAGGGCCGCTTTAAGATGGTCATGATCGACGAGTTCCAGGATACCGACCAGATGCAGGTCGACCTGATCCGTTACCTGACCGGCGCGGGGGAGCGTGCGCTTTGTACCGTGGGCGATGCGCAGCAGTCGATCTACCGCTTCCGCGGCGCCGAGGTCGAGGTCTTCCGTCGCCAGGAGCGCAAGGTGGGCTCGTCTACCGCGCCCGAGGCGACTGCCGCGGCCGACGCCCCTGCTGGCGAGCTCGTTAAGCTCGTGCGCAACTTCCGCAGCCATGACGAGGTGCTGCGTTACGTGGCGCGCGTCTTTGATGGCGACGACGGCGGCCTGATGCAGGGCTTTTTGGATCTTGAGGCGAGCGACGGCCGCAAGGACACGCTGGTGGCAGACGCCTCGCGTCGCCAGGCCCTCTTTGTTGCCGGCGGCAGTACGCAGGAGCGCACACAGGCCAAGGCCCGTGCGATCGCCGAGCGCTTCCGCGCGCTTGCCGATGCCGGCCAGTCCCAGGGCGGCATGGTGCTGCTGCTGGGCCGCATGACCAACGCCGACGTCTACGCCCAGGCCTTCCGCGACCAGGGGCTCGACTGCGTCATCGCGGGCGGCTCGGTCTTTGCCCAAGCAGCCGAGGTGCAGACGGTGCGCGCCCTGGTTTGTGCGCTCGCCAATCCGGCCGATACGGCGCAGGGCCTTATGCCGCTGCTCGCCTCGCCGATGTTTGCACTCGGCGCCCAGGAGTTCCTGGCGCTGGCGACCAAACTCGACGAGCAGACGGGCGAGACGTCGCGCCGCAACATCGATGCGGGCATCATGAGCGATTCCGATGTGCCGGGTTTGCAAGACTTGCCGCTGGTGACGCGCGCCCGCGAGGTGCTGCGGTATGCGCTTCGTCGCGTGGGCCGCGATTCGTTCGCCGCCATCGCGCGCGACGTGGTCAACGCCTCCGGCTGGTTTGTACGTCTGGCACAGCGTGGTCCCGAGGGCAAGGCCATTGCCGCCAACGTGCTCAAGGCGCTCGATGCCGTGGCCGAGGCGGAGGCCGAGTTCGGCAACTCGCCGCGTTCCATCGTGCTGGCCTTCGACCGCTTCTTGGCGGGCAAGGAAGCCCCGGGTGCCCTCAACGAGGAGGGCGACGGCGCGGTGCGCATCATGACGGTGCATGCCTCCAAGGGTCTGGAATATCCGGTCGTGGCGGTCGCCGAGTGCTTTGGCGTGCGTAAGTCCTCGGGTGCGGCACAGATGGGTCGCGTCGAGGGCGGAGCACAGGTCGTGGCACTGCCGGCACGTTTCGACGGCGTTAAGCTCGCCGACGGTACCTTTGTGAAGGGCGACGACGTCAAAAAGCAGTTTGAGCATGCGTTTAAGGGCAAGGGCACGTCGCTGTGGCTGCCGCCGGAGCTCATGGAGGACGTCTGTGCGACGGGCTCTCCCGCCGAGGCATTTGCCCGCCTGCGCAACGACGACCTGCGGCTTTCGCTCGAGGAGCGGGCCCGCTTGCTCTACGTTGCCATGACGCGTGCGCGCGAGCTGGTGATCTTGGCGATGGATGCTGGCGTGAGCCGTGGCAAGGTGACGGCGCCGACCTTCGATGTCGAGACCGATCTGACCTACGACGTGCTGCGCCGTATTTTGCCGACCGACGCTCTGGACATGCCGCAGCTCGATGCCGACCGCCTGGTGTTCGACAACTCCCAGCCGGGCGACTACGAGCTCATTTCGCTTTCGGACTTTACCTTTGGCGAGCAGGCGTTTGAGGCCAACGCTTCGCTGGATGCCGAGGGCAGGCTTGTTCGTGGCGATGCCGATGCAGATGCTGCCGACGATTCGGCCAGCACAATCGTCCCCGGTCCTGCCGACCCCAAGCCCGATTCGTTTGAGCTTGTGTATCCCCAGGCAGTGGGCGTGCGCATGGGCACCTGTCCGTTCCCGGCGCGTGACTCGTATAGCTACTCGTCAATCGCCGCGGCGCTCCATGCCGAGACGGAAGACCGTGCCGCCGAGGCTCGTGTTCCCATGGACGAGTCCGGCGATGATGCAGAGTCGGATGGCTCGGAAATAACCGATGCAGACGTGGCCGCTGTCGAGCCCGCCGGCAATCCCATGGCGCTGGGCTCGGCCTTCCACGCCGCCTGCCAGTGGCTCATCGAGATGGGTGCCGACGCGTTGCCCGCTGCGCGCGCCGATGCGCTGGCGCGTCTGTGGCGCCTGACGCCGGAGCAGCGCGAACGCTTCGACGTTGCCCTGAACCGCTGGCTCAAGTCGGCTGTTCGTGCCGACCTGCTCGCGTGGCCGTGCATTCACGCCGAGGTGCCGTTCTTTTCACTGGGCTGCGAGGACGAGGACATCGCTCGCTACGGCGCCTATGCCGAAGGCGCCATCGACGCTTTGGCGACGAACCCGGCGGATTCGTCACGCGCGCTGGTCATCGACTACAAGACGGGCGGCACACCGGACGAGACACCGGAACAGCTGCAGGAGAAGCACGCCCTGCAGGCGCGCGTCTACGCTGATGTTCTGCACAAGGCGGGCTTTGAGGCCGTGACTGTCAAGTTCGTCCGCGTGGAGCAGGCGAATCCAACCATCTTCGTCGAACCCGCCGAACCTCAAGTAGTCACCTACAATCTCTAGCCCTCAGATAACTTGCGGTGGAATAGTTCCTGTATTGCGGTCCAGGTGACCCAAGCGGGAACTATTCCACCGCAACTGCAAGAGGAGCCGTGTTGGTTTGGCTAGGTTCGGGTGCTGTCCGTGCCGTGGGGTAAAATCGTTCAGTCAGAACACGAACCCGCATCGGAGCTCATCACATGGCATTCGTCCATCTGCACAACCACACTGTCTTTTCCATGCTCGACGGCGCAACCCGTATCCAGGATATGGTCAACCGTGCCGTTGAGCTGGGCATGCCCGCCGTGGCCATTACCGACCACGGCTACATGTATGGCGTGCCCGACCTGGCGCTGGCCTGCGACGCCGTCAATCACAACACGCCCGAGTACAAAACCTGGAGCCACGACAAGGCCTTCTTGGAAAAGGACCGCCGCGACGAGCTGGTGGAGCCCGATCCCGAGGAAAACCCGCGCGAGCATGCCCAGTATGTGAAGGACATGGCCATGTGGGACGAGAAGGGCAACATCGACGAGCTCAAGCCGCCCCTGGTCATCAAGCCCATCTTTGGCTGCGAGGTCTACTTTACGCCGGACGAGACGCTCGCCCGCGACCACAAGCCCGAGCTCTACCACATGATCCTTCTGGCCAAGGACCAGGAGGGCTACGTCAACCTGATGCAGACGGTTTCCGAGGCCGCCGTGCAGGGCTTTTACTACAAGCCCCGCGTGACGCTCGACAACCTGCGCCGCCACGCCAAGGGCATGATCTGCACGAGCGCCTGCATCGCGGGCATCATCCCCAAATACATCGACCGCGGTGACATGGAGGGCGCCATCAAGTGGGCCGAGACCTTCCGCGACACCTTCGACCCCGGTGACTTCTACATCGAGATCCAGGAACACGGCATCACCACCGACAACGGCCTGACCGACGAGCAGATGGACCGCACGCTCATCGACATCGCCAAGCAGGTGGGCGTCAAGGTCATCGCCACCAACGACTTCCACTACCTGCGCCGCGAGGACGCGCCCGTGCAGGACGTCATCATGTGCATCGGCATGAACGCCAAGGTCGACGACCCCAACCGCATGCGCATGACCGGCTCGGAGTTTTACATGAAGACCGAGGAGGAGATGCGGGCGATGTTCCCGTATTGCCCCGAGGCCTGCGACAACACGCTCGAGATTGCCGACAAGTGCTACGTTGAGCTGGACTGGGACTCCATCATCCTGCCGCGCTTCCCGTTGCTCGATCCCGGCGAGACGCACGAGAGCCAGTTCCGCCGCGAGTGCGAGAAGGGCCTGCGCCAACACTACGGTGACGACTGGGCCACGCGCGAGATCTGTGGCGTCAACATCAAAGAGCGCTTTGAGTACGAATACAAGGTCATCTGCGACAAGGGCTTTGCCGCCTACTTTTTGATCGTCGCCGAGTACGTGCAATGGGCCAAGGACAACGGCATCGGCGTCGGTCCCGGCCGTGGCTCGGCCGCCGGCGCTATCGTCGCCTACGCCATGAACATCACCGCGTTCGACCCGCTCGAGAACGGCCTGATGTTCGAGAGGTTCCTGTCCCCGCAGCGTACCGAGATGCCCGATATCGATATGGACTTCGACGATGAGCGGCGCCTCGAGGTCGTGGAGCACGTTCGCCAGCTCTACGGTCCCGAGAAGGTCACCCACGTCATCACCTACTCGACCATTAAGGCCAAGCAGGCCATCAACGACGCCGCGCGCGTGCTGGACTACCCGGTCTACATGGGCCAGCGCCTGTCCAAGATGGTCTCGAGCGACCCCAAGGTCAAGCTCAAGCAGGTGCTCGAAAAGCAACCCGGCAAAGAGGATCTGTTTAACCCCGACTTTGCCGAGGCCTATAAAAAGGATGACGACGCCCGCCGTATCATCGACACGGCGCTCTCGATCGAGGGCCTCACCCGTGGCGAGGGTGTGCACGCGTGCGCCGTCCTGATCTGCCGCGATCCCGTCAACGAGCATGTGCCCACCAAGCTCGATACCAAGGGCGGCGTCGAGATTACCCAGTACGAGGGCCATACCGTTGCCGACATGGGCCTGCTCAAGATGGACTTCCTGGGCCTGCGCACGCTGACGGTTATCTCCAAGGCTAAGGCAAACATCAAAAAGAATTTCGGCATCGACATCAAAGAGGAAGAGATTCCCTTTGACGACCCCGAGATCTTTAAGCTCATGGGCTCCGGTCACACCGCCGGCGTCTTCCAGGTCGAGTCCGCCGGCATGACGGCCACGATCAAGAATATGAAGCCCACCGAGTACAAGCACGTCGTGGCATTGATCGCTCTGTACCGCCCGGGACCGCTGGGCGCCGGCATGGTTTCGTCCTATATCAACCGTATGAACGGCAAGGAACCGGCTGTCTCCTACGACGACCGTCTGGACGACATCCTGGGCGAAACCTACGGCACCATGGTCTATCAGGAGCAGGTTATGCTCATCTCCGTCGAGATGTGCGGCTTCTCCAAGGGCGAATCGGACTCGCGTATCCGTAAGCCCGTGGCTAAGAAAAAGATCAAGCTGCTCACGTCGACGGTGCTCCACTGGGAGGATGGCTCGGACGAGACCACCTACGACCACTGGATGAACGGCGCTATCAAGAACAACTACACGCGCGAGGTCGCCCAGAAGATTTGGGACGATGTTCTTGAGTTCGCGTCCTACGCCTTTAACAAGTCGCACTCCGCCGGCTACGCCATCCTGGTTATGCAGACGGCGTGGCTCAAGGCGCACTATCCGCACGAGTACATGGCGGCCGTTCTGACGTCCTATACGGGCAAGACCGACAAGATCGTTCACTACGTCTCGGCGTGCCGTCACGACGGCATCCCCGTGCTGTCGCCAGATGTCAACGAGTCCGGTACTGAGTTCACGGCTACCAAGGAGGGCGTGCGCTTTGGTCTGGCCGGCATCCGCGGCGTGGGCACCGGCGTGGCGCAGGCGATTATCGCCGAGCGCGAGGCGGGCGGTCCGTTTAAGACGCTGCACGACTTTGTCGAGCGCGTGGACTCGAGCCAGGCCAACCGCCGTGTGATCGAATCGCTCATCAAGGCAGGCGCCTTCGACTCCACGGGGTATCCGCGTCGCCAGATGATGCACTTTGTGGATAAGAACAACCCTGAGAACATCATCGATGCCGCGGTGAAGCGCCAGAAGGATCGTGCGAGCGGCCAGACGTCGTTCTTCGACATGTTTGGTGATGTTGAGGGCTCGGGCTTTGAGGTGAGCGTGCCCGATCCGGATGGCCAGGAGTGGGACCGCCACCTTAAGTTGAGCCAGGAGAAGGAGGTTCTGGGCATCTATGTCTCGGACCACCCGCTGCGCCCGTTTGAGTATGCGCTGGCCAAGGCACGCGACTTCTCGTTCTCGCAGATCGACACTGGCTACGAAGTTCAGAATCCTACGGGCGGTACCATCAACCAGGAGATTCCCGAGGGCAAGGCGCTGTGGTGGGCCGGCATGGTCTCGAGCGTGTCCAAGCGCGTGACCAAAAACGGCGACCCCATGGGCATCGTGCAGCTCGAAGACATGGAAGGCGAGGCCACGGTCGTGGTGTTCCCCAAGACCTACAAGGAGGCCGAGGGGTATCTGTATGGCGAGGTCGATCCCGAGACCGGCGCGCAGCTGTCCGACGCGTTTGTGCGCATTAAGGGCAAGCTCGAGCGCTCGGACCGCGGCGACCAGATCATCGCGCAGGAGATTGTGCCGCTGGAGCTTAGCGAGGAGAACAACAAGCCCAAGGTCTTTGAGGTCATGGTGCCCAACAGCCGATTTAGCCAGGGCAATATGGCGCGCCTGGCCACGGTGCTCACCACCAACCCGGGCGGCGACCGCGTGGAGATCTTTATTGAGCAAGTCGACGGGCGCGTGCTGCGTGCTGAGGTGCCGGCCAAGGTCAATGCACGCTCGATTCCGCTGCTGGCAGAGGCAAAGGCCATCGTCGGCAACCAAGGCCGCGTGACGGTTATCTAAGCTACCCCGGGTGAGATTGGAGGAAGTGATGGCGCAGGGGACGTTTGTGCAGGCGCTCCGGAAAGAGGCGGCGCTGAGTGGCACCTTTATGAAGGGGCGTTCGCTCATGCTCAACGGCGCCGTGCTGTCGATCGAGGACAGCGGCTCGCGCTTCTCCAAAAACGTGACGGTTGAGGGCTCGGTGCGCGGTTCGCGTGGCGACCTGTACAAGACGCACGTGGCGCTCGACATGGACGAGCACGAGGTGATCGACTACGACTGCGATTGCCCCGCTGCCTATCGCTACCCCGGCATGTGCAAGCACGCTATTGCCACGGCTCTGGCGTATTTGGATGCCAGCGGCGCCGAGCCCGTCGAAGGTTTGCGCACGCCGGTCCGCACGTTTGCGGCGCAGCCGAAACAGCCCGCGCGCAACGCGCCCAAAGCGCCGGCCGTCAATCCCAACTTTCCCTTTCCGGCGCCCGTCCCCACGAGTCCCAGCCTCATGGCGGCGCTCTCCGATCTTTCGGACGCGCGCATGGATGAGCTGGCGAGCATGCGCCGCAAGCTCGCCGGCAGTGTGGATCCCGATGCCCCCAAGGCGGTGTTGGAGCCCTCGCTGGTGCCGTATTACAATCCACTGTTTGCCGAGCGCTTTAGCTGGGCGCTCGAGCTTCGCATTCGCTGTGGATCGGTCTCCTACGTGGTCAAGGACATCGACGGCATGGCCGATGCCTACGTGCGCGGCGGCACCTTCTCGTACGGCAAGAAGCTCACGTTTGTCCATACGCCCGAAGCCTTCGAAGACGTGTCGACAAAGCTGCTCAACCTTGTCGTGACGACAGTTGCCTATCTCGATGACATCACAAGCTCGCGTTCGGCGTCGTACGACTTTGCCCGCAGCGGTTTTGTCGCCGAGCGTCAGTTGCCGCTGTCCGAGCATAGCATCGTATATGTGCTGGACCTGTTGCGCGGCCAGACCATCTCTTTTGAGCCCGCCTGGTCGCGGGGGACGACGATGCATCGCACCTATGACGTGGCGGTTGAGATGCCTCCGGAAGGGGAGGACGAGGCGCTGTCTGAGCGCCCACTGCTCCTTGCCGCCAAAATCGCGCCGGCGGCTGGTGGCAGCTACGATCTACGCCTGCCGGCCGATGCATACTGCTTTGCTTCGGGCGACGTTGCCTATCTGGTCGACACCCGCCGTGCGCGCCGCGCCGATGTAGCGTTTGCCCAGCATGCGGCGCCGTTCCTATCGCGCTTACTGCCCTGTCGCACGCCGATCCATATCGCTGTCGACCAGGTGGGGGAGTTCTGTCGTATGGCGCTGCCCATTTTGCGCGACTATACCGACCTTACCGCGCCCGCCGCGCTCGATACCGTGGCGCCCGAGCCGAGCTTTGCTATGGCGATCGGCGTCGACGATGGGCTTGTGACCTGCAAAATTACGGTTGCCTACGGCGACTGGTCGGCAGATCTCTTTAGCCTGGGCGCTCCGGGCAGCCCCTTCGAAGAGCAACGCCCCGGCGTGCCGCCCCGCGACGAGGTGGCAGAGTTTCGTGTTATGGACACGGCGGCCCTGTACTTCGATTTCTACGAGGGCGGTCTGGCGTTTGAGGAGCGCGATGACGAGAGCTTGTTCTGCCTGCTGACCGAGGGCCTGTCCGCCCTGTCCGAGCTGGGTGAGGTCATGCTCAGCGACCGTCTGCGCCAGATTTCGGTGCGACCCGCGCCCAAGCTCTCGGTTCGTGCGACCGTCAAGAGCAATCTGCTCGACGTCGAACTGGGCGCGAGCGGCCTTTCGGCGTCAGACCTTGCCATCTACCTCGACTCCTACAAGCGTCACCAGACGTTTGCGCGCCTTACGTCCGGCGACATCATTCGTTTGGACGAGGGTGCCCGAGCCGCGTTTGGCCTTGCCGAGGATCTGGGGGTCGATGCTGTTGACCTGCTCGACGGCGTGTCGCTTCCCGCGTCGAGCACCCTGTTCGTCGATAGCATGCTCGCGCGCACGCCCGCGCTCGAGGCCGATCGCGACGCTGCGTTCCGCCGTACCGTCGAGCGTCTGGACACGCTCGGCAAGATGGACTTTACGGTGCCGGCATCGCTCAAGGCAACGATGCGCGGCTACCAGGTCGACGGATACCAGTGGCTCGGCTCGCTCGAACACCTGGGCCTTGGCGGCATCTTGGCCGACGACATGGGCCTGGGCAAAACGCTGCAGATGATCGCGCATATCCTGGCGCGCGTGGAAGCGGGGGACATTAAGCCCACGCTTGTGGTGTGCCCTGCGTCGCTCGTGTACAACTGGACTGCCGAGCTGGAGCGCTTCGCCCCGTCGCTCGATGTGTGCGCCATCGTGGGCGCCAAGGCCCAGCGTCGCGTGCAAATCGCCGGCGTGGCCGAGCATAACGTGGTCGTGACGTCGTATGACCTTATGCGGCGCGATATCGACGAGTACGTCGAGCAGGACTTTGCCCGCGTGGTACTCGATGAGGCCCAGTACATTAAAAACCCGCTCACCCAGGTGGCGCGTGCCACCAAGCGCCTGCCGGCCGGCGTGCGCTTTGCCCTGACGGGCACGCCCATTGAAAACCGCCTATCCGAGCTCTGGAGCATCTTCGACTTTTTGATGCCGGGCCTACTTGGCACGCGCGAGTCGTTTGCCAAGCGCTTCGAAAGCCCGGTCGAGCATGCCGAGGGCGACAGTGCCGCTCGCCTGCAAGCGCTCGTGTCGCCGTTTGTGCTGCGCCGTGTCAAGGAAGACGTGGTGGCCGACCTGCCCGAGAAGATCGAGGATACGGTCATGGCGCAGCTCACCGGCGAGCAGCGCAAGCTCTACCTGGCCAACCAGGACCGTATCGCCCAACAGGTGCAGCACCGCGAGTCATCCGAGTTTAAGAAAGACAAGCTCAAGGTGCTCGCCGAGCTCACCAAGCTGCGCCAGATCTGCTGCGACCCGCGTCTACACTACGAGGATTACAAGGCGGGGAGCGCCAAGCTCGATACGTGCATGGAACTCGTGCACGGCGCACTCGACGGCGGACATCGCATCCTATTGTTCAGCCAGTTTACGGGTATGCTCGATATTATCGGTAAGCGCTTGGCCAAGGAGGACATCGCCTTCCTTAAGCTCACGGGCGCTTCGTCTAAGGAGAGCCGCGCCAAGATGGTCGCGCAGTTCCAAGCGGGCGAGGTTCCGGTCTTTTTGATTTCGCTCAAGGCGGGCGGCGTGGGCCTTAACCTGACGGCGGCCGATGTGGTCATTCACTACGACCCGTGGTGGAACGTGGCCGCGCAGGACCAGGCGACCGACCGCGCGCATCGTATTGGTCAGCAGCATACCGTGACCGTGTACAAGCTCATCGCCAAGGACACGATCGAGGAGCGCATTATGCAGATGCAGGAGTCCAAGCGCGACCTGGTCAACAGCGTGCTCGGCGGCGACGGCATCTCGTCGGCGTTGTTTACCCGCGAAGATGTTCTGGCGCTGCTGGGCGGCGACGGGCGCTAGCCGCGCGCGGGGTGGGACTGCTGGAGTGGGCAGGACGGTCGACGCATTTTGGCCCGACCGCTTGCCTGATCCGTTATGTGTTCATTTGCAATGCCGTGGATGGTTTGTCTGCCTTTGGGCATAAGAACCATCGAGAACATTGGCACATCAGCAAAGGAGAACATCATGGCGAAATTCTTTAAGGACCCCGACGGCAAGCTCATCGCTGCCCTTGGCGACGGCGTTGCGACCCCTGCCGGTTGCACGGAGCTGACTGCAAACACTGAGGACGCGGCGCACGAGAAGCACGTGCCTGTTGTCGAGACCGAGCGTGACGGTCACGTGATTCGCGCACGCGTTGGCTCGGTCGAGCACCCCAGCCTGCCCGAGCACTACATTGAGTGGATCGCCCTTGAGGCCGAGGGCCGCTTAGAGGTCCATTACCTTGAGCCCGGCATGAAACCCGCGACGTTTTTCGCGGGCGGCTCCAAGACCGGTACCGTCTATGCCTACTGCAACCTGCACGGGCTGTGGTCCGCGACATTCTAGGAGCGCGCCCCCGCTCGGGGTATCATAGCTAGCATATGCACATGCAAGCGCCGACTGCATTATGCGGCCGGCGCTTTTACTACGATTTCGATGGTTTACGACGGAAAGGGCTGAGCCATGAAGCTCGCGCTTGCACAGATCGATATGCGCCTGGGTGATATTGAGGGCATTTGCGGCCGCATCGAGGACCAGGCTCGTCTGGCCCACGAGCGCGGGGCGCGCGTGCTGTGCGTTCCGGCTCCGCTCTTTATGGGCGCCATGCCCGGTGGCCTGGTGGGCGCTGCCGACTTTGAGCACGACATGCTTGCCGGCTTGACTGGTGTCGCCGAGCGTATCCAGGAGCTTGACATGATCTGCATCGTGCCCGCGGCGGTTTCGTTTGAGGGCCAGCCGCTGCTCGACTACATGATGCTCAAGGACGGTCATGTGGTGCCGGCGCGTTCGAGCATTGCCCTGCAGCGTGGCGAGAACAGCGACGCGCGTTGGGCGCCGCCGGTGTTCGACGTGGACGGCGTGCGCATCGCCGTGATTTTTGACTTGGACCGCGAACTCGAGATGTTGCCGACCGGTGTTGACCTCATTGCGTATTTCCAATTCAACGCGTTTGACATGACCGACCGCGAGACTGCTGCCATTGCCGCCGTTCGCAGCGGCGCCTACCGCAAGATCGCATCCAAGCGCAGCGTGTGGTTTGCCTGCATAGCGCCGGTCGGTGCCTATGACGAGTCGGTGTATACCGGCGGTTCGTTTGTGCTCGACGACTGCGGCCGCGTGGTGGCCCAAGCGCCGTGTTTTGAGGAGAGCCTACTGGTTCAGGAGATCCAGCGCGGTGTGATGCTCGATGCCCTGGAAGACCACGAGCTGCCCGAGTTTCGCTCCGAGGAATGGCTGTGGCAGGCGCTGGTGCTTGCCGTTCGCGATAACGCCCGCGCCCGCGGTGCGTCGCGCGCCGTGGTGGCGCTCGAGGGCGACTTGCCGTCGTCTTTGCTGGCGGCGCTGGCCGTCGACGCTCTGGGCCCGCGCAATGTGATTGGCCTGGTGCTGGGGCGCAACCGTATCTTTACTCCGGCGCAGGAAGAGGCCGAGGCTGCCCGCTGTGCCGCCGTCCGCGCCATCGCCGAGCGTTTACACATTCGCACTGTCGAGCGCGATGCACCGGATGCGACGCGTGTGCTCGATCGCGACGTGTCGGCGGGCGATGCCGAGCGTCTGCGCTCGCGCACGTTGGGCCTCATGCTGGAGGACACGGCGCTCGAGCTGGGTGCGATGGCGCTGAGCCCGCTGTCCAAAACCGAGTACGCGCTGGCGGCGCCGGCGCTTTGCGGCGGCTACCAGGGCGACTTTGCGCCCTTTGGCGATGTGTACCTGTCGACGCTTGAGTTTGTGGCGCGTGTGCGCAACCGCACGTCTGCCGTGGTGCCCCAAGAGCTCGTGACGCTCAACGCGGTGGAAGATTGTATGGAGCGCGTGCTGGCGCAAGCGCTCTCGACGCTCGACGGTCCGGTCGATATGCTCGACCGCGCGGCACAGCTGCTCGGCGGGCTTGAGCCGGGTGAGGTCGATGGCGCGCTCGAGGCGCACGTGGACCGCAATCGATCTTTCGACGACATCCCGATGGCCGCTGGCAAGACTGAGGCCTGCTCGCTGCTGCTGATGCTCGTGCGCCAGGGCGAGGCTGCTCGCCGCATGCTGCCGACGGCTCCGATCGTCTCGGCACGTTCGTTTGTTGAGCGCTCCTGGCCCTACATGCTTGCGTGGTCCGATCTGGGACTCAGCGGCAAGGAGCGCATGACGGTCGATTCGCTGGCGCGCGCCGAGGTGCGCCGTTTTGCTGACGAGGATACGAGCGAGCGCGTGCGAAACGAGATGATGGGCGTGCTGGGCGAGCTGCTGGGTATTTCGCCCGAGCAAATGGAGGAGCTGCGCTCCGAGGACGGTCAGCGTCGTTTGCACGAGGGAATGAAAAAGTTCGAGGGCGAGGTTCAGGACGCCATCGATAAGATGATGGGCGGTCAGGGCGGCTCGCAAGGTAGTCCCCAGGGTGGCCCGATGCCGCATCCGCCGGTTGATCCGAGGCAGTTCCCCTTTTTCTCTCAGAACTAGGTCGCTGCGCGCCCGCCAGAGCGGCAATCTGCCTTTCAATCGTCGGACATGACCGCCAGGTCAATGCCCTCCTCTTTCAAGGCACCTTGCTCGCTCTGGCGGGCGCTCGCTTGCGTATACTCAACCTACAATTCGATCTCGGCTGACTTATAGGGCTAGCGTTGTGTTATTCTAGAACAGACGTTCGTGAATGATGCGCGGGGCCTTGTCTTGCGCTGTGCTTGTGGCGAGGGGAGGTCGGCTTGGTTATCTTGGGCATTGACCCCGGTTTGGCTCATACGGGTTGGGGGATTATCGAGGAGCGGCGTGGCGAGGTTCGCTGCCGTGCCTATGGCTGCATCGAGACCAGTGCCGGAAGTCCGCTCGCGGTGCGCCTGTCGCATATCGCCCATGACCTTAAGGATGTCGTTGAGCGTTATCGACCCGACACGGCTGCTGTCGAGAGCATCTACTTTGGTGCCAACGTTCGTTCGGCCATCCCCACGGCGCATGCCCGCGGTGCTGCGCTTGTGGCGCTTTCGGAGTGCGCGCTCGAGATTGGCGAGTACACGCCCATGCAGATCAAACAGGCTGTGGTGGGCACTGGCGCCGCGGACAAGCGGCAGGTCGCCTACATGGTACGCACACTCACACAGCTCGACCACGACCCGCATCCCGACCATGCCGCCGATGCCCTGGCCTGCGCCATCTGCCACGTAAACCTCAGCCGCACCCGCGCCCTCACCGGTGGCGAGTTCTATCAACAGAGAGGAACCGGATACTGATGATTTCCCAGCTCCACGGAACGCTTGTCGAGGCCACGATGAGCTCTGCTGTCGTCGATGTGTCGGGCGTTGGCTTTGAACTCGGCATCTCGGGCAGCACTGCGGCCACGTTGCCGACGCCCGGCGGCGAGGTCCGTCTCTACACGCGTATGCAGGTGCGCGAGGACGCCATGACACTTTTCGGTTTTTCCTCAAAGGATGAGCGCACGATGTTCGACCGGCTCGTGTCCGTTTCGGGCGTTGGCCCGCGCCTGGCGCTTGCCGTGCTTTCCACCTATACCGTGGGGCAGCTGTATTCGCTGGTGATGGCCGAGGACGACAAGGGCATGGCCAAGGTACCCGGTGTGGGCAAAAAGACAGCTCAGCGCCTGATCCTGGAACTCAAGAGCACCTTTGCCAAGGATAAGGGCTTTGTGCCGGTCGACGTGATTCCCGGACAGGTTGCGATGCCCGTGTCCGCTGCCGCTCCCTCGGCGATCGACGATGCCCGTGCGGCACTCCTTTCCATGGGCTTTAGCCCGCAGGAGACCGATGTTGCCCTGAGCGGGTATGATGGGCAGAATATGCGTGTCGAGGATTTGCTCGGCGCGGCGCTTAAGCGACTTGGAATGGATGCGTGATGTGGGAAGCCGATGACTCTCAGGACCTGTGGGCGACGCCCGGCAACTCGCCGGCGGCATCCATGGCGCACGGCGAGCGCATGGTGGGCTCGGAGCTGACGGCCGAGGACCTCGATGTCGACCGCACTTTGCGCCCCCAGCGCCTGGACGATTACTGTGGCCAGGAGCACATCAAGCAGAGCCTGCGCGTGTTGATCGAAGCGGCGCAGAGCCGTGGCGAGACGCTCGACCACGTGATCTTCTCGGGTCCTCCGGGCCTGGGCAAGACCACGCTGGCCACCGTTATCGCCAACGAGCTGGGCGCTCAGATCAAGACCACGAGTGGCCCTGCCATCGCGCGCACGGGCGACCTGGCGGCCATCCTTACTAACTTGCAGCCGGGTGATGTGCTGTTTATCGACGAGATCCACCGCCTCAACCGTTCGGTCGAGGAGGTCCTGTACCCCGCGATGGAGGACTTTGCCCTCGATATCGTGATTGGCAAGGGTCCGGCGGCGCGCTCGATTCGCCTGGATATTCCCAAATTTACGCTGGTAGCGGCAACGACCCGCTCAGGCATGTTGACAGGCCCGTTGCGCGACCGCTTTGGCATTTCATATCGCCTGGATTACTACACGGTCGAGGAGCTCGCGCAGATTGTGACGCGCTCGGCGACTATCCTGGGCGTGACGATCGATCATCCCAGTGCACTCGAGATCGGCTCGCGTTCGCGCGGTACGCCACGTCTTGCCAACCGCCTGCTCAAGCGCGTGCGCGACTATGCACAGGTGCGCGGCAACGGTCCCATTGAGCTCGATATCTGCCGTCAGGCGCTCGAGTTCTTCGAGATCGACGAGCTCGGTCTGGACTGGATGGATATTCGTATCTTGGAGACGCTTGCCAAGACGTTCTCCGGTCGTGCCGTGGGACTTACGACCCTTGCCAGCGCGGTGGGCGAGGACCCGGGCACGCTCGAGGATGTCTATGAGCCCTATTTGCTGCAGTGCGGGTTGATGATTCGTACGCCGCAGGGCCGTCAGGCAACCCTTCGCACCTTTGAGCACCTGAGGATTGAACCTACCGTTTAGGGCGCTTTGTTTTGGCGGGCTGTTGGACTATCGCTGGGCATCGGGTAAACATATCGCCGTTCATCGGTTATGGGCGTTTTACTATTGCGCGCCCGTGCTATGCTGAATTGGTCTTTTTCTCATTCGGTAACGAAAGGACCGCCCATGCCTACTGACATCGAAATCGCACGTTCTGTCACGTCACTGCCTATTACCGAGGTGGCCAAGAACGCCGGCGTCGACGTTAAGCACCTGATTCCGTACGGCTTCGACAAGGCTAAGGTCGACTATTCACTGCTCAACGAGCCGACTGATCACCAGGCCAAGCTTGTCCTCGTGACCGCCATCAACCCCACGCCTGCGGGCGAGGGCAAGACCACCACGACCATCGGTCTGGCCGATGGCCTGCGTCGTCGCGGCGTCAAGAGTGCCGTGGCCCTGCGCGAGCCTTCGCTCGGCCCCGTCTTTGGCGTTAAGGGCGGTGCTGCCGGCGGCGGCTGGGCTCAGGTCATCCCCATGGAGGATATCAACCTGCACTTTACCGGCGACTTCCACGCTATCGGTGCTGCCAACAACCTGCTGGCCGCCATGCTTGATAACCACATCCAGCAGGGCAATCAGCTCGGTATTGACGTTAAGCGCATCACTTGGAAGCGCGTCGTCGATATGAACGACCGTCAGCTGCGCCACGTCATCGACGGCATTGGCGGTAAGGCCCAGGGCGTGCCGCGCGAGGACGGCTTCGATATCACCGTCGCCTCCGAGGTCATGGCGATCCTGTGCCTGTCCACGAGCATCAGCGATCTTAAGGAGCGCTTGGGCGAGATCGTTGTCGGCTATAGCTATGCCGGCGAGCCCGTCCGCGCCCGCGACCTTAAGGCCCAGGGAGCTATGGCCGCACTGCTCAAGGATGCGCTCAAGCCCAATCTGGTGCAGACGCTCGAGGGCACGCCCGCGTTTGTCCACGGCGGTCCCTTCGCCAATATCGCCCACGGCTGCAACTCCATCATGGCCACGCGTATGGCTATGCGTTTTGGCGATGTCGCCATTACCGAGGCGGGCTTTGGTGCCGACCTGGGTGCCGAGAAATTCCTGGACATCAAGTGCCGCATGACGGGCGTTCGTCCCAACGCCGTCGTGATCGTCGCCACCGCTCGCGCGTTGAAGTACAACGGTGGCGTCGCCAAGGCCGATCTCAACGAGGAGAACCTCGAGGCACTCAAGGCTGGCATGCCCAACCTGCTGCGTCACGTCGACAACATCCAGAACGTATATGGTCTGCCCTGCGTGGTCGCCATCAACCGCTTCCCGACGGACACCGAGGCCGAGCTCGCGCTCATTGAGTCCGAGTGCCAGAAGCTCGGCGTCAACGTTAAGCTTTCCGAGGTCTGGGCCAAGGGCGGCGAGGGCGCGCTCGAGCTTGCCGATGAGGTCATGCGTCTGATTGAGCAGCCGAGCGAGCTCAAGTTTGCCTATGAGGACGGCGCTGATGTCGCTGATGCCCTCGAGGCCGTTGCCACCAAGGTCTACCGCGCCGACGGCGTTGACTTTACGCCGGCCGCCAAGCGCCAGCTCGCCGAGCTGCGCGAGAATGGCTTTGGCAACCTGCCGGTGTGCGTCGCCAAGACGCAGTACAGCTTTAGCGACAACGCCAAGGCCCTGGGCGCTCCCGAGAACTTCCGCATCACGGTGCGTGAGCTCAAGGTTTCCGCCGGCGCCCACTTTGTGGTCGCACTGACTGGCAGTGTTCTGACCATGCCGGGCCTGCCCAAGGTCCCTGCGGCCGAGAACATCGACGTCGACAACGACGGCAACATCACCGGCCTGTTCTAAGCTCGCTGCTCATAGCCGCTTGCCCGCCCCGTCGCGCCTACCAAGGCCCGGCGGGGCTTTTTGATCCTTAGGCCCGCGCATGTCTTGTAGATACCGACGGACTCTGCCCATCATAGGCTTTTGCGCTGGTAGAATGCATGGATAACTTGATGCTTACAGGCGACGGAAAGGAATCGTTGCATGGATCAGGACAAGACAACCGTGATGGGCGGCTGCGGTTCCGCGCAGGCTGGCGATAGCGCCGATGCGACCCGCGTTGTTCCCAACCCCGGTTATGTCGACCCCGCCGCGACGCAGCCTTCTGCCGAGCCCACACGAGTTATGGGCTATGGCGACGCGGCGCAGGACCCTTACGCTGCATCTTTGCAAAGCCCCTATGGCAACGCGGCGGCAGACCCGTTTGATTACGCGCCGCAGGATTCTTATGCCGCCTCGACGCCGAATCCCTATGATGACCTGCCGCAGAATCCCATTCCGCAGCCTCAGCAGACGACGTATATGCCTCGCACGGCGCAGCCTCGCTACGAGTCGCGCGAGCCGTATCGCGAGTACCCCAAGTCGATTCCGCAATATGGCGAGGACGAGGAAGAGACGCCGTCGCGTTCGTCGAGCGTGATTAAGAAGATCCTCATCGTGCTGGCGATCTTCTTTGCGCTGTCGGTTGTGTTTGCCATCGTGTCGGGCATGCTCAACAAGCGAGGGAGTTCAACGGCCGATACCACTGCCGAGCAAACCGAGTCCGCCTCGTCTAGCACCGTCGATTTGAGTGATATCCCGGGGCAGTACTGGTCCAACGCCAAGAAGATCCTCAAGTCGCGCGGCGCCGATCTTTCGAATGCCGTGGTCCTGACTGATGATGGCTCAACGCCCGTCGTCGATGCCAACTGGGTCGTTACTTCTGCCTACTATAACGACAACGGCAACCTCGAAATTCAACTCACGCACAAGAACAGTTCGGGCAACTCGTCCGACGGCCAAAGCGGTACCGACAGCTCGAGCTCCAATACGCTGGAGGACTTGAGCAACAAGGCGCAGGAGTTGGGAGACAAGGCGCAAGAGCTGGTCGACACCGCTCAGAACCTGGGCGATACCGCGCAGAACTTGGGCGGCATGGCGACGGATGCCTGGAACGCCCTGCAAAACGGCATCTCGGGCGCGCAGGGAAACTAGCGGACGAGCGGAGCGGGGCTACAGCTGCTCGGCCGGACGCTCGGGCGAGCTGAAGCCCGAATCAAACGTGACGACGCATGAGGCATCGGGCCGGCGCTCGTGCACGATGCGCGTGACGAGCTCCAGCAGCTCCTCGTCGGATATGTCAAAGCCGTCGGGACGCACCAGGTCAAACGAAACGAACCCGTCGTGCTCGTGCAGATCGTGGATGGAGAGCGCGGGATCGATCTGCATGACGCCGCGCTTGACCCAGCCGCGCAAGTCATCGCCGGTTGTCGCGATGGGGTCGCAGTGCAGCGTGATACCAATGCCCATCTGGCGCTTGATGTCGTGCTCGATGGTGTCCAGAATCTCGTGGTGCTCAAACGCGTCGCCCTCGCCGGGCATCTCCACGTGGGCGCTGGCAAACTGACGACCGGGGCCGTAGTCGTGCACCATGAGGTCGTGTGTGCCCAAGACCTGCGGATAGGACATGATCTTGTCGCGGATTGCCTGGACGAGCTTGGGGTCGGGCGCTTGCCCCAGCAACGGGCTGATGGCGTCGCGCACCAGGCCCAGACCGCTGATGCAGATGAAGACGCCCACACCCAGGCCTGCCCAGCCATCGAGATCAAAGCCGGTCGTCTGCGAAATAAGCGCCGCCACCAAGACCGAGCCCGAGGTGATGACGTCGTTTTTGGAGTCCTGCGCCGTGGCGATGAGCGTCTCCGAGTCGATGCGATCGCCCAGCGTGCGGTTGAACGCTGCCATCCAGAGCTTAACGAGCATGGACGTAGCCAGTGCCGCAAGGGAAATAAACGTGTAAGCGGTGGGCGAGGGCTTGATGATCTTGGTGACCGACTCGAGAATCAGGTTGATGCCGACGGCGCAAACCAGGACGGCGACGAACAGGCCGGCTAGGTACTCGTAGCGGCCGTGACCATAGGGGTGGCCTTCGTCTGCCGGGCGGCTGGCAAGGCGGAAACCGAGCAGGCTCACAATGTTGCTCGAGGCATCGGAGAGGTTGTTGAAAGCGTCGGCGATAAGCGAGACAGAGCCAGCGAGCAGGCCCGCGATGCCCTTGGCCAGGCACAGGGTGATGTTGAGGCCGATGCAGATGAGGCTTGCGGCAAAACCCGCGTTGGTGCGGCGGGAGGTATCGACCGGCTCGCTTTCGCTGCCGGGAACAAGCATATGTACCAGCCGATTTACAAATAGCATAGCGGTCGTCCTCACAATCATGATTAAGGGGATAGTGTAGCTCGTGCGGGGGCGCTGTGCACCGATGCTCAGAAAATGCAGCAATGGTCTGCCGGTGCTAACGAGCGAGCCTTCTCGTCTGCCTGGGTGGTCCATTTTGGGCCACATGGGTATGGGCATGTGCCTGTTTGCTCGACATACTTAATGTCGACAGCCCGTGCTTAAGGAGGATGTTTCCATGGACGAGATGTTTGCCATTAAATGTCAAAACTGCGGCGGCCCTATGTACTCGCACCAGGCTAAGCGCGGCTTTGAGTGCGCCTATTGCGGCGCGGTCGTTCCGTGGCAGGCCGATGCAGGGGAGCCCAAGAGCGCTTTGGGCATTCGCCATGCGCCGTTGACGGTGGTGGATGGACTGCTCAAGCTCACGCATGTGTCGCAACTCGAGCGCCCGGAGGACCCGGACTGGTATTTCTTCAATTCGCACTGGCGCAATCAGTCGGTCTTGGAACATCTGCTGTGGGAGGATCGCGGCACGGCGCAGGAGTTCCAAGAAGCCACGCATGTGAGCATTCCTTGCCCCTTCTGCGGAGCGTCCTTTGAGGGCGAGTCGACCCAGCGCGTGTTTGAGTGCCCGTCCTGCGGCAATAAGATCGGCGTCGCCGATCTGCTCAAGCCCGGTACCTTCAGCAAGCGCCTGACCATGGGCGTTGGTGCGGAGTATGTACCTGAGCAGGGTGTTCCCTGCGAAATCTCGCCGCAGCAGGCGCGTGCCAACGCGCTGCAGCTGGTGCGTCAGTATCCGGATGCCTTTGCCGGGCACGACGTGGAAGATGCGATCCAAAACGACATGATGCTCTTCTATTTCCCCATGGCGCTAGCGGATTTGCGCATGATGGCGTCCTTCCCGGGCAAGGGCCTGAGCAAGGAGACCCTGGTGTACTACGAGTTGCTCGACTGGGCGTATCCGAGGGCAAACTATCTGGATGTTCGCCTTATGGGCATTCTGGAGCCGTGGGACTTTGCCAAGGTTGGGCCGTTTGATCCAGCCATGCAGGAGGGTGACTTCCGCGTTGTCTCCGTCGATGCGTCCACCAAGGACCAGGTGGTCATTGATAAGCTGGCGCTCGACGTTGTGGACAACGATGCCGAGGCCGTACTGGGGCTCAATAAAAAGAGCATCCGAACCTGGGCGCGCAAGGCCCGCAAGCATAAGGATGGCCTGGTGATGGTGCCGGTCTACTTTGTCGATCGTCCGGCGACGGACAGCCGCGATGGCGAGCAGGTGCGCATTGCCGTAAACGGCCAGACGGGTCGTGCGGCCGCGGTGGTGTTTAGCGACAAGCGCGAGACGCATATCGTGGCGCCGCTCAACCCGAGCCTGCATCTGTCCGGCGAGAGCACCGTGCACGCCACGCCCATCGAGGTCAAATACGTTAAATCGCCGTTCCTATACCAGATCGTGCGCCGCGGAGGCGGCGAGCAGCCGCGTCAGGTGGCAGCCGCCGTCGAGGGTTCCTACCGAGAGGAGAAGCCCAAACGCCGCGGTCTGCTGGGTGCGCTATTTGGGAAGTAGGGGAGTAGCACCGGTTGTTGCCGTAAGGTGATGGCCGGGGGTGCGGGGCAGCTCTCAGGAGTGCGGGCTGCCGTCTGATTGTTTGAGGGTGCCAGATGTAAATAAACAGTGGAGCGGCTGCAAAAGAGCCTCCTCACTGGGTAAAATCAGGTTGTGCCGCGGAACCCGCTCCTCAGCTAGTCACACTTCGGAAGCGCGGGCAACGCAGGTATTATCGTCTAAAGGGCCGGCTGCAACCGGCCCTTTTCTGTGGCAGCCAATGGACCCACATCAGACGAAGGCCGCGTCTTTGCCTGTCAGGTCACGCTCGCCAGCCACGGCTAGAATGTCGTTGCCGGCGTCCATGACCGGTATTGTTTCGTAGCGTGCGTCGCAACCGCGAGTGCGCCTGCGACGGCTGCGGTGGCTTCGGTCGCAACGTGCTGCTACCCTTGCGTTTCGCCATTGGTCGCTTCGTTGATGGCGCGGTACTCGGCGCTTAGTTCGCGCGCCAGCTCTTCCTTGCTTGGAAGATACGGCAGGTATTTGGCGGCAAACACTTGGTCGTTGTCTTCGGGCAGCGTGTACTCGACAATCGAATCGCTTTTGTCCGCGCAGAGCACGATGCCTATGGGCGGATTGTCGCCTTCGTTCATGAGCTCGCGCGTGTAGTAGTTCACATACATTTGCATCTGGCCCAGGTCCTGATGCGTAAGGTCGTCCGTCTTAAGGTCGATGAGCACGAAGCAGCGCATCAGATAGTTGTAAAAAACAAGGTCAATATAGAAATGGCGCCCATCAAAGGTGATGCGCTTTTGGCGCGCCTCGAAAGCGAAACCACGGCCAAGCTCCAGCAGGAACTTCTGAAGATGCGTGATGAGCGCCTGCTCTAGATCGCTCTCGCGAAACGCAGTATCGTCCGAGAAACCTAAAAACTCCAGTACATATGGGTCGCGGATGATATCCTCGGGGCGACGAGCCGGGGCGCTCTTTTGGATTTCCTGGGTGACGGCCTCCTTGTCCTTGCTGGCAAGTAGGCGCTCGCGGAACATGGTGTTGATCTGGCGTTCGAGCTGACGCGTGCTCCAACGAGAATCGGCGCATTCGTTCATGTACCATGTTCGAGCATCAGGGTCGGTTATACGCGATAACCTGCGGTAATGTGTCCAATTCAATTCGGAACGCAGCGCGTTCCGGATTGGGAACGCAAGATAAAACTGACGCATGTATCTTAAGCTTCTGGCGTTGAAGCCTCTGCCAAAATCCTTAGTCAATCTAACGGCAAGTTCGTCGATCAGTGCATCGCCATACTTGGCGCGCTCCTCTCCGCCCTGTTCATCAACAATACTCTTGCCGATCTCCCAATATGCCTCAACCATCGCAAAGTTAACGGCGGTATAGGCCTTGTCGCGAGCGGCGTTGAGAATCGAGGAGACCTGCTTGTAAAAACCTTCGGGCACGATTGCCGATTCTCCACGGTTTACTAGTTCACCCATCACTGTCGCCCCACTTTCCTCTTGTGGAATGCATCTTTAACGCATTTAGTTTAAAGCCTCGCGCGGACACGAATTGCTATGTTGTCTGGCACCTTCGCATGGGAGCCTTGCGGTGGTTAAAATGTGACCATAGAGGCAGTTTTAGCGAACCCCGCGGGAGTGACGCGTATGGACAACAACACGCTGCTGTTCCAGGACAAAGGTTCGGGTAGGTTTAAAGACGTTAAGATCTACCCCAACCGTATTGAGGTGCTCAAGAAGGACACTTTCGGCGGCAAGCACACCGAGATTGTCTATCTTAAGGACATTACGGGCGTCAATAGAATCAAGGGCCGCGATGTTTTTCTGCGCAATCGACTGTTGACTGCTTGCGTCTTTAGCCTGAGCAGCCGTGCGAAGGCCCAGGAGTTTGTTAACGCGCTGAACATGGTGATGTAGCCTATGGCGACGTTTGGGCCAAGGTGAAAATCGGGGCGCAGAACGGTATCCTGCGCCCCCGATTGAGTCGATGTGTCTAAAAGGGCCGGCTTGCCTATTCGCTATCGTCCCCAGCGTTTTCGCGGTCATTTGCAAGCATCGCTGCGCCGGCGACCGTCGTCGCCACGGCGGCAGCGGCGAGCCCGGCGGCAATGCCGGAGCCATCGCCCGTGTCGGCGAGTTTTCCGCCCGAGCCCTTGCCCTTGTTGTCCTTGCCGTTCTTGTCGGTGCTGCTCGCGTTGGTGCCGTTGCCGCTGCCGGTGCCGCCCGCACTGCCCGAGGCCGCTACGGTAAAGCTTGCGGCTCCGTCGGTGGCAAGCGTGTAGTTTTGCGCCGCGTCGCCCAACAGACCTTTCGCACGCACCCAATACGTCCCCGCGGCAAATGCCTCGCCCTCGGCCATTGCCGTGCCCGGAGCGCCGTCCGCGTCGTGCACAAACTCGAGCTGGGCGGTGCAGGCGTCGGTTTCGAGCTTGCCCTCGAGTGATGCCGCAATCTTGGCGCGCACGTCTTCGCCGGCCTTAAGGCCTTCGAGTCCCTCAAAATGGGGCGTCAGCGCGAGCGGATCGATATCGATGGGCACGAAGCCCTGCAGTCCTGTAGCGGTCTCGTTGCCCAGGGCGTCGACATCCACGTATTCGATGGCAAACGCGCTGCCAGAAGCGGCCACGTTGAGTACGTTGCTGCTGTTAACGAGGCGGAAATGACCCTCGCCAACGGTCTTGCCATCCTGGAATGAGGCATCGCTCAGCGAGTCGCCGTACGTCATGCGCATGCGGGTCGGGAGATAGTACGGGAGATAGTACGAAGCCGTCTGCTTGTGCTCCGTATCGTAATTGCGCTGATAGATGCTCCGGGCCAGCGCCGCATCAACAAAGTCGGATGCGATGATGCCAATGTGCTTGAGGTAATCTGACTTTGTATCCTCGATGCCGCTGGGATTGATGTACGGGCTCTTATACAGATGCTCGTTGACTACTCGTGCCGAGGTAAAAGGATTGCCTCCGTGCGACAAGCCCGTGCAGCTGGTGTAGTTGATAGACCAGCAACGCTCCAGGACTTTCTCCTTGGCCCCGTTATCGTCCTCGACATCTACCTCGTTGCGCGTGCGTCCGGTCGTTTCCTTCAGCGCATTATCGACCCAGCTGAGCTTGTCGGTTCCCGTGAGTTTGTACTTGTCCTGGGCGTATACCTTGGTGCAATAGGGCTCTTTGTCGCCTGTTTCCCCCGCGGCTTCAAAGCCCTGCGCGTTTTGGACGAGGCACATGGAGCTACTGTCGGTGTGCGCTGCGATTTTGTTATCCCATTCGGTGAGGTCGAGTCCCCACGTGTGGCCGCTTACGCTGTCGCCGGCGAGCCTAAATCGACGCAGCAGAACGATCTTTCCGCGCACCTCGCCCAGTGTGGGAACGCGGCTCGACGTATAGAACAGTTTGGGGTTGTCGTCCAAAACCTTGGCGAAAGCCGTCGTAACACTTTCGTCGGTAGCCTCGTCGTTGCCTCGTGATACAAGCATGATGAGCGCTTCTGTCGGGTTTTCGTTCAAAAACGTTTTGAAGTAGCCTATGACATCGGAAAGATGCAAAAAGTACGCGTCTTTTTTGAGCAGGTAGTACATCCCATGGTCGATGCCAGGGTTGTCGCCCTTTCCGAGCCGGATATCAAAATAGCGAATGCCTTCGAGCAACTGCGTGGGAATGTAATCCTGCTGGCATTTTACTTGCGAGGATTGGGGCTCAGTGTCGTTGTCCACGCTGCAGGTGCCCGAATCGTGCGTGCCCGGGATGCTCAGCTCGTCGAGGAACTTGTTGTCCTCGACGTATTTCATCCAACATGGTCCGTCGACGTAGCTGCTGTACGTAATCCAGTCGAGGCTGCTAACCGTGGCATCGTTCTTTTTCATGTCGTAACCGATAAGTTCGAGCTCCCACGGAATGCTCTTACTCTTACTCTTATGACAGATCTTATTGTTGTCCTGGTCTTCGCCGTTCGATTCTATTGCCAGGTACTTAATGTCTTTTTTCTCGGTTTCTTTCTCGACCGTGCGGTCTCGGATGATATAGGTTCCGTTTGATTGACGCTCGAACGCAAAAGAGCGGCTGGGCTTGCCGTCATGCTCGCCACTCCATACGTGGATGACCTTTCCGTCTTTGTCCGAGTCGCCATCGACCGACCAAATGCTGTAGCCCGTCTTTTTATGCTCTTCGAAATTGAGCAAGGTGCGGATAGCATACCAGTTTGTATCGTCATTCTTGGTCGTTACGTTCTCAAGGATGAGCTTGCTGGATGTGCCGTCATTAAACAGATGGCAGACGTTGCCGATGACGTTGCCGTCTTCGTTAACGCTTGCGGTGCGAAAATAGCCCGCGGGGCGAAGGCGAATGACGAAATTGTCGAGGCTGACCGACGCTGTGGCAGCGTCGTCTGCAAATGCCGCTCGTGGGCCAATGCCCAATGCCGCGGTTTCGGGCAGGCTTGCAAGTGGCGACAACGCCGCGAGTCCAAGGCCCAACGTAAATGCTCGGCGGCTGATGGCGTGGTGTTCGGTCATAACTTCTCCATTCGTAGAGTGCGGTTATGCGATAGTTTTGGTCACTATACTGCTCAGATGTTTAAAGATGCTGGTTTAATTGTCTGCGCGGCGCAATAAATCGGCGGGCGGACGTGTTGGGGTGCTTGTCGTTTTCGTACTGTTGCTACATTTGGAGCGGTTCCGGCGTCCGGCATCCTCGCGTTCGTTGGCTACCGGCATAAGAAAGGGAGGGTCGGTTTACCGGCCCTCCCTGGGTACGAAGCGCTGGGGTACCGCCGCTTGTTAGCACTGCGCCCGTGTTTCCCGCTGCGCTCGCCAGTTACTTAGCGCTTGATCTCGATATCGTCGAGCTTGACGTCCATGGCCTCGGTCTTGGCCTCGGCGATGTCGTCGGCAAATTCCAGAGACTTCATCATGGTCTCGACGGCGTCCTTGTGCTCCTCGACGTTGTCGATGCGCACATACACGCTGCCACCGTCAACGTCGGTGAAGTACTCGGTCGTCACGCCGCCCGAGTGTGTGTAGGAAGCGTTGCGCCAGGTCTTGCCGTTGTACTTGACGGGGTCATTCTCGGTCCACTCAAAGCTGGCATTCCACTTTGCCTCGTAGTCGAACAGCTCGTCGGCGTTCTTGTCAGAGTCGAAGACGGGGATGAAGCGATCACTGGCGTGCTCGCTCTCGGTGAACTTAAACTGGGCCCTGTCGGCGGTGTCGCCGGCAACGTCGGTAATCTCGACGCCCTCGGGAACCTCGACCTTAAACCAAATGAAGTCGGTCCTCATATCCACGGCTGGCTTTTCTGCGCCGCCGCCACCGCCACTGCCGGTAGCGCCGCCGCTGCCGCCGCAACCCACCAGGGCAACCGCGGCAAAGAGACTGATGCAGAGGGTGAGAATCGCAAAGGCCTTCTTTTTCATGGTCGTGTCCTCCTCGATCTGTAATCGTCCATGGATTACCTGCCTTTACTGTACGCGTGGACGGCTCGCTAGGGTGGGCCATGTGTCCCATTCTGGGGGCTGGAATTGCGCCGACAAGTGGCAATATGTGCGGTCGCAAAAGAGGGGAGGGCCGATGCTGTCGGCCCTCCCCGGGGTGAGGTGCCCGTTGATTTAATGGGGCGCGCGTGCGTGGGCGTTGCCCCAACAGGTTCCTTGTTTATAGATATGCCTCAGTTTTTGACGTCCGGAAGTCTCGAAAGGTGGGCCATGTGTCCCATGTTTGCGGTGCCGACGCCTATCGTTCGTCATAGAAATCCGCGATGGCCAGGTGCGCTGACGCTCATGTACTTATGGGCTAGACTTAGCACCATTATGTGATTGATGCGGTCGGTCGGCGGTTGCCACCCGACCGATGTATATGACTTGAAGGTGCGTGCGTATGAGCCAAGAGATGATGGATAAAACCTGTCGAGAGTTTGCCCAAGCGCTGGCTGCTCGCGAGCCGGTTCCCGGTGGCGGTAGTGCGAGCGCCTTTGTGGGCGCACTGGGCGCCTCGCTTTGCGGGATGGTCGCCCGCTACGGTGCGACCAATCCCGCGCTTGCTGATCGTGCGGATGACCTGGCGCGCGCGTTTGCTCAGGCTGATGAGCTGTCCCAGGAGCTTGTCGAGTTGGTTGCCGAGGACGTTCGTGCCTACGGGCAGGTGTCCGCGGCGTACGGTATTCCGCGTGACGATCCGGCTCGAGCGACCGCGATTCAGGATGCGCTGCATGTGGCCGCTATGCCGCCGTATCGCATTATGGATGCCTGCGGGCGTGCGCTGGCGCTGCTCGAGGACATGGCGGACAAGGGCTCCCGACAGCTGCTGTCCGACGTGGCGTGCGGCGCCGTATTCTGCCGCGCCGCCATGCAAGGCGCGAGTTTGACGCTCTTTGCGAACACCACGTCTATGAAGGATCGCGCTCGTGCTAAGGAGCTCGAGACGGCGTGTGATGAGTTGCTCGACACATGGTTGCCGCGCGCCGATGCGCTGGCGCGCCGCGCCTCCGACGCTGCAAGGAAGAGAGGATAGCCATGGCTGAACTGCTGAAAGGTGCTCCCGTTGCTCGCGCTTTGACTGAGGAACTTGCTGCTCGCTGCGCAGCCCTGCGCGAGCGGGGCGTTGTTCCGACGTTGGCTATCGTGCGTGTAGGTGAACGCGAGGACGACCTGTCCTACGAGCGCGGTGCCCTCAAGCGCTGCGAGAAGGTTGGCATTGAGGCTCGCCGCGTTTTGCTTCCTGCCGATGTTTCGCAGGACGAGCTGTTGACGGCCGTCGAGGACATCAATACCGATTCGGCTGTTCATGGCTGTCTGATGTTCCGCCCGCTGCCCGCCGGCCTTGACGAGAACGCCGTCGCTGCAGCGCTTGATCCCGCCAAGGACGTTGACTCCATGACGCCGGCTTCACTGCTCACCACGCTTTCGGGGCGCGGCGAGGGTTTTGCCCCCTGCACAGCCGAAGCCGTGCTTGCTTTGCTGGATCATTACGGCGTTGAGCTGGATGGGGCCAAGGTTGCTGTGGTCGGACGCTCACTGGTAATTGGCCGCCCCGTTGCCGCCATGCTTACGGCGCGCAACGCAACCGTGACGACGTGCCATACGCATACGCGCGATCTTGCCGCCGAGTGCTGTGCTGCCGACATTGTGGTTGCCGCCGTTGGACGCGCGCGCACGATTGGCGCAGATGCGGTCTGCGAGGACCAGGCGATTATCGATGTTGGCATTAATTGGGACGAAGCCGCTGGCAAGCTGGTCGGCGACGTCGATTTTGATGCCGCGGAGCCGGTTGTTGGCGCAATCACCCCCGTGC
The DNA here is from genome assembly GCA_036312985.1 of Collinsella sp. Classification (GTDB taxonomy): domain Bacteria; phylum Actinomycetota; class Coriobacteriia; order Coriobacteriales; family Coriobacteriaceae; genus Collinsella. The sequence continues at coordinate 58,362 of JAXJMV010000031.1, forward strand.
CGGGTGGCGTGGGCGCCGTGACGACAGCAATTCTCGCCAAGCACGTGATCGAGGCGGCTGAGCGCGCGGTAAAATAGGCGTTTGGAGGCTGTTTAGGGGGTTGGTTAGATACCCCGTGGTCAAATAATGCCAAATATGAGTACTGTTGCCAAGTTAGTCACATATGTTTGAGATCATTTTGGTTCTTTAGCGATAAGTAATATCGTTAAAGAGCCAATTTTATTGGACGTATGGGGAATTACTAGACTCAGTTTTTGGACAGGTGAGGATTCCCGGCGCCCGGAACAGTGCAATTTGCTGCCACTAAATTTGTGACAGTACTCATATTTGGCATTTTTTGACCACGGGGGCTGCCGAGGCCGTGGTTTCGCCCTTTCTGCGCCGAAGCGATACACTGTTGCCGTTTGATTTCTTCGCTCAAGGAGGATGCGCATGCCGTGCACAACGATTCTGGTCGGTAAAAACGCAAGCTACGACGGGTCGACCCTGGTCGCGCGTAACGAGGACTCGTCCAACGGGGTATTTGAGCCCAAGCGCATGCGCGTAGTGCATCCCGACGAGCAGCCGCGTGTCTACACGAGCGTCCTGAGCCACCTGACCGTTGAGCTGCCCGATAACCCCATGCGCTATACGAGCGTCCCCGATGTTGTCCCGGGCCACGGTATCTGGGCCGAGGCCGGTTTCAACGAGCTCAATGTTGGCATGTCCGCAACCGAGACGCTTACCACCAACGAGCGCGTCCGCGGCGCCGATCCGCTCGTGGACTACGTGCCCGCCAAGGGCAACGAGGGTGAGGACGGCTATGTGCCGGCGCAGCCCGGTGGCCTGGGCGAGGAGGACATGGTGACCCTGGTGCTGCCGTATGCCAAGTCCGCCCGCGACGGCGTGCGTATCTTGGGCGACCTGCTCGAGCGCTACGGCACTTACGAGAACAACGGCATCGCCTTTAGCGACGTGGACGAGATCTGGTGGCTCGAGACCATCGGCGGTCACCACTGGATCGCCAAGCGCGTGCCTGACGACGCCTATGTGACCATGCCCAACCAGCTGGGCATCGACAGCTTTGACCTGGATGACGCCGAGGGCGCCCAGGCCGACCATATGTGCTCCGCCGACCTGCGCGCCTGGATGGCCGAGTGGCATCTGGACCTGACGCTGGGCGTCGAGAGCGACGGCCCGGCTGCCGTCTTTAACCCGCGCGAGGCCTTTGGCTCGCACAGCGACAGCGACCATGTCTACAACACGCCGCGAGCCTGGTACATGCAGCGCTGCCTCAACCCCAGCGACGTGTGGGATGGCCCCGACGCCGACTACACGCCCGAGAGCGACGATATCCCCTGGAGCCGCGTGCCCGAGCGCAAGGTGACCATCGAGGACATCAAGTACGTGCTCTCGAGCCACTACCAGGGCACGGAGTACGACTGCTACGGCAGCAAGGGCACGCCCGCTACGCGTGGTGCCTATCGCCCCATCGGCATCAACCGCAACAGCCAGCTTGCCGTGTTGCAGCTGCGCCCCTATGCGCAGCCGGCCTACCGCGCCGTGCAGTGGATGGCCTTTGGTTCCAACTCGTTTAACGCGCTGGTTCCGCTGTACGCCAACGTCGAGACTATGCCCGAGTACTATGCCGACACGCAGGCTCGCGTGACGTCCGAAAACTTCTACTGGGCCAACCGCCTGATCGGCGCGCTGGCTGACGTCCGCTTCCATGAGTGCGGCCGCGCGGTCGAGGATTATCAGGAGAAGATCGGTGGCATGGGCCACAAGCAGATCCATGACGTCGACGCTGCCGTAGCCGCTCTGCCCGAGGTCGAGGTGCCTGCCGAGCTTGCACGCGCCAACGAGGCCTTTGCCGAGCGTATTCGCGTGGAGACCGATGCCCTGCTGGGCAAGGTGCTTTACACCACGAGCTGCGCCATGAAGAACTCTTTCGCGATGAATGACAACGTGAGGTAGGGATTTCCCGTCGATCGAATAGCGCTAAAACGCTTTGTCGCTTTCGCTCAATCTTGGGTACAAGAACGCCAATGCAGTTGTTTGTGATTGGAGACAACCATGGTTATGAAACTCGATCAGCTTGTTAACGGCGCCATTAACGTGGGCTTTGGCGCTGCCGCCGTTGCTGTCGAAGGCGGCAAGAAGGTCCTCGACGACCTTAACACCAAAGGCGAGCAGGTCCGCAAGGACACCGCCACCCCCGATATCGCCCGCAGCGTGTCCGACATGTTCGAGCAGGCCGGCGGCACCATCTCCGACCTGACCGAGCGCTTGGGCATGCAGGGCGAGACCGCGGCCCAGCGCGTGCTTGACGAGCTCATCCTTGCCCGGGTCCGCGTCATGACCGCCCCCGAGCGCACGGCCTTCCTGGCCCATGTGCGCGACATCGTCGATTCGGTCGAGGACAACGTGACCTCGGTGCCCGTCGAGTCCGTTGAGCCCGACGATGCGAAGGATACCGAAGAGGCCGAGTAGCAGCGCAGATGGCAGATTCCACCACCGATTACAACAATCTAGATCCCTTGGGTGACGAGGCGGCGGTTGTCGACGAGGTCGATGCCGCCGTCTCGGGCGCTCGCAAAAAGCCGCGCGCTGTCGATATGGTCCCCGAGGAGCCCGACGCGATGGCGCCGGACGAGGAATACCAGCTCACGCCGGCGGGTCGTCGCGAACGCATCGGGCAGATTGTTCGCCTGGTCAAAAAGTACCGCGTGTGGGATAACCTCACGCCGGTTCGTTTGCGCCGCCTGCTCGAGGAACTCGGCCCCATGTTCGTCAAGATGGGGCAGATTCTGGCCAACCGGTCCGAGATTCTGCCGCAACGCTTTTGCGACGAGCTGCGTCGTCTGCGCTCCGACGTGGAGCCGGTGCCGTACGAGGTAGTGCTCCGCTGCTTGGAAGAGGAATACGGCTTGCGCCTGGGGGAGATGTTCGATGCGATCGACCCTAATCCGCTTGGTAGCGCATCGCTCGCGCAGGTGCACCGCGCTCGTCTGGTGACGGGCGAGGACGTGGCCGTCAAGGTGCAGCGCCCCGGTGCGCAGCAGGTTATGGCGCAGGACATCGATATCATCCGCTCGGTGGTGCGTATCGTTTCCAAGTTCGTCAACACCGATCAATTCGTTGACCTGCACGGCGTGGTCGAGGAGCTGTGGACCTCGTTTCGCGAGGAGACCAACTTTTTGGCCGAGGCCAAAAACCTCAACGACTTCTACGAGTTCCATAAGAGCGTTCATGGCGTGACGTGCCCTAAATCCTATCTGGACCTGTGCACCGAACACGTGGTGGTTATGGACTACGTCGACGGCATTTCGATCGCCGATCCTGAACGCTTGGTGGCCGAGGGCTATGACTTGGAAAAGATCGGTGCCGCAATCGTCGAGGACTACTCGTCGCAGGTGCTTGATGACGGCTTTTTCCATGCCGACCCGCATGCGGGAAACATCATTCTCAAGGACGGCATCGTTTACTTTATCGACTTGGGCATGGTCGGGCGTATGTCGAGCCACGACCGTGGCATCGTCAAGGACATGATTTTCGCCGTGGCCGAGGGTGACGTGCCCAAGCTCAAGGATTCGCTCATGCGCTTCGCCGTGACGCGTGGCGACTCGGCCGAGCTTGACCATTCGGCCTTTTTGTCCGACTTGGACTTTATTGTTGCCGACTTTGCCGGGCTCGACCTTAAAGACCTGGATATCGGCGAGTTTTTGACTTCGCTGTTAAACCTCGCGCGCAAAAATGACGTTGAGCTGCCGAGCGTGGTGACGATGTTCGCCCGCGGCATGGTGACGCTCGAGGGCCTGCTGACCGAGTACATGCCCGACGTCAACATGATCCAGATCATCCAGGCACACATCAAAAACGAGAAGAGCACCTATGCGCGCGTGCGCGATATGAGTCGCGACTTTGCGGCGAGCAGTTATCGCGCGGCGAAGGGCTCACTCGAGGCGGCTGAGTATCTGGGCCTGGCTTCGCGTATGCTCACACGCGGCCAGCTTAAGGTGAACACGCAGATCATGAGCAGCGATAAGGCGCTGCGACAGCTGGGTGGGATTATCGACCGCATGTCGATGGCTATCGTTATCGCCGGTCTGTTTATCGGTTCGTCGGTGGTGTACTACGCGCGCATCGAGCCGGTTGTGTTTGGTATCCCGGTCATTGGCTTTATGGGCTACGTGAGCGCGCTGGTGCTGGCACTTATGCTGGGCCGCAATATCTGGCTCAACAGCCACGGCGGCAAGCACTAGAGTCTGCGACCGTCACTGCATTTTCCTATCGCAAACAATAGCTTTTACCTTGGGCTTCGCCTGCGTGCGAGGCCCTTTTGCGTGATAGCATATTGACGGTATTAATCGATGGCCTAGATGGTGGTGCGGAGACGCACGAATGCGCGGTTATCCTGCGCATTTGGGAGAATCGGGGTGCAAGTCCCCGGCTGTACCAGTAACCGTAATTCCTCTTGGCTCGGGATGCTCGCGTCGCAGATCGGACGACGTGCCCGAGTCGTTAAGGTTAAGTCGGATCGCCTCCCGTCTTGCATGCGGCTGCGGCTTTTGCCGCCGGTGTGCATAGGGCTCTGGAGGGAAGGGGGTCCCCGATGGGGGAACTCGAGCGCAACATGCGCGATGACGTGGGGCAGTCTCAAGGCAACGCTCCAAGTACAGACAGTAGGAGACAAATGGATATGTTTGAGGACGAGCGCCAGCGCGTCTCGCATCGCCGTGGCGCAATTGCGCGCGGCGTAGCCAAGCGCGGCCTGGTGGCATTCCTGGCCTTCGCGATGGCCTTTGGCACCACACCGGCTCAGCTGTGGGCCGAAGGCGCCGAGGGCATTGCCGAGGCTGCGGCTCAGGCTACGACGCCGGGCGAGGACGCAGCGCTTGCGGGCGGTACCGCTGAGCAGAGCGGCGCCGAGGTTTCGGATTCCGAGGGCGCGCCTGCAGCTAGTGCAGCCATAACAGAGGCAACAACTGGCGACGAAGGCTCGGCGACGGGGGAGAGCCCTGCTACGAGCGGGCAGTCTTCGACGGCGTCCGCTGGCCAAGCAGGATCTGCCGCCGCGGCTGCCGTCCAGACGGAGAACCCGACAGAAACTGGCGATGTCGCCAAGAAGCAAGTCGAGGTCTCGTTCTCGATTATCGGCACCGATGCTGATGGCAAGGCTCAGACCTGGGTGGCACCTACGCAGCTCAAGCTCGACGAGGGCGCGACGGCTGCGGATGCCTTCATTAAGCTGCAGGAGAAGACGGGCTTCAAGGCGAAGTACGAACCGAACACGGCATACGGTTTCTACCTCGAAAGCATCACATCCCCGAGCGATGGTCGCACGCTTGCCTACGATCCGACGACTTATGCCTTCTGGCAGCTGTTCGTCGACGGCGCGTCTTCCTCGGTTGGCGCGAGCAGTGTCAAGCTCACCCAGGGGCAGAAGATTGAGTTTGCCTATACGGCTGGTAGCTCGTCCCCTGTCGTTAAGGACCAGGTTGCCGCAAATGTGACCGTCATTGGTCGCGATGCCCAGGGCAAGACTCAGACTTGGGTCGATAACGCGCAGTATGTGGTGACGTCCGGCTCGAGCGCACTTGACCTTACGAAGGTCGCGCTCGAGGCGAATGATATTGACGCCGTTGCTGCGGGCTCCTTCATTCTGAGCCTTAAGTACAACGGTGTTGAGCTGGGTACGCCCCAAGATTATTCGACCTATTGGCAGCTGTTTATCAACGGCAAGTCGAGTGACTATACGGCGGACAATGTCACCATCCATGCCGGCGATACCGTCACGTGGTTCTACGGTGGCTGGGGCGACCAGTTGCCGTCCGATTCTGTCCATGCTTCTGTTCAGGTTCTCGGTAAGGACAAGGACGGCAAGCAGCAGGTTTGGGCTTCGACGGGTCAGACGAGTCTCAAGGCGGGCTCTACTGCCAAGGATCTCCTTGAGCAGACCGGCCTTAAGCTCGATGCTAGCGAATCGTCTTGGGGCTGGTTCCTCAACGGTATTACTTCGCCGTTCGACAGTAAGTCCTATGGCTGGGATGCTGCGACCAATAGCTATTGGCGCTTCTACGTAAATGGCAAGTTCGCCGACGTTGGCGCCGGTGCCTACAAGCTCCAGGAGGGTGACGCCGTCACCTTTATGTATGGTGCTGACGCCGATGCCCTCCCCGGTCAGGTGCTTGGATCCGCCGATGTTATCGGTCCCGATGTCAACGGGAACAATACGCGTTGGGGCACGGCAAGCAATGTTTCTCTGCCCGAAGGCTCCACGGCCCAGAACCTTATTGAGGCAGTTCTGAAGGCCAAGGGCGTTGCGTACAACGGCTCCCAGAGTGGTGAGTACTGGTTCCTGAATTCCATTACTTCGCCGTTCGATCACAAGCCGTATGGTTGGGATGCTGCGACCAATAAATATTGGCATCTGTATATCAACGGAGAGCCCTCCTTACTCTGCGCCAATCAGATTACGCTCAAGAGCGGCGATAAGGTCACGCTTGCCTATACCACCGATAATTCGCCCATGCCCGATCCCGACAAGATTGTCGTGGATCCGAGCGCGACGACTCCTGATTGGGATGCCGAGTGGGCCGGCTACGGCAACAGTGGCAACGGTTCGACCGTAACGGATGCCAAGACGCCTGCGCAGGCCGCCGGTCTTAAGTGGGCCTTCGATTGGAAGGCCGAGTCTGGTCAGCAGTATGCCAACTGCAGCGAGCCTGTCATTGCTAACGGCTTTGTGTACATCGCGACCGAGAACGAGCTCATTAAGATCGATTCGTCCACGGGCAAAAAGGTTGCCTCTGCGCCGCTTGCCTCCAAGGTGAGCTATACCTCCCGTCCGATCTATACCAACGGCCTTATCATCGTTCCGCTCAACGGCGGTGCGGTCCAGGCGATTACTGCAGACAAGCTGATCTGCAAGTGGCTGACGCCTGGTTTGACGGACTTGACGCAGAGCTCCTGCACCGTCGTTTCGGACGGCGAGTACGTCTATGTAGGCTCGGTCGATATTTCGTATGACGAGAATTACAACGCGACCTACGGCAACGGCTCCTTTGCGCGCATTAAGATTGCCACGGGCGAAGTTTCTTGGCAGAACATCGACCCTGCCGAGGGCTATTACTGGACTGGTGCGGCTTTGACGGATAAGTATGCCATCGTTCCTACGAGCGCGGGTACGCTTAAGTGCATTGATAAGACGACGGGCGATGTCGTTTCGACCATGAAGCTCGGCGCTGTCGCAAATGCCGATTGCATTGCCGATCCGTCCAATGGCTCGACCTTCTATCAGATGACGCACGACGGAAAGCTCCATGTGATTTCGCTTTCGGCGAAGGGCGTGCTGAGTGAACAGAAGACGGTTGATCTGGGCCTTACGAATAATCTGAGCGCCCCTGCGGTGTCTGGTGACAATCTGATTGTCGGCGGACAGACGGCTACGGGCTCTGCTCTGGTTCTCTATAACCTGAAGACGGGTAAGACCACGATGGTCGCTGCTGCCGACGGCAAGGCGCTGCCGGCTGGCCTCAACGGTATTGCTGCTACTCCGCTGGTGAGTGTTCAGGGCGGCAAGACCTATGTGTACTTCACCGTTAACAGCGCGGATAGCAAGGATTACGTCAACTACTCTGCTGGTGGTGGCGTGTATCGCTATACGCTCGGCGATGCAGAGGCGACGCAGATTTATGATGCGGCTGACCATTACCAGTACTGTGACTCTCCGGTCATTGCCGATGCTTCTGGCAATCTCTACTACATTAATGATTCGGGCACGCTGTTCAAGCTGGGGGCCGTTGAGTCTTGGACGGTTGCCTTTAATTCCAACGGCGGGTCTGCTTGCGATACTAAGTTTGTTGCTACGGCCGATGGCAAGCTGGTTAAGCCGGCCGATCCGACGCGCGATGGCTACACTTTCGGCGGTTGGTTCACCGATGAGGCTTGCGTGCAGGCGTATGACTTTAGCACGCCGGTGACGGCCGACCTGACGTTGTATGCCAAGTGGACCAAGAATGCCGTTAACCCTGGCGGCAATGGCGGCGCTGGTTCGAATGGCGGCGGCGGTTCTGGTACCGGTACTGGTTCCGGCACTGGCGCTGGCACTGGCACGGGTTCCGGCTCCGGCTCGAAGGGCGGCGCTGTCGCCCCGGGTCATAAGCCGACGACCAAGACGACGGTGTCGACCAAGACCGAGACCAAGGACAACAAGTCCGACAAGAAGGACTCCGATAAGTCCGATAAGAAGGACGAGAAGAAGTCTGACAAGAAGTCTGACAAGAAGGACAGCAAGTCCGACAAGAAGTCCGATTCCAAGTCCGATACGGGTGCTGCTTCTACGACCACTGCTAAGAAGTCCTCTAGTGCTTCCGAGCAGGAGACTGGCACCAACCCGCTCGCCATTGTTGGCGTTGCCGCCGGCGTCATCGGTCTCGCCATCGTCGGCGTGTTCGTGTTCACCAAACGTCGGTAGGTGAGGGTTGTGTCCAATAAATCCAAGGACGCTGACCCCAAGCAACCAGATTCCTCGTTCATTCAGTTCGACGATGCAAAGCAACAGGGCGCCGCTTCGGCGGCGTCCGCCTCTCGTCGCACGGCGCTCCTTGGCGTTCTTGCTGCCGCGTGCACCATTCTGATCGTCGTCTCGCTGGGCTTCGTCCATCCTTCCGAGAGCGGCGCCTGGTCCATTGACTGGATCGTTCAGACCGTGACGGGGGAGAGCGTCGTCGCCAAGGACACCAAGGGGTCTGGCTCGTCTGCCGCTTCGGGCGAGGCTAGTTCCAAGGATTCCAAATCTTCGAATGATGCAAAAGACGAGCCCAAGGGTTCGAACGACGCCAAGGACGATTCCGAGTCTTCAAACAAGGAATCGGACAAAAACTCGGATAGCAAGAAGTCCGAGGACCGGGGCGGCAAGAAGTCTGGCGATAAATCCGCTGCCCAAAATACGGGAGCCGGTGATACTTCCAATGCGTCTGGCGGTGCTTCTTCGGGCGGTGGCCAGTCGTCTGATGGAGCCTCGTCCTCTAATGGTGGAAACGCCTCCTCGGGCAGCCAAAGCGGCTCACAGGAGTCCAGCTACGTTACGGTGACGGTTTCGGTCACATCGAGCGCTGTGGGCAATCCTGTGTCCTCTGGCGGCACCTTTACCTTTAACGAAGGCGCCACCGTTTACGATGCCCTGTGCGCGCTAGGCCTTTCTGTCAACGCACACGGCTCGTCGTACGGCACGTATGTTTCCGCGATTGGTGGTTTGGCCGAGAAACAGTACGGCGGCACGAGCGGGTGGATGTACTCCGTCAACGGCACAACGCCCATGACGGCCTGTAGTAACTACGTTCTCTCAAACGGCGACAACGTAGTCTGGTATTACGTTACAGGCTAGAGGCCTCGACATAGCGCGTCAGACGGGCGGTTCGGACAAACATCCGGGCCGCCCGTTTTTAACGCGAATTGGACTGGGTCGCCGGGTCTCTCGGCAAACAAAAAACCGGTTGGAATGGGAATTCCAACCGGTTATACATTCAAGCAAATAGTGAATCGACTACGACCGTGCGCCCTCGAGGAAGAAGCGGCGGCTGAAGTAGTTGTACCAGGTGACGAGGAACGTGGCGATGGCCTTCATGGCTTGGTAGCCGATGCTCAAAAACGTGACACCCACAAACATGTACAGGTCGTTGAGGCCCAGGCCGATCACCGACAGGATGGTGAAGATCGTGAACTCGCGCTTGCGGCTCATGCCTTCGCGGTGGTCGAACACGTACTTCATGCTGAGCCAGTAGTTGACCACGACGGACGTGATAAACGAGAGCGTGGTGCTCATCAAAAAGTCGAGGTGGAACAGCTCGACGAGCGCAATGAGCATGCCCCAGTCGATGCCAAAGGAGATAAGACCCACGACAGCGAACTTGAGGAACTGCTTGGTATGAGGTTGTGCCAGTGCCTTGCGCACGTAATCACATCCAATGCGTTGATGAATCGAGCAACGAGATACTTTAGAGCTTTTGCATAGGAAACGTAAGGTCTTTGGCAAGAACTATACGAACTCGCCAAATATTCAAGAGGTAATCCGCAAACGTTGCAAATCTTCCCGCAAACGAGCAGGGCCCACGAACAACGCAGTGCTCGACGTGCGTCATCCGCAGGTCCCCGTAGCTGTGCGGAAAAGTCGAGCTACTTGGTCTCGTCGCGCTCCAGGAAGATTTTTCGGGTCACAAAGTTGTAGACCATGACAAGCGCGGTGGCGCAGATCTTGGCGATATTGGCCTCGAGTCCCAGGCCGGCGTTGAGCGCCAGCACGATGCCGTCGTTGAGCACCAAACCGATCACGGACAGCACGACAAAGATGATGAACTCGCGGCGGCGGCTCATGCCTTCCTTGTGCGCAAACACGTACTTCATGCTTGCGAGGTAGTTAAAGATGAGTGAGATGATAAAGCCGCTGGTGTTGGCGATTAGGATGTTGAGGCCCAGACCGTAGTGAAGCAGATTCATAATGCCAAAGTCGATAACCGTGGCAATGACACCGACGACGCCAAATTTCATGATCTGCGCAAGGAGCTTTTGCATGGTACCTGCCTTAAGCTGGCGCCGAAGCGCCGCGGGGATGACTAACTCAGCAAGTTTAGCCAATCCCCGCGGGTGGTGCTAGGCGCGCTCCTCGATAGCACCGTTTCTATATGCATCGAGCAGCTGGCGCAGGTCCTGGATTTGGCTGCGGATCTTGGCGCCAGTATCGGTGTCGCTCACCATGCGGCGACGGTCCGCTTGGTCAAAACGGTTGGTCTCGCTTTCGATGTCCACGTTGCGCGTGAGTGCCTCGGCAACCGTCGTAAAGGCCCGGTGCGACTTGAGGCGGCAGCCGCGCGAGCTCGAGATAAGCGTATAGCCGGCGATGCCCGTCTTGGGATGGTAAGCGCGGCAGAAGCCGCCATCGATGACCAGCAGCTTGCCCTCGGCGCGGATGGGCTGCTCGCCCTTGGTGGTTTTAACGGGCGTGTGGCCGTTGATGATGTGGCCGGTCGGCGAGCATGCCATGGGCGCGACGCCAAACTCGCGCATGATATCATCGCAGACCGAGGGCGACTTGGTAAGCGTAAAGTACGGGTCCATCGGCTCGACCCAGGTGCTCTTATCGGCGATATAGGCGCGCTCAAAGGTACGCACCAGGCGTCCGCTGGCGGGTGAATTGAAGCCAATCCACAGGTACCACATCCAGTCGAGGGCATCGCGGTCGCCCACGCGCCACGCGCGGCGGGCGATGTGGTCGCAAAAATCGAGATAATCACGGCCAGCGTGCCAGGTGCCCAGGCAGTTCATGCTGCTAAAGGTGCCGTCCTCGTTGAGCGGCACGCAGCCATGGAAGAGCAGGTTGCCGTTGGCGACCTTGTACATCGAGCCGTGGGAATAGAGGAAATCGATATGGCGATGCAGGTGATCGGCGGTGACAAACTCGGACACGAGCTTGTCGATGATGTGCTGCTCCTGAGACGTGAGCGTATAGGGGTCCGCCGGGTCGACGGTGGGGAAGTCGTTGGTCGTGAGCGGCCACACGCTGCCGTCGGCGAGCGTGACCGTGCCGGTGTCGTGGTCGATCTTGTCGAGTAACAGGCGGTCGGTCATATCGAACTCGGGGTGTCGCTGGATAATCTGGCCCTCGAGCTTAAAGAGCAGCACGTTGATGGCCTTGATCAGCGGGGTGATGGACTCACCGGCGGTGTAGGTGGCATCGGCAAAGGCGACAAGCTCACGCAGCGAGATGCCGTAGTCGTTCTCCAGGATCTCGTAGTTGTCGTAGCGTAGGTTGTTGCGCAACACCGTGGCGATGCAGGCGGGCTCACCGGCCGCAGCGCCCATCCACAGCAGGTCGTGGTTGCCCCACTGGATGTCGAGTGAATGGTAGGTGAGCAGACGGTCCATAATCTTGGCCGCGCCGCCGCCGCGGTCGAAGATGTCGCCCACCAGGTGCAGGTGGTCGACGGCCAGGCGCTTGATGAGCGAGGCGAGCGACTCGATAAAGTCGTCGGCGCTGGCGGTCTCCAGGATGGACTCCACGATGCGCTCGTGATAGCGCACGCGATAGTTGTTCTCGTCCGGGTGCGTGTGCAACAACTCGTCGATGATATAGGCGTAGTCGCGCGGGATGGCCTTACGCACCTTGGAGCGCGTGTAGCGGCTTGAAAGCGAGCGAGCGACCATGATGAGCTGGTCAAGCATCGTCTTGTACCAAGTTGGCGAGTCCTCGCGCTGGCTGCGGACCAGGTCGATCTTCTCGCGCGGGTAGTAGATGAGCGTGCACAGCTCGCCCTTTTCGTCAAAGGAGAGCGTGTCGCCAAAAATTTCGTCGACATGCTCGCGCACGACGCCCGAGCAGTTGTTGAGGATGTGCATAAAGGCTTCGTACTCGCCATGCACGTCGCTCATAAAATGCTCGGTGCCCTTGGGTAGGTTGAGGATGGCCGAGAGGTTGATAATTTCGGTAAACGCGGATTGTTCGGTGGGGAACTGTCTCGACAGCAGGCGCAGATACTTGAAGTCTTGCGGGTTGCGATCGAATGCGACCATGAAACACCTTCCGATGGGGCTGGTAAAACTGATAAACAGCGTCAAACGTTTATCAGTATGCGCCGCTTTTGTTTCGATTTTGCGCCGGCGGCTGAATTGTCGGCTGAACGGTTTGGTAAATCGATTTAGTTGAGGTGGATATGGCGGTTGAGTGGAGACGACAGAAGGTGTTTTCTCAGATATTTATGCGTGGGGCCGGTGGAGACGATGGTAGTAAAGATGTTCGCTATTTTTGGTTCGATTTGGTAAATAGTGGACATATGTACCGTATGTAGGCTCACTGTGCGATAATTTGCGCAGCAATGAGTAAGGAGCCTCATATGAGTGATTTTGTCCTGACCTGTGAATCCGCCGCCGACCGAACCCGTGAGTTCTTTGCGTCGCGCAATATCCCTGTCGTGTGTTTTCATTACGAGATCGACGATGTTGTCTATACGGACGATCTGTACCAGTCGATTACACCGGACGAGTTTTTTGCCCAGATTGCCGCGGGCGCCATGCCCAAGACGTCTCAGGTGAGCGTGGGTGAGTACGAGGAGTTTTGGGAGCCGTTTGTTGCCGAGGGTAAAGACGTGCTGCACCTGACGTTGTCGTCGGGTATTTCGGGCACGTATGGATCGGCCTGCGTCGCGGCGCAGATGCTTGCGGATCGCTATCCCGAGGGCGGCAAGGTGCGCGTCATCGATTCGCTGGCGGCGTCTTCGGGCTTTGGCCTGTTGTTGGAATATGCCGCCGATGTGCGCGATAGCGGGGCTTCACTCGACGAGACGGCTGCCTGGATCGAGGAGCACAAGCTCAACCTGCACCACTGGTTCTTCTCGACCGATCTGTCGAGCTACCTGCGCGGCGGTCGCATTTCGGCCGCGAGCGCGATCATCGGCACGGCGCTTAAGATTTGCCCGCTTATGACGGTCGATTGCGAAGGTAAGCTGTCGCCACGTGAGAAGATTCGCACTAAGAAGCGCGCGATTTCCGAGATGGTTAAGACCATGATGGCACACGTACAGGACGGTGCGGATTATTCGGGTAAGTGCATCATGTCGCAGTCGGCGTGCCGCGAGGATGCCGAGGCGGTCGCGGCGCTGATTGAGGAACAGGTTCCGCAGCTTAAAGGCAAGATTGAGATCAATGACATCGGTACTCTGATTGGCTCGCATACCGGACCTGGTACGGTGGCGCTCTTCTTTATGGGCGACAAGCGCGTGGATTAATTTGCCCCATCACGTCGCTGCATGATTGCTCAAACGAAAACGGCCCGCCTCACGTTTGTGGGGCGGGCCTTGCTGTTACGATTAGCGTTTCTTTCCGCGGAAGAAAAAGCCGTGCAGTGACGGCTTGAGGCCGCGGTTGGTGCGATGTTCCTCGACGCGCTCGTGGATCGAAGCGACGCGCTCGATGACTTCGTCGGGAATCGGCACGTCGGGATTCATGTTCTCGACCTGGCTGACTTCGGCGGCGGCGACCTGGTCGATAATGGGCACATCGTCGCGCGAGATGACAGGTGTGGCGTCTTCCTTCATCTTGCGATAACGCTGCATCATGTCGGCCTGTAGCTGCTGGGCCGAAGGCGGCGTCCAGATGATGGCGTTGGCGCCGGCGGCGATGGTTTCGCGGATGCTCTCGGGCGTCTTGCCGCCCGGCGCGATAAGCGGCAGGTTGGGATAGTGCTCGCGCAGCTCGCGTAGGACCTGGGGCGTGTTCTTGCCGGCTGCGATGTTGAGGATCTTGGCTCCAGCGCGCACCTTGGCGTGGGCATCGTCGTCGCAGCGAACGACCGTGGCGATGACGGGGATGTCGGCGATGTTGGTGATGTGCTCGACCATCTCGGCAGTAGCGGGGGAGTTGACCACGCAGCCCGCCGCGCCCTGCATCTCGGAGACGGCTGCCATCTGCACGGAGCGCTTACCGGTCGTAGTTCCGCCGCCCACGCCTACGAAGACCGGGCACTCGGCGACGGTCAGCAGCGCTTGCGTAATGGCGGGCTGCGGCGTGAAAGGGTAGACCGCAAAGACGGCGTCGGCGTTGGAGTTGCGGATAACCGCGACATCGGTGGTGTAGATGAGCGATTTGATACGACGGCCGAAGAGCGTAAAGCCGCTGGCCTCCTCGATCTCGTCGGGCATGCGAAGGGCAGCCTTGCGCAGGCGTCCGTCGATGGGCAGGGGCTCCATAGGGAGCAGGCCGTTGGGCGTGACGGCTACTTGGGGCTCGGTGAACTCGTCTGCGAGCTCGACCTCGGAGAAATCGACCGAGGCGACGATGTCCTCGTGAACCTCGGCGGGCACATCGATGGGAGCTTGGTCGTTTGCCGCGGCAGGCGTGTCGAAGGAGCTGGTGCCGACAAAGGCGTCGACGCGCTCGTTTAGGTCGTTGAGGGTGTCCATGGAGACTCGATTCTGTGTGACGACGGCCGGCACGATGCAGCCGGAATTGCGAATGCTAAATCGTTTGACGAGTTGATTTTTCCCCGCCGCGCCATCCGTTAGACCGAAGGGCAGGCGAACGTGAAGGAGCTGTGGTGGCGGGGATCGAGGTGCTATCTTGAAAGTCCCGTTTAAAAGAGAGGTGACGCGGTATGGAATTGACAGCAATGTTTGGCTCGATCGGCCTGTGTGTGGCCGCAATCGTTGCCGCCGCGGTCATCTACTTTGTGGTCACGGCCATTAAGGGCAAAAGGGCCGAACGCAAGGAGCGCGCGATGCTTAAACAGCATCGCGACCAGCAGGGCAAACGCGCACGGAGATAGCTTGTTGAGTTTTTGATCCGTGCGCTAGCTGCGTTTTCGGATCAGGGCAATGTAGAAGCCCTCAAAGTCGCGGCTAGGCGGAATGGTCAGCGTGCCGGGCATACCGTTGGCGACGGACGAGACGTGGCCGGCGGCGATGGCCTCGGTGAGAGCGTTGCTCTCGATATGCGGCTCCTCGCCGGCATCCTGGGCACGGCGCGTTTCGCTTTCGCTCGGCGTGCCGTCGAGGGGGATGAGCTCGCAGTCCATGTGCTTGTCGAGGGCCTCTTGCAGGGCGTCCTCGTTTTCCTGCGGCAAGATCGAACAGGTGGAATAGACGAGCGTGCCGCCCGGTTTGAGGGCTCCCATGGCGCGGTCCAGAAGCGCGCGCTGCGAGCGGGCGCACTTGACGAGCAGCTGCTCGGTCAGGCCGCGCAGGCTTTTCTCGTTGCCGCTGATGACGGTGCCCGTGCCGGTGCAGGGGGCGTCGAGCAGGATACGGTCAAAGCGGAAGAACTCGTCAAGCTCGCGTGCGTCAATACGCATGACGGGCACGTTTTTGGCGCCCTGGCGGCCCAAGTTGGCCTCGAGCTTTTCGGCACGGGGAATGCTCATCTCGCAGGCGGTGAGGTGTGCCTGGCCCTGGGTGAGGGCGGCAATCTGCGTCGTCTTGCCGCCAGGGGCTGCGCACATGTCCAGGATGTCCTCGCCGGTCTGAGCGCCCAGGACCAACGGCGGCATCATGGACGACAGGCTCTGCAGATAGATTTTGCCGTCGCGGTAGATGTCGAGGTCCCACAGGTCGGAAACCTGGGCCTCGGGCAGGATGAAGGCGTCCGGATACCAGGCAACGGTTTGGTGCGCGATGCCGGCCTCGTCGAGTGCGGCGGCGATGTCCTCGGCGGTCGCCTTGAGCGTGTTGGCGCGCAGTGTGACTGGGCGTGTGGCCGCGGCGCCAAAGCCCTCGATCATGAGCTCGGCATCGGCGGGTGCATAGGCGCCTGCGACCGTGTCGACCATAAAGCGCGGCAGGTCGGCGGCGGAGTGTTGGGCGGCAAGCTGGTCGGAAAGCTCGGTAGCGGCAAACTGCCTGAGCTTGAGCTCGGCCTTGACCTGCTTTTTCTGCTTACGACGACGCGGCTTGGACATCCGTCTTTCCTTCCCATTCCAGTAAAAGTAGTCAATTTGGGACGGGGCTATTTTGACTGCTTTTGACAAAACCGATCAATGTTGGTGCGACTACGGCAAAGTAGTCAAAATAGCCCCGTCCCAAATTGACTACTTTCCGGGCGCGTTGCTGCTGGCGTGCTTTAGTACTGGCTCTCGTGCTTGCTGAAGAAGTCGAAGCGCGGGGGCAGCGGCTTCACGCGGTGCTCGCCGGGCTTCTCGCCCAGGCTCTCCACAAACTCGTCCGTGGAGGCGAAGATGTTATCCCAGCTAAAGAAGGCGACCGGATCGACGTCGAAGTACTCGCAGATGAGCTCGCAGCCGGCCGGGACGATGCCGTGCATGAGCACGGTCGCCACGCGCAGCTCGGTAAAGGCGTCGACCAGGGCCTGCGTCATGGCGGCGTTTGCCGGCTCGCCCTCGAGCTTGTTGGCGGCCTTGGAGGCGTCGCTCCAGCGCTTGTTGGCGGCACGCAGGTAGTCGTCGCACACGGCGAGCGCGCGGTGCGTCTCGAACTTGTACATGGCCTGCTCAAAGGCGAGAGCTGCCTGCTCGGCGGCTTCGACCACGGTGGCGGAGGCGGCACCGGCGGGGATGCAACCGTTGCGATAGGGGCTCTCGTCGCCCTCCTTGACGGCGACGCCGTAGAAGCAGCTGCGGGCCAGGCGGTTGAAGACGCCGGTCAAAAGGGCGCTCTCCTTAAGGGCCGGGTCGATAACGCGCTTGTCGTCGCAGGCGCGCACCTCGTTGCCGTCCTTGTCCTTGCCGGTCACGCGCGTGTCGTATGCCTTGGGGCTAAAGCTTACCGGCTTCTCGGATAGGCCGAGCGACAGCCAATGTGCACGCATCTGCTCGCAGGTGTAGTGGTTGAGCAGATCGTCTGCCGGCGGGGGAGGCGTCTGCGAGGACGAGCTGGCCTTTTTGCCCATGTAGAGCAGGTGATAGCAGGCGCTGACGGTGCTTTGCGTGAGGTCCCAACCCAGGGCCTCCCACATGGCGGTCTGCGCGATGCAGTAGAAGTAGATGTTGTCCTGACCGATGAACTGGTAGATCTGCGCGTCGTCCGAGCACCACCAGTCGCGCCAGTCGAGCGAACTGTGCTGGTAGGTGGGCGCGGGGACCTGCGTGGAATCGGCGGCAGGCTCGCCCATGAGGGCGGCATCCTGGGCGGCGACACCCTCGGTCACGCCGGCGGCCTTGGCATCGCGTGCGAGCACGGTGCGGGTGTAACTGATGGGCGCCCACAGACTCTCGGGCCAGCACCAGCAGGTGACGTCGGTCACGCCGTCGACCTCGGGCACCGGAACGCCCCAGTCGATGTTGCCGGTGATGCGGAAGGGCACGAGCGCCTTGCCGCTGCGGAAGCGCACGCCGCCGTTGGCGAGCACCGCGTGGGCGTCGTCGCGCTCCTTCCAGCTGGGGAAGGTGACGGTAAAGCTGCTCTTGTTGCCTTCGGGCTCCAGCACGGTGTGCTCGGGCAGCTGGTCTTCGACGGCGTCGAAGGCCTCGCGGAACTTGTTCTGGATGTAGAGCTGAGCCGGCAGCAGCCACTCCTCCATGGTCTTGGAGACCACGGAGCGAACCTGCGGGTTCTGGGCGAGCTTGGCGGTGTAGGTCTTCATAAATTCGAGGTAGGCCGGCAGGTCGAAGTAGAGGTTGTCGACCGGGCGCAGCTCGGGCACCTCGCCGGTGAGCTGGCTCTTGGGCGCGATGAGCTCCTCGGGCTCAAACTGGTGGCCCAGGTCGCACTCGTCGGCATAGGCCTTCTCGGACTTGCAGCCCTGGATGGGGCAGCGGCCGATCACCTGGCGGCCGTTGAGGAACGTGCCGGCCTTGGCGTCGTAGAACTGCAGCGTGGAGCGTTTGGAGATGGTGCCCTGCTCGTGCAGGCGCTCGATAATCTCGGCGGTCACCTCGTTGTGAATCTGCGCAGCCGGCTCAAGGCCCGAGCCGCCGTAGATATCGCAGCTGATGTTGTAGTTGTTGAGGGTCGCGGCCTGGCGGGAGTGGTTGGACTCGACGTACTCGCTAATGGACTTGTCGTAGCCCTCGTTCTCCTTGAGCTTGCGGTAGCTCTCCATGATGGGCGAGCCGTAGCAGTCGGTACCCGAGGTGAAGATGACGTTCTCGCGGCCCAGACGGTCGCGCAGGAAGCGGGCGAAGAAGTCGGCCGGGACAAAGACGCCGCCGACGTGGCCAAAGTGCAGGCCCTTGTTGCCGTAGGGCTCGCCGGCGGTAACGATGGCGCGGCGCGGCCAGCTGGGACGGTCGTTCATGGAGTATTTGGATGCCATGGGACTCCTTCGCATATGGTGAGGGCGCGGCCGGGCGCGGGGCTCGGCGGCGCGGTGGTCAATTCGTGCATATCGTTCGACATTATCGCACATGCGGACGGGTACGTGGCAGGGGCGCTATCCTAAGATGCTATGAATGAGATTTCCAACATACATGCGTTTGAGGACGAGGATTTTCTGCACGCCTGCTTTGTGTGGGGGATGGCCGTGCTTGGCGCATTTGCCGTGTGCCTGGTGCCGGTGTTTATGCTGCTGGGTGGGCCCGCGGATCTGGATGCGGCTGACGCGGGTGGCTGGACGGCGGTCTTGGGCTGGATTGTCGGCTTGGCTGCGGTTTCGGCGGCGTCATTTGCCGTGCACGAGTTGGTGCACGGCGTGTTCTTTAAGTTGTTTGCGCCCGCCGGTGCGCATGTGACCTTTGGGGCAAATCTCGAAACCTGTATGATTTATGCCTGCGCCGAGGGCGTGGTGTATTCGCGCCGGCGGTATATGGTCATTTGCCTGGCGCCGACGGTTGTTTTGACGGCGGCGTTTGCCTTGGGCTTTGCGTTTTCGGGCTATCCGCTGCTGTGCTACTTGGCGGCCGGCTTGCATTTGTCGGGCTGTGTGGGCGACTGGTATTACGTGCGGACCATTTTGCGCGACCGCCGCATTGTCGCCTGCGAGGACAAATCCTTTGGCGTGCGCTTTTTCGCAAAGTAGTCTTTTTGGGACGGGGCTATTTTGACTACTTTTTGGAGATGGGTATTTTTGACTGCTTTACGTCAAAAGTAGTCAAAATAGCCCCGTCCCAAAAAGACTACTTATTGCGGGGGGAGGAGATGTTGATGAAGCCGTTGTTGTTGCACGCTTGCTGCGCGCCGTGCTCGCTGGAGCCGGTCCGCCTGCTTCGCGAGGAGGGGTTTGAGCCCACGATTTGCTGGACCAACCCCAATATTCAGCCGCGTGATGAATGGCAGCGGCGTTTGGACGAGCTGCGCCGGTGGTGTGCCGATGGCGACATCGAGCTTATCGAGGCGGGGGAGGACCGTGAGCGCTGGGAGGCCGGCGTGGCACCGCTGGGTGCCGATCGGCCCCGTCGCTGTCGTGCGTGCTATGCCCTGCGCTTGGCCGAGGCGTGCCGCGTGGCCCAGGAGCGTGGGTTTGAGTTTGTGGGTACGACGCTCGCCGTCTCGCCGTATCAGTTGTTCGAAACCTGCAATGATGTGTTGGAGCGTCTGGCTGCCGCCCGCGGTCTCACTCCGGTGATTCGCGATTTTCGTCCGTATTACCCCGAGGCGACACGCCGTTCGCGCGAGCTGGGCATGTATCGGCAGAACTACTGTGGTTGCCGCTTCTCGGCTGTCGAGGCGGCCATGGACCGCGCCCGCATCCGCGACGAGCGCAAAGCGTCCAAAAAGTAGTTCATTTGGGACGTCAGCCTGCTAGGATGTAGAGCGGACTTTAGCTATATAAGGAGTATCCGACGTGTCTATGCGTACCGATGATTTTGACTACAACCTTCCTGAGGAACTGATCGCCCAGGCTCCAGCCGAGCCGCGCGACTCCTGCCGCCTGCTGGTGGTGGATCGCAAGGGCTCCCAGGCGGGAACGCCGCTGGAGCACGGCGGTACCGTTGAGCACCGCATCTTCCGCGACATCATCGACTATATCGAGCCGGGCGACGTGCTCGTCATCAATCAGACGCGCGTGATGCCGGCCCGTCTGATCGGTCGTAAAACGGGATCGGGCGGCGTGGTCGAGACCCTGCTGCTCAAGCGCCGCGAGGACGTGGATCCGCTGGGCCATGTTTGGGAGTGCTTGGTCAAGCCGGGCAAGCGCCTGAAGCCCGGTGCTCATATTGAGTATCGCGCCGGTGGCGCCCATGCGCCCGAGGGGGCTCCCGTGGTGCTGACGGCCGAGGTTGTCGACTTTGTCACCGATAGCCGCGGCGGCCGCCTGGTACGCTTTGAGCCGGCCGGTTGCAATGCCGCCGGCGAGCCGCGCACGCTCGACGAGGCCATCCATGCTGCCGGCCACGTGCCGCTGCCGCCCTACATTACCGATTACGAGGGCGATCCCGAGAAGTACCAGACCGTCTACGCCATGAAGGAGGAGCACTCGGCCGCTGCTCCCACGGCGGGTCTGCATTTTACTCCCGAGCTCATGGCTGCCATCGAGGCCAAGGGTGCCAAGTTTGCCGCCGTCGAGCTCGAGGTGGGTATCGATACCTTCCGTCTGGTGGAGGAGGACGACCCCGCGCAGCACGTGATGCACACCGAGCGCTACCACGTGTCGCAGGAGGTTGTCGACGCCGTGCATAAGGCGAAGGCCGAGGGCCATCGTGTGATCGCCGTCGGCACTACCGCAGTGCGCTCGCTCGAGAGCGCGTTTGACGCGGACGCGCCGGTGTCCGATCCGGCTGTGACGGCGCGCTATTTTGAGGGCCGCGAGGACGGGGCCGACACGCTCGGCCGCGGCGACATCGTGGTGCGCGAGAACGCGACAACGCAGCTCTACCTTATGCCCGGCTCGACCTATCACGTGGTCGACGCGCTGATCACGAACTTCCACGTGCCGCGCTCCACGCTCATGATGCTCGTAAGCGCACTTGCCACCCGCGACCAGATCATGGATGCCTACGCCGCTGCTATCGAAGAACGCTACCGCTTCTTCAGCTTTGGTGACGCCATGCTCATCTTGTAGGTTACGGCGTTTTACAAACGCCGTAACCGGTCGACGCTGCGCGGGCCGCATTTGGACAATCTGACGTTCAACTTCAAGGGCGCGACCAGAAGGTCAGCGCCCTTTCGTTTCACGTCACCTTGCCTCAAATGCGACCCGCTCGCTGTCGTTGCCAAAACACCGGCGTTGCCGTGGTCGCCGCTGTAGTCATTGGGTAGTCATTGGGTGTTCCTATAGTTTTGTCAACCGTCGGGGCTACTCCCGGTAGGGCACCCGGTCGCGCATCACGGCGTATATCGCCCTGAGCCGCTTCCTCGCGACGGCCTTGAGCGCC
>JAXJMV010000032.1:0-2059 GCA_036312985.1 Collinsella sp.
GACGCCCAGACCCTCCAGGACATCCTGGACGGCATCATGCCCGGCATGCTCGGCATGATCGCCTTCTGGCTGTACTACTGGCTGCTGTCCAAGAAGATCAACCCCATGGTGCTGATCGTGGCCACCATGGCCGTGGGCATCGTCGGCGCGTTCTTCGGCGTGCTGGCGTAAGGGCCCGGCCTATTATCTGCCCCCAAGGGAAACGGCGACCCGTTGTGGTCGCCGTTTTTTATTACCGAAAGCTAGTTGGAGGTGCTTCGTGATTCGATCTGACAATCCACCCGATAATGGCGTGAGCGGGGCGATGTATCTATTTGGCACGGCGCTCTTGTGGAGTTTTATCGGCATCCTCGTTCGCGCCAATTCGCAGTCAGCTCTTTTGATCGGTGCCGTTACGGCAATATTTATGGCGCTCTTTATCCTGCTCGTCGGCAGGCCCGTCCTCCGCGTCAGTCGTCTTATTGTCCTTGTGGCCGTCTGCAACTTCGTGACGGGCACCACGTTTAACTTTGCCAACCAGCTCACGACGGTCGGCAACGCGATCGTCCTGCAGTACACCTCGATGATTTTCGTTATCGTGTATCAATCGCTCGCAACCCGCACGTTGCCCTCGCCTGCAAAGATTGCTTCCGTGGTGGTTGCTTTTACGGGTATGGGACTTTTCTTTTTAGGTGATTTGAGCGCCGAGGGCATGCTCGGCAACCTGCTTGCCGTCATTTCGGGCGCCACCTTTGGGCTGTGTTTCTTTTTAAACTCTCGCCCCGATGCGTCGCCCATGGTGTCCTCGCTCATCTCCTGCGGCATCTCGATACTTCCGATCGTCTATTTTGCCGGCGACCTAGGCTCTGTGAAACCCTTTGAGTGGGGGCTTATGCTGGTGCATGGCCTCCTTTGCAGTGGTCTTGCGAGTGTGCTGTATGCCAAGGGGATTGCGCGCACCAACGCGTTTGCGGCCAACTTGGTTTGCATGAGTGAGGTCATGCTCGCTCCCTGCTGGTCGGCGCTCCTCTTTGGCGAGGTCTTTAGCTGGAACGAGTTCTTGGGCGCGGCGATGATCGTTTTGGTGATTGTAGGCAACTTGGCATCTGATGCCTTTGGCGATGGCTTTCTGGTGGCGCTTGTCCCCCATCGAAACAAAGAGCGTGCCTGATGGGATACGTCTGCCGTTTACGGTAAAAAACACCCCGCTGAGCGAGTGGTATTAAATAGTAAAAACCTGCATACCTATAATTGGTATTAAATCATTTGTATCTGGCATAGGTGTTAGCAGCACACCAGGTACGCTTCGAGCCGTGTAATCGAACTCCCGGAATTGATATCAACAACGCGCGCGACGGGAGTGACGACGGTTCGAGATTCTTTATTGGGAGGAATTATGCTTGTCCAAGCAATCCTCGTCGGCTTAGTCGGAGCGTTTGGATGCCTCGACTACCAGCTCGGCACCCTCTACGCGTTCCGACCCATCGTCCTGTGCCCGCTCGTGGGCCTGGTGCTGGGGGACCTGCAGACCGGCCTTGCCGTTGGCGCCAGCTTGGAGCTGCTGTTCATGGGCTCGATATCCATCGGCGCTTACGTGCCGCCTAACGAAACCGTCGGCGGCGTGCTCGCCTGCGCGTTTGCCATTCAGCTCGGTCAGGGTACCGAGACGGCCATCGCGCTCGCCATGCCCATCGCCGTCCTTTCGCTGACGATCGGCAACATTACGGATGCTGGATTCTCGATCATTGTTGACATTGCTGACAAGTGCGCTGCCAAGGGCAACCTCAAGGGTATCTACGCGGCACATTGGAGCATGGGCCTCTTTGGCTGCTTTGAGTACTTCCTGCTGTGCGGCGGCGCATTCTACCTGGGTTCCGACGCCATCCAGGGCCTGCTCGACTTCATCCCGACCTTTGTGATCGATGGCTTTGGCGTTGCAGCCAACATCCTGCCTGCCATGGGCTTCGCCATGCTCGGCCGCCTGGTGCTCACCAAGCAGCTCGTGCCCTTCTACTTCCTGGGCTTCCTGCTGTGCTCCTACGCCAACGTGCCCGTCCTGGGCGTCGCCCTGATCGCCATC
>JAXJMV010000033.1:0-1989 GCA_036312985.1 Collinsella sp.
GAACCGCAAGCTCGACGAGCGCGTCCGCGCCTTCCTGACCCGCGGCGTGACCGGCGACACCGACATCAACATCATCGACACCGCCGAGTTCGCGATCCCCGGCCTTGACGACGAGTTCCGCGTCATCGTCTCCCCGTGGATTCTGACGGTGCTCGTGACCGACCGCCTGGCTCGCTACTACGAGACGGTCACCAAGCACAACCTCAAGTATCGTCGCTACTATCACCAGTTCGACTACTAAAGAAAACGGGTGCGGGAACGTGCCGGGCTATTGAGAGGAACACAGAATGAGACAGTACATCATCGCCAGCCATGCGCACTTCGCCACCGGCATCAAGGAGAGCGTCGAGCTGCTCTCGGGCGCTCGCGACAACGTCCACGATCTTTCGATGTTCGTCGATGGCCGCATGGACGTGGCCGAGGAGGCCCAAAAACTGCTGGCAGGCATGGCTGCCGACGATGATGTCGTTGTCTGCACCGACCTCTTTGGCGGCAGCGTCAACAACGAGTTCACCAAGATCGTCCAGACGCGTCCCCGCACGTACCTCGTTACCAACATGAACCTTCCTCTGCTCATCCAGCTGCTGTTCTCTGACGAGTCGGCGCCGGTTGAGGAGACGATTCGCGCCATCGTCGCTGCGGACGATACGCGCGTGAAGTTTGTCAACGATCTTTTGGTCGATGACGACGAGGAAGAAGAGTTCTAATCCGCAGCACCTACTGACACGCCGTAAGACGGCACAAGACCTTTGGGGGGTCACATTATGATTCAGCTACTTCGCGTTGACCATCGCCTGCTTCATGGCCAGGTCGCAGTTTCCTGGGTTCAGGGCCTTGGCTCTAACTGCATCTTCTGCGTGGGCGATAAGGTCGCTAACGACCCGGTGTGGAAGACGACGCTCAAGATGGGCAAGCCTGCCGGCTGCAAGCTCGTCATCAAAGATATGGAGCATGCAATCGAAGCTATCAACTCGGGCGTGACCGACAAGTACAAGATGATCATCTGCGTCGCCACTATCGCTGAGGCAAAGCAGCTTGTTGAGGGCTGCCCGCAGATCAAGTCGGTCAACCTGGGCAACACCAAGCCCAAGGACGAGAAGCGTCCCGATGCTCGTCAGGTCTCTCGTCAGATCTTCCTGACCGCGGCCGAGGAAGCCGATGTGCGCGAGATGCTGGATCGTGGCGTTGAGGTCGAGATTCGACCCCTGGCCGATGACCCCAAGGTTGACTGCGCCAGCGTGCTCTAGGCGTTCAATTTCGAAGAGTCTGAGCTCTTCGTAGTGTCCTATTAGGAAAGGGGGATATATGCTTGTCCAAGCAATCCTCATCGGACTTATCGCCGCATTTGGTAAGTTCGACTGCCAGCTCGGTACGCTCTACGCGTTCCGCCCCATCGTCCTGTGCCCGCTCGTGGGCCTGGTGCTGGGGGACCTGCAGTCCGGTCTCGCAATCGGTGCGAGCCTGGAGCTGCTGTTCATGGGCTCGATCTCCATCGGCGCCTACGTGCCGCCTGATGAGACGATCGGCGGCGTACTCGCCTGTGCCTTCGCTATCCAGCTGGGCCAGAGCACCGAGACGGCCATCGCGCTCGCTATGCCCATCGCCACGCTGTGCCTTGCCATCAAGAACATCCTCAACGTCGCCCTGCCGATTTTGGTTGACCGCGCCGATGTTTTCTCTGCCCAGGGCAACCTTAAGGGCGTCTATGCGATGCACTTCCTGATCGGTTCCACCGGTATCATCATGGCGTTCCTGTTGTGCTCGCTGTCGTTCTATCTGGGTGCTGACGCTATCCAGGGCGTGCTCGACTTTATCCCCGACTTTGTCCTTGCTGGCTTTGGCGTTGCCGCCAACATCCTGCCTGCCATGGGCTTCGCCATGCTCGGCCGCCTGGTGCTCACCAAGCAGCTCGTGCCCTTCTACTTCCTGGGCTTCCTGCTGTGCTCCTACGCCAACGTGCCCGTCCTGGGCGTCGCCCTGATCGCCATC
>JAXJMV010000034.1:0-34039 GCA_036312985.1 Collinsella sp.
GAGACCCCCGCGAACTTCGCGGCGGCGGTCGGCCCCATGCCGTCCTCCGTCGCCAGGAGGAAGAGCTCGACCTTCTCCCTGCTGTACATGCGAACCTCCAGTCCGGACCGCTTCACGGTCCAACTTTCTGTCCGCACCCCCGATGGGCTGATTCAGGAACTATTTCACCGCAACTCATAGGGAAATCTGGGTAGCAAGACCGCTTGTCTCTAGTGGTTATGTGGGCAGTTGGCGCAGCAGCCGCTGGTGGCGTTGGTGCTGGAACCACCGCTGCGCTGGTCGGTGTTGTAGAAGCCGCTGCCCTCAAACTTGATGCCGCTGGCCGAGAACGTCTTGGCCGCCGGGGCACCGCAGCTCGGACACACGACCTCGGGGTTCTCGGACATGGGATGCTCAACCTCAAACACGTTGCCGCAGCTCGAGCACTTGTAATCGTAGCGCGCCATAATACTTCCTTTTCAGCACAAAGCGGGCAGATCGCTCTGCCCGCATTAATTCAAACAGCTGTAACTGTACCCTATATCGGGGGTTTTATCACGCTTCGCCCCAGAATCTATGGGTGTTGCGCAGGAGCTGTGCAGTTTTGCCTTCGGCGGCCGCAACGTCGGCCTCATCGGCCTGCCAGGTCCAGTTGCCCGTGGCGACACCCGGCACGTTCATGCGCGCATCGTCGCCTAGCCCCAGGATGTCCTGCAGCGGCATCATCACCAGGGGAGCGTCGCTTGCCAGCGCGTCGCTCATCAGCTTGGCCGCCACCTCAACACCGCTCGGCTCGTCGCCGCCCGCGAAGGAGCGCGTGCACCAACCGGTGAGCGTCGACGTGTCGTGTGTCGAGGTGTACAGAATCTTGCCCGGCGTGGGATGCACGCCGCAGCGGACGTCGTAATCGCTAAACTCCAGCACGTCCATACCGGGGAAGCCGCAGGTCGAAGCCATGGCACGAACGCCAGGCGTCAGGTAGCCCAGGTCCTCGGCGATAAAGTTGAGCGGCCCCAGCTCGTCGTAGGCAGTCTGGAACAGATCCTTGCCCGGACCCGCCAGCCAGCGGCCGTCGGAGCAGGCCTTACCTGCGGGAATGCTAAAGTAGCTGTGGAATCCCAAGAAGTGGTCCAGGCGCACGCGGTCGTAGAGTGAGAACGCGCGACGCAGACGGTCCATCCACCAGCGGTAGCCGTTCTCCTTCATGTGATCCCAACGGAAGGTGGGGTTGCCCCACACCTGGCCCTCGGGCGCAAAATTGTCGGGCGGCGCGCCCGAAATCTCAATCGCCTTGCCGGTATCGGACAGCCAGAAGTTTTCGGGTTCGCTCCACGCATCGGCCGAATCGTCCGAAACGTACATAGGAATATCGCCGATAACCTCGATGCCCTTCTTGTGCGCATAGTTCATGAGCTCGCACCAGGCCAGGTCAAAGCGGTACTGCATGTACGCCTGCAGCTCTGCCTCGTCGTGGAAACGCTTGTCGTCAATCAGATGCTCGTTGTAGCGCGCGACATCCGCCGGCCAATCGTGGCGCGACTCGCCCTCAAAGTACTTCTTAACGGCCATGTAGACGCAGTACTTCTCGAGCCAGTCGGCGTTGCGATGCTTAAACGCCGTGTAGAGCGGGTCTGCATCCTCGCCGCCGCGGGCCTTCCAAATCTCAAAGTCGGCCGCCAGCTCCTCCTGGCTTTCGGGCAGCAGGTCAATATTGCCCGCAAAGGCCGAAGGCCCAGCGTAAGGGGAGCGGAAGAAGTCCGTCGGGTTGACAGGCAGAACCTGCCAGTAGCGCATGCCCATAGCGGCCAGATGGTCGATAAAGCGACGCGTGGGCGCACCAATCGTACCGGGCTTGCCGTCGTCAGTGGGCACCGAGGTGATATGGCACACGACGCCCGCGCCGTGATCGAGCGGCTCCTGCAGGCGCTGCTCGGCATGGTGATAGATGATCGACGAGCCCAGCGGATACAGATCGAGCGTGACCGTGCCGTTGTGGATCTCGCACTCGTGACCGCTGATCACGTCACTCGCACATTCGCCGAGCGCCGGAATCGTCACGCGGTGCGAATTGCGCAGGCTGCGGTTGATGATAACCGTCGCGGACTCGCCATTCTTGCCCGTGCGGTTGTAGGCCAGCACCTCGTCGTTGAGCGCAAAGGCCTTGATCTCGCCGTCGATCATAAATGGCAGTGCACGGCGTACGGCGGAGGCGTTCTTGACAATAGCCAGCGTGTCGAAGTCGTGCAGTTGGTCCTTGGTCGGCAGGGTGCGGCGGTTGCCCGGATCGGTAAGGCCCTCCAGGCCGTATTCGTCGCCGTAGTAGATCGAAGGCACGCCTGGGAAGGTCATCTGCATGAGCGTGGCGAGCCAAAAGCGGCTCTTGGCCAGGCCCATCGAGTTCTCGTCCAGGCGCCACTTGCTGCGCTCGCACTCGGGCAGCTGTGACTCGTCGGGGCCGCCGCCGAGCACCGAGATGATGCGCGGACGGTCGTGGCTCGAAAGCAGATTGAGCGCGCAGGAAAATGCCTCGCTCGGGTAGTTTTCGCGCAGGGTCTCGATATCCTCGGCGGCCTCGTAGGCGTTCTTGTAGCCCATCAAAAAGCCGATGACCATGTCGCGGAAGGGGTAATCCATGGCAGAGTCCAGCTCGGAGCCCTGCAGGTAGCGGCGCAGATGGCCGTAGCTAATCTTGTTGGATGCGTCTTCCCAGACTTCGCCGAGCAACAGTGCGTCGGGCTTCTCAGCGAGTACGGCCTTCTTGATCTCGGCCAGGAAGTCGTCGGAAAGCTCGTCAGCGACGTCCACACGCCAACCATGGGCACCGGCGCGCAGCCATTTGCGGATCACGCCGTCCTTGCCCAGGAGCCTCTCGCGTACCAGCTCGGACTTCTCGTTGATGGCCGGCATGTTGCCCACGCCCCACCAGCAGTCGTACGAGCCGTCCTCGTGGAAAGTAAACGCATCGCGCCACGGCGAATCCTCGCTCTGCCAGGCACCCACGCCGGGGTAGTTGCCATAGCGGTTGAAATATATCGAGTCGTCGCCCGTGTGGTTGAAGACGCCGTCCAGGATGATGGAGATGCCCAGCTTCTCGGCTGCCTGGCACAGCTCGGTAAAGTCCTGCTCGGTGCCCAGGATCGGGTCGATCTTGGTGTAGTCAGCCGTGTCGTAGCGGTGGTTGCTCGCGGCTTCAAAGATGGGGTTGAGGTAGATGGCCGTAAAGCCCAGCTCGGCGATGCGGGGCAGGTCTTCCTGGATGCCCTTGAGCGAGCCGCCGTAAAAGTCCCATGTCTTGATGGAGCCGTCCTCGGCGCGCTCGTACACGGGCGGCTCGTTCCAGTCCTCGACCATCCGGCGCTGAATGCCCTTGCGCGGTTTTTCGAGTTGGGCCATTGTGCGCTCGCGCCAATGCTCGTCACGGGCGTAGCGGTCGGGGAAGATCTGGTACACCATGCCGTGCTCGTACCAGGTGGGGCGGTTCTCGCGGTGCTTGTAGACAGTAATCTGGAAGGACGGCACCTCGGCGTAGTCGTAGGTCACGCCCTCGCCGCCGGTGCGGCCTTGCGGCGCGCCCAGGCGAACCTCGGGCTGGCCCTCGATATTGCATATAAAGCTGTACCACACAAGACACGGTTCAGTGCATTTGAGCTCGCCGGTAAAAATGCCATCGCCTTCGTGCTCCATCGGAATCAGGGTCTCGCCGACTTCATCGACCCAGGTACGTAGGGTGAGTGTTGCCTGGTTGGGATCGGCATCCTCCAAAATAACCGAGAGTGCAACGGTAGTTCCTGTGGTCACAGCGCCAAACGGAGTGCGAAACTGCGGTAGGCGACTGTTGTGTATCAATCTCATAGTACGGTCCAGTTCAATAGAATCACGGCCTGCGGGCCATGGGCTTTACGCACAAAATATAAGTATATCTGTTGTACACAGGGTGTATAAACAACATCCGTTTACCATCGGCGAACGGTTGTCCTAGAAAATCGTTTTACCAACTATCTACAGAGAAGGGGCGCCCGGTTGGAGCGCCCCTTGTTTAGGGTTTTGATTAGGTTTTAGATCGTCTGTGGGCTAGCGGCGCTTGCGGGTGGCCGTTGCCTTGCGGACGGACGTCTTCTTGGATGGGGCCTTTTCCGCTGCCGGAGCGGCGGGGGAGACCGGGGTCTCCTTGGCGGGCTCGGGCTTAGCCTCTGCCTTCGGGGCGGCCTTGACCTCGGCGGCCTTCGGCACCGGCTGGGCCTTTACCTCGGCCTTGGGCTCCTCTTTGGCAGCGGCGGTCTTAGTCTCTGCCTTGGGAGTTGCGGCCTTTGCCGTGGTCTTATTGGCTGACGTCGTGCGCTTGCGCGTGGTGGTCTTGGCGGCGGGCTTGGCCTCGACGGTCGCCTCTACCTTGGACTCGGCAGGCGTCTCCTCGACCTTGGCCGCCGGCTTTGCGGCCGCCTTCTTTGCAGTGGCCTTGGCGGTCGTCGACTTGGTAGCCGTCGCCTTCGTAGCTGTAGCCTTCTTGGCAGTCGTGCTCTTGGTCGTGGTCGTCTTCTTGGCAGTAGTCTTGGCCGGTGCCTTGACGGCGGGCTTGGCCTCGACGACGGTCTCAGCTTTTACTTCGGGAGCAGCCTCGGCCTCGGCGGCCTTCTTTGCAGCGGCGGTCGTGCGCTTGCGCGTGGTCGTTGTCTTGGTAGCGGTGGTCTTGGTTGCCGCCGCCTTGGTCGCTGTGGCCTTCTTGGCCGTCGTCTTACGAGTCGTGGTCTTCTTTGCCGCAGGCTTCGCAGCAGGCTTCACCTTAGGCTCGGGCTCGGGAATAGCCTCGACCTTCACCTCGGGATCGGCCTTAACGGGCTCAGCTTCAACCGGCTTCTCTTCGGCCTTGGGTTCCTCAACAGCCTCAGCCTTCTCAGCCGCAGCCTCAACCATAGCCGCCGGCCTCTCAATCTCCGGGTGCATAAAGAAGTACAGGTCCAGATACTTGTCGGCCGAGCGCGTCCAGCTAAAGTCCTGGCTCATGGCCTGCGTGACCAGCTGGTTCCAAGCGTCGCGGTTATCCCAGAACAGGCGCGCCGCGCGGAAGACCGCGTCGCCCATCTCGTCGCCATTAAAGTTGCTAAACGAGAAGCCCGTACCCTCGCCGGTAAACTCGTTATACGGGATAACGGTGTCCTTCAAGCCACCGGTCTCGCGCACGATTGGCAGGGTGCCGTAGCGCATGGCGATGATCTGCGACAGACCGCAGGGCTCAAACTTCGAAGGCATCAGGAACATGTCGGCGGCGGCGTACATACGCTGCGACAGTGCCGGATCGAATTCGATGCGCGCGGCCATGGTGCCAGGGTACTTGTCCTGGAAGTAGCGCAGGCCGTCCTCGTAGTCGCGGTCGCCTGTGCCCAGCACGGCCACCTGAACGCCGCCGGACAGGATGCGGTCGAGCGCGTACATGACCAGGTCCATGCCCTTCTGGCGCGTCAGGCGAGTAACCATCACCATAAGCGGGCGGTCGTCGCGAACCTCGAGGCCTAGCTCTTCCTGCAGCTTGGCCTTGCACACGGCCTTGCCGGAACGATCGTCAATCGTGTAGTTGGCGGCAATGCGCTTGTCGGTTGCCGGGTCAAAGCCCGCCACGTCAATGCCATTCAAAATGCCCTGCAGCGCGTAGGAACGCTCGCGCAGCACGCCGTCCAGGCCCTCGCCAAACTCGGGTGTCTGGATCTCGCCCGCATAGGTGGGGCTCACCGTTGTGATGGCGTCGGCATAGTGCAGCGCGCCCAGCATGTAGTTGATGCTGCAGGCGTCGCAGCGCAGCTGCGAGGCGGCCGCCGGAATATGCGCCACACCCAGGATGTCCTCCATCACGGTGTCGCTAAACTGGCCCTGGAACGCCACGTTGTGGATCGAGAACACGGTCTTGACGCGGTCGTACAGCGGCAGGCCCTGGTAGAACTCGCGTAAGAACACTGGTGCCAGTGCCGTCTGCCAGTCGTTGCAATGCAGGATGTCGCACTCAAAGCCGGCCGGCAGGTGCTGCAGGCTCTCGGTGATGGCCTTGGAGAAGAACGCAAAACGCTCGCCGTCGTCAAAGAAGCCGTACGGATAGTCGCGCGCAAAGTAGCGCTCGTTGTCGATGAACATATAGGTGACGCCGTCGTGCTCGAGCTTCTCGAGTCCACAGTACTCATTGCGCCAGCCCAGGCTCACGTAAAAGTCGGAGAAGTGCTCCATCTGCGCCTTGTACTCGTCCTTGATGGTGGCGTACTTGGGCACCATCACGATAACCTCGGCGCCGGCGCGCACGAGCGCCGCAGGCAGCGAGCCCGCCACGTCGCCGAGGCCACCGGTCTTAACAAACGGTGCGCACTCGGCCGAGGCAAACACGATCTGCATCTTTTTGCTGGAATCTGCCATATTGTCTCCCATGTTGCAATTCGAGAATAGCCGCCTGGCGCTAACCGGGCGGCTATTCTACATGTTTCGAGCGATGTTGCGGTGCCAACGTTAACGTACGATGGTGGTGTCGGAAGTTAACGGAGCCTTGCCCAGCACCAGGATGTTCTCGGGCGTGCCCCGAAGCTCGGTGTTGGTGGGAACCACGTTGTTCTTGTCCAGAATGGCGTTCTCGACGCGTGCGCCGCTCTTGATGATGCAGCTCTGGTTGATGATCGAGTTGGTCACCGAGGCGCCTTCCTCGACCACGACGCCGCGCGACAGGATCGAGTTGCGCACGGTGCCCTTGATGATGCAGCCGGCTGAGATGATCGAGTTGCACGCGTGGCTGCCGGTCGCATAGCGCGAAGGCGGCACGTCGTGGGCCTTGGTCAGGATCGGGCGCTCGGGATCGAAGAGCTGGTCGGCCACGGTCTGGTCGAGCAGGTCCATGCTGCGGCGATACAGCGACTTCTCGCTAAACACGCCCACGACCTCGCCCTTGTATTCGTAGCTGCACACGTCGATGTTGCCAAAGTCGCCCTGGAGTGCCTCGAGCAGGTCAAGATAGTCGGCTGCCTGGTAGTGATCGATAATCTCGAGCAGCGTCTCGCGGTTGACGATGCAGCAGTCCATAGAGGCGTTGTCGCCGTACACGACGCCGGCGCTCACGCCCGTCAAGCGGCCGTTCTCGTTAATTTCGAGTTTGGTCTCGTCATCGACGTTGCGCGTGGCCTTGCAGTACACCACGGTCATCTGGGCACCGGAGTTTTCGTGCGCGTCGATGATGGTGTTGAGATCCATGTTAAAGATGATGTTGGTGCCCATCATCACAACATAGGGCTTGTCCGAGCGCTGGAACAGCGTCTTGTTGGAGATGATGTCGCGCAGCAAGAAGCGCATGCCGCCCTTGGTGGTGCCGTACGCGTTGCCGGGGACCATGAACAGGCCGCCCTTCTTGCGGTCCAGGCCCCAGTCCTTGCCCGAGCCCACGTGGTCGATCAGAGAACGGTAGTTACCCGGCATGACGACGCCGACGGTCTTAATGCCGGCATTCATCATGTTGGACAGCGGGAAGTCGATCAGGCGGTAGCGGCCCAAAAACGGAACGGACGCGATGGGGCGATCCTTGAGCAGCACGCTGCCGTAGGTCGAAGAGTAGTTAGCGGTGATATAACCGATGGCCTTGCGATTGATCATCGGATCATTCCCCCTTCCCGATAACGACGTCATTTCCAACGACGGCCGTATCCTTGGTGGTATCGACAGAGCCGAGCTTCACGCCCTCTTCGACCGTGGAGTTCTCGCCCAAAATAGCGCGGCAGATGTGCGCGCCGCTCTTAACGTGCGCACCCGGCAGCAGCACGGAGTCCTCGACCACGGCGCGCTCCTCGATGATGACGTCGGTCGAAAGGATCGAGTGGCGAGCGGTGCCGTAGATCTTGCAGCCGTTGGAGACCAGGCAGTCGTCCAGGCGGCCATCCGGGCCAATGTAGTGCGGCGGACGCGTGGTGATGTTGGACATGATGGGGAAGTTCTTGTCAAACAGATCGAACTCGGGGTTGTTGCCCAGCAGGTCCATCGAGGTCTCGTGGAAGCTGGCGATGGTGCCAACGTCCTTCCAAAAGCCGTGGAACTCGTAGCTGTACAGGCGCTTGCCCTCGCCGAGCAGCTTGGGGATGATGTCCTTGCCAAAGTCGTGGCTCGAGCGCTGATCCAGAGCGTCCTGCTCGAGCGCCTCGATCAGGACGTCGGCCGAGAAGATGTAGATGCCCATGGACGCGAGGTTCGAATCGGGCTTCTCGGGCTTCTCGGTAAACTTGGTGATGCGGCCGTCCTCGGAGTCGGTGGTCAGGATGCCAAAGCGGCTGGCCTCCTCCCACGGCACGGGCATAACGCTCACCGTGAGGTCTGCGTTGTTCTCAATGTGCGTCTTGAGCATCTTGCGGTAGTCCATGCGATACAGGTGATCGCCCGAAAGAATCAGGACGTACTTGGGGTCGTTGGCCTTGATATAGTCGAGGTTCTGCGTAATGGCGTCGGCCGTGCCCGCATACCAGGCGCCACCGGTCTGCGTCTCGTACGGCGGCAGGATCGACACGCCGCCGTCACGGCTGTCCAGATCCCAGGCCTCGCCGGAGCCCACATAGGCATGCAGCAGGTAGGGACGGTACTGCGTCAGAACGCCCACCGTGTCGATGCCCGAGTTGGAGCAGTTGGACAGCGAAAAGTCGATAATGCGGAACTTGCCACCAAAGCTAACCGCCGGCTTAGCGATCTTTTGGGTGAGTGCCCCCAATCGGCTGCCCTGTCCTCCTGCGAGGAGCATCGCGATGCATTCTTTCTTACTCATCGATTTCTCCTTCTGTCATCGATGTTCTTAAACCCATTAGCGACGGGCGCGGCGCTCGGTCGCGCCCGTCGAGTAATGCCGTGCTGGCATAAGGGAGCTCGCGCGCCTTTACGCGTGCCAGATCTCGTCGCGGTACTCGTGAATGGTGCGGTCGCTCGAGAACCAGCCGGAGGAGGCGGTGTTGAGCAGGGCCTTGCGGTTCCAGGTCTCCTGGTCGCCGTAGCTGTTCGTGAGCTTCTCCCAGGCGTCGACGTAGCTGCGGAAGTCTGCCATGACCAGATCGGGGTCGTTGTTGTTCATGAGCTCGTTGTAGATGCTCTCGAAGTTGCCCGAAAGACCCGCAAAGGTGTTGTCCTTGAGCTCGTCCATCACGCGGCCCAGACGCTCGCGGTCGCCGTTGAGGGTATCCCACGCAAAGTAGCTGTTGGATGCCCAGAGCTGCTCGACCTCGGGAGCGGTCAGGCCAAAGATGGCCTCGTTCTCGCGGCCGGCCAGGTCGGCGATCTCGATGTTGGCGCCGTCGAGGGTGCCCAGCGTAATGGCGCCGTTCATCATGAGCTTCATGTTGGACGTGCCCGAGGCCTCCTTGCCGGCCGTGGAGATCTGTTCCGAAATCTCGGCGGCGGGGTAGATGAGCTGGGCGTTGCTCACGCGGAAGTTGGGGATAAAGCAGACCTTCATGACCTCGTTGACGCGGGCGTCGTTGTTGATGACGTCGGCCACGGAGTTAATGAGACGGATGGTCTCCTTGGCGAAGGTGTAGCTCGAGGCAGCCTTGCCGCTAAAGATGAAGGTCGTCGGCGTCACGTGGAAGTTGGGATCGGCGATGCGACGGTTGTAGATGTCCATCACCTTCATGATGTTCATGAGCTGGCGCTTGTAGGCATGGAAGCGCTTAACCTGAACATCAAAGACGGTGTTGGGGTCGATGACCAGACCGGTCTCGGCCTTAACGTAGGCGGCTAGGCGCTCCTTGTTGGCGCGCTTGGAGGCACCCACGGCCTTCAGGAACTCGGTGTCGTCCTTAAACTCCTTGAGCTTCTCCAGCTCAAAGGCGTCCTTGAGCCAGCCATCGCCAATGGCATCGGTGACGAGCTTGGCGTAGGTTGGGTTGGCCTCGGCAAAGAAGCGACGGTGCGAGATACCGTTGGTCTTGTTGTTGAACTTCTCGGGCGTCAGGGCATAGAAGTCCTTGAGCACGATGTTCTTGATGATGTCGGAGTGGATCTTGGCCACGCCGTTGACGCTGTGGCTGCAGATCACGGACAGGTTGGCCATGCGAATCTCGCCGTCCCACAGAATGGCGGTCTGGCGCAGACGCTCCTGCCAGCCCTCCTGCGTGGTGTCGAACGACTCGTGCCAACGACGGCTGATCTCGTCGATGATCTGGTACACGCGGGGGAGGAGCTTGGAGAACGTGCCGATGGGCCACTTCTCCAGAGCCTCGGGCAGGATGGTGTGGTTGGTGTAGCTCACGACCTGCGTCACGTTATTCCAGGCGTCATCCCACTCGAGTTTCTTCTCGTCGATGAGGATGCGCATGAGCTCGGGGCCGCACATAGCGGGGTGGGTGTCGTTGGTGTGGATGGCCACAAACTGCGGCAGCAGCTCCCAGTTCTCGCCGTGCTCCTTCTCAAAGGTGTCGAGCAGGCTGTAGATGCCGGCCGAGACAAACAGGTATTCCTGCTTCAGGCGCAGCAGGCGGCCATGCTCGCCGGCGTCGTTGGGGTAGAGGATGGCGCTGATGGCCTCGGCCTCGGCGCGCTCGGCATCGGCCAGGGCGTAGTCGCCGCGGTTGAAGGCCTCAAGGTCAAAGTGCTCCTCGACCGGCTCGGCGGCCCAGACACGCAGCTTGTTGACGGTCTCGCCGGCATAGCCCACCACGGGGATGTCATAAGGGACAGCCAGGATGTCCTGCGTGTCCACCGTGCGGTAGAACGTGCGGCCGTTCTCCTCAAAGCCCTCCACGTGGCCACCAAACTTGATGGTCACGGCCTTGTCCTGACGGCGAACCTCCCAGGGATAGCCGTGGGTGAGCCACTCGTCGGTGGCCTCGACCTGGCTGCCGTTGACGATCTCCTGCTTAAACAGGCCGTAGCGGTAGCGCATGCCGTTGCCGTAGCCGGCGATGCCCTCGGCTGCCATGGAATCTAGGAAGCATGCTGCCAGACGGCCCAGACCGCCGTTGCCCAGAGCCGGATCGGGCTCCTGGTTCTCGATGACGGACAGGTCGAAGCCCATGTCGTCGAGCGCCTCGGCGACCATGTCGCGCACGCCAAAGTTGAGCAGGTAGTTGTCGAGCAGGCGGCCGATCAAAAACTCGATCGAGAAGTAGTACACGCGCTTTTTGCCCTCGGCGGTGGCGCGGGCGTCGCTCTTGGTGGCAACGGTGCGTGCCTTCTCGGCCACGAGCTTGGCCAGGGCGTTAAAGCGGTCGAGGTCGCTGGCGGCCTCGACGCTCTTGCCGCTGATGCTCATAACGGCATCGCGATAGAGCTCGGTAAACTCCTGCTTGTTGTCGAAGATCTTATTCATACGTTCCTTTCCCCCGGGGATGTTTCTCCCGGAACGGTTATGACTTGTATCCTACGCCCCGTCGGGGCGGGTAATTACAGCTGTAACGGCTTTGTTACGCATCCTTGGCAGACGACTTAACAGAAGCAGACTTTGCCTTGGTAGCGCCCTTTTTGGCAGCCGGCTTCTTGGCTGCGGCCTTAGCAGCGGGCTTTGCGGCGGTCTTGGCCTTGGTGACCGTAGCCTTGGCCTTGACAGGAGCCTTCTTGGCGGCCGCAGGCTTGGGCTTCACCGAAGACGTGCGCTTGCGCGTCGCCTTCTTGGGCTCCTCAACCACCGGCGGCTTGTAGCTGCTGGGACCGCGGCGCTTAAGCACCACACCTGCCAGGCCGGGCACCTTAATCTCAATGGAGTCCATCTGCCCGTTCCAGGGATAGGGCTCGCTCGAGCAGGTGTAGGGCTCCTCGCCGGCATAGCCGCTGCCGCCAAACTCGGGTCGGTCGGAGTCGAAGATGACCTCCCAGTCGCCCTCGCGAGGCACGCCCACGCGGAAGCTCTCGTAGCTTGCCGGGTCAAAGTTGATCAAGATCACCAGGTCGTCGTCGATGTCCTCGCCCTGGCGCACAAAGCTCACGATGGATTGCTTGGAGTTGTCCGCATCGACCCAGGTAAAGCCGTCGTCGGTGTAGCCGCGCTCGTACAGGGCGGGCTCGGCGGTGTACAGGTGGTTGAGCGCCTTGATAAACGCCTGATGATGCTTGTGAGTCTCGTACTCCTCGGTCAGGAACCACTGGATGGACTCGTAGTAGCGCCACTCAATAAACTGGCCGATCTCGTTGCCCATAAAGTTGAGCTTGGCACCGGGGTGCGTCATCTGGTAGAAGGCGAGCGTGCGCAGGCCGGCAAACTGGCGCCACCAGTCGCCCGGCATGCGGCCGATGAGCGAGCACTTGCCGTGCACGACCTCGTCGTGGCTCAGCGGACAGATAAAGTTCTCGGTAAAGGCATACATAATGGAGAACGTGAGCAGGGCGTGGTTGCCGGGGCGCCACGGAAAATCGGTCTGCATGTAGTGCAGGGTATCGTTCATCCAGCCCATGTCCCACTTGTAGTGGAAGCCCAGGCCGCCGTCCTGCGGCGGATAGGTCACGAGCGGCCACGCGGTGGACTCCTCGGCCATCATCATCACGTCGGGGTAGTGCGCCTCTACAGCGCAGTTGACCTGACGGATAAACGCGCTGGCGTCCAGGTCCTCCTCGGTACCGTACTTGTTGAACTTCTTTTGGCCCGGATCGTCGATGCCAAAGTTGAGGTACAGCATGCTGGACACGCCGTCCATGCGAATGCCGTCCACGTGGAAGTTCTCGAGCCAGTACAGCACGTTAGAGACCAGGAAGGAGCGGACCTCGCCGCGGGCGAAGTCGAACTTGTGCGTGCCCCAGTTGGGATGAATCTCGTGCTCAAACAGCATGTGGCCGTTAAAGGTGGCAAGGCCGTGGGAGTCGGCGCAAAAACCGCCGGGCACCCAGTCCATGATTACGCCAATGCCTGCCTCATGGCACGCATCGATAAAGTGCATGAGCTGCTGCGGATTGCCGTAGCGCGACGTGGCGGCATAGTAGCCGGTCGTCTGGTAGCCCCAGGAGCCATCGAAGGGATGCTCCATAAGCGGCATGACCTCGATATGCGTGTAGCCCATTTCGCGCACGTAGTCCACGAGCTCCACCGACAGGTCGTCGTAGGTGTAGAACTCGCCGCGCTGCGCGGGGAAGGGATCCATGGGTCCGGGGTAGTTGCCGTACTCGTCGGGCTCGCCCTGCGGCGCGTCGCCGTGGCGCTTCCACGAGCCAATATGCACCTCATAGATATTGAGCGGCTGCGACATATGGTTGTGGCCGGCGCGGCGCTTGAGCCACGCGGCGTCGTTCCACTTGTAGCCATCGAGGGTCCACAGCACGCTCGCGGTACCCGGAGGGCACTCGGCCTTAAAGGCATACGGATCGGCCTTGTAGAGCTTTTCGCCCTCGTTGGTTTCGATGAGGTACTTATAGAGCTGGCCCTGCTCGGCGCCAGGAATAAAGCCTTCCCAAATAGCGCTCGTATGCACGGGCACCAGCGGGTTGGCTTCCTCATCCCAGTCGTTAAATTCGCCAATGACATGGACGCTCTTTACGTCGGGGGCCCAAACGCAAAAACGCCAGCCGCGCGTACGGTTCTGCGTGTCGGGGTGCGCGCCCATCTTTTCCCAGCTGCGCTCCCACATTCCAATGCCAAACAGGTAGACATCGTCCTTGGAGAGCTCCGGTGCGTGCGGAGCCGGTTTGCGGGTTGCGGGCTTTTTAGCCGTTGGCTTTAGCTTTGTATCGCTCACGTTTGATCCCATCATGACGCGGCAGCGTGTTGCCTTGGTGACTAGATGCGAAAGGTCCAAGGCTGCACGAATCGAAGGGACGGCGAAGTTTCTGTGATTCGTTCCACCTCGCGTGCTCGGTGGAACTTTCGGCAGAAACTACGATAACACCTGTGCGTTAGTTTTATGGACGAAATCGGATTTGCGGGAGCGTTTAATCGGTAAGCGACATGTTTATACCACTGGCAGAATTGCCGTGGTAAAACTCTTGACAGTTTTACCAATTAGGGTTTCAAAATTGTTAGCCTGACGTTTGGTAAAACGTTTTTAGCAGGTTGTTTACCATTTGACATCGAAAGGTTCGTTTATGTCCCATACCGCCGCTCCCAAGGTTGCTTTTATTTTCGATTGCGACGGCACACTGGTTAATAGCACCCCCGTTTGGGCCTATGCCCAGCCCGAGTTATTGCACCGCCACGGTGTCGACGTGACGGTCGACGATTTTGCCCAGTTTGAGCATTTGTCGCTGGAGGATGAGTGCCAGGCCTACCACGATACGTGGGGCATTGGTGCAAACGGTGAGGAGCTGTATCGCGAGCTGGGCGAGATTTTGATTGATGGATACTCTAAGGTGCCGCCGCGCGACGGGCTCCTGGCATTTTTGGAGCAGGCGAAGGCGGCGGGTATTGCCATGTGCGTGGCTACGTCCACTCCGGCCGAGCTGGTGCAGTCTGCGCTCGCAGGTGCCGGGCTCGACGCTTACATGGAGTTTGTTACCACGACGGGTGAGGCAGGACGCTCCAAGCAGTTCCCCGATGTGTACGAGCTGGCTCTGCGCCGCTTGGAGGAGCGCCACGAGTGCAAGTTTGAGCGCGCTTGGGTGTTTGAGGACGCGGTCTTTGGCCTTAAGAGCTCTGGCGCCGCAGGCTTTAAGCGTGTGGGCATCTATGACCCGCACGGCCGCATGAAGCGCGACGATGTGCGCGACAACTGCGACATCTTTATCGACAGCTATGAGGACCTGGACCTGGCCCGCGTGCTTTCGTTTGAGGGCTAGGCGAGGGCCGTGGCTTGCAAAGTATTAGTGGTCTGCGGCTCGCCCGTGGTGGCAAGCGCGGATCTGTTGCGTAGGCTAGCAGGGGAGTGCGACCACGTTGTCGCCGTGGACCGCGGACTCGACGCGCTGCTGGGCGCGGGATTGGGCTGCGACGTATATGTAGGGGACGCCGATACGGTAAGCGAAGCCGGTCGCGCTCTTGTTGATGCCGCTGAGGACTTTGAAGTTGAGCGCCACGACCCGTACAAGGACTATACCGATCTGGCACTGGCGCTCGATTCCGTCCGTCGCCGCTGGCCAGGTGCCGAAGTAGTTGCGACCTGCGCCACTGGCGGCCGTCCGGACATGGCGCTTTCCGTACTGGGGCTGCTTGCAGGCTACGAGGATGCCCCTATCTGGATCGCCGAGGATAAGGTGGTCGCCCGCTTCCTTCGCGCAGGCGAATCGTGGACCATCGAAGGTGCCGAAGGCAAGACGTTCTCCATCATCGCCATAGCCCCTGGGACGGTGGCAAGCGAATACGGCCTAGAATGGGAGCTAGATCACAGCCCCCTGGGCTTGTTAGCCGACACGGGCATCAGCAACGTCGTCAGGTCAACAGCCACGATCCAAGTCCACACCGGAACCGCCATCGCTTACCTATATCAATAGGCATTTAGAGTCTGACCCAAAAAAGTCCTTGCACGTCGCGCCAACTTCCCCTATAGTATCTCCTCGTCACGGGGGCGTAGCTCAGCTGGGAGAGCGCTTGACTGGCAGTCAAGAGATCAGGGGTTCGATCCCCCTCGTCTCCACCATCGTGAATGCAAAGGCCTTCGGGATTTCGAAGGCCTTTTTTCATGCCAAAACACCACGCGCTACAAACCCCACCTACGCCAACAAAAAGTTGCACAATTTATTTCCCATCTCTGTACATACTTTGTTAGTCAAGCGCAATTACCAGTGCAGCTCGCTGCTCCATTTAGGCTTCAGGAACGTCTCCAATCACCGCCAATACCTCAATAACCTGCATCAATGTGAACAACATCCCAAAACAACCCCCTTAAGCACGTCAAATGAACGATATGTTGTCCAACGCAGCCTAAATCAGTTTCACTAACAGCTTGTGCTAGGATAACTAACGTTACATGGGTTCAACTGTGCTCACGGCTCCAGCAAGTCACAAAGCGCAGGGTCGATCAGCATCCGGCCGTAACGGCGGTGCCAGAAACACCACGAGCTCCAATAAAGAAGTCATGCGGCTCTTTTAATTTGCGTTGATTTATTTATGAGATGCAAATTCTGGTAGTTCGTATGCCAAAACGTAGCAGTCCTGCAGCTGACTGCGTGCGGTCCAGTTTTGTACCCGCTTGACTGGCCCGCACGCAGTAAGCTGGGGACGCGGTCATTTTGCGATACACGTCCGCGTCTCGAGCAACTGCACTTATACATACCGTTCACGGTGGGGCAGAGCCACGTGCTTGTCTAACTGGGCTCAGGGTTTGAATATGGAGCGCCTTCGCGCACAAGCGCCCTGGCGAAGCCATACCCAAACCCCGTGAGCCACACGTAAGACAGAAGGGGGTGGTGCTCGTGTGGTATGTGATCCAGGTCATTAACGGTCGCGAAGACATAATGCGAGAGCGCATCGAGCACATGGTGCCGGCTTGTGCCATGCAAGAGCTTTTTTATCCCCAATTTCAAACCGAGATTAAAGTTCACGGCGAATGGGTCAATACGACCAAATC
Source organism: Collinsella sp. (assembly GCA_036312985.1). GTDB lineage: Bacteria > Actinomycetota > Coriobacteriia > Coriobacteriales > Coriobacteriaceae > Collinsella. The sequence goes on from JAXJMV010000034.1 coordinate 16,392, forward strand.
GCTCTTTCCCGGTTATCTTATCTGCGACACGGCAGATCCCCGTACCGTGCAACAGTATCTGCTGCGCATGGACGACTTTGCCCGAGTGCTTTCCCAGGACGGTCAGTTTGTGCCGCTGGCAAAAGAAGAGGTCCAGCTTATTGGCGGCTTTACGCACAGGGGAGACCGCGTAGTGCCCATGAGCGAGGCCCTAAAAGACGGTGACCAGGTCATAGTGACGGCAGGTCCGCTGTTGGGCCACGAAGGCCTTATCAAAACCATTAACAGACGCAAGAGCACTGCTTATTTGGAGCTCGACCTGTGCGGTCGACGAGTGACTACGCGCGTTGGCCTTGCCGTGCTTTCGGTCGAGCAGCGTGTAATGCGAAACCTTAAAAAGGCGATCGCTTAGCTGCGGGCTGTCGCTATGCAGAACAGGGAGGATCCCCGACCTGGGGACGAAGTGTTGGAAGAGAACGTGTCGGATAAACCTCAATATGCAACGGATGCGCCCGCGGGGGCGGCGCTCATCGCTCGGGCCATGGAACGGCGTGAGGGCGCCGGTCGCTACAAGGCCATGCAATCCATCATGGACTGGGATCGCTCGCGCCTGGCCTACCGTGCCGTTAAGCGCGCGTTCGACATCGTATTCAGCAGTGTCGCGCTCGTCGCTATCGCGATCCCAAGCCTAATTCTCGCCGCGGCCATCCGGTTGGAGAGCGAGGGCAGCCCCTTCTACAGCCAGATCCGCGTGGGACAGACCCGCCCCGACGGCAGCCTGACAACATTCCGCATGTGGAAGTTCCGTTCCATGTACAAGGACGCCGACGAGCGCCTCATCGAGCTAATGGATCAAAACGAGATCGACGGCGCCATGTTCAAGATGAAGGAGGATCCGCGCATCACCAAGATCGGGAAATTCATCCGCAAACATTCCATCGACGAGTTCCCGCAGTTCCTGAATGTGTTCCTGGGCCAGATGTCGGTCGTGGGCCCGCGTCCGCCGTTGCCGAATGAGGTGGCCGAGTACACCGAGTACGACCTACAGCGCCTGGCCGTGAAGCCCGGCATTACCGGATGGTGGCAGGTTACTGATCGAAACTCAACTGGTTTCGACGGTATGGTCCAGCGAGATCTTGAGTACATTGCGAGGCGTGGCATTCTCACTGACTTAAGGATTATCGCCCTCACCGTTATTGAAGTAATCACGGGAAAGGGTGCGTTTTAGTGCTTAAGTCCTATCATCATTATCCCGAATTAAACCGTGTGCCCGTGATCGATGTCCCGATCACGGGCACCAATATGTCTGAATGCGTCGATTTCATTACCCATAATATCGATAATCTGCATGGCGAGTATATCTGCGTCTCTAACGCCCATACGTCGGTCATGGCCCATGACGATCCCAGCTACTGGTCCTGTCAGGCTGAGTCCGTTATGTCCGTTCCCGATGGGAAGCCCCTATCGGTTGTCGGCCGAAAGACGGTCGCGTCGATGGGGCGCGTGACCGGTCCGGATCTGATGCGCGAGATTTTCAGTATTTCCGCTCAGCACGGATGGAGCCATTACTTCTACGGCAACGAACAGAAAAACCTCGAGGCGCTCAAGGAATCGCTTCAGGAAGAGTATCCAGGCTTGGAAATTGCTGGCATGGAGCCTTCCGTCTTTCGTCCGCTTTCCGATGGCGAGAAACGAGACCTTTCACGACGCATTGCCGATTCTGGCGCCGACTTTGCATGGATTGCACTTGGCGCTCCGCGCCAGGAAGTCCTCATGCATGAGCTTAAAGGCGGCCCTCAGCCACTGATGATCGGCGTAGGGGGAGCCTTCAACGTCCTCGCCGGCGTGGTGCCGGAGGCACCGATTTGGATGCAGAACCTAAGTCTCGAGTGGCTATACCGCCTGATGCAGGAACCGAAGCGACTATTCAAACGATATCTCGTTACTAATACCAAATTTCTCTTTTACCAGTTCACGGGCGCTAAACGCAAGGAAGGCAAGTAGATGAAACCCACCACCGCATTCAAAGACAAGACCCTCATGATCACGGGCGGCACCGGCTCGTTCGGCAACACCGTGCTCAAGCACTTCATGGACACCGACCTGGCCGAGATCCGCATCTTCTCCCGCGACGAGAAGAAGCAGGACGACATGCGCCACCGCCTGCAGGAGAAGTCGCCCGAGCTCGCCTCCAAGGTGCGCTTCTTCATCGGCGACGTCCGCAACGCCCAGAGCGTTCGCGACGCCATGCACGGCGTGGACTACATCTTCCACGCCGCCGCCCTCAAGCAGGTTCCCTCCTGCGAGTTCTTCCCCATGGAGGCCGTGCGCACCAACGTCATCGGCACGGACAACGTCCTGCACGCGGCAATCGACGAGGGCGTCGACCGCGTCGTGTGCCTGTCCACCGACAAGGCCGCCTACCCCATCAACGCCATGGGCAAGTCCAAGGCCATGATGGAGTCCATCATCTACGCCAACGCCCGCAACGGCGCCGGCCGCACCACCATCTGCTGCACCCGCTACGGCAACGTCATGTGCTCGCGCGGCAGCGTCATCCCGCTATTCATCGACCGCATCCGCAAGGGCGAGCCGCTGACGGTCACCGACCCCAACATGACCCGATTCCTGATGAACCTTGACGAGGCCGTCGACCTGGTGCAGTTCGCCTTCGAGCACGCCAACCCGGGCGACCTGTTCATCCAGAAGGCGCCCGCCTCCACCATCGGCGACCTCGCCGAGGCCGTGCAGGAGGTCTTCGGCCGCGTGGGCACCCAGGTGATCGGCACCCGCCACGGCGAGAAGCTCTTCGAGACCCTCATGACCCGCGAGGAGCGCCTGCGCGCCGAGGACATGGGCGGCTACTACCGCGTCGCCTGCGACTCGCGCGACCTGAACTACGACAAGTTCGTCGTCGACGGCGAGGTCGAGACCCAGGCCGACGAGTCCTACACCTCCCACAACACCGAGAGGCTCGACGTGGAGGGCACCATCGCCAAGATCAAGACCGCCGAGTACGTGCAGCTGGCCCTGGAGGGCCGCGAGCACGAGGCGGAGCAGTAGGGTGCGCGTCCTCGTCACCGGAGCCAGGGGTTTCGTCGGGAAGAACCTCTGCTGCGCGCTGAAGAACATCCGCGACGGCAAGGACCGCCGCGAGAGATACGCGGGCCTGCTCCCGCTCGAGGTCATGGAGTACGACGTCGACTCGACGCCCGGGGAGCTGGACGGCTACTGCTCCCGAGCGGACTTCGTATTCAACCTGGCCGGAGTCAACCGCCCCGAGGACCAGTCCGAGTTCATGGAGGGCAACTTCGGGTTCGCCTCCACGCTGCTCGACATGCTCGAGCGCCACGGCAACACGTGCCCCGTCATGCTCTCCAGCTCCGCGCAGGCGAGCCTTTCGGGTCGCTTCGAGGGATCGGTCTACGGCGAGTCCAAGCTGGCGGGGGAGGGCCTGTTCCGCGAGTATTCCGAGAGGACCGGCGCGCCGGTGCTCATCTACCGCTTCCCGAACCTCTACGGCAAGTGGTGCCGCCCGCGCTACAACTCCGCCGTGGCCACCTTCTGCGACGCCATCGCCAACGGCCGACCCTACACCGTGAACGACCCCAATGTCGAGCTCGAGCTCCTCTACATTGACGACCTGGTAGACGAGATGCTGGGGGCGTTGCTGGGCCAGGAGCACCGCTGCGGATACGAGGGGCTCGAGCGCGTCGAGGGCGACGGGTTCTGCTACGTCCCCGGGACCGACGTGAGGACCCTGGGCGAGATCGTGTACCTGCTCGGCTGCTTCCGCGACAGCCGCGAGACGCTGTCGGTTCCCGACCTCGCGGAGGGCTCCTTCTCCAAGAAGCTCTGGAGCACGTTCCTTTCCTACTACGAGCCGGGGCGCTTCGCCTACGGCCTCAAGCCCAACGTGGACGCGCGCGGCTCGTTCACGGAGTTCCTGCGCACGCCGGAGCGCGGCCAGGTGTCGATTAACGTGTCCAAGCCCGGCATCACCAAGGGCAACCACTGGCACATGAGCAAGTGGGAGAGGTTCCTGGTGGTCTCCGGCACCGCCTCCATCAAGCTGAGGAAGGTGGGGGAGGACGCCGGGGGCAACCCGTTCCCCGTCGACGAGTACGTCGTCTCGGGTTCGGACATGCACGCCGTGGAGATGATCCCCGGCTACACGCACTCCATCACCAACCTGTCCGACACCGAGGACCTCGTGACGGTCATGTGGGCCAACGAGCCCTTCGACCCCGAGGACCCCGACACTTACTACGAGGAGGTCTAGCCGCATGGGCAAGGACTATTCCGACATCGCATTCAAGGACGACGGCCGCCTGAAGCTGCTGATCATCGTGGGCACCCGCCCCGAGGTCATCCGCCTGTCCGAGGTCATCAAGAAGTGCCGACGCCACTTCGACTGCCTGCTGGCGCACACCGGGCAGAACTACGACTACACGCTCAACGGCATCTTCTTCCGCGACCTGGAGCTTGACGACCCCAACGTCTACCTGGACGCCGTGGGCGCCGACCTGGGCGAGACCGTCGGCAACATCATCGCCGCGAGCTACAAGCTCATGGTCCAGGTGAAGCCCGACGCGCTCCTTATCCTGGGCGACACCAACAGCTGCCTGTCCGCCATCGCGGCCAAGCGCCTGCACATCCCCATCTTTCACATGGAGGCGGGCAACCGCTGCAAGGACGAGTGCCTGCCCGAGGAGACCAACCGCCGCATCGTCGACGTGATCTCCGACGTTAACCTGGCCTACTCCGAGCACGCCCGCCGCTACCTCAAGGACACCGGCTGCGCCCCGGAGCGCACCTACGTCACCGGGTCGCCCATGGCGGAGGTCCTGCGCGCCAACCTGGACAAGATCGAGGCTTCGGATGTCCTTGCCGCGCTCGGCCTGGAGCCCAAGCGCTACATGCTGCTCTCCGCCCACCGCGAGGAGAACATCGACACCGAGGCGAACTTCACGAGCCTGTTCACGGCGATAAACGCTCTGGCCGAGAAGTACGACATGCCGATCCTGTACTCCTGCCACCCCCGCTCGCGCAAACGCCTGGAGGCCACCGGCTTCCAGCTGGACCCGCGCGTGCGCATGCACGAGCCCATGGGCTTCCACGACTACAACTGCCTGCAGATGAACGCCTTCGCCGTTGTGTCCGACTCCGGCACCCTGCCAGAGGAGTCGAGCTTCTTCGCGAGCGTCGGCCGCCCGTTCCCGGCGGTGTGCATCCGCACCTCGACCGAGCGCCCCGAGGCGCTGGACAAGGCCTGCTTCACGCTGGCCGGCATCTCCGAGAAGGGTCTGCTGCAGGCCGTCCATACGGCCGTCGAGCTCGACGCGGAGGGGTCGTTGCCCGAGGCGCCCGTGCCCGACTACGCCGACGAGACCGTGTCCACCAAGGTGGTCAAGATCATCCAGAGCTACACCGGCGTCGTGGACAAGATGGTGTGGAGAAAGGCTTAATAATGGATCTCGCCTATAGGATCCTCGACGGAGTCTCCCGTGCTTATAACAAGCTACTTCTTATGCCCTCGCTACGAAGCTCCTTTGCTTCATGCGGCGAGAACGTGACACTCGGCCGCCGCAGCGAGATCTCCGGAGCGGGAAATATCTACATGGGTCACGATGTGTACCTGGGTCCCGGAACAACGCTGCTCACGTCCCGAGCGAAAATTCGCATCGGCAACTATGTCATGAGCGGACCTAACTTAACCGTGGTTACAGGTGACCACCGCACGGATATTCTCGATCGTCCCATGATGAAACTTACAGATGAGGAGAAGACTCCCGATAACGACAAAGATGTCGTTATCGGTAACGACGTGTGGATGGGCTGTGGCGTAACGATCCTCAAGGGTGTCCATATCTCTAATCACTGCGTAATTGCCGCTGGTGCCGTCGTGACCAAAGATGTGGAGCCTGAGTATTCAATTTGGGGGGGGTTCCCGCTCGCTGCCTAGGTTCGCGGCTTAAGGATGACGATGGTTTCAGTTGAAAATAAAGTGAACGCGAAAGTTCTGATGGTCGGCCCCGACCTTTCTCTGCATGGCGGGATTGTCTCCGTCGTACGGGGCTATCTTGATGGAGGTCTCCCTGAGGCATGCAACGCCTTCGAGTACCTGGGGACGGGGGTCGGTTCCTCAAAATTCGGTAAGTCTCTCGCATTTACGCGGGCGCTAGCTCGCTATGTGAGGGTTATGTCTTCCTATGACATCATTCACCTACACATTAGTGCCCGTGGGTCCTACAAACGTAAGTCAATTATGGCCCGTATGGCACATAAAGCAGGCAAGTACGTAATACTGCACGATCACGACGGGGAGTTTAAGAAGGCTTTTGAAGAGGGTGGAGACGCCTACCGTCGTGACGTAAGGGAGACCTTTAGCATCGCCGACCGAGTAGTGGTTTTGTCGGAAGAGTGGCGTGACTACTTTGCAGAAAACGTTTGTGACTCTGAAAAGATTGACGTTGTCCATAACGGTGTTAAAGTGCCGGCGCAGCCGTGCTCACCTTGTTCGCGTCAAGACGTCCTGTTTTTAGGACGTCTTGACGCGAACAAGAGCCCGGATGTTCTCTTGCGCGCGTCAAGAGAAGTCCTGTCGCGTTTCTCGGAGACTAAAATTGTCTTTGGCGGAGACGGTGAAATCGAGAAGAACAAAGCGCTCGCTGAGGAGCTAGGCATTGCTGACCGCTGCGAGTTTTGCGGCTGGGTCACCGGTGGCGAACGCGAAGCCCTGTTCGAGCGGGCCGCGGTGTACTGCCTTCCCTCTAAGAATGAAGGTATGCCCATGAGCGTTCTCGAGGCAATGTCTCACGGTATACCCACCATAGCCACAGCCGTCGGCGGAGTACCACGGCTCATTGAAAGCGGCACTAATGGATTCCTTATCAAAGTCGACGATGTCAATAACCTCGCTCATTTGATTGATAAGTTGTTGTTCGATTCTGAACTTCGTAAAGAAATAGGCGATGCTGGAAGAAAAGTTGTTGCCGATCGATTCAATTCCAAACATTCAATTGAACAAATACTAAATCTGTACAAAGAAACAGATTCATGCATTCAATATGGCAGCAGGGATGATGAATGACCTCGATTGAAAAGGCCAAGAAGCCACAAAATTACGGAAATTTATATCAATACCTATTATGGCTTAGTATTTTTCTGTTGGTGTTTGAAGATCCAATCCAGCAGTGCTTTCCGATATTTGGATATTATGACGAAGTTTTTGCACTGTTTGGGGGATTGTATTATTTATTTTCTCGACGCAACAAAGTGTTTTTAGGAATATGGTGGCTCATTGTTCTATATGTAACTGCTGGTTTGATGAGTTCATGTCTATATTCAACCCAGCCAATACTAGCATGCATAGGAGATATATTCCTAAATTTAAAATTCTATCTGGCCATGGCATTTGGGCTTGCAGCAAGTAACGACTTTGTTTCCGTTCATCGAGAAAAGATGATCCTCATTGTTCGTATTTTGACATACTGCCTGACGGGATTATTGCTTCTAAATTTAGTTTTTAACTGGTTTCCTGGTCAAGAGTTCAGATTTGGTATAGCGATACCAAAATTGTTTTTTTCTCATTCTGAATACCTTGCCGGAGCGCAAATTATTCTTCTCGCAATCGGATTATATTTGACGAGAAACCTTGGCGTAGGAACTTACGCATGGGTTTTTTTTGCTGCATTAAATGTATTTTGCACATTTCGATATAAAGCAATGGCAGCTGCCATCTTTGCCATTGCTCTGTTTTATGTTGTGCTAGTCCGGCGTAAATCTATTTCAAAATGGAATTTGATTTGCTTATGCATCATTGCTGTGTTCATTGCTTGGGGTCAAATAGTTGAGTATTACTTCGCTGGAAATGAAACTGCACGTGACTTGCTCGGGACCACATCCTTGCAGATAGCTTTTGATTATTTTCCGCTTGGCACTGGTTTTGGGTCGTTTGCATCTTACATGTCTAAAGTTTATTACTCTCAAGTGTATTTTTCTTACCATCTATCATCTGTTTACGGTCTTATGAATATTCCTGATGGCGGCTCCTTTATTTCGGATGTGTACTGGCCTATGGTTCTTGGGCAAACCGGGTTTTTAGGACTCCTTTGCATTCTTTCAATTTATATAAAGCTTTTTAAAATGATTCAGAGTGGATCCAGTAAGGACCCTAATAGGTACATTTGCTTACTTCTTCTATTTCTATATTTGTTGATACAGTCGACAGCTTCAGCAGCTTTTGTTGGCCCCCTTTCAGTTCCAATTGGCTTTTTACTAGGGGCGTTAGCTTTTGATAGAAGATTTAAAGTCGGTTCAATTAAATAATTGTCTCCTTGAACGGGGATAAACAATCACTACTGATAACTAGGAATTCTTTCGAGGTCACAGAACGTTATGAAGATTGATTTTGTAATTCCATGGGTTGATTGCACGGACCCAAATTGGCTTTTTGATCGATATAAATATAGCAATGAGTCAAGCGAGATAATCACCCCCAATCAGGATAAACGTTATAGAGATTGGGGTTTGCTACGTTATTTTTTTCGAAGTGTTTCTTCCAACGCGCCATGGGTTGGCACTATTCATTTTCTGACATATGGTCATTTACCCGAATGGCTTGATTGTTCAAATCCAAAAATCAATGTTGTAAAGCATAGTGATTTTATCCCCAATGAGAATCTCCCAACTTTCAATTCCAATGTTATCGAATTGAATGCCTACAAAATTGAGGGGCTTTCTGAGCACTTTGTTCTATTCAATGATGATTTGTTGATTCTTGATAAGACCACAGAAGACGATTTCTTTCATAAAGGACTACCAAGAATTACAGCAGTTCTAAATGCAGCAAGTCTTGCACGAGGTGACAATTTCTACGTCCCCTTTAACTGCGCTAGCGTTTTAAGCTCACATTTTAAACCACTTGCGTGTGTAAGCAGACATCCACTAAAGTGGTTCAGCCCAGGCTATGGCATCATGTGCTTGAGAACGCTCGTTTTATTGATATATCCTACATTCAAAGGTTTTTATGAACCCCATCTCTGCAATTCATTTTTAAAGTCTACCTTCGAAGAAATTTGGGAGGTAGAAAGGCAAGAGCTTGAGGCGACTTCTTCTCATCGTTTTAGAGAGGCAACCGACGTATCTAACTGGCTCATGAAAGATTGGCAGTGCGCAAAAGGAGATTTTTATCCACGTCCAGTTTCTTTCGGACGGTCCTTTTCATTTGGTGCTAATTTCGATTCAACCCTGGAAGAGGCTGAATCGTATCTTCGCGGGCGCAAGGGAAAGGTCGTCTGCCTCAATGACGGCGACCTCACGCCGGAGCAGTACGAGACTGCACGGACGAGGATTCTCGCCTGCCTTGACGAACTTTTCCCCGACAAATGTGAATTCGAGCTTTAGGGGCAAACGATGCACGTAATCAAAGAGGCTGCCAAGACCCTTGTCGCAAAGCTTGGCTTCCAAACGAATAGGCGTATCGTCGTCTTCGAGTCCGACGATTGGGGTGCCGTGAGGGTCCCGGATTCTGATTCACTTGCGGCATTTGAGAATCGCTTCCCCTCTTTCAGGCTCGATCACTACCAATCTTTTGACGGCTTGGAGAAGAAGGCCGACGTAAGCGCCCTCTCTTCATTGCTGCGCGAGAATGCGGTGCGATTTCGGGCTTCCGCGCCAGTGTTCACACTGAACTTTGCAACCGCCAACCCAGATTTCAATCGATGCGTTCCTGGCAACGTTGATGTAGCGCACTTTGGATTCGAGCCCATCGATAAAACCTACCGAATCTATGACGGAGACGAGGGAGTACTTGATTTCGTTCGGCTGGGCTGCGGTGAAACAGCACTGCATCCTCAGCTCCACGGACGAGAGCATCTCAACGCTACGGCATGGCTCGCCGATGCGGCCACCGACCCTGTTGTGGAATATGCCCGCGGCTTGAGAATGGTGGGGCTGGACGACGCCCTCTACAATGGGATTGACGCACTCAACATCGGAAACACTCTGATCGACGTGAGCGGATACCTTGAAGACGCGGTCGCGATTTTCAAACGCCTTTTTGGCTTCACTCCTAGGAGCTTCATCCCGCCATGCTACGTTGCCAATAAGGAATGTGAGCGCATCGCCGCTGGGCTGGGCATCGAGACGATCCAATCGTCGCCGAAGAGGAATGTCCCGAAAGGGAACGACTCGTATTTGAGGAAGATTAACGTTTTCGGACACTCCAACGTGCCTGGGCAGTGCCGCTTAATCCGCAATGTGCAGTTCGAGCCCTCGCGTTCTATGTTTCAAGGCAAGAGCGTCGACGAGTGCATCGACGCTGCTTTCGCCGAAATCGAGACGGCTTTCAGGCGTAGGCAGCCGGCGGTGGTGTGCACCCATCGCGTCAACTACACTTCACGCGTGGATGAGAGACATCGTGCATTCTCGCTCGAGGCCCTCGACGGGCTTCTGCAGGAGTTGGCGAGGCGGTACCCGGACTGCGAGTTCATGACGTCCGACGAATTGGGACGGGCGATTCTTTCTGGAGGTGTTATAGATCGATGACTTGTGAAAGACACATCGACTTCCCCAAGGGTTGGCGTATTCTGGTCGTAGGCGGCGACCACCACAACACCCTGGCGAGCCTGAGGAGCCTCGGAAGAGACGGGGTCCCGTTCGACTTGCTTCTTCATTCGGGTATGAAAAGCGCCGACAGTCTCATAGTACCGTCCTCTAAGTATTGTCCCAAGAACTTCGAGCTTGTCGATAACAACGTAGAGGCCATCTCCGAAGGTTATCGGTCCTGGCTTACGGACAAAGATCCAAGATTGTGCATCGTTCTCGCCAGCTCGGACCTTTCCGCCTACGTCGCCGACCGCGAGCTTGCCCCGAAAGGCATCGTCACGTATTCGTTTTCAGGCGAGCCCGGCAGGGTTGCGGGATTGATGGACAAGTACGAGCAGTATGTTTGGGCGCAAGCGCACGGCGTGCCCATGGCGCGTTCGGTCATCGTAACGAGTCGTGATCACGCGGCGGCCGGGCTCACCTTTCCCCTCATATTGAAGCCGCTCGTGAGCGCGTTCGGCGAGAAGACCGACATCGCGATTGTGGACTCCCCGGATTCCTACGCCGCTGCCATCGCCCGCCTATTCGCGGACGGCTACGAGCGACTCTTGGTCCAGGAGGTCGTGGATTTCGACTACGAGGCCGTGGCCTCGGGGTGCATCTTCCTTTCGAATGGAAAGGAATCGCATATTACGCTGCGAAAAGAGCTCACGTTCCCAAGGAAGGCCGGCAACGTCGCCATCGGGCGTTCCGAGGCGGCTCCCGAGATGGAAAAGCTCCTCGAAAAAGTAATCGGCGAGCTCTCGAGCGAGGGCTTCAGGGGCATGTTCGACATCGAGGTCTTCGCCACCAGGGATGGGGCGGTCCTAAACGAGATTAACTTCAGGCAGAGTGGAAACATGTTCGCCTGTCTCGACGGCGGTATGTCGCTGCCGCTTCTTTGGACCCTCGACGCGGCGGGGGAGGTTATTTGCCCTCCCGAGCCATTCGGTGGACGGTTGAGGATTGTCGCCGAGCCACAGCTCGTCTCGGGAGTTACCCACGGGCAGATAGGCGTCGGCGCAGCGATTGCTGCCATGGCGGGGGCAGATAGCTTCGCCTTGCGCGCGAAAGACGACAAGGTGCCGTCTCGGAGGTTTTTCCTCGGCGGCTTCGCGGCCAAGCTCTCCAAGGCGCTACGCAAGAAGGGACGTTGATGGGCGGTAGGTTGAAATTGCTGCTGGATCGGCTCAACGGCAACGAGTTTTGGCTGAAACTCGCCAAGAACGTCTCCACGATTGTGGTGGGGCAGGGGGGCGCCTCTGCGCTTAACATGGTTACGACGTTCTTGTCCGCCGGGTTCCTTGGGGCCGCAGGCTACGGGTCGTTGATGATCGGCCAGACGTTCATGCAGGCCGTAGACGCGTTCCTCAACTTCCAGTCTTGGCAGGGAGTGATTCGTTATGGGTCGATTTGCCAGGAGCGAAGGGACGACGCCGGACTCGCCGCGACTATAAAGGCTGGTTTCTTCGTAGACATCGCCTCCGCCCTCATGGGTTGCGCGGTCGCTTTCGCGATTGTTCCGCTCGTCTCGAGCTTGCTCGGATGGGATGACGTCTCCACGCTCGCCGCGACGATATTCTGCTTCGAGATTGCTGTGCATGTCGAGGGCACGCCGACCGGAGTGCTGAGGCTTTTTGATAAGTTCAAATATGTCGCCATCCATGCGGTCGCCGTGTCGGCGCTGAAGCTCGTCCTCGTCGCGGCAGTGTTCTACGCTGTTGGCCCGAACGTCGCTGCAATTGCGTTTGCCTACTGCGCGGCGGACGTCCTAAAGAGCGTGTCGTTGTTCGCTATCGCACTCTTCGTTGTCGGTAAGCGCGTCGGTCTGAAGGGCGTGGCTGCTGCCAGGAGGCGCGACCTCCCTAGGGGCTTCTTCTCTTTCACGATGTGGTCGAACCTGGCCGCGACCGCCGACGCGCCAATCCAGTACTTCGACGTATTCTTCCTATCCATGCTTTCCAGCGAGGTCGTTGGTGTGTTCAAGTTCTTCAAGCAGCTGCTCTCGGCTTTCACCTTACTCTCGACGCCGGTGCAGCAGGCGATTATGCCTCAACTCGCGGAGCTGATGGCCAAGGGGCAGGACGACCAAGCTTTTGCCGTTGTGAAAAAAATCGAGCGCATGGTCTTCAAGGTCGTCGCACCATGCGCGGCCTTGGCAATCATCGCGGTTCCGCCCGCTCTCTCGTTTTTCATGGATCCAGTCTACGGGGGCTACTGGCACTTGTTCGCCACCCTTGCAGCGCTGACTGTCGTTAGCATCACCTTCTCGGCGCTACACCCATGCTTTACAGCCTACGGGCTGTCGAAACAGTCTGCGGGGATAACGCTTCTGGCCAACGTAATCTACCTCATCGCCTGCTACCTTCTTCTGGGTGTTATCGACATTATGGCGATTCCGCTGGCCATGGGCGTCCAGTATGCATTGACGATCGGCCTTAAATCCTTGTTTATCAAGAAGGTCGTTCTTGCCTAGGCCTGTGGCCCGTTGATGAAAGACGTAATTCTCCTTGAAGGCTCGGCGCAGCTCATATGCGCCGAGCCTTTTCTAATGGCTTTCGAGCACCCACTTCTGTGCCGTGGTGCCGTTTGACCGGTACAGCTGGACGTTGGTCCCGGGGACGGACTTGCCGCCCGCGGCGTCGAGCACGCACGAGGGGTTCTTCGCCGAGGCGATCGTCACGGTCCCGTCCGCGTTGTCGGCGATTGCCCAGCGCTGGGCGCCCGTCCCGTTGCGCGTGAATTGCTGGACGTTGCCGCCGGGCCGGGCCGAGCCGCCTTGGACGTCGAGCGCCAGCCCCGATTTCGCGTTGGTTATCTCGTAAGCACCGGCATGCGCGTCGTATCGGAAGCGGAGTACCTGGGCCGAGGTTCCGTTTGCCGTCCAGAGCTGCACGTTTGCGCCGGGGTCGAGCGAGCCCGACGCTACATCGAGCGAGGCATCGCCGGACAAGGCGCTTTTAACGGTGAAGTAGCCGTCGAATTCGGTTGGTTTCGGGTCGGGTTTTGCCTCAGGATAGTTAGCCTCGAAGTTGAACTTCGACAACCACCGGTAGCTCGAGACATTTGTAACGTTAGATATGGCCGTGAGTGCGACTCTGCCGTTGGCTGTGCGCCATTCCCGTTGGTTCATCGCGTACGCCACGAGCGCGTTTTGTATCCCCGAGATGCTAGGTGGGAAGCTGCCGTTGTCGGCATTGATGGAAAAACAGGTCTCCTCTGCATCCAAGTGTTGCTGGATGCGCTCGGCGTAGGTGGAAGCCCACTCGTCGGCCTTGCGGTTTTGGATGAAGTAATTGTCTTTGAGGCTCGTTGAGCGGGTAGCGTAATCGTCGGTGGAGTAGATTTTTCGTGTCCCGGATGCGCAATTGCCATGAGCTCGTCAGTGAGGCAGAAGTACAGATGACACTGATCTAAATCACCGTAGAAGTTATCAGACGTATCATCCCAGGTACAGTCGACCTGATACCATTCGTCATCGAACTTAACTGCATTCCACGTATGCCCATCATAGGTATCGCGGGTTTCGGCGTTTTCTATACCTGCGGTGGAAAGTAGTTTCGCATACGCTGATTCATAGGCCTGACACGTCCCAAGCCCCCTCGTAAGAGCGCTTTCCGCCGAGGACCACTTGAGCGAATCGTCGTATTCAAGTTGATCGAGAAGCCAGTCATGAAGGTAGAGGGCTATTTCGTATTCAGTACCATCTGTCTCTAGCTTGGCTTGTGACACTGCTTTATTGACAATGCTCGCAACGCTGGGATATGCATCATCTGCAACCTGGATATACGTGTTGGTGCGCAAGTAGTAAACGCCCGACGCCTTGTCCATGAGGTAAAAGCGGAAGTTATATGATCCGGTAGCCGTCGTTGTGAACGTAAAGTCGTGGCTAGCGCACGCGTCGGTGTACTTTGTCCACTCTCCGCGGCTTGGGTCGGCGACCGACTCGTAGACGTACTCATTGGGGTTGGAGTACGAGGGCGCATCCATGCGGAAAAGATAACTGCCACTGCCGCCTGTTGCGCTCACGTGGAAGGTCGTTAGCTGTCCAAGTACTGGATCGTTCCATTCGACGGTGAGGGTGACACTGCCGCTATTGGCGCTATCGCTGTGCTGATATCCACTTACTGCGGCCTTTATGGCTTGTTCCGAATTAGGAGACATGTCGGAAGCTAGGGAAACCTGAGGTTCCGCCTGATGTGAAATTGGATTCGTGAGATCGGAATCATTTTTGATGGACTCATTGCCGATCTCTCTTGTATCGATGTCGCCTGTCATGCTACCGCTCGAATTGTCCGCTGCGCCAGTCTCAGACTGCTCCAAGGTGTTTTCTTGAAGCCGTTCTTCTTCCGCTAAAACCCTTACAGGTATTGCTGCGCTAAGCATGGATACGCAAAGAACTGCGCAGAGCGATCGGTAAAAGACTCGTTTCATAGCGGTGCCTCTCGACAAGGTGGGTGCCAAGGCCCGGAGGCGGCGCCAGGCCAACACTCCGTGTATATGTAAGTGGGGTTATTTTACGGTAACGTCAGTCAACAACTGCGAACTTTTTGGATAAAGTTGGGGAGGGGAGAGGGGTGCTTGGGACAGTTTGGCACAGATTGATTTTTCATAATCATGTCTATAAATTTTGATAAACAGTGATATGGACTCATTGTTATAGCTAGGAGCTAAACATGGAGGCACCCGCCGTTCTCTATCATTATGCAAGCCTAGATACGCTGGCCTTGATTCTGCATAATCGGACTATCAGGTTCAGCCGGTTAGATAAGGTTGATGACCCACAAGAACAGCGTTCAGCAGACTCTCAAAATCTTGGAAAAATGAAGCTCGTCAGTTGTTGGACCTCTTCTGATGAGGAGAGCATCCCCATGTGGCGCGAGTATGCTGGAGCTGAATGTGGAGTAAGAATCCAAATGAAGAGTCATCCGTTTAAGCGGTACTCTGTGTCTACCGAAAGCCTAAGTAAGCTATCTAGTGACGCAGTTTTGAATACTCCTAGTGGCAAGTTTGATGGACTTCAATTGCCGCTCGAAGACTTTTGGGATAAAAAATATCATTTTAAAGAAATGGCCCGAAGCGTTGAGATGCTTCATGAAGTCCAGTATACGAACGATAAGTCGCTTCTATTTCCAGAAGTGATACGAAGTTGCGGGAACGGTTGGATCGAGGCTGATTTAAGTGCGCTTGGGATCCACAAGGCTACCGCCTGGTCATACCAGAAAGAATGGCGCTATGTTTTGACGGGAGTTCCTGTGGGCATCGCCTCCATTATCAAGGGTGACGCTGAAGCAGTTAAGAAAGCTGCTGAAGTCATACTTGATAGATGCGATCCCGGAATTCCTTCCTTTTACGATTTGGCTATCTCAGACGAAGCATTTTCCTCGATGAAGATCGTCGCCTCCCCAAAGATGACTCCAGGCAACCGAGTGATTTTGGACGCGTTGGTGCAGAAATACGCACCCGGTATTGAGGTTGCAAAGAGCACGATTGAGCTTTCTTAAATAGACGGTAACGTGAAGCCGGAAGTCACCATGTGTTGCCCCTGCGACTTCATAGTGGGGAAGATGATGCTCTTCTATTCCAAAGTTCAAAAGGTCAGATCGTACCCTCAGATTGCTCTAGAAGTACTTAGTAATAGTGATTATCGGCAATATGGGAGGGGCCTATGAGCAGCTGCTGATGCATCCCATCGTATTAAAACCAATTTGTTACTTCTTGGGGTACAAAAATGAGCAGGCTACATGAGGAAAAATGGCAAACTAGATGAATGCGAAAAGGCTAAGATGGAATCAGCATTTAATTTCGTCTGTGGAAGAGTTCGCTTGCTAAAACAAATTATTCATATAGTTACATGGTCGCTCGTAAAAAAGTCTTTTAAATGGTCGTTTGCAATCATTGGTGCAATTTCGACGATTATGGGAGTTGCGGGCGTGTCTCTCATCGACCTGCTTCCGAAAGATTCGGGATGCCCGTTTAGGCTCTTTGTGCTCGTCATCCTATTTGTCTTACTGGCCTTCTTCGCAGCGATTGTCACATACCATCACAATAAAGACGGAGTCCATTTGGTTATTAACGGAATGGACGTAGACATTGTGGTCGACGACCTTTTTTGTACTGAGGGCGTTAAGGTCATTCCGTTCAATGAATATTTCGACATTAAGGTTGACGACAGGGTAATTTCAAAAAATTCCCTTAACGGCATTTTTATTGAGAAGTATGCCGACCGGAACGCTCTCAAGCAGGCTGTCGAAGAAAGGCAACCGAGTTTGCTGAAACCCTATAAGGCTGGGGATGGCCGAATTTGCTATCCTCTCGGCACTATTAAGGATTGCGACGGATTCGCCATGCTCGCCTTCACCCATATGGATGAAGTGAATCGTGCTTATCTTCGTCGTGGTCAGTATGAGGAATGCTTGCTCAATATGTGGGACGAGCTCGATCGGATGTATGCAGGCAGGCGAATCGTACTTCCGTTGTTGGGGTCTGGAATAACAAGGTTCGAAAACGGAAAACCCTCAGAGGATGATCTTCTTCGTTGCATGCTTTGCACCCTGAGGGCTTCGAAGCATCATTTTAAGGAAGGCGTTGTTGTCGTGTTAACGAAGAAGACCGCTGCACGCATGAGGTTATTCGAGGTTAACGGTTATGCAGAGGCCTGGAACAATAGGATTGGAGAGAAAGATGGTTTATAGGACAAGAACCTACATCGCCGCAGACTGGGACGGTGATCGAGATGTGGTCGAGCAGCTGCATAAATGGAACGACAGTAATTATTGGGGGCTTTCGTTCCCGGACGCTCACGACCTACAGCAGTCGCGCGACTCCAGTTTGCCATGCAGCATAAAGAGCTTATAGAAACTTGATATAGAAAATCCGATTATCCGCATAAATACAGCATTTAAGGGCTGTTCATCACTTGAAAAAATAAGTGTTTTACCACGAATTTACCATAATTGAATATGATTGAATATGAGTCTTGATATGACGAAATATAAAGGGAGATTGCACGTATAATAAAACCGCGTATCTCCCTTTAACAAACTATCTAAAGTTTTCTACATTTATAACTCTGGAAA
>JAXJMV010000035.1:0-6487 GCA_036312985.1 Collinsella sp.
CAACAGGCCCTCTCGGGGGCAGGGACGTTCGGCCGTGCGCGGGCGCCCGGTCGGCGGCCCGTTCTGGGCGCGCCTCAATCGTAGCCCGAGACGGTCCCGGGCTGACAATTTCGACTGTAATGGACGTTCTTAAACGACTAGTCAAACAAGAACGTCCTCAATGACTACTAATTTAAATCTGTCCCCAATGACTGCGGAAAGCGCATCTCACACCGACGCATTGCTTTCGGGCCCTCTCTCCGTGCTCCCTATAAGTTCAGCTGGACTCCCCGCAACCTGTTCCGCGTTGGCGGAACGAGCGCGACGTGGAGTGTCATTCTTTACCGCGTTAGACTAGACGCAGGGAAAGGAGGAGGACATGGATGCTCGCGTTAAGCAGCTTGTAAATATGATCGAGGACGATCAGCCTGTCGCTGTCGCGGTGCTTGCCAAGCGTCTCGAGGTAAGCGAGCGCGCCGTGAGAAACTATATCCATCGCGCAAACGACAAGCTTGCGGGGGTTGCACGCATCGTTGGCAGCAAAGGGCAATATCGTATCGATGTTGCACATGCAGATGAGCTTGCTCGCTTGCTAGACGGTGCGGCTCTGGCCCATCCGGGCATTCCTGATACGCGCGACGGCCGTGTGTCCTTCCTTCTTAACGACCTCCTAATGCGGTCCCAGTGGGTGACGATTGAGGAGTATGCGGATTTACTCTACGTTTCGGCGCGGACTCTGTCCAATGACATGCGTCTGGTAGAGCAGAAACTCGCCCAATTTGACTTAACGCTTGAAAAGCGCCCACGCTACGGAATCCGCGTTGCGGGCGGGGAGTCGCAACGGCGCCTGTGCCTGGCCTCGCTGGTGAGGCCCGTGTTGCCCGACACCGACGATGCAAAGCTCGCCGAGCACCTGCGGGCCATCGCCGCATGTGTGGACGATGCCCTGACGGCCTCGCCCGTCACGGTGAGCTCGCTGGCATCCCGCAATCTCATCATGCATCTTTACATCGCTCTTGGCCGCATCGAGCAGGGCTGCTATGTCCCAGCTGCAGAATCGGACGTTCAAAAACTGGAGGGAACGCGCGAATACGCCGCGGCTTTCCAGATTGCCGCAAACATCAAGGATGCCCTGGGCGTGAGCATGCCCCGAGAAGAGGTTGCCTTTATCGCAATCCATTTGCTCGGCAGGGGCACGGGCGTGCCCGAGAAGGGCTCTGCCGTTATCTCGGACGAGATGTGGGAGATTGCTTCCGAGATGGTACGTGCGGTCAACGATGAGTTTAGGTTTGACTTTAGCAGCGATCTTGAACTTCGCATGAACCTTGCTCGGCATATTGGCCCTCTGGGTTATCGCCTTGAATATCACATGCATATGGATAACCCCATGCTGCCCGATATCAAGACGAGGTTTCCGTTGG
Organism: Collinsella sp.; assembly: GCA_036312985.1. Taxonomy (GTDB): domain Bacteria; phylum Actinomycetota; class Coriobacteriia; order Coriobacteriales; family Coriobacteriaceae; genus Collinsella. The sequence goes on from JAXJMV010000035.1 coordinate 1,401, forward strand.
CCTATTCGATGGCGGCCGGCACCTCGCAGGTACTCGAGCGTCATTTTGGCAGCCAGCCCTCTGATGAGGAGCTCGGCTACATCGCCATGGCATTTGCCCTGGCCCTCGAGCAGCAAGCCGACCAGCCGCGTCGCAAACGCATCCTGATCGTGTGCGCCTCGGGAGCGGGAAGCGCCCGTATGCTCGAGCACCAGTACCGCAAGCAGTTTGGTATGTATATCGAGTCGATTGAGACATGCGACGTCGCCCGCGTGGGAACGCTCGACTTTTCGCACATCGACTACGTGTTCACAACGGTGCCGCTCAACGTCAAGTTGCCTGTGCCCGTCCGCGAGGTCGATTTCTTCTTGGAGACGAGCGATGTCAACGCTATCCGCAAGGTGCTGAGTGATGACGCTGCGCAATCGGACTCCCTGAGCGCTTTCTTTAGCCGTGCCCTGTTCTTCAACCGCGTTGAGGCGTCGTCGAAGCAGGCCGTTCTCCGATATCTCTCCGAGCGCGCCGTCGAGAGCGGCCGTGTCGATGCCCAGTTTGCCCAAGAGGTTGCCGAGCGCGAGAGCGCGAGTGCCACCTCGTTTGGCAATGGGGTGGCCATGCCCCATGGGATGCATCCTTTGAGCGCCGAGGCCTTTGTTACCGTGGGCCTGCTCGAACATCCCATTCTTTGGGACGAATACGGCCATGAGGTCGATATCGTCTTTATGGTGTCGTTTGCCCGGTCGGGCGGCGATGAGGCGCGGATCTTGAGCTCGCTGCTCGCTGAGATCTTTATGGACCGCCAGGGGGTCGAGCGCTTACGCGAGCGCCGGTCCTGGCATGAGCTGATGGCGCTTGTGCAAGCGCATACGGCTTAAGACTTCTTTTGTCGATGACCCTGTCAGTCTACCTGCAATAAACCTCGAGGATTGCGGGCGGGAGATAGGTGTTTCGAATATTCAAGTACAAACCAGACATCACGGGAGAGGAGACCGTTATGGACGATCAGGGAACCGAGATGGTTTCGTTTCAGCTGGTCGCTGCAGCGGGAGAGGCACGCAGCCTTGCCTTCGAAGCCCTTGAAAAGGCAAAGGCGGGGGATTTTGACGCTGCCGCCAAACTCATGAAGCAGTCAAAGGATGCGGGAATCAAGGCTCACCACATCCAAACGCAGCTGCTTTCGACCGAGGCGGCGGGCGAGCATCTGTCGGTGGATGTGTTGCTGGTCCATGCTCAGGACCACCTCATGTGCTCCATGCTTGCTCAGGAGCTCGTGCAGGAGCTGATCTGCCTGTATGAGCGCACTGCAGCCAAGAACGCCTAACGGCGTGCGGCGACTATCCAACCAATCAATGCGAAGGGAATCCCTTATGAAGATCCTTCTTGTTTGCGCAGCTGGCCTGTCTACAAGCATTCTGATGAAGAAACTCGAGAAATACGCGGAGCAAAACGGCATCGAGCTCGATATCGATGCGGTGGGTATCGGCGAGTATCAGGAGACCTGTGCCGATTATGACGTGCTGCTCTTGGGGCCGCAGGTGTCCTACCAGCTCAACACCGTCAAGCAGGGGAGCGGTAAGCCGACCGCGGTCATCCCCGCACAGGACTACGGCATGGGCAACGCCGCCAACGTGCTGGCACTCGCCCAGTCGCTGTTGGGCTAGGAGGCGACCATGGAAAAGTTCATGACCCTGCTTCAGGAAAAACTGACCCCTATTGCCAATTTCTGCGGCACCGAGCGCCACTTTGCCTCCATGCAAAAGGGCTTTATGAGCGCGATCAGCTTCATCTTGGTCTCTGCCGTCTTTATGATTATCGCCAACCCGCCGGTCACGGCCGACCTGGTGGCGCAGGGCGGGTTCTGGTCCGTCTTTGGCCCTTGGCTCGATTTTGCCACGGCCAATAAGCTCACGCTGCTCATCCCGTTCAACATGACGATGGGCATACTGTCGGTGATCGTGACGTTCGCAATCGCCTATAACCTGGCGGGCACCTACAAGATGCCCAAGCTTAACGCCGGTATGACCTCGCTGGTGATGTTCCTGATCGCCGCGGCGCCGTCGTCCTACTACCAGCTTGCTGATGAGTCCGTGCTCCAGGCGGTCCCCTGCACCTATCTGGGTGCGCAGGGCCTGTTTACCGCCATCATCGTTGCCCTGGTCTCCGTCGAGGTCACGCGCTTCTGCCAGACCAAGGGCATCACCATCAAGATGCCCGATGGCGTGCCGCCGTTTTTGTCCGAAACCTTTGGCGCCATCGTGCCTATGCTCGTCAACATCCTCATCTTCTTTGGTGGCAACCTGCTGATCCAGATGATCGATCCCACGCTGTCCATCCCCTCGGTTATCGAGAAGCTGCTCGCTGCCCCGCTTTCCGTCGCAGTTGACTCTGTGCCCGGCGCACTGCTTATCTGCTTCATGACGCTGCTGTTTTGGTGCTTTGGCGTCCACGGCAACATGATCGTGATGCCCATCACCGCCCCGGTCACGCTTGCCGCCTTTGCTGCCAACGCCTCGCTCTACGCTGCTGGGCAGCCGCTTGAGTTCCACCCGGTACTCATGTCGATGGTCATCAACCTCATCGGCGGCACGGGCAATACGTTCTCTTTTGTGGCGCTCTGCGCGTTTAAGGCAAAGTCGCAGCAGCTCAAGGCATTTGGCAAGGCATCGATCGTGCCGAGCTTCTTCCGTATCTCCGAGCCCGCGATCTTTGGCGCACCCATCATCTTCAACCCGATCCTCATGATTCCGTTTGTGCTGGGCGGTATGATTTCGGCCCTGCTGTATTGGGGTGCAATCTCACTGGGTCTTGTCTCTAACTTCTACATCTTGGTGAGCGGCACGTTCCCCATCTTCGTTCAGGGCTTTATCCAGTGCCTCGACCCGCGTATCTGGGTATTTACGATCGTTTTGATCGTGGTCATGGCTGTGGTCTGGTACCCGTTCTTTAAGGTGTACGACAACCAGCTCCTGGCGCAGGAGCAGGAGAACGCCGCGGCAGCTTCTGCCAAGGATACTGAGTAGCATGGGTTACTTTGACAGAACGTCTGCTGCCGGTATGCCCGAGGGCTTTTTGTGGGGCGGCGCGCTCGCTGCCAACCAGGCCGAAGGGGGCTGGAACGAGGGCGGCCGCGGTATGTCGCACTCCGACCTGATTCCACAGGGTCCCGACCGCTGGGATGTGATGTTTGGCAGGCAAAAGCCCGTGGATGATCCGGACAGGCTGTATCCATGCCGTTGGGGCAACGACTTCTTCCATCATTGGCGCGAGGACGTCGAGCTCTTTGCCGAGATGGGCTTTAAGTGCCTGCGTCTTTCAATTTGTTGGAGCCGTATTTTTCCCACAGGGATGGAGGCCGAGCCCAACGGTGAGGGCTTGGAGTTTTACCGTCAGGTATTCGAGGCGCTGCGCGAGCACGGAATCGAGCCGCTCGTGACGCTGTCGCACTACGACTATCCGTTGGCTCTGGTCGAGCGTTATGGTGGCTGGCAAAGCCGAGAGATGATCGAGCGGTATGCGCACTACGTCGAGACCGTCGGACGTGCGTACCAGGGCCTCGTGCGTTATTGGCTCACCTTCAACGAGATCAACAGCGTGGCGCTGTCCTATCTCAACGCGGGCGTCACGCTCGAGGATGAGCGTGACCGTGCAGCCGTGACCGCGGCGTTCTCGCACCATATGTTTATGGCGAGCGCTCGCGCTGTCGAGATCCTGCACAAGATCGATCCCGCAAACAAGGTGGGCTGCATGATCGCTGCCGGTGCGACCTATCCGTACCGTTGTGCGCCCGAGGACGTATGGCTTGCGTATGAGGAGGACCGCGGCCGCTACTTCTACACTGACGTGATGGCTGCGGGCGCCTATCCTACTTGGAAGCTGCGTGCGCTCGAGAAAGAGGGTGTTCACGTGCCCTTTGAGCCAGGCGATACGGAGTATCTGGCCGAGCATACCGTCGACTTCATCTCGTTCTCGTACTATTGCTCGCGCTTGGTGTGCGCCGATGACCAGGTGATCGCTGAGAAGGCGGAGGGTAACGTGTTCCCGACGCTGCGCAATCCGTACCTCAAGGATAAAGAGACTGCTTGGAAATGGCAGATCGATGCGCTGGGTTTGCGCGTGACGCTTGCCGGCTACCACGATCGTTACCATCTTCCGCTCTTTATCGCTGAGAACGGTGTGGGCGGACTCGATGCGCTGGAAGACGGCAAAGTCCACGATGCGTATCATATTGATTACCTGCGCAGGCATATTCTTGCGCTACGCGATGCAATTGTCGAGGACGGTGTTGACCTGATGGGATACACGCCGTGGGGCTGTATCGATCTGGTATCGGCCTCGACGGGGCAGATGAAGAAGCGCTATGGCTTTGTTTATGTCGATGCCGATGATACGGGCAAAGGCACGTTCGATCGCTACCGAAAGGACAGCTTCTGCTGGTATCAAAAGGTCATTGCATCAAATGGCGAGGACTTGAGTTAACCCTTGCAAGCCTGCTGCCCCCGCGGCCCGTTTCGGCCGCGGGGGCTTTTGCTATTTACCTAGTCCCCGATGAGACCCTCATTCTGTGGGTAGTCATTGGGGACGTTCATAAAAGACTAGTCATTTAAGTTTGTCCCCAATGACTGCGGAAACCCGGCGCTTGGGGACGTTCCTTTTAATATGAGCAGGACATTGTCAAGAGGCAAAATCGGGCCTGGCCCCAACGATATGGGGTCAGGCCCTCTCCCTATATCAACCCGTCCGCGGCGACCTCGGCGTGTCTTCCCGACGCTCGTCTTTGCAGTTTAATATCCGCCCGTGGCGATCTCTCGCTGGGCAATCCGTTGCTACGGCTGAGGCTTCTACGTCGAACCGACAGTCTGTGCACGCGTGTGGCGCCCTGGGCGCTCGCAGAAAAGGGACCTGAGGTTCGCCTCAACGGCTTCGGATCCAACCGCTTCCGGGGTGATCGGCTTATGTGCGGGGGACCGCCCCATTACAGTCTGAAGTGGGCCACCGATAAATTTCGATGGCGAGCATTCGGCGCATTGCCTACGATACGGGCAAGCCCCGAGGGGCCGCCGATCGGGCGCCTCCGGATGGCCGTCTGCCCCTGCCCCGTAGAGGGCCCG
>JAXJMV010000036.1:0-15106 GCA_036312985.1 Collinsella sp.
ATTTTAGCTACCCTGCCCGCCTGATGATTTTTCTGGGACGGGGATCAAAAAATCATCTCAGAGCGTTCCCTCAACATGGGGTAGCTAAAATAGCCCCGTCCCAAATTGACTACTCACCCGACTGTTGCTAACGCCCGCGCCCTGCACGGAGTTCGATTCTCCGCGGTTTGGAACTTCCGTTGGCGGATTGGGATCGGGGCAAGACGCCCGATCGGCATTGCATCTATATCTAGCTGAGGCTTTGCGCGGAGAATCCGCGTATTTGCTTCGCAAATACGCACCGGCTTCGGCCGCCTGCCGGCGTCCTCGCCCGCGGGCTAAAAACGCTTACGCGTTTTCTTTACGCCCGCGCCCTGCATAGAGTTCGATTCTCCGCGGTATCTATAAGTAATAAAAAAGCAGGTAGAGACACTTCTCTACCTGCTTGTTACTTTTGGTGGAGGCGCGGAGAATCGAACTCCGGTCCACGAAAGCCCCCTGATTGGCATCTCCAAGCTCAGTCGCTGGTTTAGTCTCGGACGCTTTGCGCGCAGCGACACGCTCGCGGCGTCCTAACCGGTTCGGTCTTAGCCTGCGCCATACCGATTACGTGCGCAGGAGCATTCCCCTAACATGACGTCGCGCCGGTGTCGGGGAAATCACCGGGTTGACGCGCCGCTATAAACTAAGCAGCGAGAGCCATAGGCTCAAAAGAAGAGTTGTTGTCAATTCAATTTGACGGTACCCCTGTTTAACGAGGCGAGGAGACCTCGGCTTGCTTCCTCTCTCAGAGCTATCGTGTCGAAACCAGTCGCCCCCGAATGTCGGAAAAGTCTGGATGGCATTGGGCACGAGCACCCAATACCCGTCGACTTTTCAAGGAACATGCAGGGCGAGCCCCGCTTGTGGAGTGTTATCTTACCACGTTCTGAAAGCGGACAGCTGTTCTATGCACGAGCTGTGAAGACCCCAATGTGCGCAGCACTTCGCACTTTTGCTACCGATCGCGTCACGTATATTTTCGCCAAGCAAAATGACCCGTCGAAAGGACCGTTATGGATACTAAGCAACAACTCGTCAATGCCCTCGCAGGCCTGGGCTCAACCATTACCGAAGCTATGGATGTCATCGAAGGCTTTGTCCCCTGCGGACATCCCGCCCTCACGGTATCGAACGCACTCGTCGCGCTGGACGCTGACGATGATGCAGCTCTCGCCCAGCAGCTTGAGACCGTCGAGGGCTTTATCGACCACGTGAGTGAGAACCGCGGCGTGGCCGCCTACCACGGCATCGAGGTCGAGCTCGCGGGTCCCAAGGCCGATCTGTTCGCAGCAATCCGCGAGGTAGGCGCCCTTATGCAGACCGCAGGCGTCAAGAACACCCAGGTCAACGAGTGGGTCTACCGCAGTCTGGCAGCACTAAACGATTCCGATGAAAAGGCAGCCGAGAAGCTCGCCGAAGCCCCTGCCATCAAGGCCGCGCTTTTGTAATTAAAGGATGCGTGCCCTTCGGAATGTCGACGTTCCGAAGGGCACGCAGACAGCAAGGCGCTAGCGGGATGCCCGCCCACCGCGTTCGGCCAGCGCGAGAATCGGCATCATTTGGCGCGGCGTCTTTGCTGCAAGATCGGCATGTTCGAGCAGCTTACGGTCGTTGGTCACCAAGTAATCGACCTGTGCGCGCTTGCACGCGGCGAGCACCAAGTTGTCCTCGTAATCGCGATGGAGCGCTAAGTATTTGTCGGCCAGCCAAAGGTCCGACGCATCTGCACCCACGGCCGTGGCGTTTTCGGTCATGTTCCGAACAAACGCCAGCGCCGCATCACCAATTGCACGGGCAGATGCCTCGTCGAGTGCTCCCCCGCTGGCAAGAACGCTGCGCTTCAGCTCGTGTTGGACGACGTACAGCACGTCCTTAGCGATATGCACCGGGAAGAACAGCAACGCTCCCGTCTCCGTCGCCTGTCCAATAAACGCACGCGCGGCAAGCGACTCGGCATGGTCGACGCAAAACGAATCAACCCATACGTTGGCGTCCACCATGATCTTGAGAGGCGCCCCACTCACTGGATCATCCCCTTTTGGCGATAATGCTCATCCATGGCTTCGGAATAGATTGCGTCCCAATCGCGATCGTCGGATACGGGCGACGTCGCGATGCCCAAATCTGCATAAAGCCGGTCTGCCGCTGCCCACGACGCGGCGAACGGAGTATTGGGCGCGACGGTCTGCTGCCGGTCGTCGACGGCCGCAAGCACTTCCTCGCACTGCCCGCCACCCTGCGCGACCTTGGCCACCACCTTTTTGATGAGCTCGGGCAGTGACCCGCCCGAAAGCCGCAGCGCTTCCTCGGCACGGTTCTTAACCTGGCGATCCACGCGAACGTTCACCTGCGCCATGCCGCCAACAGCACCCACGTTGATCCCGCTCCCTTCAATTGCTAGCAACGATAGCAACACTATATAGAGAAGCTAGCAAATGGTCAAATGCAAAAGGCCTGCGCTCAGACGACACCGATGCCGTCTGAGCGCAGGCCAGATAACGTGGACGAACACGTCTGCTAACGCAGATACGCTTTCGCGTTGCTCAGGCTGTAGGCAATCGTCGAGCCGTTGTGCAGCAACGACGACGCCTGCGGGGTAATCGCGCCGGTAATACCCAGCGCCAGCAGAGCCGAGTTGGTGAGCATCACCTTGGAATACGAACTCGTCAGACGGTCGATAAGCCCCTGGCTCATACGGCGCAGACGCACGATTGCGGCCAGATCCGTATCGGTCAGGATGATATCGGCGACCTCCTTGGCAATGTCGCTTCCGCCACCCATCGCCAGGCCCACGTCGGCCAAACCGAGCGCCGGCGAATCGTTGACGCCGTCGCCCACCATGGCAACGTGGCGCCCCTCGCCCTTAATGCGCTCCACATACGCGTACTTGTCCTCGGGCAGCAGCTCGGCCTTAAACTCATCGACGCCCGCCTCTCGCGCGATGCGCTCGGCCGTGCGCTCGGAGTCGCCCGTGAGCATAACGACATGCTTGACGCCCAGCGCATGCAGATCGGCGATGGCCTCACGGACCCCGGCCTTGAGCGGATCCTCGATACCGAGCACGCCGACGACCTTGCCATCGACCGCCAGATACAGCGGCGACAGGCCCTGCATCTGGGACTCGATTTGCTCTTTAATGTCGGACTCGAGCTGCGCGCTCTCGTCCTCAAACACAAAGTGTGCCGAGCCAATAATTGCGCGACGACCTTCGATGGACGAAGCAATACCATGCGCCACGATGTACTCGACCGCGGCATGGCGTTCACGATGCTCGAGCCCGCGCTCGCGGGCGGCGTTGACCACGGCACGCGCCACCGGATGCGGGAAATGCTCCTCCAGGCAGGCAGAAAGGCGCAGGACCTCGTCCTCGCTCCAGCCGTCGGTCGTCAGCACGCAAGCCAGGCGCGGCTGCGCCTCGGTAAGCGTGCCGGTCTTATCAAACACAATGGTGTCGGCCTTGGCAAACGACTCAAAGTACTTGGCGCCCTTGACCATGACGCCCATCTTTGCGGCATCGCTCATGGCAGTCATGACGGCGACGGAACCCGTGAGCTTGAGTGCGCACGAGTAGTCGACCATCAGCGCCGCCGAGGTCTTGATGAGGCTGCGGGTGGTAAGCGCAACCAGGCCCGCGAGCAAGAAGTTCCACGGGACGATCTTGTTGGCGAGGTCCTCCATGTGCGACTGACCCTCGGACTTGAGCGAGTCGGCCGTCTGCACGAGCGAGACGATCGAGCGCAACTTGGTCTGTGCCGTGTTGGCGCGCACGCGCACCAAGATGCTGCCGTCTTCCACGACGGTGCCAGCGAATACATCGTCGCACACGCTGCGCTCGACGGCCAGCGGCTCGCCAGTCAGGGTCGCCTGGTTGACCATAGCGCTCCCCTGCTCGACCACGCCGTCGATGCAGATAGACATGCCGGTGCGCACGGCGACCAAATCGCCGGGTTCAAGCTCGGTGGCAGCAACGCTTACCTCGGTGTCGCCGACGACCTTTTGCGCCTTGTCGGGAACATCGAGCAGCGAGTTGATGAGTTCGTTTTCGCTCATGGCGCGGGTGTAGTCCTCGAGCAGCTCGCCCACGTTGAGCAGGAACATCGTCTGGCCCGCGGTGTCGACATCACGTTTGACGAACGAAATGCCGATGGCCGAAGCGTCAAGCACAGGAACGGTTAGGCGCGGCTGCGCCAGCTCATGAAGGGCAGCGCGCAAAAATGCCATGTAACCGGCCACGACAAAGATAGCACGCAGCGGCGTCGGCAAGAACCAGCGGCGCGCGTAGTGGGCGCCGATAAGTGTGGCAAGATCCATGACGAGCTTGTGCTTGCGCGGCTCGAGTTGCATCACGTAGCCCGACTTGGCATCGGCGATAGCTTGAGCATCGAGTGCGCCCAGGGCGTCGAGCACGCTCGCGCGGCGCGGCTCGTCGTACTCCAGCGCCATCTGGCCAATACGGCCATAAACGCGCACCTTGTGCACGCCGTCGATATCGCCGCTGAGCTTAAGAAGTGCATCGAGATCGCTCTCTGGCACAGGACCCGCCAATTGAAGACGGGTCCTGCCGGGGATCTCGCTGATAATCGAGAATCTCATAGTTTGTGCCTGGGAGCGTTACTCAGCTGCCTCGTCAGCAGCGGCCTCGCTCTGGGTGATGTAGGCAGCCTCGGCAACCATGTCATCGACATTGGCCTTGGCCTGCTCGACCATGTCCTGGTAGCCGTTCTTGATGCGCATGCCGCACGCGATACCCTGCACGCAGGCATTCTTGACCGGAGCGCTGGTAAGCAGCTTGATGCCGGCCGTGCCAAGCAGAAAACCGCCACCGACAAGCAGGGTATTGAACGTCGACTTCTTCATGTTGCTTCTCCCTTTTGCCGCACAAGCGCGGCATGGTGCCTTAGCACCCGAGTTCATTAGTTTGCTCGAGCACACTTTTGAGACTAGTTTAGTATAACTATTTGGTCAACTATGGCTAACTTTTTGAAAACATGCGGTCCAGACCGCCCGGTACTCGGCGGTTCACCCACCACGACGCAAATCCGCACTCCCACGGGTATCCGCCCCCGCCCTTGCCACAGTCCTACAGCTGCCAGTCCGCCGACTCCTTTTGCAGCGCAACCATGCGGGCGAATTCTCCGCCTGCTGCCTTGAGCTGCGCCGGAGTGCCCTGTTCGGCAACCACTCCATCCTTGAGCACAACGATTTTGTCGGCATTTTCCACCGTACGCATGCGGTGGGCAATAACGATAACCGTCTTACCTGCAAGCAGACGGGAGAGCGCCTGCTGCACCACGGTCTCGTTCTCCACATCCAAGCTTGCCGTCGCCTCGTCCAACAGCACGATGGGCGCATCCTTAAGCAGCGCACGAGCGATGGAGATGCGCTGGCGCTCGCCGCCGGAGAGCTTGGAGCCGTTCTCGCCGATCATGGTGTCGTAGCCCTGCGGCATGCGGTTCACGAACTCGTCGCAGTTGGCGGCACGCGCGGCCGCAAGCACTTCCTCATCGGTGGCGTCACGACGCCCGAGGCGGATGTTTCCCATCACTGTGTCGTCAAAGAGCAGCACGTCTTGGAACACAATGGCGTAGTCGCGCAGGAGCACCTCGGGATCGACGCCCGCAACATCCACACCGCCCACGGTAACCTTGCCCGCAGTGGCATCCCAAAAGCGCGCGGCCAGGCGGCTCACCGTAGACTTACCGGAACCCGAAGGACCGACCAGTGCCGTGACCTCGCCTTCCTTGGCGGTAAAGCTCACATCGGTAAGAACTTTCTCGCCGGCGCGTCCGTCCTCGCCCGCACCATAGCCAAATGCCACGTGATCGAACACCACATCGTGGCCCGCGGGCTCAAATTTCTCGCTGCCCCGCGCCACAGGCTCTTCCATGATGGAACGCATACGCTTGGCAGACGACTCGGCGGCAAACAGCTCGGACATTAACATTAACGCCTGGTCAAAGGGCGCATAGATACGGCTCACCATAAGCAGGAAGGCAAACATCACCAAAAAGTCGACCTGCCCGGAGGCGACCACCGCGGCGCCCGTGACCAGCGTGGTGGCAATGCCCAGACGCAGGATGACAAAGGCGGAGTTGACCAAAAGCCCGTTAGCGAGCTCGCCCTTGGTGGTCTCGCGCTCCTCGGCATCGATCACGGCGTTGAGCCCCTCAAGATAATGGGCCTCCTGGTTGGTGGCGCGGATCTCGCGAACGCAGTCGAGCGTCTCTTGAATTGCCTCGGTAACCTTGACCTTCTCGGCACGCACGCGATCGAACACCGGAGTCATGGGGCCGCGTGTTAGATACAGCACGGCAAAGGCCACGGGAACGCTCCAAAACGCCGCAATCGCCAGCTGCCAGCAAAAGAACAGCGACGCCACGAACACAATGGCGCTTGCGATGATGGCACCCCAAAGCTCTCCCAGCACGTGGCTGTAGGCGTGCTCCATAGCCTGGACGTCGCCCATGATGGTCTCGGTTAAATCGGCCAGATCACGACGACCAAAAAACGACAGCGGCAGTTTGCGCAAGCGCTCGGCGATCTCCATACGCTGCTTGCCGCACTCCTCGTAAAAGATGCAGTAGGTGTAGTAATACTGCTGCCAGTTAGAGGCAAAGAGCATCACGAAAAAGACCAGGAGGCCGCACACAATCGGCAGGGCATCCGGCAGGTCAGCCCCGCTGGCGAGATGCTCGACAAAGCCGGCCATAACCAGGAATAAAAAGCCCATGCCAGCCATGGTAATAAGATTAGTGAGCGTGGTCCATAAAATGCCGCATTTTACGCCGGCGACGCCTTTATCGGATAGGAAATACTTCTTTTGGAATGAGGCGAACATTTAGGCCTCGCCTCCCTTCGTGACGGCGGCATCCGCGGTCGCAGCAGTAATCTTCCAGCTCGCGGCCTGCTCGTATTCGGCCCACATCTTGGCATACAGGCCATTTTGGGACAGCAACTCGGCATGGGTACCCGACTCCTGCACGCTGCCCTGGTTGAGCACCACGATTTGGTCTGCGCCCACCACGGTCGAAAGCCGGTGCGCAATCATAATGACCGTGCGACCTGCCGCCAGCTTGCTAAAGGCGCGCTGAATGAGCGCCTCGTTCTCGGGATCGGCAAACGCCGTGGCCTCATCGAGCACCACGATAGGCGCGTCTTTAAGGATCGCGCGGGCGAGGGCCACGCGCTGGACCTCGCCGCCCGAAAGATATGCTCCGCCGGCACCGAGCATGGTATTGATGCCCTGTGGGAGCTTGGCCACAATGTCGTCGCACTGAGCTGAGGAGAGGGCCGCACGCACTTCGTCGTCAGTGGCCGTAGGCTTGGAGGCGCGTACGTTGTCGGCAAGTGTTTGCCGGAACAGCTGGTTGGTCTGGAACACGAAGGCGACCTGGTCCATAAGCTCGTGCGGATCCATATCGCGAACGTCCACACCACCTACGAGCACTCGACCCGAGGAAACATCCCAAAAACGCGGAATCAGGCTTGCGCAGGTTGACTTACCGCCACCCGAGGGACCCACCAGGGCGAGGGTGCCACCAGCGGGAACGCTGAAACTTACATGGCTAACGGCGGGTGCTTCGGCACCCTCGTACGTAAAGCTCACGTCCTCAAATCGCACGTCGCCGCCGGCAGGGTGCTTGGGTTGGGCGGGCACGGAGAGCTGCTTGGAATCCATGACGCTTCGAATACGAGCCAGCGAATCGGCACTCATCTGAGAGGCCTCGCCCACAAACATGAGCTTGGTCATAGCCGTCGGTACCACGGCCGAAAATATCGCGTAAAACGTGAAGTTGGTCATAAAATGCGCGAAGTCCGTCTCGCCTGGCGCCAACAGCAACGCCATGGGCAATAGGAATGCCACAAGACCATTGAGCGCGGTAAGGTTGAGTACCTGCGGACCTCGGCAGAACGTGCCCGCATAGTTTTGTGCCATGTCGGCGTATTCGGCGATCGCATCGTGGAAGGCCTTAAAGGAGTAGACCGTCTGCTGAAACACCTTGACCACGGGGATGCCACGTACGTATTCGGTTCCGGTCTTGTTCATCTTGACCAGCGCTCCCATGTAGGCCTTCATGAACTCGGCGCCTTTGCCGCTCATCATGGTGGCCATGGCGCCAAACGAAACGACGACCGAGATAAGGCATGCCGCCCCCAAACGCCAATCGAGCGCGAAAAGCAGCACGAGCAGGCCTGCGACCATGGCGGTGGCGCCTGCGATATCGGGCAGCATGTGTGCGAGCAAAGTCTCGGTGGAGGCGGCGCATCCGTCTACAATACGGCGCAGCTCACCGGTGGCGTGCGTGTCAAAGTAGCCAAGCGGCAGCTTAAGCAGGTGCTCGCTCGTAGTCTTGCGGATATTGGACGCGCAGCGAAACGCGGACAGATGCGTGCACATGAGCCCCACGAAATAAGCTACGATGCTTGCCAGCGCAAACCCCACGGCCCACCAGCCATACGTCGCGATGTCGCAGGCTTCGCTCCAGTTAGGTGCCACGGCGATCAGATCGCGCGCGACAAGCCAAATGCACACGTACGGGCCAAAGCTCAGCAGCTGCGAGAGCGCCGAGAGCGCCATGCCCAAATACGTTAGGAATTTACGGTCGCCGGCATATGCAAGCAGCTCGCCGATACCGCCGCCTTCCCTTTTTGATCCCTTTGCCATGAGATTCCTTTCTAACGGCTTGAGAGTTAACCGTAATGAACTTATCATTGATGTGTTAGCCATGGCTCACAATTAAGCCAGGCATGGACGTTTCTGCAAAGGAAAGGGACGCTTTTGCAAATACTGCGGGCAGCGACCGACATAACCGAGCTCTACGCACCGCAATTTGAGCAGTTTGGCCTGGAGCTTACCGGCAAGGGCGCCGTCTTTACCGGCGAGGTGGCAAACGACCGGGCGCACGGCCGCGCATGGATCATGCCTCTCTCCCCCACCTGCATCGTCATGGAGCATTTCATAACCCCGACGCACGATATGTACCTGGCCGAATACACACCCGAGCCATACGCCTGTGTGAGCGAGGTCAGCGCGCCCACACTTACATGCATGCCCGAGGCTGGCATAACGCCCGCGAACCTTAAACCATTGCATGGACCGTGGCCAAACAATGCCGTTTGCAGCTTTATCCAAAACAACTGTGGCGAGGAGTTAAGCCCGCTGTTTGCGGGGCAGCTCTATCACTCGCGCTCGGTGCTCTTTTTGCCTGGATATTTTGACGAACTGGAACACCGCTATCCCACCGAGTTCGTGGGAATCTTTGAGGCGTTTGCCGAGCCATGGCACGAGGAAGCGACGTCTGCCATCTGCCACACGCTGCGCCGGATTAACGAGGACCGCGCCCGCACCGTAGGCGGACACGTCTATATGCAGGGCATCGTGGAGACCATGGTCGCGGAGCTCGCCTGTTCGTGCGCGGCCCACAAGCAGGCGCGGCAGGCGGCAGGCACACGCGTCAGCATAACCATTGCCGAAGAAGCAACGGCAATGATTGAGCGCGCGCTCGACAAAGGCAGACATGTGGGTATCAACGAGGTGGCCGAGAGGCTCTACACAAGCCGCTCCAAACTATGCGCCACCTTTAAGGCCCAAACTGGCGAGTCCCTGGGCGCCTACATTCGCAGACGCCGTATGGAGCGAGCACAGGACCTTTTGGCCGATAGCGCGCTCACAATAGCGCAGGTGGCAGAGCGTCTAGGCTACCCTCAACAGGCCGCCTTCGCCCAAGCCTTCAAGCAACACACCGGCACCACCCCCACCACCTGGCGCTCCCAACATATATAAAGAATGAGGGCGCCAACGGCGACCTCATTCACTCTATTCCATTCAGCCCCACCTGACCCGAACGGCCGAGTCGTCTGGCCGGGGAAGTCCCGAGTCGCCGGGGTGTTTGCTCCAAATGAGTTCCGCATGCAAAGAAGGCCACTAAATGTGGCCTTCGTCTTGCATAGGACTGTTTGAAATTTGGAGGAAATACCCCGGCGACTCGGGGCTTCCCCGGCCTCGCAGCTACGAAAGCGACGTTCTCAGCAACTCGTTGAAGAGCTTCGGGTTGCCCTTGCCGCGGCTCGCCTTCATGCACTGGCCCACCAAAAAGCCGATGACCTTCTGGTTGCCGTCGCGGTACTGCTGCGCCTGATCGGCACAGTTAGCCAGCACCTCGTCCACGATCGGCTGCAGCGCGCCGGCATCGCTCACCTGACGCATGCCGCGCTCGTCGACGATCTTGTTGGGGTCGTCGCCGGTCTGGGCCATGGCCTCAAAGACCTCGTGCGCCTGGTTGGAGCTGATGGCATCGGTCGCCAGCAGCTTGGCAAGCGCCGCCACCTGAGCCGGCGCAATACCGGACTCGGCGAGCGACACGCCCGCGCCCTTAAGGTAGGCGATCATCTCGTTGACCAGCAGGTTTGCGACCGTCTGGGCCTCTTTGCCAGCCATACCGGTAGCGGCGGCCTCAAAGAACTCGGCAAACTCCGGGTCGCCGGCGATCTGCTCGGCATCGGCCGCCTTAATACCAAAGTCGGCCTCAAAACGGACGCGCTTGGAATCGGGCAGCTCGGGGATCTCGCTACGGCAGCGGTCGATGAACTCATCGTCCAGATCGAACGGCGCCAGATCGGGGTCGGGGAACAGACGGTAGTCGTCGGCCGTCTCCTTCACACGCATAACAACGGTGCGCTTGCGACTGGGCTCCCAGTGGCGGGTCTCCTGGTAGATAATGCCGCCCTCCTCGAGTACCTCGGCCTGGCGGCAGATCTCGTAGGCAAGGCCGTCATGCAGACTCTTAAACGAGTTGAGGTTCTTGAGCTCGGTCTTGGTGCCCAGCTTGGTCTCGCCGCGGCGGCGCAGCGACACATTGCCGTCGCAACGCATGGAGCCCTTCTCCATGGAGCAATCGGAAATGCCCAGTGTCACAAAGATGCGACGGAGCTTCTCCATAAACAGGCGAGCCTCCTCGGGCGTGCGCAGATCGGGCTCGGTGGCGAGCTCAATGAGCGGCGTGCCGCAGCGGTTGTAGTCGACGAGCGACTCGGCCGCGGCGGTAATGCGGCCCTCGGCGCCGCCCACATGGACCATCTTGGCGGCGTCCTCCTCCATGTGGATGCGCAGGATGCGAATGGGCACCGTATAGGAACCGTCCTCGCGGCGCTCGGGCATCTGCAGGTTGGACGCGTCATAGCTGGCCAGATGGCCGGCACGCTGATTGCCTTCGCGCATGGTCGACGTCATGGATGTGGACAGGCCCTCGGCGTTGGCCGAGGCGCTCGCCAGGCTCTGGGCCTCGGCCTCGCCAAACGCGCAGTCGGGGCGCTCGGCGGCACCGCGACCGGTCACGTCCAGATCCAGGTGACCGTACATGGCAAAAGCGACCGGACCCTGCGTAGTCTGGAAGTTCTTGGCCATGTCGGGATAGAAGTAGTGCTTGCGGTAGAACATCGAGTGGCGCTGGATCTCGCAGTTGGTGGCGAGACCGGCCTTGACGATGCTCTCGATGGCGCGCTTGTTGGGCACCGGCAGGGCGCCGGGCAGGCCCAGGCACACCGGGCACACGTTGGCGTTGGGCTCGTCATCGTGGCTGAGCTTGCAGTTGCAGAACATCTTGGTATCGAGTGCGGTGAGCTCGGTATGGATCTCCAGGCCGATCACGGCCTCCCAATCCTGCAGGACCTCGGAAAGCTCCTTCATTACAGCTCGCCTCCCTTCCCGGCAAAATCGGGCGCGACGGAAAGCGCGGGCGCACCCGTGGCGGCATCGGCAAAGCCGCGCTCCAGGGCGCGGGCAAATGTGAGCAGCTGACGGTCCTTAAAGGCCGGACCCACCAGCTGGGCAGAAACGGGCAGCTTGCTGTCCTCGCCCAAGCCCAGCGGCACCGAGATGCCACCGTTGCCGCAAATGTTGAGCGAAATGGTGTACAGGTCGGAGAGATACATCTGCGTGGGGTCGCTGATCTCGCCAAACTTAAAGGCCGTGCGCGGCGAGGCGGGCATGAGGATGGTGTCCACCTTGGCATACGCGGTGTCGTAGTCCTGCGTGATGAGCGTGCGGGCCTTTTGCGCGGCGTAGTAATACTTGTCATACACGCCCGAGCTCAGCAGGTAGGCGCCGAGCATCTGACGGCGCTTGGCCTCGGCACCAAAGCCGTGGGCACGCGAAAGCGAGCTCTGGTCGGACAGGTTAGCGCAGCCCTCCTCCTGATAGCCGTAGCGAATGCCGTCGAAACGTGCCAGGTTGGAGAACGCCTCGGCCGGGCCGATGACGTAGTAGGCGGCGATGGCGGCGTCCAGGTGCGGCAGGTCGACCTCGACCAGCTCGGCGCCCTGGTTCTGCAACTCCTGGGCGGCGCGCTGAACAGCGGCCTTGACCTCGGGCGTCAGGCCCTCGGCCTCCATAAACGCAGGGATGATGCCCACGCGCTTGCCCTCGATGCTGTCGTTGAGGTGCTCGGTAAAGTCGACGGCACAATCCTGGCTGGTGCAGTCGTACGGATCGTGGCCCGCGCCGGTAAGCGCGTTCATGGCCAGCGCGACATCCTCGACCGTGCGGCCAAAGGGGCCCGCCTGGTCGAGCGACGAGCCAAAGGCAACCACGCCGTAACGGCTCACTGCGCCATACGTGGGCTTAAAGCCCACCACGCCGCACAGCGACGCCGGCTGGCGAATGGAGCCGCCGGTATCCGAGCCCAGCGAGAGCGCAACCTCGCCCGCGGCGACGGCGGCAGCGGAACCGCCCGAGGAGCCGCCGGGCACGCGCTCGGTATCCCAGGGGTTGTTGGTGCGGTGGAAGGCCGAGCTCTCGGTAGAGCTACCAAAGGCAAACTCGTCCATGTTGGCCTTGCCCATGGGCAGGCAGCCGGCATCGAGCATGCGCTGGACGCAGGTGGCGGTGTAGACGCTCTGGTAGTCCTCGAGCATGCGGGAGGCGCAGGTGGTACGCGTGCCCACTAGGTTCATGTTGTCCTTAATGGCCAGCGGCACGCCCGCAAGCGGGGGCAGCGGCTTGCCTGCGGCACGGTCGGCATCCACGCGCGCAGCGGCCTCGAGCGCAAGCTCGGGCGACACCTGCAGGAATGCCTGGACCCCGCCCTCGCGCGCCTCGATGGCGGCAAGGGAGGCCTGGGCCACCTCGGTAGCGGTAAAGTCGCCGGCGGCAACGCCCGCGGCGATCTGGGCGGCGGTAAGGGAATCGAAGCTTTGCGCCATTACTCGCTCTCCCCCTCTCCCAAAATGGACGGCACGCGGAAGTAGCGGTCGCGCGCGCTGCCGGCGTTTTCGAGCGCGACGTCGAGCGGTAGGTCGCGCTCGGGCTCGCGCAGGTCATCGCCCATCACGTTGGACAGGCTTCCGATAGGATGGAACGTGGGCTCCACGTCGGGCAAGTCATATTGCAAGACGGGCTCGAGCATCTGGACGGCGTCGTTCAGGTAGGACGTCATCTGGGTGAGCTCGTCATCGGTCAGTGCGATCTTTGCGTACTCGGCGATGCCGCGCACGTCTTTCTCGCTGAGTGCCATAGGCGCTCCCTTCCGCATAACAGATAAACCGCTCTAGTATACAAGGCAACGCCGCTTGGAGCAGGTGCTTTACCCAAATGCAGCGAAAACGTAACGAGGGCGGCAGGCTTGCAGGTGGCGGGTTGGCGATTCTGCAGCGAAACCGCACCGTCCATAGCGAAAACCGTCTCGCCCACAAGGAAAACCATCCCGCCCACAACGAAGACCGTCGCGCCCACAACGAAAAGCATCACAACATTCGACGCTTTTCGCCAAAATCGCGATTTTCATCGAATGTTGTGATGGTTTGGAAGCCCCCGACCACCACAAAGGTGCCTGTCCCCATTGTGGTGGTCTGTCCCCATTGTGGCGGTTCTGGAGAATGTCTTATGCCGAGGCCTTGGCCTTGCGGCGCTTGCGGACCGCGTGGATCACGATGTCCAGCAGCAACAGCACAATGGCTACGACCACGATGAGCACGGCAAACTCGCGCTTGCCCCAGTGGCGACCGGCCAGCGACTTTTGCTTGTCGACGTCCTTCTTGTTGTACTTGGTGCGCACGCAATGCACCAGCAGGCGATGGTCGTTCACGCCATAGGGCGTGCAGGTGACAAGCGTCACCTTGTCGGCGCCGGGCTCGATGGTTAGCGACTCCATCTCCTCGGGTAGCACCACCTCGGAGTCCACCATCTTATAGGCGAGCGTCTTGTTCATGGTGTGCAGCAACACCAGGTCGCCGGGCTCCAGCGAGTGGATGTCGTCGAACATGCTCAGGTTGCGCATGCCCGAGTGCGCGGTGAGCACGCAATGAGTCGAGGTGCCGCCCACCGGCAGGCTCGTGCCCTCCAGGTGGCCGACGCCCGCCATAAGGACTTCTTCGCTCGTGCCGTGGTAGATGGGCATGCTCACGTCGATGGAGGGAATCTCGACCCAGCTCATCATGGGGTCGCGGTCAAAGATGAGCTGCTGAGCGTAGGGCTCGATCTGGTCGGCGGGAAGCTCGGTGGCCTCGCCCGCCAGCTGCTCGTTATAGGAGCGCGCCTGAAGCAGGATGCGCTCGCGCTCCTCGGCAGACAGCGCGTCCACGGTGCTGGACACCGTGCTGATCTGGTTGAACACGCCCGAGGCCTCGAGCCGGTCCAAGATCCACGGCCAGGTCATAAGGCCCACGCCAATAAGAATGATGACGATGGTGATGAGACGGTCGGCCCAGCGCGGCAGTCGCTTGCGGCGGCGCTTGGGCTTTGGTTGAGGTTTGGGCTGAGGGCTTGAGCCGCCGTTGTCCGCGGCGTTACTGCTCTTCATATGTTTGGCGCCCTGCACCATCGCCGGTCACTCCTCTACAACTCAAGTTGTCTGAACAAATAATAGCTGATTAGCGAGCTTCCGCGGCTGGCAACGCAGCTAGACTGCACCGTCCAGTCGAGGATAAGCCAGCATTTGAGTTTTCAAAAGGCTCTGTTAGACCAGGATTGACATACATGTGTCCCCACGGTGCCATATCGTTAGCCCTGTAGACGCGCGGCGATGGGGGCAGCATGAACGCCGAAGACCTGGTCCTCAACTTCAAGAAGGGCATGGCGAACCTCAGCAAG
>JAXJMV010000037.1:0-43651 GCA_036312985.1 Collinsella sp.
GGAGGCGCCGCGCGCTCGGGCGGCGCGCCAGGGAGATAGTGGACGAGATAGTCGAGAGGCGCGGTCTCAAGAAGGAGTAACATCGGGACTTGCAGCGACGGACCTCAGGACGCTCTTACACCACGTCTGCGCGCGCCACCTATGCAGGGACCTTCGACTGCAGAATACTCGCAAAAATGCACGTCGCCACCGCCCCCACATGGCGCGAAGCAAAGCAAAAGCGCAGCCTAAAAGGCCGCGCACCATCTTTATTCAGATTAATCATTGCCCGTTGTGACATCGCCGAACCCGCAGGGCAGAGAACAAGTTCCCTCCCGGCGCACTCCGCAGGACGCAAGAAGCCCTCGCCGCACGAAGTGCGCAGCGAGGGCTTCTTGCATGTCCGAGGACGCGCCGGGAGGGAACTTGTTCTCTGCCCGGATAGGTAAGACAAATTACGCGACGGTGTAAACCCAGTTGTGCTTGTCCTCGACAGCACCAGACTGGATACCAGTCAGGGTCTCGCGAAGCTTCTTCATCACAGGGCCGATCTCGGTGTATCCAGCCGGGAAGGTCACGGTCTCGTCGGCGCCGTAAACCTTGTTGTCGATTTCGCCAACCGGAGAGATGACGGCAGCGGTGCCGCACAGGCCGCACTCCACAAAGGTGCCGGCCTTGACCTCGGCCCACTCGACGGGGCGCTGGTCAACGGTCATGCCCAGGTCCTGAGCAACCTGAACGAGCGAACGACGGGTGATAGAGGGCAGGATGGAGTCGGTGTGCGACTGCGGAACGACGAGCGTGCCATCCTCTTTCACGAACAGGACGTTGGCGCCACCGGTCTCCTCGACATAGGTGCGGGACTCGGAGTCGAGATACAGGTTCTCGGCATAGCCCTCGCGATGGGCCTCCATCGTGGGCTTAAGGGACATGGCGTAGTTCAGGCCGGCCTTGATGTTGCCGGTGCCGTGCGGTGCAGCACGGTCATACTCGGAAACGCGCAGCTTGACGGGCTTGAGGCCGCCCTTAAAGTACGGACCGACCGGGGTCACGAGAATGCGGAACGTGTACTCAGGAGCGGGAGCCACGCCGATCACGTCACCGGAGCCGATCATAAACGGACGCACGTACAGGGTCGCGCCGGAACCGAAGGGCGGAACCCAGGCGGCGTTGGCAGAAACGACCTGCTTGACGGCCTCAACGAACTTGTCCTTGGGAAACGGGGGCATCTCGAGGCGCTGGGCAGAGTTATACATACGCTCAGCGTTCATGTCGGGACGGAAGCAGACGATGCTGCCGTCCTCGGCGGTGTAGGCCTTCAGGCCCTCAAAGACCTCCTGGCAGTAATGGAAGATACCGCCGCACTCGGAGACATGCAGGGTGTGGTCGGTGGTCAGGCCGCCCTCGTCCCACTCGCCATCCTTCCAATGAGCCTCGTAGCTGTAATCGGTCTTCATGTAGCCAAAGCCGAGGCTACCCCAATCGATATCCTTCTTCTCGACAGTCATATGTCGCTCCTTACATACACAGTTGCATACTCGCGAACCCGCACGCAAGGACCGAGGCCGACCGCGTCGCAACGTCGCACGCCCGGAGCGTAGAGCCGGACGGGACACGCGAGCAGCATCAAAGCCGATGGCACGTCGATTCGCATGCACGAGATTGTACTCCCCGCACGCGTCTGATAAAACGCTTTTCTTTAACTAAGTAAAGTATTTTCATTTGACCGAAGCAAAAAGGCCCGCCACCGTAAGCGGTGACGGGCCTCAACTGTACGGTCTGCGCGCTGGCTCGAGCTAGGCGTTCTATTTACCCAGCTTGGCCTTAACCAGACCGACCACGGTCGGGATGATCGACACGGCAACGATGCCGATAATCAGCAGCTCAAAGTGCTCTTGCACAAAGGGAATGCCGCCAAAGAAGTAGCCCAGCAGCGTAAAGACCGTCGACCAGGTAATGCCGCCCAGCACGTTAAAGACGACAAAGTTGCGCCAGTGCATGCCGCCCATGCCAGCGATAAAGGGCACAAAGGTGCGGATAAACGGGAAGAAGCGACCCAGGAAGATGGCCAGGTGACCCCACTTGTCCAAGAAGTCCTCGGACTTTTTGATGCGCTCGGGCGTCATGGCCTTGACCTTGCCCGAAGCGATGATCTTGCGGCCAAAGAAGTGACCGATCATAAAGTTGCACTGATCGCCCAAAATGGCAGCGGCCCATGCGGTGGCCAGAAGCGCCACGATGTTAAAGCCGCCGTTGTGGGCAAAGAAACCCGAGGCGAACAGCAGCGAATCACCGGGAAGGAACGGGAAGAACACCACGCCCGTCTCGATAAAGATGATCAGGAACACGCAGCCGTAGGCCATAAGCGGGCCGGCGGCGATCCAGCTGGCGATCGCGGTGCGCGGGTCCTTAAGCAGCTCGGCAATAAAATTGATGAAACCCATGAAGTAAAACCTCTCAGTTGTGGGCGCGGATACGTCCAAGTTGACCAGTATACGGTTGCGGTGCCCCCTCGTGCGCAACCCCACAAAAGCATGACTCCATTACCAGCAAGTTTGCATAACTGACACTTGTAGCGCAAAGCCGCCAAGATTGTCCTTTTTAATCCCTAGCGAATCGCTATACTTTATTGAATCGCATTGCCATGGCGCTAAGGGGGGGGCGGCCGGTGAGCTTTATCAATACCATTCGCGAGGACATCAAGACCGTCCAGGCGCAGGACCCCGCCGCGCAAAACGGTCTGGTCATCTTTCTTTCCTATCCTGGCCTGCACGCCAAGTGGAACCACGTGCCCGAGCACTGGCTGTGGGAGCACGGTCATCGCTCGCTCGCCCGCGTGCTCTCGCAAATCACCCGCCACATCACCGGCGTCGAGATTCACCCTGCCGCGCAGATTGGCAAGCACTTCTTTATCGACCACGCCATGGGCGTCGTCATCGGCGAGACCACCATTGTGGGCGACAACTGTGTGCTCTACCAGGGCGTCACGCTCGGCGGCACCGGCAACGAGACCGGCAAGCGTCACCCCACCCTGGGCAACAATGTCACGGTGGGCACGGGCGCCAAGGTGCTCGGCAACATCCGCATCGGCAACAACGTCAAGATCGGCGGCAACTCGGTCGTCGTTAAGGACGTCCCCGACAACTGCACCGTCGTGGGCGTGCCGGGACGCATCATCAAGCGCAACGGCTGCCGTGTGTTCGAGGAGAGTTTCGACGCCAAGCAGCATCGCGAGTACATGCCCGATGACGCCGCCGAGCAGTCCGCCCTCAACCGCCAGGGCATCACCGAGAATGCCCGCCGCGTCAAGGAACTCGAGCGAGAGGTGGCCGAGCTCAAGGCCCTCGTCGCCAAGCTCGTGGACGAACGCTAGGAACGCAAGCGGCACAAAACGACATCGGCATCAACGCAAAGGCGCGCCAGGGAATTCATCCCCGGCGCGCCTTATTTGTGATGTGGCAAAGAGACTGTCCCTTTGTCACATTATGCGAACTGGCTCAGATAGAGGTCGGCGTAGGCACCCTCGGCAGCCAGCAGCTCCTTATGCGTGCCCTGCTCGATAATGTTGCCGTGATCCATGACCAAGATCAGGTCGGCGTCCACGATCGTCGACAGGCGGTGCGCGATCACAAAGCTCGTGCGCCCGCGCATGAGCGCGTCCATGGCACGACCGATGGCAAGCTCGGTACGCGTATCCACGCTTGAGGTCGCCTCGTCCAGGATGAGAATCGCCGGGTTATTGAGCAGCACGCGTGCGATGGTCAGCAGCTGACGCTGGCCCTGGCTGATGCTTTCGGCATCGTTGGCCACGCGCGTGTCATAGCCCTGCGGCATGGTGCGCACAAAGAAGTCGACCTGCGCGGCGCGCGCAGCCGCCACGATCTCCTCACGCGTCGCCTCGGGACAGCCGTAGGCGATGTTTTCGGCAATCGTGCCATCGAACAGCCAGGCGTCCTGCAGCACCATGCCAAACTGCTGCCGTAGCTCGCCGCGGTCCATGCGGCTCGTATCCACGCCGTCGAGCGTAATACGCCCGCCGTCAATCTCGTAGAAGCGCATGAGCAGGTTGATGAGCGTCGTCTTGCCCGCGCCCGTGGTTCCCACCACGGCAATCTTCTGGCCCGGCTCGGCGGTAAACGACACGTCGTGCATAAGCGGCTTGTCGGGCGAATAACCAAAGCGCACGTGCTCAAAGGAGACGCGACCCTCAACGCGACCCGGCAGCTTGGCGGCCTCGTCCGGCAGCGGATCGGCCTCCATCTCGGGCTCATCGAGCAGGTCGAACACGCGCTCCGCACTCGCCAACGCGCTCTGCAGCGAGTTGAAGGTAAACGACAGCTGCGTCATGGGTTCGGACGCCTCGTAGATAAACTGGAAGAACGCCTGGAACACGCCGACGGTCATGTGACCGGCAACCAGCATGCTGCAGCCCACCAGCGCGATCACGATCTGCGCCAAACGGCCGATAAAGCGCACCGCAGGGCCGACGGCATTGATCATAAAGTCGGCCTTGGCACTCACGCGTGCCAGCTCGCCCGAGGCCTGGTGCACCTCGGCAGAACTTTGGCGTTCGCGGTTAAACGCGCGGATCACCAGACGGCCCGAATAGCCTTCCTCGACCGCACTCGTAATCTTGGACACCCACTCCTGGCGCTCGCCCGTCACATCGTGTGTGCGGCGCGAGACGACCTTCGTCACCAGCAGCGACAGTGCCGTAAAGAACAGAAAGACGAGCGTAAGCTGCACGCTGAACACGAACATCACGCTCACAGCACCAACAACCGTGCCGATCGACACGAGCAGCTGCAGCAATCCGCGCTGCATGCTCTCGGACATCTTGTCCAGGTCGTTGGTCGCGCGGCTGACGACCTCGCCGGGACGATGCGCGTCAAAATAGGCGAGCGGCAGACGGTTGAGCTTTTGCGCGATGCGGTTGCGCAGGCGCAGATTGAGACGCTCAGCGACGCTCGACATCAAAAAGCTCTGGAGCGCATAGAACGAGGCAGCGGCAGTCCAGATCATAAAGTAGACGAAAATGGTCTTGCCGCAGTTCTCCCAGGTGATGCTGAAAGTGGTGTCGTTGGCAAACGCCACCTGAATGTGGCCCCACAGCTCATCGATCACGCGGGCGCTATATGCCGGCGCGGCGGTGTTAAAGATGACATAGAACACAATGCTCGCGAACACGATATAGAAGCGCCAATGGTCGCCGGCAGCCTCACTCCACAGGCGGCGCACCGTCGCCCAGGTATCCCGAGGCGTCTCGTCCTCGTCTTCGTCGTCCACGTCGCGCATACGCTCTGCCTCGGCGCGGGCGCGCTCGTCCTCGGCACGTTCGTTTTCCTCGTAGAGCGCTTGGCGGCGAGCCTCGCGCTCCGCCGCCTTGGCGGCTTCGTCCAGGTCGGGCGCGACGCCCGTCTCCTCGACTGTCTCTACAACCGCAGCGCCATCGACGATGCCCTGCTTCTTGAGCTCCTCGGTCATGCTACTCACCTCCCTTCATCTGCGATTCCGCGATTGCGCGGTACACCTCGCAGGTTTCCATGAGCTCGTCGTGCGTGCCTAGGCCCACGATCTCGCCGTCTTTGAGCACCACGATCTGATCGGCATGCAAAATAGTCGAGATGCGCTGGGCGATGATGAGCACCGCGGCATCGCACGTCTCGTCCTGCAGCGCATGGCGCAGTGCCGCATCGGTCTTAAAGTCCAGGGCCGAAAAACTGTCGTCGAAGATATATAGATCGGCATGCTTCATGAGTGCGCGGGCAATCGCCAGGCGCTGGCGCTGACCACCCGAGAAGTTCGTGCCGCCCTGGGCCACCGGCGTATCGAGCCCCTGGGGCTGGTCGAGCACAAAGGTGCTCTGGGCAACCTCCAGCGCATGGAGCATGTCAGCCTCAGTCGCGTCTTCGTTGCCAAAGCGCAGGTTGCTCGCCACCGTACCCGAGAACAGCCATGCCTTCTGCGGCACATAGGCGATACGCCCGCGGATGTCGTCTTGCGAAAGGTCGCGCAGATCGATGCCATTCAGGCGAATGGCGCCCTTCGTGGCATCGTGGAAGCGAAGCAAGAGCTTGGCCACCGTCGACTTGCCCGAACCCGTCGAGCCTACAATCGCCGTGGTCTGGCTACGGCGACAGGCAAAGCTCAGGTCGCACAGGGTATCCTCGTCGGCATCGTCAAAACGGAACGACATGTGGTCGAACACGGCCACCGCGTCGGCACCGTCAACAGACTCCGCCGCGCACGTGTCCAGCGTGCGCTTGCCGTCCACGATGCTCGGCTCAATCTCCAACACCTGCTGCGCACGGTTCAGGCATGCGGCGGCGCGTGGGAGCGTCAGAATCACCATCTGCGCCGTCATCACAAAGAACAGGATCAGGATCGCGTACTCCAGCACGGCCGAGATGCTACCGATTTGCATGGCGTGGACGCCCACGCGGTTGCCGCCCACCCACAGCACCGCCACCTCGGCGATATTCATCAAAAAGAAGCTGGAGCTGTCGAGACCCACAAACAGGTGGTTGACCTTGATGGCATTGGCCGCGTAATCGCTAAACACCTCGTCCAGGCGCTGCTCCTCGTGGCGCTCCTTGTTAAATGCGCGGATGACGCGCACGCCCACGATGTTCTCGCGCAGCACCACGTTCATGCGGTCGATAAAGCTCTGCAGGCGCATAAAGATCGGCGCGGCGTTGGCAACGGTAAAGACCGCCGCCACCAGCACGATCGCAACCACCACGCCCAGCAGCGTACCCATGGCGGGATCGATGAACCAAGCAAAAATGATGCCTGCCACGGCCAAGAACGGCACCGGCAGCACCAGCTGAATCGTCTGAAGGACAGCTTGCTGAATCACGTTGATGTCGTTGAGCGAGCGCGTGATCATCGAACCCGTGCCAAAGCGCTCAAAGTCGCTGGCGGACAGCTCGAGCGACTTGTCGTACACGGCATTGCGGATATCGCAGGCCACGTTGGCGGCCAGGCGCGCCGAAAGATAGCAGCCCAGCACCGTGCCGCCGCTGGCCATGCCGGTCGCGATAAGCATGTACAGGCCGTTGCGTAATATATAGTCGACATCACCCGTGGTAATACCGGTGTTGACCATGTTCGCCAGCATCGTGGGAACCAACAGCGTACCGACGTTATCTATCAGCACCGCAAACAGCGTCACCGCAATCAGACCGCGGTACGGCCTCATAAACCTCATTAAGAGTCGCATGCGTCCCCCTCGCCCTTATCGTCAGTCTCGTTCTCGGCGGCCACTTGCCGTTTAAATGCCTCGCACTCTTCGTTAAGAACATGGGAGAACTTACCGACCAAGCGCATGATCTCGCACTGTTCCCACGGCTCGAGCGCCTCGAATGCCTGTTGCTCGGCTTTTTGCGCCGGCAACGCGTAGCGCTTGGCAAACCGCACGCCTTCTTCGGTCAGTCGTACAACCTTGTTTTTACGACTGCCCTCGGCAAACTCCAACGTCGCAAGCCCTCGCGCCCTAAGCGTTTTAATCGCCGAATTGATGGTCTGTTTGCTGTAGAACCATTCACTCGTCAGCCGACTCACGGCAACGCTTCCGCCCGCTGCACTCGTGTCGACGAGCATCCAGTAGGCGCAGTCCGAAAGGCCGCAGGCGCGCGAGAACTCCGAATAGATATGGTCGAGTCCATTGAGCAACCGATCGAAGTCGACCAGCGTAACCGCACTATTCATCTATCCCACCATTCAATTGTCCGATTTTTGACCAATTATGTGTCTCTAGATTAGTCCGAGTTTTGACTATCGTCAACAGGCTCTCCGCAAATGCGTGCATTTTTATGGCCTATCGGCAGAAAAAGACCGCCGGCGCGGGGGCGGCGCCAGCGGTCACGTGAAAATCGGGTTTTATTGCCTGTTAAGCGGCGACGGCCTCATAGACCGTAGCGCCCGAGAAGCTGTCATGCAGGCTCTTGCCGGCAATCCACGGCAGCTCGACGACCTCGCAGACCGTGTTGACCAACTCAGAACAGTCAGTAAAGTGGCCCTTGTCGTTGAGGGCCTCGCAATCCTGAACACGCCAATAGCCATCGGTGTGCGTGATGTAGTACTCGTGATCGTTGATCGACACGAAAGCGCGCGTCTTGGAACGCAGCAGCTTCAGAAATCCTTCGAAATCGGTCTCGACGACATCTCCAGCCTGGAACATGATGTTACCTCCTGGCCCGGCGCCACCACGGCGCATTGATAAACGTTGGTACTCCTTTAGTAAAACCCTTATCAGAGGTTATGCGTTCGTCATTTAGGCAAGTGGTAAAAAACCGCAGGGTAGACGGGATAAAACGTTTAACCATCCCATTTGTTTGTCACATTGTGAAGGTACTTTTATGCAAACCTACTTTCCCAATTGGAATCTATCCTTTTGGCCGGGCAATTGACCGTCTATCGTTTGAGCCCGACGGGTATGAACGGGGCATCTGCAACGCCACCGCAAGGAGACACCATGGAGACTATCGAAGCACTCATTCACCGCCGCAGCTGCCGCAACTACAGCGATCGTCCCGTCGAGGCCGAAAAGCTTGCACGTATTATCGAAGCCGGCCAATATGCACCGAGCGGCATGGGCCGCCAGCCGGTGACATTTGTCGCCGTCACCGACCCCGCGACCGTCGAGCGTCTCTCGCAGCTCAACGCGCAAGTCATGGGCAGCAACAGCGACCCCTTCTATGGCGCCAAGACCGTTGTGGTGGTGCTGGTTGACCGCAGCGTGCCCACACATCTGGAAGACGGCTCGCTCGCCATGGGCAACCTGCTCAACGCTGCCTATGCGCTGGGCGTTGATTCGTGCTGGATTCATCGCGCCCACGAGGTTTTCGATTCGCCCGAGGGCCTGGAGCTACTGGCCAGTTGGGGTCTACCCGCCGACGGCAGCCTGCGCGGTGTCGGTCACTGCATTCTGGGCTATGCCGAGGACACGCTGCCCGAGCCCAAACCCCGCCGCGACAACGTGGTCTACGTAAGGTAATTAGTTCCGCCATTCTACCGAACGGCGGGCTCGTTGACGCTGCGCGGGCCGCATTCACGCCAATCTGACGTTCAATTTCGAGGGCGCGACCAGAAGGTCAGCGCCCTCTCATTTCACGTCACCTTGGCGCAAATGCGGCTCGCTCGCTTTTGGCGACTGACATCGAATGAGCCACTGTCTTGGGCAGCTAAAAAAGCCCCGTCCCAAATTAGCTGCCCCACTCGCAACTTATCCCGCCGATGGAGTTATTGCCGTTTCGCTCGTCTGATTCGCATCGACGTCGTCGTCTTGCTTGTCTTCGTCCTTTTGCACATCGGCGATGGTGGAGGCCGCCGCAACGATACCGCGCTGGGGCGCGACGCTCGTCTGGGCCTGAGCGCCCTCGACAACTTCTGTACCTACATGCGCGAGCTCGGGCGATTTAAACATTGCGTCCAAGTTGGCGCCACCGCCGGCATATCCGAGCGCAGCGAGCGCGATGACGATCACTGCAACGGCGGCCACGATCGGCACGTAGCGATGCCAGCCGGCGGGATTGAGCCCGCTGCGGCGAGCCGCCCCGCGGCTGATGTAGCCGAGCGTTCCGTCGTGCTTGAGCTTTGAGCCCACCACGCGTTTGCGGCCCCACAGCGAGGACTCTGCCTGCATTGCCAAGCGGGCGCTTGCCGAAGGATAGCCGTATTTAGTGCGCTTGAACGAGCCATCAAACCCCGAGGCGTGTTTGCCCCACGTCACCGATGTCGTGCGTCGGTTGACCGGCGCGGCGCTCCGCCTTCTGCGGCTCGGTTTTGAAGTCTCAGCCATATGCCCTCGCACGCCGTAACCAAATCGAAACAATAACGCTTTGGACTGTAGCACACGCGTCGCGCGCGGTCACGGGCGCCTCGCTCAACGGTCATCGTCCTTCAGCAAGCGCCACAGCGTTGTACGGCTTATGCCCAGCACCTCCGCCGCACGGGTTCGGTTGCCGTGGAGATGGTCTACAACCAGATGCGCGATATCTCGCTCGGTATCGGCCAGCGGTCGCAGGATATACAGGTCACTTTCGAGCGTCGGGGCGCCAAAGGTTGCGGTCTTAATCACGTCCTCTTGGGCGAGCACTTCCTCCGCCACAGCGCGGTCCACCGTGCCCGCCCCCACCAATATATACAGTCGTTCCGAGACCTCGCGGAGCTGCAGATAATTGCGCGGCCAGCGGTAAGCATCGAGCGTCTTCGTCGCCGCGGCAGACAGCGTGGGCGCTGCCGTCCCAAATGCATCAGCGAGATATTCCAAGTAGCGCGCAGCCTTCGTCGACGCGGCTCCCTGCTCGGCGATTGCCGGCGCCACGCTCACCGCACAGGCGAAGCGCTCGGTCACAAAGGCGGCTTGATCACTTTCGCCGCCGCCCGGCATGTCATTCGCCGTCAGCACCACATGGCAGCGCGTCGCCAACGCGGTGTCGGCCATCGTGGAAACGAGCTCGCGAAGGCGCTGGGGACCAACCGCGTTCCAGCCCTCAATGCAAAGTGTCAGCCCCGTTTGGAACAACGGCGATTCGGCGCTTTTGAGCACATGGCGCCAACCGCGCTCGGTGAGTTCATCGAACGCAACGGAAACAAAGGGCTGACCGGCGAAAGGACCGTCCAGATAGAGGCGCTTGGCGATCTCGACCTGACCCGCTCCCAGCTCGCCCTCGAGCATAAGGGGCACACCGCGCGCGTAACTCTCTGCAACCGGTGCAGCCACCGAGGCCGCCCCCTCAACGATGCCGTACGCGCTCGATTCGTAGCGGGCCTCAACCTCGTCGGCGTTGAGCCACTCGATGCCCGCATGCGCCGCGGCACCGCGCACCTCGCGGACCACGACGACCCAAAGCCCCCCGCCCTCTTTGTCGGTGGGGCGAACGGTCAGGCTCAGGCGCGTACCCGCACGCCCCATAACCAGACGCGCGCCGTCTCCTATACGGTCGAGACGCTCAGCGACAAAAACCGCCACATCCCGCTCGAGCGCCGCGTCATTCATGGTCGAGATCGCGACGTCCCCACGCGCATCGATTGCCAATGCCGAGGCCCCGGCAGCATCCAGGGCCTCGGTCAAGATGTCCAGCTTGGCATCGCTATCCATGATTTGCCCCTGTCCGCGGCGACATGCAGCCGCCGCCGGTCGCACGACCGAGTGTTTCAAAATTGAACGATATTGCTCACCAAACACTATAGGTCAGAAAGCGCCGTCCTGCGAGTATAGGTGTTGCCCCGCATCGCCATCCTGGCGGGGCGATAAGAGCTCTTCGGGACTTATAAACCTGCGGACAAGCCATACCCGCAAGAGCTCCTATCGCTCCACCGTGAGAATGCGCTCACCAGCACGCAGCACGCAAACAAGCTGCTTCTCTACCAGATTCCCAGTACGTGTTGCATTCCCAAACTCATGCACGCAATGCCAATCCAGCAGCAAAAGCCCAGCGCGATGGGCTTGCCGCCCTTTTTGACCAGCTCGACGATATCGGTATTAAAACCAATAGCCACCATGGCCATCACAATAAAGAACTTCGACAGCTCCTTGATGGGCGCCGTAAAGGACGCGGGAAGCTGAAGCACCGTGGTGATCACGCTCGCCAGCACAAAGAACAGCACGAACATGGGAAACGCGCGTTTAAGCGAGAACGTGCTTTTGGCGTCGCCGCCGTCCTTGCGCGCCAGATGCATCTGCCAGCATGCGAGGACCAACGTGATGGGAATAATGGCCAGCGTCCTGGTGAGCTTGACCACTGTGGCGCTCTCGAGCACATTGGCGCCGGGATGCATGCTGTCCCAAGCGCTCGCCGCAGCCGTTACGGACGAGGTGTCGTTGATGGCGGTACCGGCAAACAGGCCGAAGCCCTCGTTGGTCAGCCCGAGCATGCCGCCAAGCGTCGGAAACACGAGCGCCGCGATAACGTTAAACAGGAAGATGACCGAAATGGCCTGGGCAATCTCGCGATCGTCGGCATCGATGACGGGTGCGGTCGCGGCGATGGCAGAACCGCCGCAAATCGACGAACCCACACCCACAAGCGTCGCGATCTTACCCGGCACGTTCATAACGTGGCAGAGCACAAAGGCGATGACAAGCGAGGTCGAGATTGTCGCCACGATAATCGGCAGCGACTGGGCGCCCTTGGACAGAATCTGGGAGAGGTTCATGCCAAAGCCAAGCAGGATAACCGCGTACTGCAAGACTTTTTTGGACGTATAGGTGACGCCAGCGGCGAGCTGTTCGCGACGATTCTTGGGAAAGACGAGCGCCAGGACCATGCCAAAGAGGATGGCAAACACCGGCCCGCCGACCACCTCAACCTGTTTGCCGAGCAACGTCGCGGGGATAGCGATGATCAGGCAGAACAAGACGCCTTTCCAGCGCTCGCGTACGATATTTGCCAGTTGCATATGGGATTCCTTCTTTCTATTTCACGTTTGCGACGGCTTATGATACGGCAACATTGAGCGCAGCCTTGCGCAAACACAGACTAAGATGCCGCAATAGTTCTCGGGCGACAGCCGAATTACCCACCGCGGAGAGCTGATTCGCGGCATAATTAACAACTGACATATGAGTTTGATAGAACAGTTGCGAGGCGCTATGGAAGAATCGATGCACGTCGGCGAGCAGGAAACGAGCCTACAGGACCAGTCCTACCACACCATTCGACGCAAAATCGTCTACCTGGACTACAAGCCGGGCGAAAAGCTGGGCGTCAAGCAACTTTGCGATGACCTGGATATGGGTCGCACGCCCGTGCGCGAGGCTTTGGTTCGCTTGGCGCAGGAAGGCCTGGTGCGCACCGTGCCCCAGAGTGGCACCTACGTCTCACCCATCAACCTCACCCTTGCCGAGAGTGCCTGTTACATCCGCGA
Organism: Collinsella sp.; assembly: GCA_036312985.1. GTDB lineage: Bacteria > Actinomycetota > Coriobacteriia > Coriobacteriales > Coriobacteriaceae > Collinsella. Next base: position 12,853 of record JAXJMV010000037.1, read on the forward strand.
GCATCTGGAAAAGCAGGTGATCGTGGAGTGCTGTGCGCGCGCCACGTCGGCTGGCATCGAGCAGCTCGACCGCGCCATCGTGCTGCAGGAAAAGGCCATGGCCGAAGAGGATCGCATCGGCTTCTTTTTGAGCGACAACCTCATGCATCACATGATTTTTAGCATCGCATGTCGCAGCACCGTGTGGTCGTGGCTCGAAGAGACCAATGCCGACCTGGAGCGCTTCCGCTGGCTGCGCGCCGCCACGCAGGTTCTCGACAATCAGGACATCGTGAACGAGCACAAGCAGATTCGCCGCGCTATCGCCGGTCGCGACCCCATCGAAGCGAGCTTTTTGGTCAGCAAGCACCTGCACATGATGTTCCGCAACCAAACCGAAGTTCTGGACCAGTTCCCCGAGTACTTCGAGACCAGCAAGCTCCGCTAACCTGCCAAAAAGGGACAGGTTTATTTTGGCAGGTTTTATCTGGGCAAATGCAACAAGGCCCGGCTCCGTCTTGATGCGGAGCCGGGCCTTAGTTGTTAGAACGACGGAACTCGATTATTCGACCGTGACGCTTTTCGCCAGGTTGCGGGGCTGATCGACGTCGCAGCCGCGCAGGATGGCAACCTCGCGGGCGAGCAGCTGCAGCGGGACGCTCGCCGTGATGGGGCTGAACACGTCGCGGACGGCCGGCACGCGGATGATACAGTCGGCGATCTTGTTGATCTCCTCGTCGCCCTCGGTGGCAACGACGATGACCTTGGCACCGCGCGCCTTGCACTCCATAAGGTTCGACACGGTCTTGTCGTAGGTGGCACTCTTTGTGGCCACGGCGATGACGGGGAAGCCTGGATCGATCAGCGCGATGGGACCGTGCTTCATCTCGCCGGCAGCATACGCCTCGGCATGCAGGTAGCTGACTTCCTTGAGCTTGAGTGCGCCCTCGCAGGAGATGGCAGCGCCCATACCGCGGCCCACGAACAGCGCCGACTGCGCGTCCTTGCACAGCAGGGCGGCCTCGTGCACGGCCTCGGTCTGGGTATCCAAAATCCACTGGATCTGCTCGGCCGTATCGGAAAGTTCGCGGAACAGCATGCGCGCCTGCTTGGTGGTCAGACGGTACTTAACCTGCGCCAGCAGCAGAGCAAGCAGCGTGAGGCTCACAACCTGACCGATGAAGCTCTTGGTCGAGGCGACGGCGATCTCCTTGTTGGCCTTGGTATAGATGACGCCGTCGCTCTCGCGCGCCACGGGGCTGCCCACCACGTTGGTGATGCCAAAGACCTTGGCGCCCTTGATGCGCGCGTCGCGAATGGCGGCAAGGGTATCGGCCGTCTCGCCCGACTGGGACACGGCAACGACGAGCGTCGTCGGCGTGATGATGGGGTTGCGATAGCGGAACTCGCTTGCAGCCTCAACCTCGGTGGGAATGCGAGCCCAGCCCTCAATAAGGTTCTTTGCGATGAGTCCGGCGTGATAGCTGGTGCCGCAGGCGATCACGTAGACACGGTCGATGTCGTTGAGCTCCTCGAGGGACAGGCCCAGCTCATCGATGTCGAGCTCGCCGGCAGGCGTCATACGGCCCACCAGTGTGTCGCGCACGACGCGCGGCTGCTCGTGGATCTCCTTGAGCATAAAGTCGGGATAGCCGCCCTTTTCGGCCATGTCCAGATCCCAATCGATGTGGGTGACCTTGGGCTCGATGACATTGCCGGCCTCGTCGGTGTACTCGACGCCCGCAGGCGTAAGCTTGGCAAACTGACCGTCTTCGAGCACCACGACATCGCGGGTGGCATCGATAAGCGCGATGACGTCGGAGGCAACGTAGGAACCGGTCTCGCCCACGCCGACCACGATCGGGGAGTCCTTGCGGGCAACGGCAATCACACCAGGCTCGTCGGCGCACACGGCGGCCAAGCCATAGGCGCCTACCACGTGGGTGCAAGCCTCGCGCACGGAGGCCATCAGGTCGTGCGTCTCGGCATAGGCCTCTTCGATCAGATGCGCGAAGACCTCGGTATCGGTCTCGCTCTTAAAGTGATGGCCGCGGCCCTCCAGCTCCTCGCGCAGCTCGGCGAAGTTCTCGATGATGCCGTTGTGGACGATGGCGATACGACCGTCGCAGCTAGTGTGGGGATGAGCGTTAACGACGGAAGGCTTGCCGTGGGTAGCCCAACGGGTGTGACCGATACCGCAGGTTGCGTCGCTATCGATATTGGAAAGCTCGCTCTCCAGACCCGCAACCTTACCCACGCGGCGGATAACGTCGAGGTGCGCCGCGGCGCCCTCGCCCACCTCGAGCGCGACGCCCGAGGAGTCATAGCCGCGATACTCCATGCGCTTAAGGCCTGTGACCAGGATGTTCTTTGCAATATCAGAGCCGGTGTAGCCGACAATTCCGCACATAGGATAAATCCCTTCGCTCGCGTGACTGCAAGACGTCCACGCACAGGGGGCGCTGAGACGTATAACGTTCGAGTATTGTACTCACGCAAGCGCAAGCTGATATACCAGAAGTGGTATCTCAACTTAGATACCACTCGATGCACACATGCCCAAACCACCACGATGGGGACAGGCGCCTTTGTGGTGGCCTGGGCTCCAGCGTTTGCCCAGATAAAACCTGCCAAAATAAACCTGTCCCTAATTGGCAGGTTTTGACACCTCAGAGGCGGGCGATGCTACAATCTGGCTTGTACTTGAAACGCATCAAAGGGGCCGCTATGGCAAAGGTAAAAATCAGCGACGTCGCGCGCGAGGCCGGGGTTTCGCTGGGCACGGTTTCCAACGCGCTCAACCACCCCGAAAAGCTGCGCCCCGAGACCCTCAAGCTCATCAACGAGACCATCAATCGCCTTGGCTACCTGCCCAACCAAAGCGCTCGTCAGCTCGCGGGCGGCGCCACCAAGTCCTTTGGCCTGGTGCTCCCCCGTCTCGACCACGGCTTTTCACTCCAAATCGCCAGCGGCGCCCACAACGAGGCCCGCAAGCACGGCTACGACCTGCTCATCGCCAACGCCGATAACGACGATATTCTCCAGGACCATTACCTGCGCTACTTTATGGGCACCCAGATGTCCGGCGTCATGGTTCAGCCCATGGCATCCCCCGACTGGCACCCCGTCATGGCCAAGATGCCCGTGCCGATCGTCCACCTGGACATCCATTGCTCCGAGCCCGGCTACTACGTAGCGGCCGACAACGAGGCCCAGGGTCGCATCATTGCCGAACTTGCCATCGCCCGCGGTGCACGCCATATCACCGTTGTGGGTAGAGCAGCATTTATGCAACTCACCCTGCGCGTCCTTGGCATTCATAAGGCACTCGCCCTACACCCCGATATCAAGATCGAAGTCATCGACGCCGGCGAATGGAATACCGCCGCCGACGGCTACGGCATCGGTGCCCAAATCGCCGAGCGCCCCGCCGACGAACGCCCCGATTTTGTCGTCGGCCTGACCGACGTGTTGGCCTCAGGCGTCATCTCGGCGCTGGTCGACAAAGGCATCGCCATCCCCGGGCAAGTACGCGTAGCAGGTTGCGATGGCAACCCGCTCGCTTGGAGCGGATCGGTCCCGCTCACTACGGTAGCGCCCCCGGGCTACGAGATTGGCCGCAAGGGCGTTCAATTGCTCATGGAGCAAATCGAGAACAAGGCCCCGGCGAAGACCAAGCACGTCCACATCGGCTCTGCCGCGCGCACCGTCACCGCGGTCACGGCCATCGAGGACATCAACCGCCAAGAACTCGTGCGGCCGTTCCTGCTGGAACGCGCCAGCACTCAGGCAAGCAGCCAGACCGACGCCACGGCCATCAACCTCGGTGCGTATCTATAGCACACACGCAAGTATGCTATGTCGCCGCTTAAGCAAAAGGGGTCCGACCATTGCCGGACCCCTTTTGCTTAAGCGCAAACGTGGGCAATTGCTCGTTTCAACACCGCAATTGTCTAGCGCACGGCCTTGACTGCCGCCGTAAGGTCGAACAACGTATCGAGCACGGCCTCGCAGCCATCCACCACGTCCTGCGGCAGCGGAACAATGTCAGGAACGGCAAAGACGTGGCAGCCGGCCGTAATGCCCGAGACGCAGCCGTTGCGCGAATCCTCGACCACGGCACATTCCTCGGGAGCAAAGCCCGCGCGCTCGCAGGCGAGCAGATACATCTCGGGGTCGGGCTTGCCGTGCACAACGTCGTCGCCGCAGGTCACGGTCTCAAACTTGTCAAAGAGGCCGAATGCTTTAAGGTTGCGCTCGGCCGTAACATGGCGCGATGACGTTGCAAGGCCTACGTGATAGCCCGCAGCCAACAGCTCGTCTATGCACTCGGCAGCGCCGGCCTTAAGCTCCAGATCGGTCTTGACCATCTCGTCGCGAATCTCCTTGTGGCGGACATAGATCGTCTCGGCGGTCTCGTGGCTGCCGTAATGCTCCTCGAGAATGCCCATGACATCGGGCAGCGTGCGGCCGATAAACTGATGGATCAGCGCATCATCAATCGCGAGCCCCAGCTCAGCGGCGCCTGCCTTCCAGGCCTTAATCCCCAAACGCTCGGTATCAACCAGCGTTCCATCCATGTCAAAAATAACAGCCTTGATCATATCGGTCCCCCTCGCCGGATTGCATTACTGCCACTCTACCGCACTTTACAAGCTTGTATATAACGTATATAGCATATTGCACTTTCGTTACATAGCTGGAAGTCTTATGACAAGCAGCTCGGTGGGATTATAGTTTCATCCGAGCTTTAATAACTGTAAGGAACTTTCATGCTTTCAGACACCGCCGCACCCGCAGAGGAGCTTCAGGACAAACTCGCAGCACTCGAGCAGCTGCTTTTGGCATACGGACGCGTCGCCATCGGCTTTTCCGGTGGTGTCGACAGCAGCTTTTTGGCCGCGGTCTGCGCCCGCATCATGCCCACCAATACCCTCCTCGTCCATCTCACCACGCCGCTCATCGGTACGCCCGAACAGGCTTCGTTTGAGCGGTCCGTTGATGGACAAGCCAATGAGGGGCCGCATTTTAAGCTCCCCGTGCTCAATCTTTCGGTGGATCAGCTGCAGCTCCCCCAAGTAGCCTGCAACGATGCCAATCGCTGCTACCACTGCAAGCACGCCGGCTTTACCGCCATCGTCAACCACGCCAAGTCGCTCGGTTTTCCCACTGTCATCGATGGCAGCAATGCAAGCGATCGCGGTGACTACCGCCCCGGCATGCGTGCGGCAGAAGAGCTCGGCGTACGCTCCCCTCTTATGGAGGTCGGCTTTACCAAGGACGAAGAGCGCGAGCTGCTGCGTGCATGGGGCTACCCCGTTTGGAACCTGCCGGCGGGAGCCTGTCTTGCCACGCGCGTTCCCACGGGCGAGAAGCTTACGCGCGAGAAGGTCGATTTAATCCGCGCCTGCGAGGATTACCTGCACGATCTTGACTTGGCTCAGGTACGCGCGCGCTTGATCGGCGGCTGCATGCATATCGAAGCCGCTCCCGCAGATGTCGCCAAGATTGCCGCCCTCGGCGGTGCCGCCGTCGACGACAAGGGCAAGACCCCGCTACCCGCCGTTATCGAGTCCGCGCTACGCGAGCTGGGCTGCGACCATATCTCCCCCGAGGTCACCCCCTACATTCACGGTGCCATGAATCTTTAGGCTACGCCGTTTTACAAACGGCGTAACTGCTCGGCGCTGCGCAGGCCCCGGGCGCGGCAATCTGACGTTCAACTTCACGGGCGCGACCAAAAGGTCAGCGCCCGCTTGTTTCACGTCACCTTACCGCACCCGGAGCCTGCTCGCTCGCATATGCTCAACCTGGACTGCATTAACTGACATGCCAAAAAGGGACAGGTTTATTTTGGCAGGTTTTATCTGGGGAAATATCGCGAGGCAGTCGCTCCTCTAGCACCCATCTAACTTCGAGAGGCACTAGAGAGGCGACCCGGCTGCATCTACTTCTTCCGATATCGGCGGTTACGACTCGTCGATGAACCCATTACTTCGATGAGCCCTTTATCCGCCATTTTTGGCAGATGGTAGCTGACGGACGATTTTTGGCATTCCGTCTCTCTAAAACAATAGATTTATCTCTCTAACTTTAAAGAGATAAACGCCTTGTTTTAGAGAGACATTTAGAGAGATGTATCGAATTCGCTGCTAGATTGCCTAATGCTATCTCTCTAACCAACCTTCTCTTTAGAGAGACATTTAGAGAGACGAGTGCGACCTCTCTAATCATGGGCTCCACTCTTTAAGGTGCACACTTCCTAACCGTGCCCTAAGTTGCGGTGAAATAGTCCCCGATTAACCTGCCAAAAAGGGACAGGTTTATTTTGGCAGGTTTTATCTTGGGAAACGCAAACAGGGCCGCGACGCCCATATGGCATCGTGGCCCTGTTCCTTGGAGAAGGATCGATTGATTAAGCGGGCAGACTACGTCTAGCCCTCGAGCCCGGCGTTGATAAGCTCGGCAATCTCGGCGGGATCGGTGCTTTCGCGCACCTTGTCGCGGAAGCCGGCATCCATCAGCATCACGGCTGCCTTGGAAAGCAGGCGCAGATGCGTGGTGCCAGCCTCACCGGCGGGTACGTAGAGCGCAAGCGCCACATCGACGGGAACGTTATCAAAGCTTGGCCACTCAACGGGCTCGCTCATCTTAAGCACGGCCACGCCCGGCGTGTGAACCGCATCGCTCTTGGCGTGCGGAACGGCAAACCCGGCGACAAGACCGGTCTCGGCCTCGTTCTCGCGCGCAATGAAAGCGGCCTCTACGGCAGATGCGTCATCGGCAAAGCCAAGCTCGACGCCCTGCTCGGACAAATAGCGCAGCGCATCCTCACGCGAGGCGGCGGCGTAGCCGATCGTCACCTGGCTGGCAGATACAAATCCCATGGAAAACCCTCCTTACGACACGGACCTGACCGCGGCTTCGATACCGTCGGCGTCCAAACCGTACTTGTACAGCAAATCGACTGCGGGACCGGACTCGCCGTACACGTCGCGCACACCGACGCGGCGCATCGGCACCGGATGCTGCTCCGCGAGTACCGAGGCCACGGCCTCGCCAAGCCCGCCGACAATCGAGTGCTCCTCGGCAGTGACCACACGACCAGTCTTCTTGGCGCTGGCAATCACCAAGCGCTCGTCGAGCGGTTTGATGGTATGCATGTTAATGACCTCGGCATCGATACCATCAGCAGCGAGCGCCTCGGCAGCCTCAAGTGCCTCGGCGACCATAAGGCCGCAGGCAACGATGGTCACATCGGACCCCTCGCGCACGACCACACCGCGACCAACCTTGAACTCGTATTCCTCATGGTCGTTGATGACCGGTGTCGCCAAGCGGCCAAAGCGCATGTAGACCGGACCCTCAAACTCATAGGCGGCGCGCACGCAGGCGCGGGCCTCGACATCGTCGGCAGGGACGATCACCGTCATGCCCGGAATGGCGCGCATGAGCGCGATGTCCTCGCAGCACTGGTGCGTGGCGCCATCCTCGCCTACCGAGATGCCGGCATGGGTGGCACCGATTTTCACGTTGAGGTGCGGATAGCCGATGGAATTGCGCACCTGCTCGTAGGCACGGCCGGCGGCAAACATGGCAAAGGTGCTTGCGAAGGCAACGCGGCCCGTGGTTGCGATACCGGCCGCAAGGCCCATCAGGTTGCCCTCGGCGATGCCCGCATCGTAAAAGCGCTCGGGATGGGCAGCCTTAAACTTGCCCGTCTGCGTGGCAGCCGCCAGGTCGGCATCGAGCACCACAAAGTCATCGTGCTCGTTGCCCAGCTCGACGAGCGCCTCGCCGTAGCTTACGCGCGTGGCGACTTTTTTGACCTCTGCCATTAGAGCTCCTCCCCTGCTGCGGTGAGCTCGGCCATGGCCCGCTCAAACTGCTCATCGTTGGGCGCCTTGCCATGCCAGCCCACCTGGTTCTCCATAAAGGAGACACCCTTGCCCTTTACCGTCTCGGCGATAATGGCGACGGGCGCGCCAGCAACCTCGCGAGCAGCGGCGAAGGCAGCCGCGATCTGCGCCATGTCATTACCGTCGGCCAACTCGATCACATGCCACTTAAAGGCACGGAACTTGTCGGCGAGCGGCATAGCCGAGTTGACCTCGTCGATCGTGCCGTCGATCTGCAAGCCGTTGTGGTCAACGACGGCAACAAGGTTGTCAAACGCATGGTTGCCGGCAAACATGACCGCCTCCCAGACCTGACCTTCCTCGCACTCGCCGTCACCCAGCAGCGTATAGACACGGTAGCTGTCGCCCCAATGTTTGGCGGCAAGCGCCATTCCAACTGCAGCGGAAATGCCCTGACCGAGCGATCCTGTGGACATGTCGACGCCCGGCGTGTCGTTCATATTGGGATGGCCCTGCAGACGACTACCGATATGGCGAAGCGTCTCGAGCTCTTCGACGGGAAAATAGCCGCGATTTGCCAACACCGAATACAAGCCCGGCGCCGCGTGACCCTTGGAGAGCACAAAGCGGTCGCGATCAGCCTTGCGAGGGTCGTCGGGATCGGTATTCATTTCCTCAAAGTACAGATAGGTCATGATGTCGGCAGCGCCGAGCGATCCACCCGGATGTCCCGACTTGGCCGCGTGAACCGCAGTCACGACACCCTTCCTGACCTCATTGGCGACCTTCGCCAGCTCCTGGTTGGTCATACGAATTCCTCTCTTGAGAACAACCCCGGCACCGGATGACACGATGCCGGGGCAATCCACTCGTTAAGCCTGAGCGACGACCTTCTGCCAGTCGGCCTCGAACGAGGCAAGGCCCTGATCGGTCAGCGGATGGTGCAGGCACTTCTTAAGGGCTGCCATGGGCACGGTCGCGATATCGGCGCCAAGCAGCGCGGCCTGGGTTACGTGGTTGGGCGTACGAACCGAGGCGGTGATGATCTCGACGGTGTCGTCGACGTTCTTGCCCGTCCAGTCGTAGTTCTTAATGCAGGTCACGACGTTGTCGAGCTGCGAGATACCGTCCTCGGCGATGTCGTCGAAACGACCGACAAACGGGCTGATGTAGCGAGCACCGGCGTTGGCGGCCATAAGGGCCTGCGTCGGCGAGAAGACGAGCGTCATGTTGACGCGCACGCCAGCATCGGCCAGCGCACGGCAGGCGGCAAGGCCGGCCTCGCACACGGGAAGCTTGACCACGATGTTGGGGGCGAGGGCGGCAAGGCGCTTGCCCTCCTCGATCATACCCTCGGCAGTGGTCGCGGTAGACTCGGCGGACACGGGCAGGCCCTCGCAGAGCTCGGCAATCTTGAGCATATGCGGCTCAAAGTCGGCAAGCTTGCCGCCGGTCTTGGCGTACAGGGACGGGTTGGTGGTAACACCGGCCAGGCAGCCCCAGCTCTTGGCCTCGGCAATCTCGTCCAGATTGGCGGTATCGATAAAGAACTTCATGGTGAACCCCTTCAAAGGAAGCTAAAACTCAAAAGAATGGGACAAAGGGACTGCCCCTTTGTCCCATGTGCCGGGCCTGCAGCTGGGACATGCCCCAGGCCCGGCGTCGCGTAGGAAAAGCTACTTACTCGGCAAGAGCGGCCTCGATGCGGGTCGTGACGCCCTTGAGGTTAAGACCGACGACGTACTGCTTGATCGGGCGCTTGATGTGTTCGATGACAAAGCGCTTGCCGTCGATGTCCTGAGCGGCGAGGTTGCGGTAGAGCTTCTCGACCTGCTCCTTGACCTCAGGATCGTTGAACGCATAGTGACCGGAGACATCCAGGATCTTCAGGCTGAGCTCATCGTCGGCAAGGATGTCGTCGACCTGCAGGTTGACGTCGTCGCCAGTCATCCACTTGCGCCAGCGCTCGGTCTTGATAGCCTTGACCAGCAGGGTGTGATACAGGTCGGAGGGGTCATCGCACAGACCGTTGTCGACCAGGATCTGCTCGGTGGCGCAGAGCTTGAGGTAGGCGCGGGTCTCCTCGGTGCCATACTGCGGAGCAACGTTGGAGGCGGTCACGTGTGCCGGGATGTGCTCGAGCAGCGTCGCATCGTCCAGATAGTCGGCGTTGTGCTCCTTCAGGCCCACGCCGTAGCGCTTAGCCATGTCGGCGAGCTCGCGGGCATTCTTGAAGTTGTAATGGCCGACCTGCTCGGTCCAACGGGTGAGCGTACCGGTCTGGCCGACGATAAAGGTGGGCATGGGGCAGCCGCGCTTCTCGAGCTCGGGCTGCAGCTGAGAAATGAACTCCTCGTACTTATCGGTAGAGGTCAAGCCGCCATTGGTCTCCTCGGTACCGACCTCATAGGCAACCTCGGGCAGGTTATGCTCGCGACGGTACTGCTCAAGGTAGTCGATAAGATCAATCGTGCGGCGAAGCACCACGTCGAGCGGAATAACCTTGCCGATCTGATAGGGGTCCTTGGTGGGGTCGACCATCAGCAGGTCAAAGCCTGCCTCCATGTCGGCGACGAAGGACTTGCGGGCGAGCTCCATGGCCTCGTCCTCGGGCAGGTGGGCGTTACGCTCCTCGTCGCGCTGCCACGGACCGCCGTGATCGCGGCACAGGTAGTACGGACCGGTGTAACCCACCTCGTCGGCAACCTTCTTGATGTCGGCGGCAAAGCGCGTCTGGTCCCAACCGTTGACGTAGCCGGCGCCCATCTCGTCCATATCGACCTGGTTGCGGCTGGCGATAAACATGGGCGGGAAATCCTCGTCCTTGGCAAGCTCGAACACGGCCTGAATCAGGTTGGGGCTCATGGGGCCAATGCCGACCATGGTTGCGTGATCGCCGCTATCCTGCAGCTTGAGCATGCCCTGAACGGCCTGACGGATGGTGAGGTTGGACATTTTGTTCTCCTTCTCCAGAGGATTTTTGACAAAAGTTCCCTGGGACCCAGATGTGGGCCCTATCAGTACGGATGGATTTTGTTGTGTAGGGGCGGTTGTGCGGAGTCAAATCCATCCCTCCGCACAACCGGAGTCCTTAAAGGTTTACTTGGCCTGCTTATCGAGCGTGGGCTTCATGGCAATCAGGATTGCAGCGGCGACCACGGCGCCAATCACGATGTCCAGGCAGAACAGCGCGACGTTGTTGGTGGCAAGGGCGACGATAAAGCCACCGTGCGGGACGTAGCAGTCGATGCCCTGGAAGGCGGCAAGTGCCGCACCCACGGCAGAGCCGATGCAAATGCCGGGCAGGGTGTGACCGAGGTCCTTGACCGCGAAGGGGATAGCGCCCTCGGTAATACCGATGCAGCCCATGAACAGCGCGGAGATGCCCATCTGGCGGTCAGCGTCATCGAACTTGTTCTTGGCGATGAGCGCAGCGAGGCCACAGGCGATCGGGGGAACGGCGACGGCGACGCGGAACATACCGTTAGGACCGTAGATACCGGAGGCCATGATGGCCATGGTGAAGGTCGAGGCGGTCTTGTTGATGGGGCCACCCATATCGAAGGCGGTCATAACGCCAATGACCAGACCCAGGACAACTGCGGAACCGCCCTGCAGGCTGCCGAGCACGCCGGTGAGCCAGTCCATCACAAAGCCAAGCGGCGTGGCCAGGATGTAGATATAGGCCATGCCCAGGACAAGCGAGGTCAGAATCGGGATGATCAGGATGGGCATGATGGTCTGGATGGTGTTGTTGACCTTCCAGGTCTTCATCCAGCGGACAAAGTAGCCGCAGATGACCGCCATGATCATGGCGCCCAGGAAGCCGGTCGAAACGCTGTTGCCGTTAGGAGTAACGACTGCGTTGTTGACCAGGTAGCCCAGGACAAAACCGGGGGCGAGCGCGGGCTTGCCGGCCATCGAGTAGGAGATGTATGCCGCAAGCACCGGGATCATCATGGAGATGCCGGCCATGCCGATGGTGTTAAGGCTCACCATCAGCGGGTTCGTAACCTCCATGCCGTTGGCGCCGGCGGTACCGGATGCCAGCGAGAAGGCAAGAAACACGCCGCCGATAACGACGATGGGGATAAAATAGGAAACGCCGGTATTGAATGCATTGAGCAGCGTCTTGCCAGGATCGGCAAAGATAGACTGCTTGGACGCCGGTGTCGGGGCCTGCGGGGCAGCGGAGACGGCCTTCTTCTCTGCCTTGGCCTCGGCCTTGGGCGCGTCAACGGCGCCACCCGTCGCCTTGATGATCTCAATGGCCTGGTCGATGATCTTTACCGGATCGGCGATTACATCCGAGGTGCCGACCTTCAGGAACTTGCCCTCGGCCATCTTCTGCTCAAAACGGTCCTCGTTCTCGACACCCACGTCGACGGACTCCAGGACCAGGTCGGCGGAGTCCACGTCTTCCTGCGTGAGCTCATTCTCGATACCCAGGCCACCCTGAGCCTCGACCTTGCACTCGATGCCACGGGCGGCGCATTCATCCTGAATCGCCTTCTGGGCCATATACGTGTGAGCGATACCCACAGTACAGGCGGCAACGCCTACGATCTTCATTGCTTCCCTCTTTTCATAGAGTTGCGTGCGCAAGACACCGTTTGCGGAGACCTCCGGAGCATCCCCTGCCGTTTGGACTTGCTGTCTTTTCGACAAGAACAATATAGGTGCTCGTTTTTCTTAATGCCAGCTTATTTCGGTAAACGCGCAGGTCAGAGCGTTGGTTATGCGATTTAGTTATGCGTTTAACCAAAAATGAATCCTGCGATTTTGCCCTCGATTTCAAAAGTCAAGAAGTATTTGATTTTCTCGGTAGACGGCAGATGCGCATGCCGGTCACAAATTTCGACCCCACCCGTATGCCGCATTTGTTGCATACTCATATGAAAGGAAAAAGCCGCTCACCGAAGCGTATCCTTCACCAAGACTCAAAGTCATCATGTTGGAAAATGCTCATCTGTCGGAAGGAGTCGCTGTGGCAAAACAGCGCGTTACGATCGTAGACGTCGCTCGAGAGGCGGGAACCTCGACGGCAAGCGTCTCGTATTACCTCAACGACAAACGAGAAAAGCTTAGCGAGAAGACGCAGAACAAAATCGCGCGCGTCATTAAGGACTCGGATACGTTCCCAACGCCCAAGCGCAGACGCTCACCGGCAAGCAAACCCACGTCATTGCCATCATCATTTTGGATAACACCAACAAATGGGCGGGGCTCGTTCTCAATGGCATGGAGCAGGTCATGCTCCCCGCGGGCTACCAGACGGTCGTTTGCACGAGCAACTTTAACCCCGAGACCGAGCTCATGTACGTCGACAAGATGCTCTCGCTGGGCGTCGATGGCTTTATCATCCAGCCCACGGCAAACTTCAAAGCCGTGCATGACCGCATTAGACGCGCCGGCAAGTCGGTCGTCTTTTTCGATGCGGCCATCTATAGCCCAGGTACCAGCTGGATCAAAACCAACCTTTACGACGGCGTGTACAACGCCACACAGGCACTCCTCGACGCCGGCTACGAAGATTTCTTTTCCATTGCCGCCAACATGACCGAAATGCGCACCCGCATGGAGCGTTTTCAGGGGTATGCCGAGGCGCTGGCAGCGAACGGGCAGCTCTACAAAGCGATTCCCATCGATCACAACAAGCCGTCAATCAACGAGCTCACCGAATACTTTAAATTCAAGTTCAATCCCGCCAAGCGAACCCTTATCTTCGTGCAAAATCAGTGGGCACTTCCCCGTGTCTACAAGGCCCTCCAGCCAATGGCCCATCTGCTTCCGCAGCAAATCGGCCTTTTGGGACTCAACTGCGAAGACTGGACTAATCTCACCACACCGACCGTCTCCACCATCATCGAGCCCGTCGACCAAGAAGGTCGCGAAGCAGCCGAGATGCTGCTCGCCCTACTTGACGGAAGCAGCGAACCCGGCGAGCAGCGCATTCTCGAGTGCAAGCTCAACTGGCTCGACTCCACCTCGATCTAGACCGCGGGACAAATGAATCAGTAGCGTCTATCCCAAATCTTGAGTATTTGTTCGACAGAACGGCCCCTGCCGGCTCCTGCTAGACTGGTAGATTCCCAACCGTCCATCCAGGAGCCTCAATGTCGCGCAAGCCCGCCTACAAGCAAGTACTTTCCATCGGCACCGCCGTGGTGCTCGGGTTTGCGCTGTTTACGGGATCGCTCGACGGAGCGCCCAAGTTGCTGTCGCCGCAAAGCGATGAGCAGGCGGTAGCTCTGGCCGAGAAACAAAACGAAAGTCCCAGCCGCACCGACGACGAGGCGGACCTGGTCGCTCGGCTCGAATCGGGAACGGCGAGCTCCTCGGACCCTCAAAATGGTCAGGACCCTGGCGATGGCTCCGATTCCGCCGCAACCGACACCGGCGACGGCGCTTCCGCGGACAGCGCCGCCACCCCCATCGACGAGGTCGAAAACCCCGACCTCAACCGCGCCCGCGGTGTTTATCTCAGCAGCATTCCCGACTACGCCGGCAACCCCTACGTTGCCCTGCGCGCCGACAGCACGCACCCGCTCGGCACACCATCATTCACGCTCGATGAATACGAGCGCGCTACAGAAGAGGGTTGCTTTAAGAAGTTCTCCAAGCTTGACAGCCTGGGCCGCACCCGCAAAGCGCTCGCCTGCGTGGGCCCCGAATCACTCGGTCAAGGCGAGCGCGGCGATATCTCGCGTATCCATCCCGCTGGATGGCGCCAGCAGCGCTACGACTTTATTCCGGGCCAGAGCCTCTACAACCGCTGCCATCTCATCGCCTGGTCGCTCTGCGGCGAAAACGCCAACCGCAAGAATCTCCTCACCGGCACGCGTTATCTCAACGAGACAGGCATGCTGCCGTTTGAGGAGCAGATTCTCGGCTACATCCGCGAGACGGGCAACCACGTGCTCTATCGCGTCACACCCATGTATAACGAAGAGGAACTTGTCTGCCGCGGCGTGCGCCTTGAGGCGCAATCGGTCGAGGACCACGGCAAGACCCTCTGCTTCCACGTATATTGCTACAACCTGCAGCCGCATGTGCAGATCGACTACGCTACCGGCCGCAACCAGGCATCCGGAGACTAGTGCCGACCGCGTCGCCCGCAACCAAAAAAATGATCCGTTTTCCTCCGTCCCCAAAGGATCAAATAAGGCCGCCCCGGTTACCCAGGGCGGCCCTTTCGTCAGCACCTACATTGCAGGCAAAATCGCACGCTACTTGGCGCGACCCTCCTCATAGCGCTCGACCAGCTTGGCCTGAACGTCATAAGGCACCTGCTCGTAGCCAGCGGGCTTCATGGTAAAGTCACCCGTGCCGCGCGTGATAGAGCGCAGACGCGTCGAGTAATCCGTCAGCTCTGCCAGTGGCGCCTGGGCAATGACTACGGTGTCGCCGCGCTCATCGGTCTCCATGCCCGTCACGCGACCGCGCGAGGCCGAGATGTCGCCCATCACGGCGCCGGCGTAGCTCTCGGGGATAGTCACCGTGATTTCCTCGATGGGCTCCAGCACCACCGGGTCGGCATCGGCGCATGCCTTGCGCAGGCCGATGCGAGCCGCCGCGCGAAACGCCATCTCGTTGGAGTCGACGCTGTGATACGAGCCGTCGTACACAGCCACGCGAATGCCCGTGAGCGGGTAGCCGGCAATGATGCCGTCCTTCATGGTCTCCTGGACGCCCTTGTCCACGGCAGGAATGAGCGAGCGCGGAATGCGGCCGCCTACGACCTCATCCACAAACTCGTAGCCGTCGCTCGTGCCGTCGGGCCCAATGAGCGGCTCCACGCGCAGCCAGCAGTCGCCGTACTGACCGGCGCCGCCCGTCTGCTTCTTGTGGCGGCCCTGGGCACTTGCCGTGCGGCGAATAGTCTCACGATACGGAATGCGGATCGGCACGCTCTTGGCCACGACCTTGGTGCGATCCTCCAAACGGTTGAGCAGCACCGAAACCTGCGCCTCACCCACGGCGGAGATGATAGTCTGGCCCGTCTCCTCGTCACGATCGATGCTCATGGTCGGATCGGCCTTGCATGCCTTCTCGATAAACGTGTAGAGCTTCTCCTCGTCACCGCGGTTCTCGGCCTCGATGGCAATGCGGTACTGCGAGTTGGGGAACTTAAACGCCGCCGCCTCGACCTTGCCAGTAATGGAGAGCGTATCGCCCGTCTCTGCCGCCAACTTGGGCGCCACGATTATGTCGCCGGCATAGGCGTGACCGACCTCGGTCATGTCGCGGCCGCACATCACATACAGGTGAGCCAGACGATCGCTCTTGCGGGTACGCGCGTTGACCAGCTCAAGGCCCGGCTCAAGCGTACCCGTCAGCACCTTGATAAAGCTGATGCGACCCTGCTGCGGATCGGCCAGGGTCTTAAACACAAACGCCACCGGACGGTCATCGTCACTCGAGATCTTGAGCGAATCGCCGTCGATAAGCGGCATCTCGCCGTAGTCGGTCGGCGCCGGGAAGTATGTGGCGATGTCGTCCATCAGCGAGTTGACGCCCTGCTCCTTAATGCAATCGCCCGCAAAGACCGGCACAAAGATGCGCTCGGCGATCGCCTTCGACAGCAGGCCTTCAAGCTCCTCCTGCGTCAGCGTCTCCTCGCCTTCCAAGTACTTCATCATCAGTTCGTCGTCAGCCTCGGCCACCAGCTCGCACAGATGGTCATGGGCTTCCTCGGCCTGGGCACGATACTCCTCGGGAATCTCCGACTCAACGGCTTCGGTGCCGTTGCAATGGCGCGCCTTCATGCGCACCAGGTCGATGATGCCGTCAAAGTCCTCGCCCTCGCCCCAGGGAAGGGTCACGGCGCCCAGGCGCGTGCCAAAGCGCTCTTGCAGCAGGTCCATCGTGGTCGCAAAGCTGGCCTCGGAGCGCGACAGGCGGTTTACGAACACTGCACGCGCCAGGCGCAGGTCCTCGGCGGCATACCAGAGCTTAACCGTCGTAGGCTGCGGGCCGGCCTCGGCGTCGACCACAAACAGAGCCGTCTCGCAGACGCTCATCGCGGCAAAGGCGTCGCCGATAAAATCGGGGTAGCACGGGGCATCGAGCACATTGATGCGCGCGCCCTTCCAGTCGATCGGCGCGATGGTCGTCGAGATGGAAAATGCACGCTTGACCTCTTCGGGGTCATAGTCGAGCGTGGGCTTGGTGCCGTCGTGGCCGCCCAGGCGGGCGGTCTTGCCGGAAAGGTGGAGCATGGCCTCGGCGAGTGAAGTCTTGCCCACCCCGCCTTGGCCTACGAGCACCACGTTCCTTACATTGCCGGTCTTGGGAGCACCCATGATGACCTCCTTGCAGGGCCGCGCGCAATGCGCGACGCCAACGGGGAGAGTTCGCGGTCGGTGCCATCCCGGGAGCAGCATGGTCGGCAGCCGAGCCGACTCACCCTCCAAATGTCCTATGCCACCACCCTACCCTCACAGGCGGCTGTCCATGCATACCTTTCGGCGCACGTATGAATACAGGCGGCGAGAGGAAGAGACAAGCTTGTGAGGCGATTATTGAACCCCGTCGATGCAAACAAAAAGCCGCCACAGACCGTAAGACCTGCGGCGGCTTCGCCTCAATTAATAGTTGAGCAAATACCTGAGCCTATCCCTCGATACGGCTCAAAAACTCACGCGTGCGCTGCTCGCGCGGATGGTCGATAACCTGCTCGGCGTGCCCCTCCTCGACAATACGACCGCCGTCCATAAATACCACGCGGTCGGCAACATCGCGCGCAAACTGCATTGCGTGGGTCACGATCACCATCGTCATATTCTGCGCGGCAAGGTCTTTAATGACACGCAGCACCTCGGCCGTCAGCTCGGGATCGAGCGCCGAGGTCGGCTCGTCAAAGAATAAGATTTCCGGATCGAGCGCTAGGGCGCGGGCAATACTCACGCGCTGCTGCTGACCGCCCGAAAGCTCACACGGCACCTTGTTCTCGTTGCCCGTCAGCCCCATTTGCGCAATCAGCTCGTGAGCGCGGGCTTCCGCCTGCTCGCGCGGACGCTTAAGCACACGAATCGGCGCATCGGTGATGTTTTTCATCACGGTATAGTGCGGGAACAGGTTGTAATTTTGGAACACCAGGCCAAACCGCGAGCGCGCTTGCTTGGGCACATCGCCCTTCGCATAGACCGCGCCCGAACCCGCATCCGTCGCAACGGCAAGGTCTCCAAACGAGAGCGAGCCTCCGTCGAGTGTCTCGAGCAGCGTGGCACACCGCAGCAGCGTGGACTTGCCGCCACCCGAAGGTCCGATAATCGCCACGACCTCGCCACGCTTCACCTCAAGCGAGATATCCTTGAGCACCTCATTGACGCCAAACGCCTTGCGCGCGCTTTCGATTTTCATCACTGAGTTAGTCATGATAATAGTCCAGCTTCTTTTCGGCGGCGCCCAGCAGCATCTCGACCACAAAGTTAAAGATCCAGTAGATCAGCGCCGCGATCGCAAACGGCACCATGCTCACCTGCGAGGCGACCAGCGCCTTGGCCGTTGAGAACATCTCACCCACGCCAATGGCAAACGCCAGCGACGTGTCCTTGACCAGCGTGATGATCTCGTTGCCCATCGCCGGCAGAATACGCTTGGCGACCTGCGGCATCACGATATGCAGAAACGTCTGCATGCGCGAATAGCCCAGCACCTCGGCTGCCTCGTATTGACCGCGCGGAATGGACTGCAGGCCCGAGCGATAGATCTCGGCAAAGTAACCGGCGTAGTTGATGATGAACGCTACGACGCACGCCGTCCACTTGGAATCGGGCGTGAGCGAAATGCCAAACACGTAGTACGGGGCAAAGTAGATGGCAAACATCTGCAGCATGAGCGGCGTGCCGCGCATGACCGAGATATAGATGCGCGCAATCCAGCGAAGCGGCGCGATTTTGCTCATGCGCATAAACGCCACGGGGATTCCCAGCGGAATCGACCCCAGCAGCGTCAGCACAAACAACTGCAAACTGACCAAGAATCCCTGGCCAAGCATCTGCATCATGACCTGAATAGACAACCTAAGCTCTCTTTCGCGACAACAGAACAGCAAAACCCAATGCTAAAGCGGGTTTTCCAGGTGCTCGAGTTTGCCGTGAAAGAGGAGCGCCGCGTACTAAATGTACGCAAGCGACGGTTTGAACGGCAAAATCGGGTGCCTGGGAAAGCCGCTATTTCAAAACCCAGTTGTCGAAGGATAGACCGTAATCTGCGTACTTGTCGCACAGGTCCTTAACCGTGCCGTCCTCGTAGAGCGCCTTGAGCGACTCGGTCACGGCGTCGGTCGACTTGGTGTCGCCCTTCTTAAAGCCGACGGCGTAGTGCTCGCTGGACAGCGGCTCATCAAGCTGCGTATAAGCATCGGGCTTGGCGGCAAGCTGATACTGGGCAATCGAAAGGTCGCAAGCCACGGCATCGACCGCGCCGCTCTCGAGCTGCATAAAGGCCGTGTTGTACTCGCCGATCGTGTCGAGCGTGGCAAACGTCGCCGCCAGATCCTTCTGGTCACCCTCAAGCACGTCCTGCGCAGCGGAATCAGTCTGGGTAATCACAGTCTTGCCGGCAAGATCGTCCCAGCCCTTGATGCCCGCATCCTTCTTGACCACCAGCACCTGCTCGTTGAGCATGTACGGCTCGGAGAACGTGTAGTCGTCCTCACGGCCCTCCATGGTAAAGCCGTTCCAGATGCAGTTGATGGCGCCAGAGTTGAGCAGCGTGTCCTTGGCATCCCAATCGATGGCCTCGTATTTGACCTCCCAGCCCTGCTTATCGGCAACAGCCTTGGCCAGATCGAGATCAAAGCCGGTGTACTCGCCATCGTCGCCCACAAAACCGTACGGAGGATAGGACTTATCAAAGCCCACCACGAGCTTCTTGGACTCCGCAGCGCCCTTCACATCCTTGGCCGCGGCAGAGCCAGCAGCGGAACCCTTACCGGCACCACCACCGCAACCGACAAGACCAAGGCCAAGCACCGTGGCGAGCGAGCCGGCTAGACCAACAAACTGACGACGAGACATATCGGTGTTCATGGTATTCCCCCTTGATGGCACTTTAGTTAGATAAAGTGAGTCATGTAACGTTCAGAATCATACACTTTAGCGTGATAGAGCACAAGGCGAGTTTGCCCGCCGCGTGAGGGGTGTGGGGTTAAGTTTCCTGCTCTACAGTCCTGCTCACGACGGAGGCCACATTAAGTGGCCTCCTGTTCGTGCGGAACTCGCGATAAACTTAACCCCCACACCCCTCACGCGGCGGGCAACCGTCGTTGGGCTTATCGCTGACACGATTAAACCGCTTGCATATCGTCTGCTGGCTTGGCACGGTACAATACTTGCAGCTTTAATTCATGAATTAGTGGAGTTATTGATGGCAGAATCTCGTGCGGAGCGTAGGGCTCGTCGTGCTTTGGTGGAGGCGGTTGAGGGGTCGAAGGAGGAGAAATCTTCTACGAAATCCAAGTCTTCTAAAGCTGCAAAAAGCAAATCGGCCAAGAGCAGGGCTAAGACCAAGCGTTCTGACTCTCGTCGAGGCGGAGACAAAGCGTCTCAGACTCGCTCCAAGCGTCCGCATAAAGATCCGGTTTCGCCTGCGCGTAAGGCTGTGGATCCCAAGTCTCCCTGTTCCATCATGAGAGCTTGTGGCGGATGCACGGCGCTCAATCGTCCTTATAAAAAGCAGTTGGCAGCTAAGCAGGCTGCTATGGAGGAGCTTTTTGCTTCGCTTTGTGAGCGTGAGGGCATTGCTGTAGATCCTATTCGTGGCATGGGTGTCACCCTGGGCGACCCGGGCAAATATCCTGCGCCGCGCGGTTTTCGCCATAAGGCCGCCACTCCCTTTGCTCCCGGTAAGGAGGGCGCTGTCCGTTGCGGTTTCTTTGAGCGCGGCACGCACAAGATCGTTGCCGTACCCGAGTGTCCTGTCGAGGCACCGGGTGCCCGTCAGATTCTCAACGGCATCGCACGCGAAGCTGAGCGGCTGCATATTCCCGCCTTTAATGAGGACAAGCATCTTGGTTTACTTCGCTATGCCGTCGTCCGCTGCGGTTGGCGTACCGACCAGGTCATGGTCACGCTCGTGACCGCTCAGCGCGACTTGCCGCATGCGCAGGAGTTCTTTGAGGCTGTCGCCGCACTCAATCCGCACATCGTCACCGTCGCCCAAAACATCAACGGACGTCCCGGCAACGCCATCCTCGGCGAGGAAACCCGCATTGTATATGGCGCCGAGTGCATGCGCGACCAGCTGCTCGGCTGCGAGTTCGATATCTCCCCCACCGCGTTCTACCAGACCAACCCGCAGCAGACCGAGCTGCTCTATCAGCTCGCGATTGACGGCATGGACCTGCAGCAGGGCGACGTACTCATGGATGCCTATTGCGGTAGCGGAACTATCGGCCTGTGCGCAGCCAAAGCCGCCCAGGACAAGGGCGTCGGCATTATGCTGCTTGGCGTGGAGCGTAACCACGCCGGCATTGCCGACGCACGTCGTAATGCCGAGCTCAACGGCCTCACCCGCAGCGCTTGGTTTATGGCCGACGATGCCACCGACTACATCCTAGATGCCGCCGACAACAACGAGCGGGTCGATGTCCTTTCTATCGATCCGCCGCGCGCCGGCTCCACGCCCGAGTTCCTCGAAGCTGCCTGCGCGCTTAAGCCGCGCCGCATCACCTATATCAGCTGCAACCCCGTAACTCAAGAGCGCGACCTGCATCAGCTCCTCGACGGAGGCTATCGCCTGCTCAAGATCACGCCCGTCGACATGTTCCCTCACACCGATCACACCGAAACCGTAGCGGTCCTCGAACGCCGCTAACCAACCTCAGTAGATTTTTGGGACAAGAAAGGGGGCGACCCGTCTGGGCCGCCCCCTTCGCTTGGTTTATAAATTCCGCTACATCCCCTTGCGCAGGTCGCACACGCCGGCTGCCGCCATCTCGCGCAGCAGCGTCTCGCGATCGCGCGTCACGATCAGATCCAACGGGAAGTGAATCTCGTCGAGCATCTTGCGAGCGTAATCGAGCTTACCAATTGCCATGCCAATGTGCGCATCGGTCGAAACGCCAATGCCCACGCCCAGCTCGGCGCAGCGCTCGGCGATCTTGCGGCATACGGCCCAATGCTCAGTGTCGACACCGTGTTCAAGACTATGGTTGTTGATCTCAATAATCTTGTGCTTGGCCTTAGCTGCCAACAGCACCTCGTCGATATCGAACGGCACGCCCGAACGCCCCGTGTGCCCCAGCATGAACACCTTGGGGTGCTCCAGGGCATTGATATACATCTCGGTCGTCTGGGCCAGCGTCGCGTCCTCAGCAATCTGCGGATTATGCACACTTGCAACCAAATAATCCAAATTACGCGTAACCAAATCGAACAGCGAATGCTGACGGCTGTACGAATCGCCGGCAATATCAAGCGTGACAGGAGTGTCCTCGCCAAACAGGCTTCCGTCCAGCGAAACGATATCGGCCTCGGCACCACGCAGCACCAGCACGCCGCTCCAAATGCGCGGCCAGATATCCTGGTTGATAAAGAACTGGTAACTTCGCAGGTCATTGGGGCAAGCCGTAACCATAGAGCTCAAATGGTCGGCAGATCCGAGTACCTGCAGACCACGCTCTGCCGCCCAGTACACATTCTCCTCAATGGTCGAATATGCATGCGCAGAGAACACCGTATGGGTATGAATGTCACAAGAAAGCAGGTAGGGCATCGGGTCTCCTTATCTGGCACGGCCGTCGCTTATATTCATTGTACGCATAGCCTTCGATAGTCGTAAAACCACTCCATCCCAAAAACACAACGTCCATGACAACGGGGCCCGGCTTAACACCAAACCCCGTTTCACGTAAAACATTGTAGGTAGAGCGCTTTACTTTTAACGATACTCGTCCGCCAACTGTTTCCAAGCGGGTAGCGAATTGACAATCGTTTCGTAGCTCACGCAATAGCCCAAGCGGAACCAACCCGGCATACCAAAGCTGTCCGAGGGAACCGCAAGCAACTCATACTTCTTTGCGCGCTCGCAAAACGCATTCGCATCGGGCTCCAACGCTTTCACCCATAGGTAAAACGCGCCATCCGGCTCAACATAGGTGTAGCCGTACTCCGCTAGTGCGTCGGTAAGCGCGGTGCGGTTGCGTGCATAGGCCTCAACGTCACTCGGCTCATCGACGCAGTCGATAATTACGCGCTGAAAGAGCGCCGGCGCGCACACGAAGCCCAGCGTACGGGCGGCACCGGCAACGGCCGGCATCAGACGGGCAGCCTGCGGATTGGTGTTGGGAACCAAGATCCACCCCACGCGCTCACCCGGCAGCGACAGCGACTTGGAATACGAGTAGCACACGATGGTGTGCTCGTAGATCGAGGGCACCCAAGGCACCTCGGCACCGTACACGATCTCGCGGTACGGCTCATCCGAGATGAGCATAATCGGATTCTCGGGATCGCGCTGAGCGTTGGCCTCGCGCAGAACATTGGCCAGTCGCGTCAGCGTGTCGCGCGTATATACGGCACCGGTCGGGTTGTTGGGCGAGTCGATAATGACGGCTGCCGTCTTGTCGGTGATCGCCTTGAATACGTTATCCACGCTCAGCTGGAATGTGTCCTCGTTGGCAAGCGCCTCGACACACGTGCAGCCGGCCTTCTCAATCCAAACGCGATACTCCGGAAAGTACGGGGCGATAACAATAACCTCGTCGCCCGGATTCGTAACGGCGTTGAGCGCGCAGGTGAGCGAAGCCGCGGCACCCACCGTCATAAAGACGTCTTTGCCCTCATAGCTCGTGCCAAAGCGGCGGTTGAGCGATTCGGCCACAGCGGCACGACATTGCGGCAGGCCCGGTGCGGGCGTGTAGCCGTGCAGCTGGTCGCTCGGCAGCTCCAGGGCCTTCTTAATGGACTCCGCCACAGCAGCGGGTGCCGGAACGCTCGGATTGCCCAGCGAAAAATCGAATACGTTTTCCGCACCGATCTGCGCCTTGCGCTCAAGGCCATAGCTAAAAATCTCACGGATGATGGAGCTTTCCGCACCGCGAGCATACATAGTTTCGTTGATCATCTGTTCCCCTTTCGCATAGGCGCTATTGTACGCTTTAGTTGAGCAAAGTGCCGCAGCAATGTTGATTGGGGACAGACTTAAATGCGTGAAAACGCTCATTTAAGTCTGTCCCCAATCAACAGACGGCCCCATATCTCTCAAAAGAAAAGCCTCCGCAGGTTTCCCCGCGGAGGCTTTCGCCACAAAGACTATTTGTCGGCGTCGGTGTCGGCATCGACGACGGCATGGTCATCGTCAGCATAATCGGATGCGACTTCGGCATCCTCCTGCATGGCCGCCTGCGCAAAAGCCGCGGCATCAGCCGCCAGCTCCTCCTCGCTCATACGAGGCGCGCGCTTTTTGGTCGGCATGCCAGCCGCCTTGGCATTGCGCTCCTCCTTGGCCGCCAGGATATCGCCCTCGCGCTCAAGGTAGGCATCCCACTCGTTGTCGAGCAGGGCATTCACGGCGTCGCCTTCGACGGTCTCGCGCTCAAGCAGCACCTTCGCCATCAGATCGAGCTGATCGCGACGGGCATCCAAGATCTCGACAGCACGACGATGGGCCTCGCGCATGATGCGCTGAACCTCGATATCAATGCGGCGCGCCGTCTCCTCGGAGTAATCCTGGTGATCGGCGTAATCGCGACCAAGGAACACCTGATGTTGCGCCTCGCCAAACACTTGCGTGCCCAGCTCCTCGCTCATGCCCAGGCGCGTGACCATCTCGCGCGCCATCTTGGTTGCGCGCTCCAGATCGTTGCTCGCGCCCGACGTAATATCATCGCACATGAGCTCCTCGGCAACGCGACCGCCCAAGAACACGGCGAGCTCGTCGAGCATCTCGTTCTTGGTCTTGAGGAAGTGGTCCTCCTGCGGAAGCTGCAGCGTGTAGCCCAGAGCCTGACCGCGGCTGACGATCGAGATCTTGTGGACCGGATCGGAGTGCTCCAGGATGTGGCCCACCAGGGCGTGACCGCTCTCGTGGTAGGCAATCGTGGTGCGCTCGGCCTCGGTCATCACGCGACCCTTGCGCTGCGGTCCGGCAATCACGCGCTCCATCGATTCCTCGACCTCGTCCATCGAGATCACGGAACGATGACGGCGAGCGGCCAGCAGCGCAGACTCGTTGAGCAAGTTCGCCAAATCGGCACCAGTAAAGCCAACGGTCATCTGGGCGAGCTTCTCAAACTTAACGTCCTCGTCCATCGGCTTGTTCTCGGCATGCACGCGCAAGATCTGCTCGCGGCCCTTCACATCCGGACGGTCGACCGTAACCTGACGGTCAAAACGGCCGGGACGCAGCAATGCCGGATCCAGGATGTCAGGACGGTTGGTCGCAGCGATCAGGATGACCGACTCGCTTTCCTCAAAGCCGTCCATCTCGACCAGCAGCTGGTTGAGCGTCTGCTCGCGCTCGTCGTGACCGCCGCCCAAGCCAGCTCCGCGCTGACGTCCCACAGCATCGATCTCATCGATGAAGATGATTGACGGGGCCTGGGACTTGGCCTCCTTAAAGAGGTCACGCACACGGCTGGCGCCGACACCTACGAACATCTCGACAAAGTCGGAACCCGAGATGCTAAAGAACGGCACGCCCGCCTCGCCGGCAACGGCCTTGGCCAGCAGCGTTTTACCGGTGCCCGGAGGGCCAACCGGCAACACGCCACGCGGGATCTTGGCGCCCAGCTTGCGATAGCGATCCGGATCGCTCAAAAAGTCACGGATCTCCTCGAGCTCCTCGACTGCCTCGTCCACGCCGGCAACGTCTTCAAACTTGACCTTGGGGCGTGTGGCCTCGTTGGTCTTGGCGTTGGTCTTGCCAAACTGCATGTTCCTGTTGTTGGCGCCCATCATCTGGCGCATAAAGTAGAACATGATGGCGATAAGGGCGATCGTCGGAAGCACACTCATCGCCAAGTCGCCCCAAAAATCGGGATCGTTGGTGTTGACGATGTACTTGGTATCGGGGTGCTCCGCCATGAGCTCGGCAAGCGAATCGGAGCCGACATAGGTCGAAGAGAAGCTCTTGAGCTCGCTCGTATCGCCCTTGTCTTTTTTGTCTTCCAGTAATGACCCGTCACGCTTCCGTCTTGAACCGTATAGGTCAGATCTTCGACGCGATCCTGCTTGATGGCGCTGACCATCTCGCTCGTCGCGAGCTTAACGGTATTGCTGGAGCTGGCAAAGCCGGAACCCATATTAAAGAAGGCATAGCCCAGAAGCGCGCAAGCCAAAAGAAAATACAGCCAGCCCGTACGCGTGGGCTTCTTGCCTCCGGGCATCCCCGGGATCTTTGGGTCCCGGGGAGTCTGGGAATTGTTGTCGTTACGGTCGTCGGGCATCTTACGAATAAACCTCCGGTTTCAAAATGCCCAGATACGGAAGGTTGCGATAGCGCTCGGCATAGTCGAGGCCGTAGCCCACCACAAAGGCATCGGGGCAATGGGTTCCAACATACTTGGGCGTGATGGCCGAGACGCGGTCCTCAACGTCCTTCCACAGGAAGGCGGCGACCTCCAGAGAAGCGGGCTTGCGGCTCTCGAGGTTCTTCATCAGGTACTTGAGGGTCAGGCCCGAGTCCAGAATGTCCTCGACGATCAGCACGTCGCGACCACGGATGTCGATATCCAGATCCTTAATGATACGCACGATACCCGAGGACTTCACACCGTCGCCGTAGCTCGAAACAGCCATGAAATCGATGTTGGTCGGCAGCTCGATCTTACGCATCAGGTCGCCCATAAAGACCACGGCGCCGCGCAGGACCGCAATCAGCACCAGATCCTTACCCGCGTAGTCGCGAGTAATCTGCTCGCCTAGGCGAGAGACGATACCGTCGATATCCTCCTGCGTGAACAGAACCTTCTCGATATCCGGATGTTGAGAAGCCATGACAACCCTTTCTTGTGCTTATCGCCCACACACCGCCGTATGGACGCGAACTACACATTCTAGCAGCGCACGGGGTAAATTTACCAGCCCGTGCGCCATCAGCGCGGGAATACCGTCAACGTCGCACAGAATAGCAGGCGTGGGACGCTATTCCGCATCGACCACGCGGAGCAGATATGCCACGCGCGTTGCGGCCGTGCACTTAAAACGCTCGTCCGCGCGAACTCCGGCGACCCACACCACGGCACCCCCCGGCGCCGTCCTCACCATGGGCACGCCGGCGCGCTCGGAAACGGGAATGCGAGCCTCGCCTAGCAAGTCGGATACTTTCTTGCTTCGGCCACTCATCCCTAACGGGCACATCACGTCTCCCGGTGCGGGACCGTCCACCCACAGGCGCGCCAATCGCGCCTCGGCAGGGATCTCGCCACGCGAGCCCGCCAGGATCCGCTCACTATCGCTGTCGGCAAAACCCAGGGCAGCCGCGTCTACCAAAGCCGTCACTTCCCCGGTAGCCGCAAGCTCGCGGGCGCGGCGCACGATATCGCATCCCGGCTCAACGGCCATCGGTTCTGTGACCAGCATACGTCCCCCGCCCAACGGCAAACGACCGGGTACGGTAACCCAGTCCGCGACCAGGCCCTCGCGAGCCGCCGGCGCCTTAAATGCCAGCATGCCAAACTCAACGCGCGCGTCAATTCCCGCCGGAAGCGTAACCGAGCCGGCGCCCTCGGCAACGCAGGAAAGGACTCGCTCCACATGTCGCATCTCTGGACGAGCGTCCGGATCGATGCGCTTAATCGCCAGTCGCACGATGCGCCGCGCGATTACCACCTCGGCCGCAGCAAGGCGCCTGGCATCGAGCACCAGCGCGCCCGCTGCCTCCTTACGCAGGCAGCTTCGAAACGCCTGTGCCGAAAGCTGAGACAAAAACGCGTCCTCATCGCCTAAGATCTCGCAGGCGGCGCCAATCGTCTTGCAGACGCTCGCGTTGCGCTGCGCCACCACCGGCATCACTCGATGGCGCACGTAGTTTCGCAGATACGAGATATCCTCATTGCTCTCGTCTTCACGCCACGGCTGACCATGTACCTGTAGATAGCCCACGAGCTCGCCATGAGTTAGGTCGAGCAAGGGACGCACCACGATATTCCTCCGGCGAGGAATGCTCGATAGACCAGCGGGCCCTGAACCCTTAATCGCGTTCATCAAAAACGTTTCCGCGCGATCCGAAGACGTGTGCGCGGTGCAGATACGAGCCGCCGTTCGCGGTGCCCCCGTCTGGGCGCAGAGCTCGCGAACATACCTCCGCGCCGCGGCATAGCGCACCTCGCGGGCCGCGGCCTCAATATTGCCCGACTCCCCATCAAAATAAGCGTGCTCCACGCACAGCGGTAAACCATATTTCGCGCAGAGCTCACGCACAAAGGCCTCGTCGCCATCGGACGCCTTGCCGCGCAGATGATGGTTTACATGCAGCACATGCAAGCGCTCGCGAGCAATGGGGGCAACACCGCGTCCGTCTTGGATATCCAGCTTTGATGTGCACGCCATAAGAAGCAGTGCCGTCGAGTCCGCGCCGCCTGATACCATGAGCACAACAGGAGCAGCCTGCTGCCTCGTCCGGGTCTCATCGACTGCCCCAGGCACGGCATGGTGTCCATAATGCTGAGATACCGTAGGCATTTGCTTCCTCCTCTATTCGTCCGCACCCATTGTATCCTTTGGAATCTTATGTCTCGTCTGCACCTTCATATCCTCGGCAGTGGCTCTAAAGGCAACTGCGCACTCATCGAGGGCCCGCAGGGGCTCATTATGGTCGATGACGGACTGTCTCGCCGCGAGACATTAAAGCGCATGGCAGAACTGGGGTTCTCGACAGACAACGTCTCGGCTCTTCTCATTACTCATGAGCATAGCGATCACATCAAGGGCCTCGATGTCTGGTGCAAGCACTGGCACGGCCCCCTCTTTGCCAGCAGGGGCACTCTTTCGAGCAAAGAAAATCTTTCGCATCTGCCTGTCGAGGAATTCGATCCCGGCGACGCCCTATCCATTGCCGGCATCCACGTGCAAACCTACTCAACATCACACGATGTCATCAATCCGGTCGGCTATCGATTCAATGCTCTCGATGATTCCATTGGGTTTGCCACCGACACCGGAGAGCTATCGAGCCAAGCCATGAACACCCTCAAAGATTGTCGAGTCCTCGCACTCGAAAGCAACCACGATGTGACCATGCTGCGCGAGGGAGAATATCCCCGCTTTCTTCAGGAGCGCATCCTGTCTGCAAGGGGACACCTCTCCAACAGCCAAGCCGCCGAAGCCGCGCGCGAACTTGTTACCGATCGCACCGAACAGCTCATTGCCATGCATATCAGCCAAGAAAACAATCGTCCGAGCCTTACCGTCAAAAGCTATGCCAAAGCTCTGGCCGCAACCCTGGATGACGAGGTCGGCAGCTCCGCAACCCTTCTCCAAGGATCGCGAAAGCTCTCGATACGTTCTGCGAGTCAGTATCAGCCGGCAACCATTCAATAGACCGTCCTAGACAGCAAAAGGGGCCGAGAATCGCTTCCCAGCCCCTTTTGCTGTCTTTTAATAGCGCAGAACACCAACGAAGTTAGTCGATGGAGATCTTCGTAACGTTCTTCTTCTCGACGATCTTGGGAACCGTAACGGTCAGGATGCCGTCAGCGTACTTAGCCGAGAGGCCCTCGCTCGAAGCGTCCTTTAGATACACGCCACGCGTCGCGCTGTACGAGGTGAACTCCTTCTGCAGGAAGTTCTTGCCCTCGTTCTCCTCGTCTTCCTCGACATTCACGCTAATGGACAGACGGCCCTCATTGAGCTCGACATCGATATCGTCCTTGGCGACACCGGTCAGATAGGCCTTGACCTCATAGCCGTCGCCCTTATCCTCAACGTCAACGGGAAACGCCTTAAGGGCAATCGAGTTGTTTGCAAGGTCGGTCATATCATCAAACAGATCGAACAGCGAGCTAGCAGAAGGACGAACGCCAAAAACCGAACGATAAGGAACCATGCTTGCCATGTTTACCACTCCTTTTAGGACTGCCGAGCCATCTTCTAGGTGACTGGGACTTCTTTTGACGCTCTTATATATGCCCACACAGTGCTTATATATACATCGACTATAAAGTTTTTTGAGTCCAGTACTATAAGCATATCTAAGTGTGTGTGACTAAGGTTTTAGTAAGGTTAAGGTTCTTTGAACCAGAGCCTAAATAACAAGTATGTTCGCAGCTACAAATAGCAAGGGGCTTACAATGAGCGCGTACACGTTGTTGGTAACGAGCTAAAGGGCATCATGGACGACCAAAACCAGAACAAAATGTTTATGCCGACGCAGGGGGAAGATACTTCCACGCAGCCGCCACGGTTCCATCGCCCCCACATCTCGCAAGAGCCCATTAATGATCCTGAGCCCGAGTATGTGACGAGAAATCGATATCAAACACTCGCGGATGCCCAAACGGGACGTAAACATATGGGCGTGGCCTCGGGAGACCCTGTATATCTGAAAGACGCACCATTATCTAAAAACAGCGAAGCTAGTGAGGAGCCACTGAAAGCATCCGCCGCCAATCAACATAGAGGTCCTCGACCAAAGCAAACCTTGACGCATTCGGCTCGCTATCTCGAAACGCCAAAACAGGGAAAATCGATCTTCGTTTCGTCAAGTAAACGACGCAAACAGCATCGACTGACAATCCTGTTTTTGATCATTGTGGCCATAGCAGTTGCCCTTGTTATTCGATTTATCTTCTTTAAATAAAGGCTCAATACCAAAAAGAATTAAATCGACTGGCGTAAATGAGTCATTTATGCACCGCAAACGCAAAAAAGGGGGAGGCCGCGAGGCCTCCCCCTTCTCAGTTCGATGACGGCTCGGTGCCGTCCACCGGTCAGCGGCGCCCTGGCCTCCCACGGGCTGACCCCGCAGTACTCTCGGCGCGATGGGGCTTAGCTTCCGGGTTCGGAACGGGA
>JAXJMV010000038.1:0-5655 GCA_036312985.1 Collinsella sp.
TCCTCCCCGCAGGTGCGGTAAGGGCTACCGCACGGGCCGATACTCAAAGCCCATTGTGGCACCCCGAGCCCGCGGAAAGAAGCTGCGCCGCGGGGGAGGCGGCCCCCAATGGCTTTCTCATATCGTCTTTGGGCTTCGAACCCTGCTTGAGTGCCTTG
Organism: Collinsella sp.; assembly: GCA_036312985.1. Classification (GTDB taxonomy): domain Bacteria; phylum Actinomycetota; class Coriobacteriia; order Coriobacteriales; family Coriobacteriaceae; genus Collinsella. The sequence goes on from JAXJMV010000038.1 coordinate 159, forward strand.
GAAAGGACGACAAGGGCCGTGAGGAGCGAGACCATAGCAGTCAGGAGCTTCACGAGCTCAGTGAAATCGGTCATGGGCATCACCTCCCATCGGATGGAGGGCTCTGCCCGGCACGAGGGCTGCCGACAGCAAGGACGATTCTATCAGAGCGGCTGACTCCCGCCCGATTATTACCATCCCACCGCGCCTGTGCAAAAAAGAGGGCCGCCAAACAGCGACCCTCCAGCGAAAGTGCATGTTATTTAGGACAGTCAAATTCTTTGAAAAACAAATGGATGCTGTAGAATTACAAATAAGAGTCACCCGGAAGGAGCGATCGATGAAAAGCAAACGATTTGCCCTGAATGCACTTCTGGTAGTAGCAATATTGACGCTCTTCGTCTTTTCGGACTCATACATGAATCAGCCAAGATTTGGATATGCTTTATACGCTGTGTTTTCCGGCGAAACAACTTACAACACTTACAACACTATTGGCTTCATTGACGCAATCTTTTTCTATGTAGTCGGCCCCTTATCAAGCGAACTGGTCGCTTTCCTTGTCTGCCTCAACCTGAATCAACGAAGCCAAACTCATTCAGCGACTTCGGCCAAACAAGGAATCAATCTCTTCGCAATAACGATAATTCTGCAAATTCTGACAGTGTTGATTATCGCCCTGACCGCAACAAACGTTTTGAAGTATGAGTTCGGATTCATCGCGAGCTGCCTGATGGCAATTGCCGCGGGTATAGCGGTCTCGTATACGACACCGGCAAAGAAGTGGCTCAACTAACAGGGCCTATTTGGAATCCGAATCGTCCATGGAGCCGTCGATGCCGGTTTTGGTGTCGTCGTCCGTATTGGAATCGTCATCCTTGGGGCTTATAGGACAAAATGTGTATATCTCATAATGTATACGTTGCACCATGAGAGAGGGGTCTGTCATGAGCTGGAAACCGAGAAAATGCGTTATCGCCGGTCTCGTGACAACCGGTCCCGGCGGCGGCTTATTTGCAAATGCAATGACATCGTACCGACTTTTCACTTGCATGTTCTGAAAGGAAGTTGCCATGCTGTCGCAAAATCAATCGAGATGCTTGAACACAATCGGCTTCGCCCTGCTTGCATTACTCTTTGCTAGCGACCTTTTGCTGAAACCGCCCAAGGAACTCGTTTCGCTTGCCATAGCCTGCATTTCCGCCCTTTACTTTACGGCAACCCTATTCGTCGGACTAAAGGAGAGGAAAAAAGGCGCAGTCGTTGCATCTGCCGTAGGCGTGATCACATCCATTGCCTCATTCTTTATCTGACACATTGATGATCTAGGGGCGATATCGTAGGAATACGACCGGGAGAGCCGGGACCAGATTGCCCGGGTTGCCCGGTCGGCTCGCGCGACGGCGCGGCGGTTCCACAGAAAGATCTCCGGACTTCACGCCGTTTCAGATCGCATTGTAGACAGCCATCTCGTCTTCGCAGTAGGCGAGCACGCGGTGTGCGTCGTCGTTTTGGATGTCCAGTACATCTCGAAGGTCCTCCATGCACCAGCGTCCGAGATCTGGCCATGCGCGTTGCGCGAGCTGATAAGTGTCGATTGCGATGTTGTAGTTAAAGTCCAGGCCAAAGCCGTCCCAGGCAGAACGGCTTTGTTTCCTTGATTATCAACTTCATCCGGACACTTCCCGCATTCATCCGTGTGTGTACGGATGAATGCGGGATTCGATACCCCGGCGGCCTGATCGGCAGACCGCCGGGAACTCTCACTCCTCGATAAAAGCCGGCACTCGGTTAGTCCTACGCATCTTGAAATCGCCAGTCTCGTGGGAGACGTAGAGAATGCCGTCCATCCCGTCTCGCGATGCATACGACAGGTGAACAGAACCGCAATCCGCTCCATCATTGTCGAGAAGATCGAACGAATTCGGGTCGCTCGTTGCGGCCAAACGACCACTCAGACAAGAGCCATCGTCATTACAGATTTGCCATTCCATGTCTTCGCCTGCAAGAATCGCCATAGACGGCCTGGTCGCGCCATCGTTGGCATACATCCCGTCTATGCCAAACCCATTTTCAGCGCCATCGATGAACGACTGCTCGGACCTATACCTCGCAAATGATGCACATAGCACCATTGCAAGACAAAGTGCAGAGCCAACAATAACGATCTTTACGTAGCTCTTGGCCGCCATGCCATCCCTCTTTTCGCTTGCCTAAAGAAATGCGGAAGAAGCTGTTCGTCGCGGCTTGTTTGTAGGCCCTTCTGCCCCGGTTCGGTTACTAAGGTTACTTGAGGGATCCTATAAATGATTGTTACCCATATACGTAATATGAATTTCGGACATGTCGAAATCAATCAATGGTTGCGGGAGTTTCCGACCTTAGTGAAATGCCACCCTATACCCACAGAATCAGTCTGGCTGACATGTGCCAATGGCCGCTAACGGCACTTGGTCGGCAACGGTCTTAGCCCATCGGCCACAACAGTGTCTCCTTCTGTCGCGCCGAGGGCCAGACACACAGCGGTGGCGCCGTGCCGCGGCAGCTGGACGACCGCGTCGTCGACCGTGGCGATAACACTCGCGACGACACACCTCGCCAGTTTGCCTCGCCCTATTGGCCCCAGCGCGTTGCAGTTCAATCAGCTGTTACAATTACCAACCCACAAAAAGCCCATCTAGCAGGTGCTTTGCTGTTATAGAGTCCTGGAAAGAAAGGGCCGAACCGAAGTGTCTGGCCGGACGCCAATTGTCTGGGAACTGCTTCGGATTCGACCCTCTTTTACTTTCGCCCACTCGGTGGACTTCGGGTTTAATGCTTAGGGGCAGGGATTTAACAAAGTGAAATTTAAATGAAAAGAAACCCAGCTGCCACAATTGCCATGGTGAGGGCTCGAATTGGCCATATAGATCTAAAATAGTCACGATACCTTCTCTTTTGCTGGAACGATATATCTATACAAGGTTGTGAGCGGAAAACAAAAATACGTCGATTGCTATCCGACAAACGGGTCTGGAATTGCATTCTCCGGCATTTCGGGGAGATTGATACACATGTACGAAAGGGAACCTATGTGGTGCGTTGGGTTGGAGCTGCTGCAGGCCCGATATGGATTGCGGTCTTGCGCCCCGATGTCCAAATAGGTTTCTCTCTCTAGACGGGAAGTTGCTCATGGACACCATATATGACGGAGACGACTGGGTCGATCATTATAGTTGGCGCCTGGTCGGCTCGGATGACAATGGGGATGTGGTGTTTGATGGACTATGCCCAAAGCATCTCCATCCTTTTGTCTCGTCGTTAATTGAGAGTTCCGCTCGTGTTTCCCCCTACAGCTCGGCATCGCTTCATGATACGGACGTTTTGAAGACCATAAGGGAATCAATTGACGATGGCACGATGAGCGGCCCGCTGTTTTCTCGGCTTGTGGGGCTAGATGAGATTGGCTCGAAACGACTGCTTGCGGGCGAAAAAGTGGAACTCACTTATCGGTCGATGATTTCAATCCTGCGGCTAGCCGATGTTCTTCGCAAATAAATGAGGCTTCCATGGCCATGTGGCAGCTTGCCTCACCGATGGGTGGGAGCCGAGTACTTTTCGGACGATTTGCTTGGCCTCGGCGTAGTCTTGGGCGGGATCTGCCGGATCATCGCAATCCTCGACGAGATATTTCAAAGCGACACCTTCTTAAACGGCGGACGTGACGGCGGCCTTCCCTGAATTCTATAAAATCACGGCCTGACTTGGGCGGCGAATTGGCGGAGCTCGTCATCGTCCATATCGTCGAAGTGCGGCAACTACGCCAGCGCGGCCCTCTGCTCCATCAGGTACCTACCGCTCGGAGACTTGCGAATCGTCTGCAAGATGACCTCGGGGGCGAGAGCTGGGAAATCCACGCCCTAGGGAGCGACAAAAGAGATGGATTCAGCTGTCCCTCCCATGTGTTGGGACCTCATTCAGGGCATCGGCTGCATCCGGCCTTTCGCATTCGCCGCCCGGCTCTCCGGTCCCGCCCGGCCGACGGGTTTCCCATCTACGGCAAAACGATCGCACTTATATGTATGCATTCCCGGATTGGGAATATGTTTCAGCCCACGCGAGCAAAGCCTCGGCGTACTCCGTGGCATCTCGGCTTTGCACCCTGCAATGCCGCGCAGCGGAGATACCACCTGAGACGGATGTCGATGCATCGAACCCGAGACCGGGCGCTGCGGCGGGAAGCCTCTCGCACGGACAATCTGCTCGATCTTGCCGCACCCGTCTTAAAAGGTTAGACAAACGTTTAATCGTACGACATCCGTCGAACAGTCGGGGGTACATACCACTATCGAAGGCCCATGGAACGGGGAGCAAGATGGTCGGCGACGGGTTCAAGGCACTCTCCGGCCCCACGCGCCGCCAGGGAGGGCGTCGGGAGGGAGGCCGTAATGGGTGAGAAGGGCGAGCGGCCGGAGCGGGTGTTCCCCGGCAGGACAGACCCGTGGTTCATAGCGGCCATGGTGATTGTGGCGGGCGGTTTATCCGCGGCGTGTATCGCGTGTTTCCTGAGCTCAAGTCCCGCGCTCCTATGGGGCTGGCTCGCGCTGGTGCCCGTCCCGGCCCTCGTGGCCCTGGCCGCCCTTCCCGTCCGCAGCAACCGCCTCGAGCTCTACGGCGACCGCCTCGTCGTCGTGTACGCTGGGACTCGTTCGGTGATACCCTACGCCCACGTGCGGGGCGTCCGGCGCACCAGGACGCTCTGGGCGGGGACGGCCAACTCGCTCGACCGCGTCTACATCGAGGCGCCCTACGACGGCGACGCCATCGTCTCGGTGACCGACAACGATGCCCTCGTGGCGGAGCTGGGGCACAGGTGCGGCCTCGGGCCATGCTCCCATTTTTGAGAGAGGTGCCGTCGGGGCCTCCCGAAAGCCGTCTGCATCTGCAGGCCTTTATTCGAAATCGGGCGGCGCGGCTGAAAATCCCCGGCCTGAACCGCGAGGCCTCACCTGCATTCCCGCTGACTCTTTGCGTAAACATAAAAAGAAGGGCACGGGCGTCCGCGTTCGCGGAAACCCGTGCCAAGATTTGCGCCACCGAGATGACCGGGTAGAATATATCTAACGCGTTTCCACATTCCCGTACTTGCACTACGGATTTGGGAAAGCGCATGCCTCAGCCTCTACTCGACCACGGTCGCCTCGGTCGGGATGGCCCCCAGCACTGCCGCGTACTCGGTGGGGTAGAGGCGGCTGATAGTCTGAACGTCGCGGATGAGGACGTTACGGTCGTCGGGCTCGGTGATGCCGTAGCCGAACGCCTCGAGCGTCTCGATCGCCTCGCGGATCTTCTGCTGGAACATGGGGCCGGGGTCCACCCTCAGGCCGAGATAGCCGCGCGATCCTGGGGCACAAGGACGCCATGGTCACGCTCAACGTCTACGCCGACATCGAGCCGATGTCCAAGATCCAGAACATGCTGCGCGTGTCGCCGAGCCTGTGGCGCGGCTATCTCGGCCTGAGGGTGGACCCCGGCCCCA
>JAXJMV010000039.1:0-37723 GCA_036312985.1 Collinsella sp.
CGGGCCCTCTACGGGGCAGGGGCAGACGGCCATCCGGAGGCGCCCGATCGGCGGCCCCTCGGGGCTTGCCCGTATCGTAGGCAATGCGCCGAATGCTCGCCATCGAAATTTATCGATGGCCTATTTCAGACTGTAATGGGGTAGTTCTGTAGAGAACACCGTTGCCGCCGGTAACCAAGCGGTCGTAAAGACGGCTGCCCAGCTGGCCGAGGAGTCGGCAAAGCAGCTCAAGGACGCTCAGGCCGCCTACGATGCCGCCCAGAAGAACGCCGATGCGGCGGGCCAGTCTCAAAAGCAGGCGCAGCAGCAAAAGAATCAGGCCTCGCAGGCTGTGAGCGACAACGAAATCGAGCAGAACGCAGCAGAAGTCGCCGCGCTCCAGGAGAAGATTGACGAGCTCAAAGCCGCCGTCGAAAAGACCGAGCAGCAGCAGAAGAAGCTGGGCGACCTGAACGATCAGCTCGATCAAGCCAACAAGAGTGTCGAGGATAAGACCCAGGCGCTCAAGGACGCCAAGGCAAAGCAGGATGAGGCCAAGAAGGCCCTCGACGATGCCCAGGCCAAGCTCGAGGCCATGGGTATGGACGAGTACGAGGCCGCCAAGAAGGCCGTCGAGGACGCGCAGACAAAGCTCGATGACGCCAATAAGGCCGTTACTGCTGCACAGGCCAATCTGGACCAGGCCAAGGCCGCCGAGGCCAGTGCTCAGCAGGAAAAGAAGGACACTGAGGCCGCTCTGACTTCCGCCCAAGCCAAGAAGCAGGAGACTGCCGCTGCTCTCGCAGCCGCAACCACCGCGCGCGATAACGCCCAGCAGAAGTTCAACCAGGCGCAGGCCGCGCTCGATGCTGCCGTCTCGGGTACGGGTGTTGACCTGAGTGCGCTTGAGGCCGCCAAGAACGCTGCTGCTGGTGAGCTCAAGACCGCGCAGGCGGAGCTCAATGCTGCGACGGATGCCGACGCTACCGCCCAGGCGAACCTGCAGGCTGCGCAGACTACCGTCACCGCCGCGCAGGAGAAGGCCAACGCCGCCAACGCTGCTGTGGCATCTGCCCAGTCTGCATACGATGCGGCAAACAAGGAGTACAAGGACGCGGCCAGTAAGCGTGACGCCGCGAAGGCCGCATACGAGCAGGCGCAGCAGACCGAAGCAGACAAGAAGACCGCGTACGATAAGCTTGTCGAAGTTCGCAAGCAGAAGCGCAGCGAGTGGGAGGCAGCCTGCGCCGCTTCGAACGCCGCGGAAAAGGCTTATGACGCTGCTAATGCCCAGGTTGAGGCTCTTGAGCAGCAGATTGCCGACCTCAAGTCGAACATGACCGTGGATCAGAACGTCATCAGCCAGGGCATGTTCGGCTTCATGAATTACATCATCGGCGGCAGCCAGTTCACAGCCACGCAGAAAAAGAACGCCCAGGATGCCGTATCGATGTTGACCGGCGCTGATGACAAGGCCGAATGGTATGACAATTACGTCGATCAGGACATGTCTCGCGACACCAATCCGCTTTCCTTGGAGCAGATGCGTAACGCCCTGACCTATCTCGACACCCAGAACAACCTCCGCAAGGCGAACGGTCAGTCGGCGCTCAGCGTCAGCCTCCGCATGACTGTGGCAGCCGCCCTTAATGCATCATATTCATCGAACATCTGGGGACACTCGAACTGTTACTTCGACAACGGCGAAAATCTTGCTGGCGGAGGCGGCGCATATACCGGCGGTGAGACTGAGGATACTCTCGGTTGGCCATATACCGGTCTCTATACTCAGGAAAAGAAGATTTTCGACAAGTATGTAGAGCAGTATGGCGACGAACTCGGCAAATACCGATATGAGTCCTATTACATCTATCAGAACTACAATAGCATCTACCAAGAGTGCGGGCACTATCTCAACATCGTCGATTCCGCTACGGAAGCTATCGGCATCGCGACCGGTAGCGGTAAGAACACCGATTCCGAGGTAACCATCTTCGATTACAGCGATGATGACACTCAGGCTGATTTCACTGTTTCCGAGTTCAAGAAGCTCGTCAACGACTACATCGATTCCGCCTACAACGCAGGCGGCACGCAGGCGCAGAAGGCGCAGCTCAAGGAGCTCCAGGGCAAGCTTGCCGAGGCGCAGAAGAACTTTGGAACTACAAGGGAAGCTTACTTCGCAGCTGTAAACGGGCAGGATGCCGCCCAGGACGCTTTCACCGCAGCCGATGTGAACATGAACACCGCCAAGGGCGAGTACGAGAAGGCTCAGTCCGCTACTGCTGCCGCCAAGTCCGCCTATGACGCTGCCGAAGCCGAGCTTAAGATCATCGACGTCAAGACACCCCAGGCCAAGCTTGATGCCGCTAAGGGCGAGGCGGCAACTGCCCAGGCGGCTCTTGATAAGGCAAATGCCACGCTTGTCGATTGCCAGACGAAGGCATCCGAGGCCGCTGCTCACAAGGCGAAGGCTCGCAGTGCCCGCGATGCTGCCAAGGCAAAGTCCGATCAGGCTAACGCGGCGTATGACAACGCCACGGCTTCGGTTAAGGACCTTACTGCCAAGCGTGACAACGCCAAGGTGGACCTTGCGGACAAGCAGGGCGCCCTTGACAAGGCAAAGAAGGCCGACGATGCCGCCCAGGCTGGCGTTGACAAGGCTCAGGCCGCAGATACGCACGCCGCGACCGCTCTTTCGGACGCCAAGCAGGCAGTTGCCGCCAAGACGCAGGCCCTGTCCGACGCACAGGCGAAGGCCAAGGCCGCCGAGGGCGAGCTTGCCACCGCAAACAAGGCCTTCGAGCGCTTCGCCGGCGCCCAGAAGGCGGTCGACGACGCCAAGGCCGCCTATGACGCTGCCGTCGCCGGTGTCGCCGATGCTCAAAAGCAGCTCGAGGCCGCCAACGAAGCCGTCGTCGATGCGAACTTCGAGATCGTCAAGGCCAAGGCCGAGCTTGCCAGCGATGAGGCACTCAAGGCCGATCTTGAGGCTGTCGACCACAAGGCCTCTCTTGCCGCGGGCACGACGGGTAACGAGAAGCTGGTCAAGCTTAACGCTGCCTACGCTCGCTATAAGGCTGCCGTCGATGCCGCTGCTGGTCTCAAGGCTGCTCTGAGCGATGCCGATGCCAAACTGTCCGATGCCAACGACGCCTATGCCGCCGCGCTTGCCGAGCTTAACGATGCGAAGGATGCCCTGGCTGCCGCTCAGGCCGAGTACGACAAGTATCATCCCAAGGCCGAGCCGCAGAGCAAGCCTCAGGCCAAGCCCCAGGTTACGCAGGCCGCCGCAAAGGCCCCCGTTGCCAAGAAACAGGCTGCGCCTGCCGCGCTCGCCCAGACCGGTGATGACTCCGCTCTTGCGGGCGAGGTGTTCGTCATCGGCGGTATCACCCTCGTGGCCGCTGGTGTGACGCTGAGCGATCGTCGTCGCAAGCAGATGTAGCGTTTCGAGCGTAGTTTCTGCAACGAACTTCAATTCATAACGGGACCGTCTCGTTAGCCAAACGATAAGGCCGGCGCGCTGTTAAACGCAGCGCGCCGGCCTTTCTTTGTTTCGATATCAAAAAGCCCGGTCAGCAGCCGCAAAAGCTACCGACCGGGCAAGCCGTAGGCAATATGGTTGCTGTCGAGCAGCTGCTCGACTTAGCCCAGCAGACTTAAGCCCACGGAGACAAACGCCAGGATAACGCCGACGATGGACTCGCCGCCCAGCAGGCCGCTGGCGACAACCAGGCCCTGCTCCTGAAAGGCGGCGTCCTTGGCAGCCCTCTCCTCGTCGGAAAGACCAGCGGTGGCGTCGCGGTGGGCGGACCACTTGTCGTAGGCGAGTTTGACGCAGGAGCCCAGGAATGCCGTGAGTGACATGTAGAACGGCAGGTACACGCCCAGGCCGATCATCATGGCCGGAATGCCGAGCCAGTACATGACGATGCCGGCGATAAAGCCGCCAACGAACCACGGCACGCTCGGGATGCCCGAGACCATGGTGGCGACGACGCTTGCCTGCGCGGCAACAAAGCTCTTGTCGGGACCAAAGGCGTCCGGGCCATAGGCGGTGACGAGCGCGACCATGACGGCTGCGGCGACCAGGGCGCCCACGATGCCGCCGATGGCTTGGCCGATCCACTGCGCACGCGGGTTGGTGCCCAGCACGGCGCCGGCCTTAAAGTCATTCATGACGTCGCCCGCAAGGCCGCACGCCACGGCTACGATGCCGGCGATAAAGAACAGCTTGACCTGAGCGATCTGTGCAAAGGCAGCCACGATGAGCATGACGATGAGGCCAAAGATCTCCATGGGGTCGATGCCCGTCTGGCCGCAGCTCTGTGCGCTCATGATGGTGGTGACAAAGGTGAACAGCGTGACGATGACGGCCGGAACGGGGCCAAGGTCGAGCACGATGGCGATGATCACGGCGATGGCGGCAGCGCCCAGGCCGATGATACCGGCGTCGAGCTTAAGGGAGCCCGAGATGAGCGACTGCTCGTCGGTGTCGGTGGAGCTGTCGGCGGCAAGACCGCGGACGATGCCGGCGACCTGCGGCAGGATGTCCTTGAGGACGACGGCGACGCCAAAGCCCATCATAAGGCCCATACCCAGGGACTTAACAATGCCCTGCGCAGTCACAACGTCGAATAGACCGGCAGCGGTGCCGCCCACGATGATGCCAAAATTGCCCAGCAGCGCGCCGGCAAACCAGAACGCGACGGGGGCGAAGCCCACGAGGAAGCCGACGGAGAGCAGCATGGGCGAGTTATAGATGGCAAAGGTCACGCCGGGGATATTGAGCGCGCACAGCATGCTGGGCACCACGCCCAGAGCGTCGCGAAGCACGCTGTAGATGCCGGCGATGGCCATGGAGCCAAAGAGCTGCTTGCCGGTCTTGCCGCCGGCCTCGGTCGCGCGCAGGGTCTGAGCTGCGGCGTTGCCGGTGGGGAACTCAAGCGCGGCGTCCACGATAAAGTGACGGTGGATGAGTGCCGTGGCCAGCAGGCCCAGGATAGTGCCGGCGAGTGCCACGATAAACATGTCGAGCCAGCTGATCTGGTCGGCATAGCCCAGCATCCAGGCGCCCGGGATGGTAAACGCCAGGCCGCCGGCGACCATGGCGCCCGCGGACATGATGGTGTGGGTGACGTTGGCCTCGTTGAGGCTGGCATTGCCCATGAGCTTAAGGAAGAACAGCGAGATGACGGCAGCGAAGACGATCGGCCAGGGGAGTGCGCCCATCTTGAGGGCGGTGTAGGCCGAGCTTGCCGTGATGATCACGCAGCCAAGGACGCCGATGACGACACCGCGCAGCGTGAGTTGCCCGCGCATCGAAGCGCGGTTCGAGGGATTGCTCATATAGAACTCCTTTGCGTATATCCGCTTCCCCCGCAAGCGCCGCTACGGATACGGCGCGGGAAGTCGGGTTACCAAGGGCCGCCGCGTGAGCTCGCGCACGACCGCGCACCAGTATAGCCGCAAGCTAGTCATTTTGGGATGACTGGTTTAGGTAGGCGATATACTGCTAGGCAGACGAAAGGAGCGCCGACGATGCTTAATGGGTGCGCATATATATTGACGGTCGACGTGGGCAACACGTCCATTCGCTTTGGCCTGTTTGCCGAGGATTCGGCCGCGGCACAGGAATGTCCGCTTGCGACGTGCGAGATCACGACGCCGTCGAGCATCACAGCCGACGAGGCGCGCATGCGTCTCGTGCAGGTCATGGCTGCACTGGCGGCCGATGCGGGCATGCCGGGCGCGCTTGTGCCCGCGGCTGCTGTGCTGAGCTGCGTGGTCCCGGCGCTCGAGCGCCCGTGGAAAGCGGCGCTTTCCCGCACCTGCACGGGGCGCGTGCTCACGGTGGGGCCGGGACTTAAGACCGGCATGCCCGTGCACTACGACGATCCGGCCGAGATTGGTCCCGACCGCATCGCCGACGCCGTGGCGGCCCGTGCCGTCTACGGCTCTCCGTGCATCGTGATTGACCTGGGCACCACGACCAATATCGAGGTCATCGACGCGCGCGGTACCTTTGTGGGCGGCGTCATCGCGCCGGGTCTGGCGCTTGGCGCCCGTTCGCTTTCGGCGGCCGCGGCGCGTTTGCCTCAGGTCGAGCCCTCGGCGCCCACGCATGTGATCGGCCGCAACACGCGCGAGGCTATGCGCTCGGGCGTGGTCTTGGGCGAGGTGGCCCGCATCGACGGCATGCTCGACATGGTGCTCGCCGAGATGCGCGCGACCAAGGCCGCGGGGGAGGGCGACGTGCCCATAGTCATTACCGGCGACGATGCCGAGGCGCTTGCGTCGCTGGTCGGTCATAGTCTGACGGTCGACGGCGCGCTGACGTTGCGGGGTCTCGCCGAGCTCTACCGCATCAACCAAAAGCCCCGCCGCGTGTAAAGGTGAGGGCGCCGGTGGGACAAACGCCTCCACCTTTCACCTGCTACAATGGGTCAAATTATTGCGATTACGGAGGTGTCTGCCATGTCGGACGATCTTCATCAAACTTCGTCAGGCAAGCGCCTGGACGTCATTAGCTGGGACGAGTTCTTTATGAGCGTGGCCATCGCCGCGCAGCGTCGCAGCAAGGACCCCAACACGCAGGTGGGTGCGTGCATCGCCAACACCAACCACCGCATCCTTTCGGTGGGCTACAACGGTACACCCTCGGCGCTCAACGACGACTTTTTTCCGTGGGGTACGAGCGACGACCCGCTGCAGGACAAGCACAACTACGTGGTCCATGCCGAGGCCAACGCCGTGCTCAACTACCGTGGCTCGCTCAAGGACCTCGAGGGTTCCACGGTCTACGTCACGCTGTTCCCGTGCCACGACTGCGCCAAGATTTTGGCTCAGGTGGGCGTGGGCGAGGTCGTCTACCTGGACAACAAGTACGCCGACACCGATGACGGACGCATCAGCCGCCGCATCCTCGACTCCTGTGGCATCAGCTACCGCCAGGTTATCGTCGATGTTCATATTGGTACCGGGGGACAAACTCAGCAGTAGCGGCAGCCTGTGTTAGCGTCGGGCGCCGGCAAAAGCAGCTCAAAGAGCCCCGTCCCAAATTGACTACTCGTGAAAGTCGCGTCTGCGCGCATGGACGGCTCGTGAGCGGGTACACGGCTGTAGTAACATAGCTCTGTCCGCGGGCGCGCCCGCGTTATTGTGAGAAAGGAGCCCCTGTGGCTGTTAACGAAGAGCTGCTTAAGAAGGTTCTTGAAGAGATTCGCCCCAACCTACAGGCCGACGGCGGCGACATGGAGTATATAGGCGTTGATGACGAGGGCGTCGTCAAGCTGGAGCTTCAGGGCGCCTGTGCCGGTTGTCCCATGAGCGCCCTGACGCTTTCCATGGGCATCGAGCGTATCCTCAAGGAGCACGTGCCCGGCGTTACGCGTGTCGAGCAGGTCAATGCCTCCGGCGAGACCGATGACCTGTACGACGAGTATGCGCCGTTCTAAGAAGTGAAAGCTGCGGGCGATATGCTCCGCATAGACGTCACGCCCGAATATGCGGCTGCGAGCGCAAGGCCCGCGGCCGCATTTGTATGTAGGGAGCAGGGGGACCGATATGCTCAACGACCTCTACCATATGCTTGATCCCGTCGCCATCTCGGCGGGGCCCATCACCATCTACTGGTACGGCTTGGCCTATGTGGTCGGAGCTCTGCTCACGGCGGTCGTCATGTACCGCACGCAGCGCCGTTGGGGTTTTGACATTACGGTTGACGACCTGACGAGTGTCGTGGTCGGCGTGGTCTTTGGCCTTATCATTGGCGCCCGCCTGTTCTACGTCATCTTTTACGGCGACGGCTACTACTGGGCGCATCCGCTCGAGATCTTTGCTACCAATGAAGGCGGCATGAGCTTCCATGGCGGCCTGGTGGGCGGCATCATCGGCGGCGTGCTCGTGTGCCGCATGTACAAGCTCGACGCCTGGACCATCGCCGACCTTGCCGTTATCGGTGCTCCGCTGGCCTTATGTCTGGGACGCTGCGCCAACTTTGTCAACGGCGAGCTGTGGGGCAAGCCGACCGATCTGCCCTGGGGCGTGATCTTTGGCGGCACCGCGGGCGATATGCCGCGCCATCCCTCCCAGCTCTACGAGGCATTCCTCGAGGGTATTGTGCTCTTTTGCATTCTGCAGGTGCTCAGCCGCAAAAAGCCGCTACTGCCCCAAGGCACGTTTATGGGCGTCTTTGTGATGGGTTACGGCATCGTTCGCTTTTTGATTGAGTTTGTGCGTGTGCCCGATGCGCAGCTGGGCTATCTGCTGGGCGGCGTCATCACCATGGGTCAGCTGCTGAGCCTGCCGCTCGTAATCGCGGGCCTGGCGCTCATCATCTTTGCTCGTCGCCGCAACCAGCCCCAGCGCGTCTACCTGGACGCCTAACCACCAAAACCACCACAAAGGGGACAGGAACCTTTGTGGTGGTTCGCTGGGCGACGATGACAGAACCGTAACGTTTCCCCAGATAAAACCTGCCAAAATAAACCTGTCCCTTTTTGGCAGGTTTCTAGAAAGGCTTTCGGACTGTGAAGGATTCCGACCTCTCCACAACGGCTGCGCGCGACGCTGCCCGCATCGTCTGGTTTAAGCGCTACCCCGCCAAGCAGACGCTCATCGCATTTTTGCTCGCGCTGTTGGCGACCACGGCGTTTTCCATCGATCCTGCCCCGGTGTCGAGCAACGCAGTCTTGGCGATTGACCCCAAAGCCTCGGGCATGCTGTACGTGTGCTACGAGGTGCTCCTTTCGTTTGCCGGCCATACCGACGCGGTCATGCTGCTTGCACTTGCCTGCCTGCTCACCTTGCCGTTTCGCTACGTGTTCTTTGGCCGTGGCGACACCTGGCGTCCATCGATCATTTTGCCGTCGCTGTTCTTCGCCATCTGCATGGTGTTCGGCCGCAGCTACGACCTCACCGACTCGGCCGAGATTGTCCTTGGCGACAAAGCTCGCATCATCTGCGCCTGGATTGGCGGCGCGGGCTGGATGCTCCTGGCGGTCGTTGCCTTCTACCTTGCCTTTGAGTGTCTAGATTGGCTGAGCTCTCGGCGCATTCCGTTTTCCGAAGCGCACTTTGGCCGCATATGGCGCGTGGCCCATGCCGTGCTCTCGGTCCATCCCTTTGCCGGGCCCTTCCTGGTGCTTATGATCGTCTGGGCGCCCACGCTTATCGCCTCACTGCCCGGCCTCTTTATGGGAGATACAGGCGCGCAGATTCGCCAATGGTTCAACTACCCCAACGGCACGAGCGACTACCTGCGCCTGCTTAACCCCAACGTGCTACTCAACGGCCATCATCCGGTGGTGCACACGGCCATCATCGGCTCGTGTGTGCAACTGGGGTTTTCGCTATTCAATAGCGCCAATGCGGGTCTAGCCATCTACACCTGCGCCCAATTTGTCATCACGGCCGCCTGCGTGGCCTATTCCATATCGTCGCTGCGCAAGCTGGGCGTGAGCCTGCCGGTCCGCGGCGTCATCTTGCTGTTCTTTGCGTTTATGCCGATGTTCTCCAACTACGCGGCGCTGCTGACCAAAGACGTACTGTTTGCCGATGCGTTTCTGGTACTGCTCGTTCAGACCGTCAAGCTCGTGGCATGTGGCCTGCCCCGTCGCGATGTCAATGCCGAGCGCGCGGGCGAGCGCACGCCTGTGCTCTTTGCGCGCCACGACTGGCTGTTGCTCGTGCTGGGCGCCATGGGTTCCACGTTTTTGCGCAATGGCGGCCTGGTCTTTCCGTTGGCGGCCTGCGTGATTGCGGCGGCGTTTTGCGCCTGGGACGCGCATGTGGCCCGTCGCGTGGTCAAACAATCTGGCGTCGCACCCTCATGCGCCACGCCGCGCTTCCGCTGGGCCGGCGTTCTCGCGGTGCTCGTGCTCTGCCTTGCCTCCAACATGTACTTTACCAAGGTCTTTATGCCCGCGCACGATATCACGCCGGGCTCCAAGCGCGAGATCCTCTCGATTCCGTTTCAACAGACGGCGCGCTTCGTCCAAAAGCACGACGGCCTTAATTCGGGCGTTAACCCCAAGGTCAAAGACGACGGCACGATTGAGGAAGCTCCCTGCGACGGTCTGGTGACCGATAAGGAACGCGCTGCGATCGATCGGGTGCTTAAGTACGAGAATCTGGGCCGCCGTTACAACCCCGACAAGTCGGATGCCGTAAAAAACTGTTTTAACGAGTATGCCTCGCAGGAGGACATCAAGGCCTATTTTGAGGTGTGGGCCCAGATGTTCAAAAAGGATCCCGAGTGCTATATCTCGGCACTCATCAATAACTACTACGGCTACTTTTATCCGAGTGCCCGGGATGCGTGGGTCTACAGCACGGCGCGCAGTGCCGAGATCATGGCGAAGCCCGATAACCTCAAGTACTTCGACTTCCATCCGGTCGATAGCAAGGTTGTGCGCTGGTGCGACCACCTGATCAACCTGTATCGCGTGGCAGTACAACGCATCCCGTTTATCTCGCTCACCATGAGCTCGGCCACCTATGTGTGGATCATGATCGCTGTGGTGGTCTATCTGCTACGTCGTCATTCGTGGCGCGGGCTGGCCATTTGGGTGCCGCTGCTGGGCGTGCTCGCCGTGTGCCTGATCGGTCCCTGCAACGGCTCGACCTACATGCGCTACCTGTATCCAGTCATCGCCTGCATGCCCTTTGCCATCGGCGCCACCATCACCCGCAGCGACCTCCTCTGGTCCTAACTGGGTGCAAAGGGGACAGGTTACTTTGCACCAAGGGGCTGCATCATCACGACGCCTTCATTTTGGGGTTTATCTCGCAGGCCACTAGGTATATCATAACGACGTTTGTTTATATTGCCCGAGCATCTGCGCTGGGCTTTAGGTCGAAACCGATAGGAGACACGTATGTCCGGACACTCTAAGTGGGCCACAACCAAGCATCGTAAGGGCGCGCAGGACGCCAAGCGTTCCGCCCTCTTCTCCAAGCTGAGCCGCAACATCACCGTTGCTGCCCGTCTCGGCGGCGACCCGCTGCCCGAGAACAACGCCAGCCTCGCCGCTGCCGTTGCCAAGGCCAAGGCTCAGTCCATGCCCAAGGACAAGATCAAGTCCGCTATCGACAAGGCCTTCGGTTCGGGTGCCGATGCCGCCGTCTACGAGAACATCGTGTACGAGGGCTATGGTCCCGCCGGCGTTGCCGTCTACGTCGACTGCCTGACCGATAACCGCAACCGTACCGCCGCCGATGTCCGTTCCGCCTTCTCCCACGCTGGCGGCAACCTGGGCACCTCCGGCTCCGTCGCCTTCCAGTTTGAGCGCAAGGGCCAGATCGTCGTCGCCAAGGAGATCCTGGACGAGAACGCCAAGAAGGAGACCATGATCGCCAACGGTGCTGCCGGTGACGAGGAAGAGTTCATGATGGCTATCGCCGAGGCCGGTGGCGACGACTACGAGGACGCCGGCGAGGAGTGGATCGTTTGGACCGCCGCCAACGACGTCATGGCTGTTTCCAAGGCACTCGAGGAGCAGGGCGTCCAGGTCAAGGGTTCCGAGACCACCATGGTTCCGACCACCCCGACCGAGGTCTCCGGCGCCGACGCCAAGAAGGTCCAGCGCCTCATCGATCGCCTTGAGGAGCTCGACGACGTCCAGGACGTCTACAGCACCATGGACATGACCGACGAGGTCATCGCTGCCCTCGAGGAGGAGTAGCGCCTGCACGGGTTAAGCCGTGCATATCTGGGCATAATGAAGCGAGCATACAAGCCTCGTGGAATAGATGAGCCGGATCCGCGTGCGTATGGCACCGGACCCGGCTCTTTTATAATGATGCGAATCGTTTTGCATTCTGTGGACCGAAACCTGAAGGGAGCGCGCGTGCGCGTACTCAAACGAGCCCTAGCAATCGTGTACCTTGCCGCCGCCATCGTGGCGCTGGGCACGCTTGTCTGCCAGTTCTGGGGACCGTATACGTATCGCTTTATGCTGCTGTTGCGTGACACCATGCCTCGCGTCGTCGTTACGGTGTGCGCCGCCATCGTGGCACTTGGCGTGCTCGTCGGGTTTTTCCGCCTGATGTTTGCGCGTCGCGAGCCGTCCTGCGTGCATCCGGCGGGGGAGCGCAACATCGAGGTCACCCTTGCAGCGCTTTCCTCGTGCGCCCGTGCCGCGGCGGAGTGCGATGATCGCGTGATGGTTGAGCGTATCGAGGCGCGCGTTCAAGGCTCCGACGAGTCGCGCGTTCGTTTTAAGGTCGAAGCCATCGCGCTCGACGATAAGGACGTTGCCGCTCTTGCCACCTCGATGCAGCAGCGCATCGAGAAGGCCTGCGACACCATGCTCGGCACGCCGGGCACGACCGCGCGCGTCCGTTTTTTGCCGTCCAAGACTACCGTCCAGACCGTGGAGGTTTCCGGTGAGTGATACCAATCAAAACAAGACCGTCCGCACCCCGCGCCTGACCATCGATCAGAGCGCTGCGCCGGCAGGCGAGTCCGCCGACACCACCCCCGGGGCCGGCGAGAAGCACGACAGCGCCGCCAACGACTTTGACGAGGCCATGGGTCTCATCAAGGGTACGGGGGCGGCCATCTGGAGCTATGCCGTCCGTCATCCCAACACCACGCTCGGAGCCGTCGCTGGTTTTGTGCTCGCCGTGCTGGTGCTCACGCTCGGCCTGTGGGACACACTCGTCATCGCATTCTTCGTGCTGATAGGCGCTGTGATTGGTCAGATTCGCGATGGCGAAAACGGTATCGTCAATTTCTTTGGCCGCTTGTTTAGTGGTCGCTAGCACGTATTCGACTGCCGCCCCCGTGGTAGGGGCATAAGGAGGAACCATGGCTTTTAACACGAAGGTCGATGTGGCCGATACCGAGCTCGAGGAGAATGGGGCGGTCGTCGCCGAAGCCGAGGATGTAGAACTCGAAGGCCAGTCTCTCGCCGAGACAGAGACCGAGTCCGATGCGGACGAGGACGACGAGGAAGCGGACGAGTCCGAGGACTCGCTGACCTATTCCAACGGCGTGATCGAGAAGATCGTTGCCATGGCCACCCGCGAGGTTCCGCACGTTCTGGGCATGAAGGGCAACCTCATGCACTTTGTGCAGGAGCAGTTTGGCGCCGAGAACCTCACCAAGGGCGTTACGGTCGAGGTCACCGACGACAACCGCGTGGTCGTCAACATTTCGGTCATCATCGAGTACGGTGCCTATGCGCCCGCAATTTTCGACGACGTTAAGGCACGCGTGACCGAGCGCTTGGCTGCGATGACCGGCTTGGAGGTGGCAGGCGTCAATCTGCGCATCGAGGACGTCATTACCCCCGAGGAGTACGAGCACCGCACCAGCCAGCACGAGTAACCTACCAAAAAGGGATAGGTTTGTTTTGGCAGGTTTTATCTGCGGAAACGTTAAACGGCCGGCCGCGCAAGCTAATGCGCGGCCGGCCGTTTTTTGTATGCCCCCGATGAAGGCATGCCGCTCGTCAAATGAGGGGTTGCAATCGTCGCGTACCGCGTTACCCTAATGGGCGCATTGTTTCCAAATTGTTAACGAAGGGTTGCCGTAATGGCTGACGTGCACGAGACAGCAAGCAAGGCATGGGCGATTGAGGCCGCTGCGGCGGAGGCGGCATCGCGCGCTGCCGAGGAGGTACATCGTCCTCCCGTGGTGCCGATGGAGCGCGTGGTCGATCGCGATGTTATCGAGCGGGGCGAGCGTGCCGGCCGCAAGCGCAGCCAGGAGCCGGGCTTTCCGCGCTTTTTTGCCGAGCTCAATTTGGGCCTGATCCTCACGGCCTTTGCCATCGTTGCGTTTAAAACTCCTAATCACTTCGCCTTTGGCGGCACCTCAGGCGTATCGGTCATTCTTTCCACGTTGTTCCCGACCCTGCCCGTCGGTGTCTTTATGTGGATCATCAACGCGGTCCTCGTCGTTCTGGGCTTTATCTTTTTGGAACGCAAAGCGATTCTTTGGAGCGTCTTCGCCTCGTTTGCGCTTTCTGCCTACGTCTCGCTGTTCGAGCTCTTTATTCCGACCGATGTCTCTCTGACGGGTGATATGTGGCTCGACCTGTGCTTTGCCGTCATCTTACCGGCGCTGGGTAGTGCCATCGTCTTTGACATTGGTGCCTCGACGGGCGGTACCGACATCCTTGCCATGATCCTCAAGCGCCGTACGACGCTCGAGATCGGCCGCGCCCTGCTACTGGTCGATATCGGCATCGTGACCATCGCGGCCTTCTTGTACGGTCCGCGCGTCGGTCTGTATTGCGTGCTTGGCCTGTTTGCCAAGACGCTTGTGGTCGACAAAGCCATTGAGAGCATTCACCTTCGTAAGGTCTGCACGGTCATTTGCTCCGAGCCCCTTAAGGTCGAGGAGTTTATCGTCAAGCATCTCAACCGTACGGCGACTATCAGCCGCGGCTACGGTGCTTTCTCGGGCAAGTGCGTGACGGTGATTATGAGCGTGCTGAGTCGTCGCGAGGCCGTGCAACTGCGTCGCTACGCGCGCGAGATCGATCCGGGTGCCTTTATCACGATTGTCGACAGCTCCGAGATCGTCGGCAAGGGCTTCCGCGGAACGAACTAACGCAGACGTATTCAACGAACCGCCTGCCGGCGCCGTGTACCTTGCAAATCGGTCATCTTTGAGTATTTGACCCCACATTGGGCAATAATGATGCTAAAGACATCGTTTGCGATCCAAGTGATTCGTTCAAGATACGAAGGGATGATTCTATGTTCTGCTCGCAGTGTGGCGCCCCCATGGGCGATAACGACAAGTTCTGCGGCGCGTGTGGTGCTCCTAATGCCGGTGCCGCTGGGCCTGCTCCCCAGGGACAGTCTCAGCCCCAGCAGTTTGTTCCGCAACCGCCCGTGGCGAATGCGCCAAAGGGCTGTGTGGCTCAGGCGTTCCAAGATATGACCAAGACTCCGGGTGTGCTTCAGCGTGTATGCCAAATCGCGTTTTTGCCGGCGCTGATTTGCGTTGTGTCGCTGCTCGTGTTGTTTATTCCCGTTATTGGCGGCATTGCGGCTGCCATCGGCTTTTTGGCAGCTTGCATTGCGAGCGTGTGCGGTTCCGGCTTTGGTATCGAGTGGGGCCGTGATCTTTCGCTCAAGGTCGATGACGGCATGGACCGTCCACTCATGCGTTCCACGTCGTTTGGTCTCGGAGTCTTTTCGAGCGTTATTTCGGTCGTGCTCGAGGTTATCGCTGCCATTCCCGTTATCGGTGTAGTGCTTTCGCTGGTGGAGAGCGTGGTAATTGGCGCCGCGGGATCGTATTCTTATTACGGCTCTTATGCGCTCGCGGCTGCGCTGTTTGGCTCGCTTGGCCTGCTTGTCCTGGCTATGATTGCCACGGCGGTCTTGGGGGTCTTCTTTAAGATGTTTGCCGACATCGCCGTGATGCACTTTGCGGTGACCGGTCGTGTGGAGAGCGCGTTTTCGCTTGATAAGGTCTGGGCGGCCTTTAAGAACAATAAGACCAAGCTGTTCTGTGCTTCGTTCCTCCCCGAGTTTTTGACGGGTCTGGTCGCTAACGTTGTCACATGGATCCTGACGCTCGTCTTTGGCACCATTGCCTCTGTCGGTATGTATAGCTACTACTACCGTCCTGCGGCTATTGAGGCGCTTGTTACCGGCGGTGGCATTACGCTCGTATTGTTCTTGGTGCTGACGGCGTTTGTCACGGTATTTCTCGCGGTCTTTGGCAAGATGCTCAAGCACCGTGCCGTTGGCTATTGGGTTGCACGCTATGCAAGCGAATGGGCCGATGAGGATAAGGACGACGTTCTGACTTTTGTATTGCCCTTCGAGAAGAAGTCCACTTCTTCGGGTTACAGCGCTTCGGATGCTTCGCCGGCACCTGCACCTGCATCTGCACCCGAGCCCGCGCCCGAGTCTGAGACGGCGCCCGAGCCTGAGACGGCATCTGAGCCCGAGCCTGAGCCGGCACCTGCACCTGAGCCTGAGCCGGCTTCCGAGTCAAGTTCCGACGAGGATCCTCAGGACGAGTAGCCATGCCGCCTGCCATTTGGGGACGGGGTAGAAATAACGCTTGACAAATGAGCGGGGGCGGACGTGTCGAAACGTCCGTCCCCGCTTTGACATCGCGATGTGGTTATGACTGCGAGATGGCAACGAATCGACTACTCGTTGTGCTTCTCCTCGTGACGAGCAGCGGCGCGAACTTCGTGGATGCCCTTGATCGCGGCATGACGAGCCGTGCGGGCATCATGGATGGCGTCGCGGGCCTCGGCGGCCGTGGCCTTGGCAGAGCGCAGTTTGGCTGCCAGGTCGGGATTGGTCTCGGCGACCGCGGCAATCGTGGGGCCGTCGAGCTCCTCTTGCGTGGGCTCGGCCAAAAAGTCGATGGCATACTGGGCGGCTACCATGGAACCCTTAGCCAGTACCGACTCGTCAATCTTGTAGAAGCAGGAGTGCTGGGCGTAGGTGGCGCCAATCTTGGGGTTGCGCGCGCCGACAAAGGCGAGCACGCCTGGCACGCGACGCAGGTACTCCGAGAAGTCCTCGCCCGAAAGCGTGCCGCGGTAATGGCCCTCGCCCGCGGGGCCCAAGCACTTGAGCACAGCTTGGCGACAGCGCTCGCTCGAGGCGGCATCGTTTTCGACCTTGTAGTTGGCGATGGTGTAATCGGTAAGCTCGGCCTCGGCGCCCAGGGCTGCCGCGGTGTGCTCCACGATGCGGCGCATGAGCTCGGGCATTTCCTCATGCGTCTTATCGCCATAGGTGCGCACCGTGCCGGCGAGATAGGCCGTACCGGCGATAACGTTGCGCGCGGTGCCGCCATGCAGCTCGCCGACGGTGATGACGGCAGGCTCGTAGGGGCTGATCTCACGTGAGACAATGGTTTGCAGAGCGTTGACAATCTCTGCCGCCACCATAACGGCGTCGTGGCCGCGCTGGGGCATGGCGCCATGGCACGAGGTGCCGCGAACATCGATGCGGAACCAGTCGGTGTTTGCCATGCGCGGGCCGGACTCGCAGCTCACGGTGCCGGCGTCGACCTCGCTCCAGATGTGCGCGGCATAGGCGCCGTCGACGCCATCGAGTACGCCAGTGCCAATCATGAGCTTGGCACCCTGACCGTTTTCCTCGCTGGGTTGGAACACGATGCGGATCTCGCCATGGATGTCATCGGTCATGTGGCGCAGAATCTGTAGCGTGCCGAGCATCATGGCGATATGACAGTCGTGACCGCAGGCGTGCATACAGCCCTCGTTGACGCTGGCGAATTCCTCGCCAGTCTGCTCGGTAACGGGCAGGGCGTCGATGTCGGCGCGCAGCAGGATGCGGCGACGCGGCGTACCGTCCTCGCGGTAGGCGTCGGGCGCGGTACCGCGAAGCGTTGCCACCAGGCCCGTCTTGAGGGGACGCTCGTAGGGGATATTCATGGCGTCGAGCTGGTTGGCGATGTCGGAGGTCGTGCGCTCCTCGGCAAGGCTCAGCTCCGGGTGCTTATGGAAGTGCCGGCGCTGCTTGATGATATAGGGCTCAAACTCGGCGGCGATATCTCGGATGGCCACGGTGACCTCGTCTGCCGCGCGAACCTCGGTTGCCGCCATAATCTGCTGTGCCTTGGTCTTCGTCATGGTCGATTTGCTCCTTGCTGGGTTGATCGCAAAATCGTACAGGCTCTCTCCAGTATGCCACCTGCCGCTAGGGCTGGTAAAGTTGCCGTTTGCCGCTTGGGGTTTTGTTACAAGGGCGGGGGAGTACACTCGGGGGTGTTGAATTTCCTGCCAGAGATGGGGATGCCCATGCAGCATATCGATCGGATTATCCGCTCCAAGAACGTCTTTACCGCGCAAGACGGCATCGATACCGCCCGCGAGCTGGCGATTGCCATCGCAGGCGACCGTATCGTCGCAGTCGGTGCGCCCGATGACGTGATCGCCGCCGCTCCTGCCGCCACGTCGGTTATCGACTACGGCGAGCAGTTTGTCTGCCCCGGTTTCCACGACGCGCACCTGCATTTCTTCCATACTTCGGTTGGCTCCTCGCCGTACATGCTCATGGATATGGGCACATCCGAGGCGGCATTGGTGCAGCATGCACGCGAGTTTTCCCAGGTCTTGCCCGATGACGCCTGGGTCGTGACCCAGGGCTGGCGCGATTACCGCTGGGATCCGCCCGAGCACCCTACCAAGGCCTCCGTCGACGCCGCCTTCCCCGATCGCCCCTGTGTTATGTATTCGGGCGATGGGCATACCCTGTGGCTCAACAGCCGCGCACTCGAAGCCCTCGGCGTGACGCGCGACAGCGAGCCTCCGGCGGGTGGCAGTTACGACAAAGACTCAAACGGTGAGCTTACGGGTATTGTCCACGAGGCAGCTGCTATGCAGCTGCTGCCGAACTGCCTGGAGTGGCTGGGCGAGGACCGCATCGCGAGCGCTTACGCCGACCAGATGAAGCGTATGGCCGAACAGGGCATCACCTCAATCTGCGATATGTCACTCATGCCCATGCCGGGCTGCGACTTTATCCGCGACGACGTCTATGACAAGCTGCAGGCTTCCGGCAGGTTGGGCCTTCGAGCCCATCTATTTCCCACGTTGCTCGACGATCAGTCTCGCTTGGAAGAGCTGCAGGCACGTTACGCGAACAGCGCGCTGCTCTCGGCACCTGGGTTTAAACAATTCTTCGATGGCGTGTCGAGTGCACACACGGCATATCTCACCGAGCCGTATACCAATCCGCGCTTCCCGGGTGACCGGGGCCGTCTGACGGTTCCTGTCGAGCGCATGCGCAAGTTGGTTCTGGCGGCAGCCGAGCGTGGCCACACCGTGCGCATTCACGTTATCGGCGACGGTGCCATCCATGCTGCGCTCGATATCTTTGAGGAGGCGGCAGAGCTCTATGGTCTGCCCCAGCACGGCCATAATACGCTTGAGCATCTGGAGAATCTCTTGCCCCAGGACATCGACCGTCTGCACAAGCTCAACGTCGTTGCCTCGAGCCAGCCTTGCCACATCACGCTCGACCCGGGTGGCCCGGAGCGCGATCTGGGCTTGGAGCGCAGCCGCATCATGTGGCCGTTTGCGACCTATAAGCAGCGCGGCATCCGCCAAGCTTTCGGTACCGATAGCCCCATTACAGCCGTCACCAGCATGAACGTGCTCTACACGGCCATCACGCGCCAAGACCCTCGCAGCCATTGGCCTGAGGGCGGCTGGCTCCCCAGCGAGCGCATCGACGCGGCTACAGCTCTGCGCAACTACACCCTGGGCAGCGCCTACGCGGCAGGCGACGAGCGAAACCTCGGCAGCCTGGAGCCCGGCAAATACGCCGATCTGGTAGTCCTGGATCAAAACCCGCTCACCATCGACCCACAAGAGCTCCAGGCTACCAAGGTTCAGGCCGCCTACCTGGCGGGTAACTTAATCTACGAGCGCTAACCCCATCCGCATCGCCATTTTGCTGCACTGACTTTTCTGAATGCCGGGCCCGATAACGTTGACTCAGCTCCCGTGTGGCGCCGGAGGGGCGAGATATAAGGTTTATCGCGAGTTCCGCACGAGCCGAAGGCCACTTAATGTGGCCTTCGTGCGAGCAGGACTGCCCGAGTAGGAAACCTTATATCTCGCCCCTCCGGCGCCACACGGGAGCCGCGCACAAGTTATCCCCCGGGATTCAGAAAATCTAAGTGCCAAAAAATAAGATTTTTTGACTCCGTGTTGTATAACCCGCCATTCGTGGGTACCATTCAACGCGTACGCAAACAAAAAGGGTTAACCCGCGCGGCATGACCGCGCGGCCCACAAAGGAGGAAACAAGCATGTCGTCTTTGAAGCCGCTTGCAGATCGCGTCCTGGTCAAGCCCGACGAGGCCGAGCAGAAGACCGCCTCTGGTCTGTACATCGCCAGCAACGCTCAGGAGAAGCCGCAGCGCGGCACCATCGTTGCCGTTGGCGCCGGCAAGGTCAACGACAAGGGCGAGCGCATCCCCATGGACGTCAAGGTTGGCGACGTTGTCATCTACGGTAAGTTTGGTGGCAACGAGGTCAAGGTCGACGGCGAGAAGTATCTGCTGATGCGCGCCGACGACATCTACGCCGTCGTCGAGGCCTAGTCTCGTCGGAATCTCTGATTCGTCTTTGAACGCGTCCGCCGCATAGGACTCGGAAGCGGCGACGCGAGTCACATTTCTTTTGGAGGATTACCTACCATGGCAAAGAACATTACGTTCAACACCGATGCCCGCGCTAAGCTCGCTAAGGGCGTCAACACTCTGGCCGACGCCGTTACCGTCACCATGGGCCCCAAGGGCCGCTACGTCGCTCTGCAGCGCTCGTTCGGTGCCCCGACCATCACCAACGACGGCGTTTCCGTCGCCAAGGAGATCGAGCTTGAGGACAACATCGAGAACATGGGCGCCCAGCTGGTGAAGGAGGTCGCCACCAAGACCAACGATACCGTGGGTGACGGCACCACCACCGCAACCCTGCTCGCCCAGGCTATCGTTAACGACGGTCTGCGCAATGTCGCCGCTGGCGCCAACCCGCTGGCCATCCGTCGCGGCATCGACAAGGCCGTTAATGCCGCCGTCGCCGAGATGAAGAAGCAGGCCAAGCCGGTCGAGACCAAGGAGCAGATCGCTTCCGTCGGTACCATCTCCGCCGGCGATCCCGAGGTCGGCGAAAAGATCGCCCAGGCCATGGAAGTCGTGGGCAAGGACGGCGTCATCACCGTCGAGGATTCCCAGACGTTCGACATTACCATCGACACCGTCGAGGGCATGCAGTTCGACAAGGGCTACGTCTCGGCGTACTTCGTCACGGACAACGATCGCATGGAGGCCGTGATGAAGGATCCCTACATCCTCATCACCGACCAGAAGATCTCCAACGTCCAGGACATCATGCCTGTTCTCGAGGCTGTCCAGCGCACCGGTAAGGGCCTGCTCATTATCGCTGAGGATGTCGAGGGTGAGGCTCTGCCTACCCTCGTCCTCAACAAGATCCGCGGCGCCCTCAACGTCTGCGCCGTCAAGGCCCCGGGCTACGGCGATCGCCGCAAGCGCATGCTCGAGGATATCGCCGTCCTCACCGGCGGTCAGGCTGCCCTCGATGAGCTGGGCGTGAAGGTTGCCGACATCACCGCCGATATGCTCGGTACCGCCAAGTCAGTCACCATTTCCAAGGACAACACCGTTATTGTGGGTGGTGCCGGTTCCAAGGAGGCTATCGACGCTCGCATCGCTCAGATCAAGGGCGAGATGGAGAACACCACCTCTGACTTCGACCGTGAGAAGCTCCAGGAGCGCCTGGCCAAGCTCTCCGGTGGCGTTGCCGTCATCAAGGTCGGCGCTGCTACCGAGTCCGAGCTCAAGGAGATCAAGCACCGCGTCGAGGACGCCCTGCAGGCTACCCGCGCTGCTGTCGAGGAGGGCATTGTCGCCGGTGGCGGCGTCGCCTTCATGGACGCTGCGCCTGCGCTCGATGCTGTCGAGATCGACGACCCCGAGGAGAAGATCGGCGTCGACATCGTCAAGAAGGCTCTGACCGCTCCGGTCGCCACCATCGCCAAGAACGCTGGCTTTGAGGGCGCTGTCGTGGTCGACAAGGTTGCCGAGCTGCCCGCCGGCCAGGGTCTCAACTCTGCCAACGGCGAGTGGGGCGACATGATCGAGATGGGCGTCCTCGACCCCGTCAAGGTCAGTCGCGTCACCCTGCAGAACGCTGCTTCTGTCGCCAGCCTGATCCTCATCACCGAGGCCACCGTCTCCGATGTGCCCAAAAACACTCAGCTTGAGGATGCTATCGCTGCTGCTACCGCTGGTCAGCAGGGCGGCGGTATGTACTAAGGCCGACAAGGTCTAGAACTCCCACCGGGAATCCGGGGGCGTGACGGGGGCTTCTCTCCGGAACGTCCTCGGACATGCAAAGAGGCTCCGCATCGCGCTTCGCGCTGCGGAGCCTCTTTGCGTCCTGCGGAGAGTTCCGGAGAGAAGCCCCCGTCCAGCCCCCGGATTCCCTGCGTTTACGGCCTTGAGGTCGGCGGGCGGAGAAGGATGTGGTTGATGGGGATACGTGTTCCTTTCGCTGTTTCGCGCTTTGCGCGAAAGGCGCGTCACTTTGGGATGGGCGGGGGACGTGGCTGTTGCGGCTGCTGATCCCTTTTGCTGTTTCGCGGCTTTGCCGCGAAAAGCTCACCACTTTGGGATGGTTGGGCAGTGTAATCGATGCGTTGCTTTATCCCGGGCGTATTTCTGGAACGTTTCCTGGTTGATTTCCTCATCACAAATTACCCTCGGCTTACTTGCACGAATACCTGCTCGTGCTACACTTACAATTGCTGTTTCAGGGCGGGGCGAAATTCCCCACTGGCGGTAAATCGGGCGGTGCCAAAGGGGTGCCGTGGCGCAAGCGAGGTGCTTGCGACCGAACCGATGAGTCCGCGACCCGTGTGTGCGTTGGTTCGCATGCCGGCTGAACTGGTGAGATTCCAGTACCAACGGTTAGAGTCCGGATGAAAGAGGCAGGTGATCTTATGTCTGAACAGTCGCAGCATATCCATTTTGAGAACACGAATAGGTGGAGCACCAAACAGCTCGTTACCATGGCGCTGATGTGTGCCTTGGGCGCGTTGTTTATGTATGTGCAGCTGCCCATCCTTCCTTCGGCGCCGTTTTTGACGTATGACCCGTCGCTGGTGCCGGCGATGGTGTGTGGATTTGCGTATGGCCCTAGTGCCGGCACCGCTGTTGCCGCTATGGCGATCGTTATCCATGCGCTTACCACGGGCGATTGGGTCGGTGCGCTTATGAATTTGGTTGCCACGCTGGGCTATATCCTGCCTGCGGCTATCGTCTATCAGAAGATGCGCACCTACAAGGGTGCCGTGATTGGCCTGACGCTGGGCGTTATTGCCGCTACGGTGCTTTCTATGGTCGCGAATCTGACCATTGGCGTTTGGTTCTGGTATGGCTCGGCCGACGTGATTTTGCCGCTCATGATTCCCGCCGTGTTGCCGTTCAACCTTATCAAGACCGTGCTTAACTCGGTGTTGACGCTTGCGGTGTACAAGGTGGTTTCCAACCTCATCACGCCTAAAAAGACCAGGTCAAAGGCCGCGCATGATTGAGTGTCGGGGCGTTTCCTTTAGCTATGACGGTGCCGTACCGGCACTCGACGGCGTCGATCTGAACATCGAGGACGGGGAGTTTTTCTGCATCCTCGGTGGCAATGGGTCGGGCAAGTCGACGTTTGCCAAGCATCTGAATGCACTGTTGCAGCCCGATGCGGGCACGGTACGCATCAACGGCATGGATGCGTCCGACCCCGAGTTGGTCTACGACATTCGTTCGACCGCGGGCATGGTATTCCAGAATCCCGATGACCAGCTGGTGGCAACGCTTGTCGAAGATGACGTTGCGTTTGGTCCTGAAAACCTTGGCGTGCCATCGGCACAAATTGCGCAGTGTGTACGCGAGGCGCTGAAGGGCGTGGGCCTGGTGGGCTTTGAGCGCCACGAGACCCATGCACTTTCGGGTGGCCAAAAGCAGCGCGTGGCGCTTGCCGGTGTGCTCGCCATGGAACCGCGCGTGCTCATATTGGACGAGGCTTCTTCGATGCTCGATCCGCGCGGACGCAAGGGCCTTATGAAGGCCTGCCATGCGCTCCACGACCGCGGCATGACTATCGTGATGATTACGCACTTTATGGAAGAGGCTGCCGAGGCCGATCGTGTCGCGGTATTTCGGGCGGGGCGCGTTGCCATGCTCGGTACGCCCGAGGAAATCTTGACACGGGCGGACGAACTTGCGCAGCTCAACTTGGATATGCCGGCGTCGTGCTGCTTGGGCACGGCGCTTCGTGCGAAGGGCGTGCCCGTTCATGCGCAGGTGCGCGAGGCGGATATGGTCGCCGAGATTGCGCAGGTATATGCCGACCGGAGTGGAGAAGACACCGCAGGGCGGCCTTCTGCATCCGATTCTCGTGTGCTCGACAACGTCTCC
The DNA here is from genome assembly GCA_036312985.1 of Collinsella sp. Lineage (GTDB taxonomy): Bacteria > Actinomycetota > Coriobacteriia > Coriobacteriales > Coriobacteriaceae > Collinsella. The sequence goes on from JAXJMV010000039.1 coordinate 23,945, forward strand.
TCTGCAACCGACGGGACAGCCGTGTCGGAGCCCGTCATCGAGATTTCGCACCTCTCGCATAGTTACTCGCTGAGTGCCCGCGAGCGCCGTCGATGGCGCAAGCGCTCGGCCACTGCGGGCAAATCGAATAAACAGGCTCTCTGGGGAAACGACCCCAGCAGCCCGTGGGCGCTGCGCGATGTATCGCTGACGGTGCGTCGCGGCGAGTTCCTGGGCTTGGCAGGTCATACCGGTTCGGGTAAGTCGACGCTGGTCCAGCATCTCAACGGTTTGATTCGCCCCCAGGAGGGATTCGTTCACGCACTGGGGCTCGATCTGTCAAACAAGAACGACGCCGCCGCGGTTAAGGCCAAGGTCGGCGTGGTGTTTCAATATCCCGAGCGTCAGCTGTTTGCCGAGACCGTGGTACAGGACGTGGCGTTTGGTCCGCACAACCTTGGCTTGTCGCAGGCCGAGGTTGCCCGCCGCGTTGAGTCATCGCTCGCGCGCGTGGGCCTCGACTTGGCCACGGTGGGCGACAAGAGCCCCTTTGAGCTCTCGGGCGGGCAGCAGCGGCGCGTGGCGTTTGCCGGCGTGCTTGCTATGGAGCCCGAGGTCCTGGTACTCGATGAACCCATGGCGGGGCTCGATCCGGCGGCGCGCAGTGATTTCCTGGAGCTCATCGATCGACTTCACCATGGGGGCCTGACCGTCGTCATGGTCTCACACAGTATGGATGACCTTGCCAATTGCTGCGACCGTATTGTCGTGATGAATGAGGGCGGGGTGTTTGCCGAGGGCACGCCCGCTCAGGTTTTTGCGCATGCGGATGAGCTCAAGTCGATCGGCTTGGGCGTACCTGCTGCTCAGCGCATGGCGTTGGCGCTCGCGGAGGCGGGCGTGCCGCTGCGTTGCGGCGGGCTCTATACGGTTGAGTCGCTGGCCGACGAGCTGGCAGATTTGCTGATCGGTCGCTCAGACGGTCCTTCTAACGTCGCGGACATTGCTAAATCCAAGACGGTCGCGCGAGAGGAGGGCTGCTAATGGAGGCGTTTTCGTTTGGCAGCTACTATCCCGGCGATAGTGCAATCCACCGCCTGGACCCGCGAACCAAGTTGCTCTTGGGCTTTGTGTTTCTGATCACGACGCTCACGGTCAGTGGCTTCCGCGGACTGGCACCGGTCGCAATTTTCGTTGTGCTGATCTATGCCGTGTCTCGGGTGCCGGTTCGTCGCGTTCTGTCGTCGATGGCGCCGCTGCTGGCAATCGTCGTCGTGGTCGCGGTGCTCAACTTGTTTACCAATCAGAGTGGGCGCATCCTGTGGCAGCTCGGCTTTCTGCGGATAAGCGAGGGCTCGCTGCATTCCGCCGCTTTTATGGCCTGCCGTCTGACCTTGATGATGGCCGGTATGAGCGCTATTACGCTCACCACACCGACGCTCGACCTCACCGCGGGCTTCGAGCGCCTGCTCGCACCGTTTGCGCGTGTGGGACTTCCTGCGCACGAGCTCGGCATGATCATGGGTATAGCGCTGCGCTTTATGCCGCAGTTTGCCACCGAGATGAAGCAGACGGCCGATGCACAGGCAAGCCGCGGTGCACGCGTGACGGGCGGTCCGCTCGGCGGCGTGCGTATGCTCGGCAGTGTGGCGATTCCACTGTTCACGGGCGTGTTCCGTCATGCCGAGACGTTGTCTGCCGCCATGGATGCCCGTTGCTATCATGGCGAGCAGGGCCGCACACGTCTGCATACGCTTGCATTTGGCCGCGGCGATGCGTTGGCGGCGGTGGTGACGATGCTGCTGTTTGCGTGTGTCATCGTCGTCAACCTTCAACTTGTTTAGGCGCGATTCGAGCGCAAGAAAGGGGTCCCTATGACCGACAACGACCGTACAGCTCAGCTTGAGCGCGCCTGCTCGTATCTCAGGCGCATTCCGGCGTGGTATCTGGCCACGATCGACGTGACGGACGGACATCAGCCGCGCGTGAGGCCGTTCTCGTTTGCCATGGGCGATGAAGGTAAGCTGTGGTTTTGCACGTCGCGCGACAAGGATGTGTGGGCGGAGCTGAGTGCGAATCCCAAGTTTGAGCTCTCGGGCTGGAAGCCGGGGGAATGTTGGATCGTATTGACCGGCGAAGCCGCACTTGAGGACGACGCAGTTGCGAGCGACAAGGTGCGTCAAGCGGGTTTTAAGCACATGGTGGGCATCGGCGAGGAACACGAGAGTGCCAACGACGGCCGCCTTGCTTTCTTTTCGGTCCGCAACATTGCCGCGCGCTTCTGTGATATCGACGGCAGCGAGGAGCGCCTGGAGCTCTAGCTCACACCAACCAGGCTCTCAAACTGGCTAGTACAGGAGGAAACGTGGACGGATTGAATACGGTTTTGGAGTATCTGACGTCGGTGCCGGCGTGGTACTTGGCGACGAGCGTGGACGGGCAGCCACATGTACGTCCATTTTCGTTTGCTCAGATTCAGGACGGCAAGCTGTGGTTTGTGACGGCGCGCACCAAAGACGTGTGGCAAGAGCTGCTGCAAAATCAGCGCTTTGAGGCCACGAGTTGGTGGCCGGGCCATGGTTGGCTCATCTTGCGCGGGCGTGCCGGCTTGGATGACCAGGCCGCTCCCGATATGCGCGAGGCGGGATGGAAACATCTTGAGCGCTTGAGCGAGCACTATGAGGGGCCTAACGACCCCACGCTCGTCTTCTTTAGCGTGGAGGAACCCGAGGCCTTTATCTGCAACCATGACGAATGGGTGCCGGTCGAGCTCTAAACGAGTCTCTCAACAAGCTTCGACAATTCAAATTCTCGCATGTAGCGGGCCCCACATTGCAACGTCACCGTAAGGCGCACTGGGTAATAGGGGGCCCGCATTTATTTGTCAATTCCTTCGAGTGAATGTGTCGGGATTGTTTCAATGCATGAATATGCAAAAGATTTGCGTATATATGCATCTTTTGGTGTTAAAGTTTCAACCCACTTCATAACGACGGCTGCGGAATGCGCATTGGTGCATAACTGCAGACAAGGAGTCTGATATGTCTGTAAAGGTTGGAATCGTCGGTGCGGCTGGATATGCCGGCGCCGAGCTCATTCGCCTCGTCCTCGGTCATCCCGAGTTTGAACTTATTGCCATTACGTCCAACGCCGATGCCGGCCAGCCGCTGTCCGCGGTGTATCCGAGCTTCACCGGCGTAAGCGATCTTGTCTTTACGACGCATGATGCCCCCGAGCTCAAGAACTGCGACGCGGTCTTTTTGGCCGTGCCGCACACGGCTGCCATGGCACAGGTGCCCGCGCTGCTTGCATCGGGCGTCTCCTGCTTTGATCTTTCGGCCGACTATCGCCTGAACGACGCGTCTGTCTTTGAGGCTTGGTATGCCGCCGAGCACACGAGCCCCGAGCTGCTCAAGACCCGTGCCTTTGGTCTGCCCGAGCTGTTCTGCCAGGACTTGGAGACCGCCGCATCCGACCATGCCGACGGCAAACCCGTGCTGGTCGCCTGCGCCGGTTGCTATCCCACCGCAACGAGCCTTGCCGCCGCGCCCGCCGTGCGCGCGGGCTGGGTGGCCGAGAACGGTCCTGTGATTGTCGATGCCATTAGCGGCGTGACGGGCGCCGGTAAGTCCTGCAACGCCCGCACCCATTTTTGCAGCGCCGACGAGAACTTGGAGGCCTACGGCGTGGGCAAGCATCGCCACACGCCCGAAATCGAGCAGATCTTGGGCCTAACCGATCGCGTCGTCTTTACCCCGCACCTGGCACCGCTCAAGCGTGGTCTGCTCTCCACGGTGACGATGCCGCTCGCGCCGCAGGCCATCGACTCCTTGGCTCTTGAGGATGTTGTCGACTATTACAAGCAGTTCTACGCTGGGCGCACCTTTGTGCGTGTGCTCGACGCCGGCCAGCAGCCCAAGACGGCTTCGGTCGTCGGCACCAACGCCGCCCAGATTGGCCTCGCGCTCAACAAGCGCGCGGACGTGCTGGTGGCGACGGGCGCCATCGACAATCTGTGCAAGGGCGCTGCGGGCCAAGCAGTCCAGTGCGCCAATATCGTCTTTGGCTTTGACGAGCGACGAGGCTTGCCCACAGTGGCGTGCTCGGTGTAGCACATTCGATTGTTAACGATTTGGTAGTCGGGCATCGAGTGGGGCGCCACTCTTAAGCTGGTCTCATGATCACGACCGGCATGGCGCACCAACCGATGTCCGTGTTTTTGTTTGACATAAGGAGTCATAAAGACGATGAATACCGAGCTGTTTGATATCAAGATTCGCGCCGTCGAGGGTGGCGTTACGGCTGCGGCTGGTTTTAAGGCTGCAGGCATCCACGCTGGGTTCCGCAAGAACCCCGAGCGTCTGGATTACGCGCTTGTCGTGCCCGATAAACCCTGTCCCGGTGCCGGCGTGTTTACCACCAATCGCTTTTGCGCGGCGCCCGTGCAGGTGAGCCGTGCCAACCTGGGCGGTGCCGACAAGGGCTACGGTATCATCGCCGGCGTTTCGGTCAACTCTGGCAATGCCAACGCCGCCACGGGTGAGACCGGCCTTGCATGCGCGCGCGAGACGTGCAGCATCGCATCGCAGGTCATCGGCTGTGAGCCCCAGCAGATTCTGGTTGCCTCCACGGGCGTGATTGGCCAGATTCTGCCGATCGATACGTTTGAGACCGCCATTCCTGCTGCCTACGAGGCGCTCTCCGCCCACGGTGGCGCCGATGCCGCTCGCGCCATCATGACGACCGACACGCACTCCAAGGAGTACGCCGTGTCCTACGTCAGTGAGGCTGCGGGTCATGCGGGCAATGTCTATACGGTAGGCGGAATGTGCAAAGGCTCGGGCATGATCATGCCCAACATGGCCACCATGATCGCAGTTATCACCACCGATGCCCCCGTCGAGCCTGCGGCACTTCATGCCCTGCTGCTCTCGACCGTCAAGCAGACCTTTAACAAGGTAACGGTCGATTCCGACACCTCGACCAACGACACCTGCATCATGCTTGCCTCCGGTGCCGCTGCCGCAGATGCCGAGCCTATCGTCGAGGGCTCCGATGCCTTTGACGAGTTGACTTTTGCCGTGCACGAGGTGTGCGAGAGCCTGGCGCGCAATATCGCCGCCGATGGTGAGGGCGCATCCAAGCTTGTTACGGTCAACGTTACCGGCGCCGCCAACGACGAGGAAGCTGATATCGCCGCCCGCGCCGTTGCCAACTCGCCGCTCGTTAAGACTTGCATCGCCGGCCACGACTGCAACTGGGGCCGCGTTGCTATGGCGCTTGGCAAGTGCGGCGTGAAGTTTAATCAGGAAGACGTTTCCATCGACATGATGGGCATGCCTGTCTGTCGCGACGGTCTGACTGTTTCCTTTGACGAGGACGAGGCTCTACGACGTTTCGAGGCGCCCGAGATCGTGATCTCGGCCGACCTGGGCGCAGGCGACGCGGCAACGACCGTGTGGACCTGCGACCTCACGCATGAGTACATCTCCATCAACGGCGATTACCGTTCCTAGATTCCAGGCACGTTGCGCATCTTGCTGCGATTGCGGACAGCGGAGCACGGCGCGATAACGATATGAAAGACGAGGCAGATTATGAAATTCGCACGCGATTGTCGTTCGAGCGAATCCAACGAAGCAACCGCGCAGCTGCTGTTCGAAGCGCTGCCGTGGATTAAGAACCTGACCGGCAAGACGGTTGTTATCAAATATGGCGGAGCCGCCATGGTTGATGAGCAGCTGCGCCGCGACGTGATGAGCGACATCGTTTTGCTCAAGATCATCGGTATGCGCCCCGTCATCGTGCACGGCGGCGGCAAGGCTATCAACGAGGCGCTGAGCCATTACGATATTCCCGTCGAGTTTAAGAACGGCCAGCGCGTGACCACGCCGGCGACTATGGATATCGTGCGCGAGGTGCTGGGCGGCAAGGTTAACCAGGAGCTGGTTGCTGCCATCAACCACCACGGCAACCTGGCCGTGGGCGTGTCGGGCAGCGATGCCGGCACGCTCATCGCCGAGCCGCTCGACCCCGAGCTCGGTCGCGTGGGCAAAGTGACGCACGTCAACACCGACTATATCGAGCGCTTACTCGATAGCGAGTACATCCCCGTCATCGCTACCGTCGCGGCGGGGGAGGACGGCGGTTTCTTCAACATCAACGCCGACACCGCCGCCGGTGCCGTTGCCGCGGCGCTCCACGCGCATAAGGCGATTTTTTTGACCGATGTCGATGGCCTGTACAAGGACTTTAGCGACAAGGACTCGCTTATCTCCAACCTAACGCTCGACGAGGTTAACGAAATGCTCTACGGCGGCGAGGTCGATAAGGGCATGATTCCCAAGCTGCGTGCGGCCGTCGATGCGCTTACAGGCGGCGTATTTCGTGCCCACATCATTAACGGTACTACGCCGCATTCGCTGCTCCTGGAGCTGCTGACCGATGCCGGCGTCGGCACCGTGATCCATTCCACCGAGACGGCTTACGAGTTCGATACGCATCCGCATCCGCTTTCGACGTTTGCTGCGCGTCTGACCGAAAACCTTGACGAGGTCGAGAAGCTTCAGACGGTCTAGCTGACCCGCAGCCGCCCCATTCCTGCACCCATAGCCCCGCGCCGTCTGGCGCCCAACGAAAGGCATCCCATGTCACTTGCAGCTCAGCAATCGCTTGAATCCCATTACGTTATGCATACCTTTGGCCGCTCTCCGGTCGAGTTTGTCGAGGGTCACGGCATGAAGCTCACCGGCGACGATGGCCGTGAGTACCTTGACTTTCTTGCCGGCATCGGCGTGTGCAGTCTAGGTCATGGCGACCCGGCTGTGCTCTCGGCGCTCGAGGCACAGACCAAAAAGCTCATGCACGTCTCCAATTACTTCTACATTGAGCAGCGCGGACAGGTCGCGGCGCTGCTGTCCAAGCTTGCTAACGACGACGTAGATGGTGCGCGCGTGCTTGCCGATGCCATTGCCGCCGGCGATGAGACCACGGCAGCTGCTCTTGGTGCTCCGGCTGCGGACGAGCAGGTGTGGGAGACCTTCTTTGCCAACTCCGGCGCCGAGGCCAACGAGGGCTCGATGAAGCTCGCGCGCCTGTACGGCAAGCGTGCCGGTAACGGCGGCAACACTATCGTGTGCATGCGCGGCGGCTTCCACGGCCGTACGCTCGAGACCATTGCCGCCACTATGCAGGATTGGCTGCAGGACAGCTTCCGCCCGCTGCCGGGTGGCTTTGTGGCCTGTACGCCCAACGATATCGATGAACTGCGTGTGATCTTTAAGCAGCTGGGGAGCGAAATTTGTGCCGTGATGCTCGAGCCGATCCAGGGTGAGAGTGGCGTGCACCCCATGACCGAGGAGTTTATGGCGGCAGCGCGCGACCTGGCACACGAAGTGGGCGCCGTGCTTATCGCCGACGAGGTCCAGTGCGGCATCTTCCGCTCCGGCAAGCCGTTCGCATTCCAAACCTATGGCGTGGAGCCCGACATCATGAGTCTTGCCAAGGGCATCGCCGACGGCGTTCCCATGGGCGCTGTGGTGGCAAAGAAAGAGATCGCCGACGTGTTTAAGCCCGGCGATCACGGTTCGACTTTTGGTGGTAGCTGCTTGGCCATCGCGGCGTGCGCCGCGACGCTCTCCGCGCTCGTGCGCGGCGATTATGCCGGCCATGCTGCCAAGGTAGGCGCCTATATGGAGGCAAAACTCGCCAAGTTACCGCATGTTACCGATGTGCGCGGTCGCGGCTTGATGCTCGGCTGCGACCTGGATGAGGCAGCGGGCGACGCGCATGATATTGTTGCCCGCGCGCTGGCCGCCGGTGCCGTGATTAACGCTACGGGTGCCCATACGCTGCGTTTCCTGCCGCCGCTCGTCTGCGAGGAATCCGACGTGGACAGTCTGATCGAGATCCTGTCGGGTGTCTTGGCCTAGCGAGAGCAATACATAGCCAGGTTGAACGGGTTTCAGATTGTCGGTGTGTCATTGATGCATCATTGGACGGTCTGGAACCCTTTTTGTCATAAATCTGCACAGGCCAGGAGAGCCTCTGGCCAAAAAAAGAAAGGCCTCCATCACTGGGGGCCTAACAATTCAGTGGTGGGCGATGAGGGATGTCCGCGTGCGGCTGGCGCCGCCCGCGCCCCGCTTCGTCGCTTCGCTCCTCGCGTGCTGCGCTGGAAAACGCTTGCGCGTTTCCTCAGCTCCGCACCCTTGCGGGTTCGAATCCCTCTGCACTGGGCGCAAAAAAGAAAGGCCTCCATCGCTGGAGGCCAAACAATTCAGTGGTGGGCGATGAGGGATTCGAACCCCCAGCCTTGTGCGTGTAAAGCACCTGCGCTAACCGTTGCGCCAATCGCCCGCAGGGATTGAGTATAGCGGAAACCCGATACGGTTCATCGCTAATCCATAACGAAACTTAGGCGGCGACTTCGGCGCCCTTGTTCTCGTCGATAAAGAAGCGCTTGTACCAGATGAGGAACGTCAGCGTGGTATAGATCTTGCGCTGGTTGAGCGCACGGCCCTCAAAGTGATCGTCAAGCAGTTTCATGAGTGCATCCGTGTCAAAGAAATCGGCAGCCCACGGCGCGGTGAAGTACTCCTTGACGTAGTCGTAGTACTTCTGCTCGCGCAGCCAGAACTTAACCGGCACCGGGAAACCGACCTTCTTGCGCGTTGCCCACTCGTCGGGCAGCGTGCGGTTGGCGGCGTGACGCAGGACGAGCTTGCAGCCTTCTTCGTTAACACGGTAGTTGGCGGGAATGTGCTCGGCAAATTCCATGACTTTTTTGTCCAGGAACGGAACGCGAAGCTCCAGTGAGTGTGCCATGCACATCTTGTCGGCCTTGAGCAGAATGTCGCCCGGCAGCCACATGTTCATGTCCAGATACTGCTTCTTGGAGAGCTCGCAGCAATTGGGAACCTGCTTGTAATACTCGGCGCACATTTCGGCGGCGTTCTTGCCGGTGTCGTAGGCAGGCTTAAGCACCTCGTCGACCTCGGACGGGTCGAACACCTTTGCCTGGCCCACATACCAGCGCTCGGGGACCTCGGCGCACTTGGTCAAGAAATTGTGACCCTTAAAGTAGGGAAGATGCTGAACGAGCGAGCCCAGGGCGCGGCGCACGCCGAGCGGGACGCGCTTCTTGAAGGAGCGCATCTGAGGGGTGTCCTCGTACCACTCGTAGCCGGCGAACAGCTCGTCTGCACCCTCGCCCGAAAGGACCACGGTGACTTCCTTGGCTGCCATCTGGGCCAGATAGTACAGTGGCACGCTCGAGAGGTTCGATTGCGGCTCGTCCATGTGATACTGGATGTCGGGCAGCGCGTCGAAGAACTCGTCGGCGGTGATCATCTTGCGCACGTTCTTGATGCCCAGCTTGTCAGAAAGCTCGGCGGCGTAGTTGGTCTCGTTGAAGTTCTTGTAATCGAAGCCGACAGAATACGTGGTGTCGGGCATGAGACAGGCGGCAATGTAGCTGGAGTCCACGCCGCCAGAAAGGAACGAGCCCACCTTAACATCGGCGATTCGGTGCGCAGCGACGCTTTCGTGCACGACCTTGTCGCACTCGTCCACGTACTCCTCGAAGGTCTTGGAGTTGTCGTCGGTGAAGTCACAGCTCCAGTAACGCTTGATGTCCATGGTGTTAGTCGTCAGGTCATACGTAAAGCAATGCGCCGGGGCAAGCTTGAACACGCCCTTAAAGAAGGTCTCCTCCGTGGCGGGGAATTGCAGCGTCAGGTAGGGGCGCAGCGCGTCGTGGTTGACAGCCTTCTCAAACTTGGGGTGGTCCAGGAAGCTCTTGATCTCGGAGCCAAACAGCAGCGAGCCGTCGGAGGCCTGGTAGTAATAGAACGGCTTGATGCCAAAGATGTCACGGGCGCCAAAGAGTTTGTTCTTGTTCTGGTCGTGAATCACGAACGCGTACATGCCGCGAAGGCGGTTGACCAGATCTTCGCCCCACTCCTCGTAACCGTGCACCAGGACCTCGGTGTCGGCGTTGCAGTGGAAGACGTAGCCAGCGGCCTCGAGCTCGGAGCGGAGCTCCTGGAAGTTGTAGACCTCGCCGTTGAAGACAATCGTGACCTTGCCGTCATCGCTCGACATGGGCTGGGCACCAGCCTCGGAAAGGTCGAGAATCGAAAGACGGCGGAAGCCAAGCGCGACGTTATCGACGATGTGCTGACCGCCCATATCCGGACCGCGATGGATAATGCGATTCATCATGGCCGTGAGAACCAGCTCACTCTGTTCATCTGTACCGGTAAAACCGACAAAACCGCACATGCAAGATCCTTTCTGCTGACGGCTTAGGTGCACTGCCGCAAGGATTTGCAGCAGTCGATATCAATCAATCCTTACTATCATGCCAATCTTTTGTTTCGTGATGGGGCATAAGCGCCGAGGGGACCGAAAAAACCACGGCCCGCACTTCGGGTGAAGTGGCGGGCCGTGACTGTGATGATTGCCGTGCGCGAGAACGCGCAAGAGAGGTTAACGCTTGCCGCGCTCGGCAAGGTGGCGCTCCACCTTGGTGACGACGTGGATTAGCGGAATCGTTACAACCAGATAGTAGAGTGCGGCGCAAATGTAGGGTGTGATGTTTCTCGTGGTTGCCGTGAGGTTTTTGGAGAACAGCATGAGCTCTATGACACCGACGCTCGAAAGCGGCGACGTATCCTTATAGAGCATAACGAACTCGCTGGTCATGGCTGGGATGACGCAGCGCACGGCCTGCGGAATCACAATGCGCGACATGACTTGGGGCCACGTCATGCCAAGCGAGTAGGCAGCTTCCGATTGACCAGGCGGGTCGCGATGCCGCCGAGCACGCCGTTGCCGGTGTCTTCGTTTGACTTTGCAGTTGTCGAGGTAACGGTGAGCGTGGAGCCTGTCTCATCGCCGGCACCCGAGGCGTCCTCGCTCGAAGAGCCGCTCGTCGGCGCCATGCCAAACTGCTCGCCCGTCGGAACCTCTTTGATGATTTTCATACCGGTAAAGGAGTTCGACACTATCCATTTTGTAGGGCAGGTCTCTTGTTATTTCGAATTAACCGCGCGCCAATCCTTGCAAGTTTTTAGGGTGCTGAGACGCTCGCAAGGTTAGGTGGCATATTAGGATGGTTGATAATACGAAGGACGTGACCGGATTCATCCGAGACGGTCTTTGCTCTTTTAAGGTTAGGTTTAGCGAGAGAGGTCGTTATATGTCGGATATGACGCAGGAGAAGCTGGCTTTGATGCGCTATGTAGAGCTGCTCGAGGCCGAGGCCCTTGTTGTTTCCAAGCCGGATACTCTATACGACCAGCGCATCGAGTTTGCGACCGACGACTCGCGCCAGGTGCGTCCGGGCACATTGTTTGTTTGCAAGGGCCGTGCGTTCAAGCGCGAGTATCTGGTCTCCGCGATTGCCGATGGCGCCGTGGCGTACGTGTCCGAGGTCGATTATGACGTCGATATTCCCGCTGTGATCGTCAACGATATCCGTCGTACGCTCGCTGTGGTGGCGGATGCCTATTACTGCCACCCTTCGGGCAAGGTGAAGGTCTGCGCTTTTACCGGTACCAAGGGCAAGTCGACCTGCAGCTTCTATCTGCGCGGCATTCTTGCCAACGAGGCAAAGCTCACGGGCTGCCATCGGCCTGCCCTCAACACGGGTATCGAGTTCGATGATGGTATCGAGGCGGGCCCTTCCAAGCTGACGACTCCCGAGTCCTTCCTCTTACAGTCGCGTATCGCACATGCCGCTGAGGTGGGCGCTCCGTGGCTGGTCATGGAGGCGTCGAGCCAGGGCCTCAAATACGAGCGTACGGGCAAGATTGCCTTTGAAGTGGGCGCCTTTACCAATATCGGTGAGGACCACATCTCGCCGATCGAGCATCCCACGCTCGAGGATTACTTTGCCAGCAAGCTCAAGATTTTTTCGCAGAGCCGTTTTGCCGCGGTCAACCTCGATATGGATAAGGTCGATCGTGTGCTCGAGGCGGCGTCCCGCTGCGAGCGTACGGTAACGTTCTCCCTGACCGACGAGCGTGCCGACGTGCTTGCGCTGGCGATTCATAATGGCGACTGCGGCATGGTGGCAACAGTGCGTACGCCCCGCTTTACGCGTGACATTGTGATTCCCACGCCGGTTAAGTTCAATGTGTCCAACGCGCTTGCCGCTATTGCCTGCGCCGAGGCCCTGGGCATTTCCGAAGAGGGCATCGTCCATGGCTTTGAGGGTGTCTTCGTTCCCGGCCGCATGGAGCTCTATCCGTCCGTATCGGGCAAAATCTTGGGCGTCGTTGACTTTGCGCACAACGGCATGAGCCTCGAGACGCTTTTGCGCGATCTGCACGAGAACTATCCCGAGCGCGAGCTGGCGGTTGTCTTTGGTGCAACGGGCGGCAAGGGCGTCGATCGCCGCACCACGATGGGTATTGCCGCCGGCAAGTACGCCGATCGCATCGTGATTACCGAGGACGACCCGGGCCCCGAGGACGTCGAGGACATTTGTGCCGAGATTGCGCGCAATGTCCAGGCGCAGGGAAACGACAACTGGCAGATTGTGACCGACCGTACCGCCGCTATCGAGGCGGCCGTGCGCGAGACCGAGCGCCCCGCTGTGGTCATCGTGACCGGTAAGGGCGAGGAGGAGTGCATGCTGCGCAAGAACGGACCCGAGCCCTGCAAGCGCGATGGCTTGGTTCTCAAGCGCATCCTTGCGGCGTACGACGCCTAAACGCTGCCGCCTTTAGGACGGCGTTTGCGGACCCCGGCGTCTGATGATGCAATGCCTTCTAGGTGTGCTTACCCTAGGGAAAACACGCCTGTGGGCCCGTAAGCGTGTTTGCCTTAGGGAAAACACGCTACCAAGATTAAACCTCTTCTACGTAAACGGAGTAACCATGTCCCACAACACCCTGCCGACCGTTACCGAGCTTTCGGGCGAGATACGCGAGCGCTTGGCCAAGGTCAAGTACGTCTTTACCGACCTGGATGCCACGATGCTCGCACCCGGCTCGTGCGTGCTGCGCGACAACGACGGCAACCCTTCGACCAAACTCGTCGAGGCCGTCGTGGCGCTTGCTCGCGCTGGTATTCAGGTGGTTCCCACCTCGGGCCGCAACCGCACCATGATCCACGAGGACGCGCGCGTGCTCGGCCTCAACTCCTACATTGGTGAGATGGGCGGCCTGGTTATGTACGACCTCAAGGCCAACGATTGGGAGTATCTGACTGGCGACATGCCTTACGACCCCGCCTGCGGCCTTACTCCGCACCAGGTGATCGAGCAGACCGGCGTGTGCGAGAAGATCCTTGCCCGCTGGCCGCACAAGATCGAGTATCACAACGACATGTCGACCGGCTACAAATACCGTGAGGTCACCGTCGGCATGCGCGGCGATGTGCCCGACGATGAGGTCCAGGCCATCCTGGACGAGGCCGGCTGCGGTCTGATCTGGGCTTGCAACGGCCATTTGACTCACCTGTCCAAGCCGACGACGCTCGAGCTCGATCGCGTCGAGGACGGTCGCGCATTCAACATCAACCCCGCGGGTCTCAACAAGGGCGTTGCCATTGCGCGCTTCTGCGAGCACCTGGGGATCGAGCGCGAGGAGACGCTCGCGCTCGGCGACTCCGAGTCCGACTTCTACATGGCCGATTACGTGGGCACGTTTTGCCTGGTCGAGAATGGCCTGACGAGCGCCGGCGCGCCCGAGTTCTTGGCTGCTTGCGAGAACGCTTTCGTTACGCGCGGCAAAATTGTCGACGGTTGGGCGGCGACGGCAGAGCTGCTGGTCGCGGCGCGCTCGTAGC
>JAXJMV010000040.1:0-30961 GCA_036312985.1 Collinsella sp.
CTCTTCTTGGGGCATCGCCTTTCCTTCCATTCGTCACCTTCATTACTCCAACGACGAATTCTAGGCGGTGTCCCCTCCCTTTCAAGAAAGGGAAGAGGCGGGGTATGCCCCGCCTCTTACACCACATCTCTGCGCGCTACCTTGAAACTCCTTAATCACCGTCAGTTAGCGCCGAATTGGAAGTCGATGGTCACTCATTAACGTACAGCTCTTATAACTTTGTTCATTATTTTCCACACCTAAAATGAAACGCCGTTTGTGACAGTACTCACAAACGGCGTTTTTTGACCACGGGGGCATCTGGCAGGGGGCCAGTAGCACCCTGATCCGAGTTTCGAACGCATCCAAACCGGTTCTGGTGTCTGTTTTCGAGCTTTTACTCGTCCTTGGACGCGGGGTGCTTGCAGACCACGCTCATGTAGATCATGCCGAGCACGGCAGCGGTAACCGAACCGGCAAGGATGGCGGCCTTGGCAGCCAGAACCTCAAACTGGGCCGTCGGGAAGGCGAGACCGCTGATGAGAATCGACATGGTAAAGCCGATGCCGCCCAGAATACCCACGCCGGCAATCATGTGCCAGTTGACGTTGCGCGGTAGCTCGCAGGCCTTGAGCTTGACCAAGGCGAACGTCATGCCAAAGATGCCGATCGGCTTGCCCAGCAGCATGCCAAAGTACACGCCGAGCGTCACCGGGTCGGTGAGCAGCGTGCTCATGTCCACGCCCACTAGGCGAACCTGCGCGTTCACGAACGCAAAGATCGGCAGGATCACAAAGTTGACCGGCGTGGAAATCAGACGCTCCATGCGGATGAGCGGCGGGGTCACGCGGTGCATGACGCGCTCGACCTTGGTGGTCGAGACGGTAAAGTCATGCTGGCCCAGGATGTGCGCCTCGTCGTCGTAGCGGTCGTCGAGCAACGGCAGGCACTCGCCCAGCCAGTCGGTCAGACTATCGAGCTTGACGCCGCACTTGGCCGGGATGGTAAAGGCCAAGATGACGCCAGCAAGCGTGGCATGCACGCCGCTCTTGAACATGCAGAACCACAACAGCAGACCCAGTACCGAATACGGGGCAAGGCGGTAATGCTGCGTCTTGTTGAGCCACACGAGCGCGCAGGTCACAAGCGCGGCGGCGCCCAACCAAAACGGATTGGGGCTCTGGCCGTAGAAGATGGCGATGGCGGCGATGGAAATGAGGTCGTCGGCGATGGCGAGCGTCGAGAAGAACACGCGCACGCCGTTGGGCACGCGATTGCCCAAAAGCGACAGCACGCCCAGCGCAAAGGCAATATCGGTTGCCATGGGAATGGCCCAGCCGTTGTGCGCGCCGGCATGGTTAAAGATCAGATAGATGCAGGCGGGAACGACGACGCCGCCCACGGCCGCCAGCATGGGAAGCATAGCCTGGCGCGGGTTTTTGAGCTCGCCAACTGTCATCTCGTACTTGAGCTCAATGCCCACCAACAAAAAGAAAATCGCCATGAGGAAGTCGTTGACGAATAGCTCGACGGTGAGACCGGCCGTAAGGTTGCCCAGACCCACATACAGCGGGGTCTCCAAAAAGTGATGGATGGCCTCATAGGCATCGGTATTGGCGCAAATGACGGCGGCGATGGCGGCGAAGACCATGACGGCGGCGGAAATCGTGCCGTTCTCGGCGATGCGCTCCCAGATGTCGTGACGTTCAAAGCGCTTGCGCTCACGAACGTTGAACAGCTGCTCAGTTGCTGCCATGGGCGGCTCCTTTCACGGGAAAGCTCCCGTCTTAAAAAAGCACGGCCCGCCCAAGTGGCGGCGCCGCGCTCTAACGTATTACGCTTGCATCTAGCCTACCCTGCACGACAAGCACGCAGGCGTGGCCGAAAAGCGGAACCACAGGTTGAACATTATTTGTTCAACGGCACGGGCATACCTGTCCAAGAGACGACGCGGCGCCGTGCACAAAAAACGACCGGAGCGCGGGGCATCCGCGATCCGGTCGTGGCGTTTGGTCAACTAAACCTAGCAGGCGGCCATGATGGGGGCTGCGACCTGCTTCTTACGGGAGAGGACGCCCGGCATCCAGACGCCGTCGTGCTCGTCGGCAATGCCCAGGCCCTTCTGAGCGGCCTCGGTCTCGCCCTCGAGCAGGACCTGCGAGCCTTCCTCCATGATGTCGGTGATGCACAGAACGATGCCGTCGGCACCCTTCTCGGCGGCGTAGGCGCGCATGGCCTCGCGAATCTCGTCGATCATGCCGAGTGCGCGGGTCTTGTCGACAGTCTCGTACTGGCCGATGAGCAGCTTCTTGCCGGCGGGCTCGAACATCTTGATGTCGTTACCGACCATCTCGGCTGCGGTGAAGGAGCCGGACGGACGGGTGAGGAAGACCTCCATGCCAAACTTGACCGGGTCGACGCCCACCTGCTCGCCGAGCTTGGCGGCGACGGCGCGGTCGACATCGGTGGTGGTGGGGCTCTTGAGCATGAGCGTGTCAGTCATCATGGCCGAGAGCAGCAGCTTGGCCTGAACGTCGGAAAGCTCAACGCCGAGCACGCCGGCGAGCTTGGTGACGATGGTGCAGCTGGAGCCCCAGGGCAGGCAGATGTAGTGCAGCGGGCCGGCGGTCTCGAAGTCGCCGATGCGGTGATGGTCGACGACGCCAAAGACCGTGGCGTCCTTAAGGCCGGCGACGGACTGGGCGGACTCGTTGTGGTCGGTGAGGACAACGAGCTGACCGGCCTCGACGAAATCAATCATGCGGGGCTCGGCAATGCCGGCGTCGGCGAGCAGCTTGGCGGACTCTGCCGGAAGCTGGCCCAGAGCGCAGGCCTCGTAGGTGTTGCCGGCATACTCAACCTGGTTGAGCAGCTGGGACAGGACGACGGCGCTCATGATGGCGTCGTTATCGGGGTTCTGGTGACCAAAGACAAGAACGTTTGCCATGGATATCCTCCACTTGATATGTGTACTTGGACGTAGCTATGGTAGCACGCCGATGCCGAGCCTTCGCAGACGGAAGGGCCACGGCATATTTTGGGGTAGGCACGGGGGCCAAGGCTGTCCCTTTTGCACCATGTTGGTGCAAAGTAACCTGACCCCCTTGCACCAGCTATTTGCCGGCAGCGCGCAGGGCTACGTAGGCGGCACCGATGATGCCGGCGTCGTTGCCGAGCGAAGCGACCTTAATGGGCGTCTCGCGCGAGGCGGAAAGCGCGTAGCGCTGGAAGTGCTCGCGAACCTTGTCGAGGTAGACATCGGCCGAGGCAGACGCACCGCCGCCGATCAGGAACATCTCGGGGTCGACCACGTTGGCAATAAGCGCCAGGGCACGACCGAGATAATCGGCCATGGTATCGGCCGCGGCCAGCGCGAGCTTGTCTCCCTCGCGGCAGGCCTGGAACACGTCCTTGGAATCGGAGGGGCCGGTGAGCTCGATGGGCTCGACGCCCGCCTTCTTGCACTCGGCAAGGTAGTTGCTCACCACGCCGGTGGCGCTGGAATACTGCTCCAGGTGGCCATGGCCGCCGCAGCCGCAGGTGCGCTCCTCAGCCGGGTTCAGGCACATGTGGCCAATCTCGCCGCCAGCGCCCACAACGCCCGATACCACGTCGCCGTTGACGATAACGCCGCCGCCCACGCCGGTACCGATGGTGACCATCACCACGTTCTGCACGCCCTTGGCAGAACCGAGCCAGGCCTCGCCCATGGCAGCGGCGTTGGCATCGTTCTCGTACTTAACGACCGCGTCGGGGCAGTGCTTTTGAATGGCGATCCTCAGCTCGGGCAGGTTAATGGCAATGTTGGCCTTGACCTTGGCATCGCCCGATGCCGGGATGGGGCACGGAACGGCCAGGCCAATGCCCGCCACAAAGGCACGCGGAATCCGAGCCTTGGCGACCACCTGGTCGATAGCCTCGGTCACCGCGGCAAAGCCCGCGGCGTCAACGATGGGAGGCGTAGGCACGCTGGCCTTGGCTAGCAGGTTGCCGTCCTCGTCGAACAGGCCCTCCTTAACCGAAGTGCCGCCGACGTCAATGCCGATGTAGTACTGCTTAGGTTCCATGGGAGCCCACCTTTCTCGTTTAAACATTGCCTGTATGGTACCGCTCCCAAGGCAAAAACCTACCAAAAAGGGACAGGTTTGTTTTGGCAGGTTATATCTGGGGAAACGCAGAGTACGAGATTCGATTCGCTGGCCGCTATATCGGTTCGGTCCTGTCCTCGGACCGATCATTCCTCAACACGACACTACTCAGATGTTTATCATTTAAAACGCTCTGATTTTACAAGCGGGGCGTCTTTTGATTTTATCTTTCTCGAACTTTTCAATAACTCAATAGAGATGCTTAGGCGTTGACTATACTTTCTTTTATTCTCAATCAAGTTGGAAAGGAGGTTCCTTGATTCCCAAATACGAGGCGATAGCTGCAGATATTCGTCGGAGTATTGAGGATGGCGCTCTTAAACCTGGCGACAAGCTTCCCACTGTCGTTGAGTTCTGCGAGCTCTATAGCGTTTCCAAAATCACCGTCAAACGAGCTATTGAACAAATCACCGAGGAAGGTCTTATTACCAGCCGTCGTGGATCGGGTACCTACGTTAAGGACACGGCGGGACTTCCCGGCCAGGCGTTTTTCCAGGGCAAAAACGACCGTGCCCAGGGCTTTTCATATGAGCACCGCGGGGAGAAGGTGACCTCGGTGGTCTACGATTTCTCGATCGTTAATCCACCAGCGGACATCGCAGCCCAGCTGGGAATTGCCGAGGATGACTTTGCCTATCACGTCGTGCGCGTGCGTCAGGCCGATGAGAAGCCCATCGTTATCGAGTACACCTACATGCCCCTCGAGCTGATTCCGGGGCTGAAGAAGAAGGACCTGTACGGATCGCTCTACCGCTTCATCCGAGAGCAATGCGGGCTGAAGATTTCGAGCTTCCACCGTACCATTCGCGCCGTGGCAGCAACCGAGGAAGAAGCTGAGCGCCTGGATACCAAACCCGGCTCTCCCCTGCTCGAACTCACCCAGATTGGCTTCTTGGATAGCGGCGCCGCCTTTGAGTATTCGGTCTCGCGCAACGTTGGCGACCGCTTTGAGTTGCACAACGTAACGTTGGCATAGGTTTTTGTAGTCATGCGGGCGCTCGTTTTGAGCAGTTTTACGCGGCGCCCACGCAGTGCAATGGGAGTATGAACATGTCCGATTTGATTAAACTGACGCCCATCTTCCACGAGAAGATCTGGGGCGGCCGTCAACTCGAAACCGTATTTGGTTACGACATTCCCGATGGTCCCATCGGTGAGTGTTGGGCCATCTCGGCCCACCCCAACGGTGACTGCCAGATTGCGGAGGGCCCGTATGCAGGTCACACGCTTTCGTGGCTGTGGGCCGAGCACCACGAGCTCTTTGGCAACTGCGAGGGCAAGGAGTTCCCGCTGCTCATTAAGATTCTGGACGCCAAGGACGACCTTTCGATCCAGATTCATCCCAACGACGAGTACGCCGCCAAGCACGAGAACGGCAGCCTGGGCAAAACCGAGTGCTGGTATGTGCTGGACTGCGAGCCCGGCGCCACAATCATCGTCGGCCAGCGCGCGCATGACCGCGCCGAGGCCGCGCAGATGATCGAGGACGGCCGCTGGGACGACATGCTCAACGTAGTACCGATCCACAAGGGCGACTTTTTCCAGATTGATTCCGGTACCGTGCACGCCATCAAGACCGGCACGCTCATTTTGGAGACGCAGCAGTCGAGCGACGTGACGTATCGCCTGTACGACTACGACCGTCCCGGCACCGACGGCAAGCTGCGCCCACTGCACATTGAGCAGAGCCTCGACTGCATCGACTTTGATGCCCAGGCTCCGACCGACGGCACGATAACCGCGCCCGAGGTGGACGGCGTAACCGAGCTCGAGTCCAACCCCTGCTACACCGTCGATCGCGTGCGCGTCGACGGCAGCAAGACCCTCGACCAGCGTTGGCCTTTCATGTGCCTGTCGGTCATCGACGGCGAAGGCACCATCTGCGGCGACCCCGTCCACAAGGGAAGCCACCTACTGGCTCCGAGCACCGTGGACCAGATTGAACTTGAAGGCAAGATGGAACTGATCATCTCGCACCTCTAGGTCGCACCAACAGCCCAAACGCAACAAGGGGCTCTCCCGTCCATGTACGGGAGAGCCCCTACTCGTATCTATCTATCAGCCCACCCGGCTCTCCAGATCAAAAAGCGAACGGGCAAAGCAACGTTCGCAAGCTGCAGGCCAAAACGCCACAAGGAAGAGGGCGCGCCGGGGGCTTTGGTCGATCGCGAGTTCCGCACGAGCCGGAGAGCACTTAATGTGCTCTCCGTGCGAGCAGGACTGTCCGAGCAGGCGACCAAAGCCCCCGGCACGCCCGGTCAACCTCGCAGTTAGGCATTCAGCTTAACAATCGGTGCAAAACCCTTCATCAGCTTTTTGGTCTGGCCGGTCTTTTCGAATTGAACCTCGATCATGTCTCCGGCGACCGAGATCACGGTACCCGTGCCAAAGGTCTTGTGGCTCACGGTATCGCCCGCGGCAAAGTCCTGCGATGCGCTGGCACGATCGACCTTGCGCTCCACCGTCGGGGACACCTTGGACGAGGGCTTTTTGGCTCGCGGCGCGCCCGAGCCAAAGGTCGAGGCAACACGGCCGGCGTCTGGCGAGACCCCACGATGGCGCTCGGTCCCGTAACTGCTGCCGCCAAAGAAGTCGTCAAAGCTCGATCCGCCGCGCGAACCGGAACCGCCGGTCGAGCGCGTATGCGAACCGAACACCTTGCCGCCGTACATGTCCGAGCCCATGCCCGAGCCAAAGGTGCCGTGACGGTCGCCGCGCTTCTCCCAGCCCGTGCCCTCAAAACCGGCAGAGCCGATACCGCTAAACTCGATGTCCTCAAACGGAATCTCGTTGAGGAAGCGCGAGCGCGGGTTGGCAGAGGTCGAGCCGTAGGTGCGACGCGTGGCGGCATACGTCAGGAACAGGCGCTTGCGGGCGCGCGTGATGGCGACGTAGGCCAGGCGACGCTCCTCCTCGAGCTTACCCGGATCATCGCTGCCGCCAAAGTCATGCACGTGCGGGAAGACACCCTCCTCCATGCCGGCCACGAACACCGCCGGGAACTCCAAGCCCTTGGCGGAGTGGATGGTCATCATGGTGATGGCATGCGTCTCGCCGGCCAAAGAATCCAAGTCGGAGCGCAGGGCCAGCCACTCCATGAGTGCCGGCAGTGCCTTACAGGTAAGCGGACCGTAGGTGCGCTCGATCTCGTCGGCATGCACGGCACCCGCCGGCAGCTCAGTCGGCGCGGCATAGGCGTTACCCGCGATAGCGGCGGCCAGGGCATCCTGCGGCGAGAGCGCCGGGGCGGCTAGGCTATCGAGCGGATTGGAGCCCGCGGCGTCACGAGCGCCGACGAGTGCCTCAAACGAGGATGCCGGTGCGGACGGCCCCGGCTCGGGCGCAGGCGCACTCACCACGACGGGCTCGGCGTCGGCAGGCACGTCGGCAACGCCGGCTGCACGCAGCTCTTCTAAGCTCTCGAGCGTACCCTCGATATCCTCGTGCGTCTCTTCAAATTCGGCGGCGACGCCCAGGAATTCCTGGATGTTCTCGGCGCGGCTCTCGGACTCCATGGTGCCTTCGGCGCGGAAAGCCTGCAGCAGGCCCGTCTTGTCGACGATCATCTCGACGACGTCCTTGAGCTCGCCGTTCATGCGGCGACCCTCGCGCACCAGCGAGACAAAGCTCGACAGGCCGTTGCGCACCTTGGCGCTAAACATGCCCGTCTCGGCCGTCGCAATCTCGCAGGCTTGGAAGAACGAGCAACGGTTGTCGCGCGCCAGCTGCTCGATCTTTTGGATCGAGGTGGAGCCGATGCCGCGGCGCGGCGTGTTGATGACGCGCTTGACGCTCATCTCGTCGGCCGGGTTCACGATCATCTTGAGGTAAGCCATGACGTCGCGGATCTCGGCACGGTCGAAGAATCGCGTGCCGCCCACGATCTTGTAGGGCACGCCCGCGCGCAGGAACATATCTTCGAGAATGCGCGACTGGGCGTTGGTGCGGTAGAACACGGCGATGTCGTCGTAACTCGTGCCCTTGGAGTGCAGCTTTTCGATCTCGCCGGCAATCCAGCGGCCCTCGTCGCGCTCATCGCTCGCCTGGAAGGCCTGGATCTTCTCACCATCGCCCTCGGCCGTAAACAGGCGCTTGTCCTTGCGCTGCGAGTTGTGGCGAACAACGGCATTGGCGGCGCTCAGGATGTGACCCGTAGAGCGATAGTTCTGCTCCAGCTTGACGGTCTTGCAGTCTTTAAAGTCCTTCTCAAAGTCCAGGATATTGGTGATGTCGGCGCCACGCCAGCTATAAATGGACTGGTCGTCATCGCCCACGACCATGAGGTTTTGGTACTTGGCGGCCAGCAGGTTGGCGATCTCGTACTGGACGTGGTTGGTGTCCTGATATTCGTCGACGCTAATGTAGCGGAAGCGCTCCTGGTACTTGTCGAGCACCTCGGGGCGGGTGCGCAGCAGCTCGAGCGTGCGCACGAGCAGGTCGTCGAAGTCCATCGCGTTGGCAGCGCGCAGGCGGCGCTCCAGCTCCAGGTAGACCTGCGCGGCCTTTTTGTCATTAGGGCTGTCGGCGGATTTGAGCATGTCCTCGGGCCCGATCATGGCGTTTTTTGCCGAGCTGATCTTGCTGCGGATCATGTTGATGGGGAACTGCTTTTGTTCAATGCCGAGCGCTTGCATAATGTCACGCACCATGCGCTTTGAGTCATCGTCATCGTAGATGGTGAACTGCCCGGTGTAGCCCAGCAGGTCGGCGTCCTCGCGCAGCATGCGCACGCACATGGCATGGAAGGTGCACACCCACATGCCGCGGGTGCCGCTGGGGATGAGCGCTGCCAGACGCTCGCGCATCTCGGCCGCGGCCTTGTTGGTAAACGTGATGGCCAGGACCTGCCAGGGCTTAACGCCCAGGTCGCCAAGCATATGCGCGATGCGGAAGGTCAGGACGCGGGTCTTGCCCGAGCCGGCGCCGGCAAGGACCAGCAGCGGGCCCTCGGTGGTCAGGACCGCCTCGCGCTGGGCGGGGTTCAGACTATCGATATCGACGAGCGGCTTGGCTGGTTTGGGCGCCGGAGCCGGGGCGTCGTAGATGTCGAGCGGAACGAGCTCGGGTTCCGGCGCGGCGGGGGCGGTGTACGCATCGAGCGGCACGGGTTCCGGCGCGGGCGGCACGAGCGCGGCAGCGTTCTTTTCCCAGGGCAGGGGCTGGGTCATGGGCGACTCCTCATCTGACGAACGGCGCGCCTGCGGGCAGCGCCATAGTTTGAGCCGTACCAGTATACCGAGCCGCGCGGACACCGACGCAAATCACACCACGACTCCGTGCGCCACCACCACCCAAGCATCACCAAATAAGTTGCGGTGAAATAGTTCCTGAAACCAGCCTTCTGGCCCCCAAACAGGAACTATTCCACCGCAACTTCGATTGGCTCGGAGGGATAGAATATCTACCATTTCTACCCCGTCCCCACACGGCAGGAGGGTTGCTGTGAAGCATAGGGTGCTCTATTACATGGTCGATGGTTCGACCGAGGCGGGTCAGGCGGCGCTCGACACAATCGAAGGTGGCGATCAGATTGAGCTGGTGGGCTGCGCGCACGAGCCCAATGTCTGCCCCACCGTCGAGCAGCTGGCAGGCTGCGAGGGCTTTGTCGGCGAGTTCGGCCCCGTCGATGATGCATGTGCCGACGCCATGGCCGCCACGGGGATGCGCATTGTCTCGAACATGTCTATCGGCCTTAACCACGTTGCCGTCGAACTCCTAGCCTCTCATGGCATCACCGTCACCAACTGCCCTGGGTACTGCTCAGACGACGCCGCTCAACACACCATCGCTTTGATGCTTGACCTGATGCGCCAAGTTACGTTTCTTAACCGCGATGTGCGTGACGGCGTTTGGAATCCACTTGCCGGTTATACCATGCACCGCACGCAGGGTCGCACACTGGGGCTTGTCTTTTTTGGCAGCATCGCGCGTGCCGTGGCGCCCATCGCACAAGCGCTTGGCATGAAGGTGCTGGTGTGGGCGCCGACCAAGAGTGCAGAAGAGCTCGCTGCGGCAGGCTGTGTCAAAGCACAAACGCTCGATGAGTTACTCGGCACATCGGATATCGTCAGTCTGCACTGTCCCCTGATTCCAGAGACCGAAAAACTCATCGGCAAGCGCGAGCTTGCACTCATGAAGCCCACGGCATTTTTGATTAACACGGCCCGCGGGCCCATCGTGGATGAGGATGCCCTGGTCGCCGCGTTGAACGAGGGCATCGCCAGCGGTGGCACGCGCGGCATCTGCGGCGCCGCGCTCGACGTACTCGCCGACGAGACCGCGCCCAACCAGGCCCTGATCGCGCATCCGCGCTGCATCGTCACACCCCATTGCGCCTACAGCACGCAGGAAGCCTACGACACCGTCCGTCGCATGTCGCTACAGGCCGTAGTAGACAAGCTTGTCTTTAACCGCAAGCCCAAGCACACCGTGGCCGAATAATTAGTGCAAAGAGGTCGGGTTTGTCTGTACCAAGTTGGTGCTAAGCAACTTGACCCCAATGCACCAAAAAAGTTGCGGTGAAATAGGGACTGTTGGAGCCTTCAACAAGGCCTTTTAATCCCTATTTCACCGCAACTCCGATAGATATCGCGTATTCGAATACGACAGCGAGCGGCGGCCAGAGCGACAACCAAGTTACAGGCCGAGCATAGGCTCCAGAACGAAGAAATATGCGAGCACTACGATGCCCAGGATGATGCGGTAAACACCGAAACACTTAAAGTCGTGACGGCGGACGAAGCCCATGAGCCACTTGATGGCGATGAGCGAAACCACAAAGGCCACAACGCAGCCCACGCCCAAGATGGCGACCTCGTTGGCGCCGAACGTACCGCCCTTGATGAAGTACTTGACCAGCTTGAGTGCACTCGCGCCAAACATGACAGGAATGGCCAGGAAGAACGTAAACTTGGACGCCACCGAACGCGTGCAGCCCAACAGCAGGCCACCGATGATGGTAGAACCGGAACGAGACGTACCAGGCACCAGCGAAAGCACCTGGAAGCAGCCGATACCCAGCGCAGTCTTCCAGCTCAGGTCCTCGAGCGTGGCGATGGAGCCAAAGTCCAGATTCTCGTCATCGTCCTCATCCTCAGCGGTAGCCGCGGCGGGCGCCGCAAAGTGCGCACCGGCGGGACGTCCGCCCGCCACCACAGCACGCGAACCAAACGAACCGGCAACGGCCATTTCCTCGCGCTTGCTCGCGCGCCAGTTCTCAATCACGATAAACAGTACACCGTACACAATGAGCGCCAGCGCCACGACGGGAGCATTGTAGAAATGCTCCTCCATCCAGTCGTTGAGCGGCAGACCGATCGCCGCGGCGGGAATGCAGCCGAGCACAATCTTGCCCCACAGTACCCAGGTGTCGCGACGGCCCTCCTTGCCCTTGCTGGGCGAGAACGGGTTGAGCTCATGGAAGAACAGGACGCAGACGGCCAAAATGGCGCCAAGCTGAATCACGACCAGGAACATATTCCAGAACGTCTCGCTCACGTTCATCTTGACGAACTCGTCCACCAAGATCATGTGACCGGTCGACGAAACGGGCAGCCATTCGGTGATGCCCTCGACCAGGCCCATGAAGGCAGATTTTAGAAGCTCGATGATATCCAAAGGGACCCCCTCGTTAGACACCCGCCGATATTGTTCTGCGGACGGTGCGGGCGATGTCCCATTATCAACCGTTGGCGGCGCGCCTGTGCCTACCCTTACCAAAAAACTCGCCCGTTCACAGAATTGCGAGCGGTCAAACCGAAATCCTTGGGTATAACTGCAACAAGATAAAGTGTCCGGCGGCCAACGCGCCCGCGCCCGCCCGACGCACGAGCCCCGCGCCCGTGCGATAGACCAAGGAGGAAACCATGAACGAGGGCTATACCAAGGTATTTGTTTCACTCGACGGTACTGAGCAGCAGGATTTTGTGCTCGCACGCGCCATCAAGGTCGCCGCGAACAACGGCGCTAAGCTGATCATCGGCCACGTTATCGACTCCACCGCGCTCGAGAGCGCCGGTTCCTATCCGGTCGACCTGGTCAACGGCTTGGAGGAGGCCTTTAACAACTCCATCGCCAAGCAGCTCGAGGAGGCCAAAGCCAATCCCGACATTCCCGAGGTCGAGGTCATGATTCGCACCGGCCGCATTCGTGAGACGCTCAAGGATGAGATGCTCGACGTGGTCAAGCCCGATCTGGTGCTCTGCGGCGCCCGCGGCCTGTCCTCAATTAAGTACGCGCTCTTGGGCTCGATTTCGACGTTCCTGCTGCGCAATACCGACTGCGACATCTTGGTCGTGAAGTAGGTTCCTTCCCGCCGGCGCAAGGCCTGCGGGGTTATCACGCCGACGTCCTCGCCGCTTCGCGGCTGCGGGATGTCGGCTTTGATAACCCCTCCCGGCCTTGCGCCTTCGTCACCGTACTTCAGCGAGTTATCTGAATAGAGGAATGGCGTGCCGCCCCGTTTGGGACGGCACGTTTTGTTTGGGCGGCACGTTTTTGTTATAAGGCGATCCTGCTTAGACGAGCTTGCACTTCTGGAATGATCTTCTCGAACATTACCTCCGCCTCGGGAAAACCCTCTTCTTTGAGACCGCGCGCGGCGTCTCTTAGCGCGTCTGGAACCTCATTGCAGGTATCAGCAATCATTCCGGCGACAATTCCCCCGGGCAAACCCGCCCCAATCATTTGGCTCATCACCGACCCGCGCGTTACGTCGTCAATCTTGCGGCTCCCACCAAACGAGACGCCCATCTCACGAACGAGACTGGGATAAACCGTTGTACACAGCACGTCATAGAGCGGCGCCAACCTCACCTGCTTCCAACTTTCGCCCCATACGAGCGACCAGTTCTTTAGATGGTTATCGCAGTTACCTACGGCATAGTCGAACAGCTGGTTATAGCCGACAAGGAACCTGTCCTCCATTTGATTCGTCGACGCCCTTCGCACCGCATCGACGATAAGCCCCAGGTAATTGACGCCCGTGGGCTCATATTTAAGCTCACGCGAAATGCCCTTGGCCTGACAAACATCTTCCTGGTGCAAACGGTATGGAATTGGCAATCCGTCAACCGAGCATCCGGCATCAGGCGTTACTCGGTCAAATCGTCTCACGGCGATAATTGGCTCGGCATCCTCAACTCGGATAAGAAAACACTCTTCGGCCGACAGGTCCATCAGGGAGGCGGCTCTCACGCACATCGCTTCACACACCGTCTCGCCTGGGAACGTTTTCGACCCCGCTTTGAGAATGTGCGTAGATGGGGCCGCTCCATGAGGCAGGTACCATCCGCCACATGGGTCATCGCCCGTATGGTAGAGACCGACCTTCGCCGGTGCGTATGCCAACCAGCTGGTAAGACCCATTAAACTCACGGTGAACGAACAGCGTGCCATCCATTACTTCCCCCTCACCTTCAGAATAAAATCAATATCCACGATGGAGGCGTAATCGAAAATGACACCAATTTCGACCGTTGTCCGCCCCCGTTCGATATCACCAATCACACGAAGGCTGCGACCCGTCATAGTCGCGACGTCACGTTGAGTCAAGCCGAGCTCACGCCTTCTGAGCCTAAGGGCCTTCCCTATCTCGGCGGGATCGAAAACCGTGCGCTCCGAGAAAGCGACTTCCGACGGTTTGAGCTTGATGCGCCCATCCAGCTTTTTAATCGTTGTCACCGTTCTCATGACGCCTCCAGCTATATTCCTGTTCGTGAACATAGTATAAACCTGTAGCACTATGTTCATGTACGGGAATATAGCGTTGACTACATTAGCAATGTTCCCGTTCAGGAATATAGCTGCCGAAAAGCCTGATTTCTTCTTAAATAGGAAAATCCTGAACGGCTACGCCATACGGGCTAACTACTCAAAGTATTGGAACTTGTTGGTTGAGAAGGCAAACGTAACGACGAAGCCTTCGCCGGGCTCGGACGCTGCGGTGACGTCGATGCCCATCTTGGAGCACAGACGCGCCACCAGGTAGAGGCCGATGCCCGTTGCGCGCTTGGTGGTGCGACCGTTGTCGCCGGTAAAGCCCTTCTCGAACACGCGGGGCAGGTCGGCCGCGCTCACACCACAGCCGTTGTCCGCGACGGTAAGCTCGATGCGCTCACTCGCCAGGCCCTCGTCCAGCAACGCACCCGAAAACGTGATCTTCGCACCATCCTCACGCGCATATTTAATGCTGTTCTGAATGAGCTGGCCCAGAATAAACTCGAGCCACTTCTCGTCGGTAAAGACCTCAAAGTCGAGGTTCTCGCACACCGGCGCCACGTGTGCCGCGATGAGCTCACGCGCATTGGCCTTGATCGCGCCCGTCACCAAGGTCTTGAGATCCCAGCGGCGAATCAGGTAGTCACGCTCCACGACTTCCGAGCGCGCATAGTACAGCGCCTGGTCGATATAGCGCTCCACGCGAGCCAACTCACGGCCCAGGTCGTCCACGCGCGACAGGTCGTCTTCGCTGCCGTCCAGGTTTTCCAAAATCAGGTGAGCCGCCGCCAGGGGCAACTTGGCCTCGTGGACCCAACTCTCGATATAGTCGCGATAGTCATCGGTCTGACGCCGGCCTTCGGCAACCTCGTCGCAGGCAGCTTTGCCCACCCGGCGCAAGACCTCGTACTCGAGCTCGCCCTCGGCATAGGTCGGGCATTGCACCATCTCCTGCACCCATGCGGGACTCTCGAGCTCCTCTGCCGCACGCTCCAGCTGGCGCAGAAAACGACGACGACGCGCGTACTCGATCACGATGCCCAGCATGCCGAAGATAAAGGACACGCCAACCGCCACGACCACGATAGAAACGGGTGCGCCGGCGACCGTCAGCACAAAGCAGCTCAGCAGCACGCCGCACGTCCACACGGCGACGGGAAGCAACGCATCTTTAAAGAATTTGCCAAACGACATAGCCGACCCCTAGACCGAATAGCCTTGGCCGCGATGCGTGGTCAAATACCCCTTAATGCCGATTTTTTCGAGCGTGGTGCGCAGGCGGTTGATGTTGACGGTGAGTGTATTGTCGTCCACGAAGGCATCGGAGTCCCACAGGTCCTGCATGATGGCCGGACGCGAGACGATCTTGCCCGCGCGACCCAAGAGCAGCGAGAGGATACGCAGCTCGTTTTTGGTGAGCTCGGTACTGTCGCCGGTTGCCGTATTGGTGACCATGGAGCGGGCGAGGTCGAGCTCCAGTCCCTTGTGGACGAGCGTGCTGCGCTCGCCTGCCGCCGCGGTGCGACGCAGCAGGGCGTTGATGCGCGCCACGAGCACGCGGGCGCTGTAGGGCTTGGGGACAAAGTCGTCCGCGCCGAGCGTCATGGCCATGACCTCGTCGATTTCGGTCGTGCGCGACGTGAGGACGATGATGGGAACCTCGGATTCGCGGCGGACTTCGTGGCAGATATGCTGGCCGTCTTTGACGGGAAGCGTGAGGTCGAGCAGCACCAAGTCGGGCGCGGCAGCGAGAATATCGCACGAGACGTGCTCGAATGATTCGCAGGCCTCGACCTCAAAACCGGCACGGGCAAGGATATCGGCAAGCTCGCGACGAATGGGCTCGTCGTCCTCAACGATATAGATCAGCGCCATGGATTCCGCTCCCCTCTTGGTTGTCTTGCCACCATTATGGCTGCGAAACTGCGGGTGTGCACCGCGCGCGGTGCCAGGTGACAGAACTGTTCGCGAGCGGGGGCGTTTTGTCCGCCTCGCACTCGCAGCGGTGGCGGGGACCAAAATGATTCTTTAATCCCCGTCCCAGAAAAATCATTTAGCGACGGGCGCGGAGCTTTTCGTAGCCGTCGGCGAAGAAGGTGACCATAGCAGCGTCCGCCTCGGCGGCATCGGTATCGTCGGCGGGAACCACGCCGTGCTCGTCGCTCACCAGGAACAGCGCGCCCTTGAGCTGTGCGGGAATATCTACGCGCGTGACCGAGATGCCCTTGGTCTGGGCCAGCTGCTCGATGAGCGTCGCCGTGCCGCACAGGCACTCGTCCGCTGGCGCCACAAAGGCAAGCTCGCCGTTATCGACGGCAGCGAGCAGCTCGGGCGCCACGCCGGTTTCGTCGGCCTCGGAGCGGGCCTCGGCGGAGCGGGCACGTAGCGCCTTGGCCGACGTATCGGTTAGCGGCTCGTACTCCCCCACCGTCATGGCGGCGTTGCCGTTGACGTCGATCACCAGCATGAGCACGCCGTCGCGTGCGGTGTAATCGCCCTCGGCAAGCGACCACTCAACGTGTTGCTTGGCCCAACTGAGCATGTTATGGGTAAGTGGCTCGCCCTGCACCAGGCGCTCGGATAGCGCGCGGATGTGGCGATTGAGCATGGGCACCTTTTTGTTGGACATGCGCCAACGGCAGATGAGCGCGGGCTTGTCGAGCGTGAACTTCTCGATCGCCTCCTGATTGGCGCAAAAGTCCTCATACGCACGCTGATCCTCGGCATTGCCAAACAGCTCGGCATCATCAATCTGGGGCATGGTTGTACCTTTCGTGTTAGTCATTCCGTCCTCTTATACCAAAAAGACGGCCCTCCAAACGGAGCGACCGTCTTTTGCAGAGATTATTTTGTCCCAGGGCGGAACTTAGTGGCGGAAGTGGCGGGCGCCGGTGAAGACCATTGCGATGCCATGCTCGTTGCAGGCCTGGATGCTTTCGTCGTCGCGCTTGGAGCCGCCGGGCTGGATGATGCAGGTCACGCCGTGCGCGGCAAGCACGTCGACGTTGTCGCGGAACGGGAAGAACGCGTCGCTTGCACAGGCAAAGCCGCCCTTCTCCACGCCCTCGCGCTCGCAGAAGTCCTCGGCGCGCTCGCAGGCAAGTAGCGCAGAGTCAACGCGGTTAGGCTGACCCGGGCCCATGCCAATGCCGGCCTTACCCTTGGAGACCAGGATGGCGTTGGACTTAACGCCCTTGCAGACCTTCCAGGCAAACTCGAGCTCGGCCATCTCGGCGTCGGTGGGCTTGCGGTCGGTGGGGAACGTAAAGGTCGCGGGATCCTCGGTCACATGGTCGACTTCCTGCACCAGCATGCCGCCGTCGATGGAGCGCAGCTCCACCTGGGCGCCGTGGTCCACGCCGCCGGTGGCCAGCACGCGCAGGTTGGGGCGCTTAGCCATGCGCTCGAGCGCCTCGGCAGTGTAGCTCGGGGCGATGATGACCTCGACGAACTGCTTGTTCTGATCGGCAAAGTGCTCGACCAGCTCATAGGGAACCTCGCGGTTGCAGGCGATGATGCCGCCAAAGGCGCTCTTGGGATCGCAGGCGAAGGCGCGGTCGTAGGCGGCCGTGATGTCCTCGGCAACGGCGGAACCGCAGGGGTTCTGGTGCTTGAGGATCACGCAGGCCGGCTCGTCGAACTCGCGGACCAGGTTCCAAGCGGCGTCGGCATCCAGATAGTTGTTGTAGCTGAGCGGCTTGCCCTGGATCTGCTCGGAGCCAACGAGCGGGAACTGCGAGCTCGCGGTGTTCTCGCAGCCCTCGGCAAAGCGGTAGACCGTAGCCTTCTGCTGAGGATTCTCGCCATAGCGCAGGTCGTCGACCTTCTCCAACGAGATCTCGAGCTTGGCAGAGGTATCCGCCACGTCGCTTGCCTGGGCGGCAAGCCAACGGGAGATAGCCGTGTCGTAGGCGGCGGTGGTCTGGTAGACCTTCACCTGCAGGCGACGACGGGTGGAAAGCGTGGTGCAGCCACCGGTCTCGTGCATCTCGGCCAGGACGGCATCATAGTCGGCAGGGTCGGAAATGACGGTAACGCTCGTGGCGTTCTTGGCGGCAGAGCGCAGCATGGAGGGGCCACCGATGTCGATGTGCTCGATGGCGTCCGCGAAGGTGACCTCGGGGTTGGCGACGGTCTTCTCGAACTCGTACAGGTTGACGACGACCAGGTCGATCAGCTTAATGCCGTGCTGAGCGGCCTCCTGCATGTGCTGCTCGGAATCGCGGCGGGCCAGCAGCGCGCCGTGAACCTTGGGGTGCAGGGTCTTAACGCGGCCGTCCATCATCTCGGGGTAGCCCGTGAACTCCTCGATGGGGGTTACGGGAACGCCCGCGTCCTCGATGGCACGAGCCGTGCCGCCCGTAGAGATGATCTCGACGCCAAAGTCATCGACCAGCGTCCGTGCGAAATCGACGACGCCCGTCTTATCGGTAACCGAGATCAACGCGCGTGCGATCTTCACATCAGATCCCATGCAGTCCTCCTGTCTGGTACGCCGCCGTGCTCTGTGAGTCGGTGATACGTCGATCTGCAGCGCTCGCGCAGCGGCATTGAAAATACTGATTCAATGTAGCGCATCGAGCGCATCAATGCACCCCGCAACGGGCGCATGTGCAGAAAAAGTTTGCGAGCAGAGGGGATGGGCACGGCACCGAGCACGGTGAGTTGATGGAGCACAAGGGCACCATAATTAGATGCCAATGGCGTGGTAGAACTGTGCTCGATATGCATCCGCAAAAGAAAGAGGCACCATGGTCTCGCGGGTTCTCTACCGACCGTTTGATACCGAAGATTTCGACGCCATCGCGCTGATTCTACAGCAGCTTTGGCATAACAACTCGGATAACGATGAGTACAACCGCCTCGAGGCCGCGTGCGACCTTGCCTACTGCCTTTCTTCTTCCACGTTTTCGCAAGTTGCCGTAATTGACGGCGAGGCGCGCGGCATTTCGCTTGCGCGTGCGGGACAGACCGCCAGTGCCGGTATCAACGAACATTGGATGGACGCCGAGCGCGCGCTACTATCCCAAATGCGCGAGCTGGAGCCCAATGCGTGCGCCGAGTATCTCTCGTTTGTGCGAGCCACGATCCGGA
Source organism: Collinsella sp. (assembly GCA_036312985.1). Lineage (GTDB taxonomy): Bacteria > Actinomycetota > Coriobacteriia > Coriobacteriales > Coriobacteriaceae > Collinsella. The sequence goes on from JAXJMV010000040.1 coordinate 18,939, forward strand.
CCAACAATCGTCTGCTCGAAAGCAGTCCGCTGCCGCATGATAACGAGGTCACACTGCTTGCCGTCGACCCCGACGTTCATGGCCTGGGTGTTGGCTCGGTGCTGCTCGATGCCGCCGTCTCGCACCTGTCCTCACGCGGGGCAACCAAGGCACACCTGTATACCGACTCTGACTGCTCTTGGAAGTTCTACGAGCTGCACGGCTTTAAGCGCACAGCCACGCACCGCGCCAGCCGAGAAGAGCGCCGTCGCGACATGCCGCGCGAAAGCTTCCTCTACGAGCTAGATCTAACAGCATAGGCCCGTCAGCGGCCACAACCTAGTCGTTTAAGAACGTCCCCAACGACTAGTCTGAAGGGGCTGTGGGCAAAAAAGGGCAAATATGAGTACTGTTACCTTTTTAGTGGCAGCAAATTTGAGTAGTTTCGGGTCCGCTCGACATGACAATACGTTGTGCAAGCCAACGTTCCTCCCCATATGTAGAATAAAAGGGGTCCCTAACGAGAAGTATTCTCATTAGGGATCCCTTTTTAAGCCCAAAGATATGTGACCGGCAAGGCAACAGTACTCATATTTGGCGTTTTTTGCCCACTGCCCCTTTTGACGGAGCAAAACGTAGAAAGATCGGCCCATCTCGGCGCATAAGAATGGGACGAGCTCTCCCCGACGACTGTCGAGAAAAGCCCATCCCGTAAAATACGACCGTTAGAACGTTCCGCCGCCGCCTCCGCCGGCGCCGCCTCCGCCACCTCCGGAGAAACCGCCGCCTCCGCCGCCGCTCGAGCTATCAGAGCTCGATGCCAGCTCACGGATGGTTTCGTGATACACGTCATCAAACGAATCGAGCGGCGACTCGTTGCCGTAATGATGGTAGTACCACCAGTAGCAGGGATAGTTGTCGTAGAAGTCGTCGCTGTCGCGCAGATCGGCAGGTACAGCCTCGGCAAGCTGGCGCAGCACTTCCTTGGAAACGCCCAGCGCCACGCCCATCACCAGCAGTTTGTTCCACAGAATCAGATCGCCCGGGACGGCCTCCTTAAGGCGCGTAAAATCCTCGAGCCAATGCTTGAGCGCCTTGCAGCGCGCCGCAACCTCGGCACCCTCCGGCGTATAGCGACGGAAGGTGAGACTTACGCCAATGCCTACAAGTACGATGGGCACCGAGATAACCGCGGCGATAACGTTTGCCTGCGCAGCATCGGTAAAGAAAATGGATCCGATGGGAATAAAGGCGATTAAAATGCCCAGGACCAGGCCAAACACCATTGCGACAATGCCGTCCGAAGCCACGTACTCGCGATCGACCAGCTCTCCCTTAACGGTATTCTGATAGTCCTCGAGCTTATCGCCAGCAGATTCGGCGTGATCGCTGACGTAATCCTCCAGCTCGCTAAACGTGCGCGAACGGATGCCGTTCTCGTCAGGCTTAACGCCGGCGAAGAAGACCTTGAGCACTGCGCGGTCTACGCTGTCCTTCTTGACCGACTTCCAGCCTTCGTCGGTCACTGTGAGGCGATACGTCTGTTCCTCTTTTTCGCGCCCCAGCAGGCCCTTCTTTTTTGTCTCGGTCGATTCCTCGAGCTTGATCACGCGGTCGTCGGTGAGCTTCATAAGCGTGGCGATATATGCCTGATCGGGCACATCGTTCCAGCTCATAAGGGTCGAGAGCACGGCGGGATGGTCGGCCGAGGGCACGTCACGGAAGTATTCATCTTGGAAAAGCGGCTTGGGCTTGGGCTTACGTAGCTTGAGCACCACGATTACGCCGGTGAAGGCCGCCGCCGCGACAACACTTACCGCGGCAAGTGCATTTGCGATCATGCGGGCGTGCTCACGGCGGGCGTTGGCCTCGTCGGCCCACTCTTTCTCCTCGCTCAGGATTGTCGACATGCGCTCGTCACCCGAGGCGGCAAGCTGCGGCACCCAGTCGCTGGGGAAGGCGATACGCGCCTCGGCAAACTCGCCCTCGTGCACGCACGGGATGGTATAGGTGACCATGGGCTCGTTCTCGTCGAGCGACACGTCGCCCGTTAGCGGACCATGGCCCCATGCGCGGAAGTTATCGCCCTTAGTCGCCGCCGTCCCGGCAGCGGCGTTTGCGAAGTAGACCTCCATCTCCACGTCATCGGAATCGGCAGACCAGCCGTCACCCACGAACTTCCAGTAGAGCTCGGCGGTATCGGCCCAGTTCATGACCGCGCCGGTCATGGAATAGCTCACGTAATAGATCGCGCTGTCGCCGCTCTCGTGGGGGCTGAATACCTTAAGCCTTACGCCATCGCCGGACTGCTCCACCGTGTAGACGCCAGAGTCGCCTTTGTTCGCGCTGCCAACCTCACTAAACGCGGTGTCATCTTCCTCGACGCTCAGCACATCAACGTTCACCGAGCCGCCTTGCTGGTTTGAGCCAGTATTGATATCCCAGTACACGCCGTTGATGTCGTCGTCGAAATCAAACTGGCGCCCCTCGATCACGGTCAGCGAGCCATCGGCCTCGACCGTGGCCCCAATGTAGGTTTGACTCATGGAGTAGCCGTCGGCACGCGCAACGGCGGGCAACAGCAACAGCGCGCATGTGACGAGCGCGCAGACGGAAGCGAACCGCACAAACAGGCGGCGCTGCCGGCTTGTTTTGGCAACGGGAGTGTTCATAGGCACATCCTTTATCTGTGGTACCAACAGCGTAATTGTCCCACGTTTGCGGCTGCGCATGACGAATATCTCGGCAACCGGAGCGCCAGACGGGACGAAAGTCACCTCCGCACCCCGGCAGTTAGGGACGTTCCTTATCTGCCGGCAGCCTGGGACACTCCTTGGCATGGCCCGCGCCAGCAATAGACACCGCTTCACACCTCCGTCACAGGTGTAGCGGCTTTGTGTTGCCGCGGCATGCGCTGATTGAGCCAGCGGTCAGAGGGCATAAAGGAGTTGAGCGAAAACGGTTTGCCCCTTTCCCGTTCGCTCGAGGATCATGTCCCCCTTTTCCGCGGAAACCCCGGCAGTTGCGAAGAGCTGCCGGGGTTTCTGTCGTTTGAGGTGTTGAATGAATGGGCCGGAATCAAAATGCTGAGCCGGTAGCCCGGTGCACGCAGTGCGCGCGAGTCCCGGCAACTTGCGACCCATAACGACGTCTCCCCCACCGCGCCCCGCGCTATACTCGTCCGCATGGATATCAACGCACGCAACATAGCAACGACTCTCGCCAGCACGCCGACGACCATCGCGGCATCAGCCACCCCCGCAACGCCCGCGCCTGTCGTGGGCCGCTTTGCCCCGTCGCCCTCGGGCCGCATGCACCTGGGCAACGTGTTCAGCTGCCTGTGCGCGTGGCTTTCGGCCCGCAGCCAGGGCGGCAGCATCGTGTTGCGCATCGAGGACCTGGACGACCGCTGCAAGCGCCCGGAGCTTGCAGCGCAGCTCATCGACGACCTGGCGTGGCTGGGGCTCGAATGGGACGAAGGCCCCTACTACCAGCACGATCGCCTGGACCTGTACGAGGACGCCTTGCATCGGCTACAGGATGCCAACCTCACCTATCCCTGCTTTTGCACGCGCGCCGAGCTCCACGCCGCGAGCGCGCCGCACGCCAGCGACGGCACGCCCATCTACCGCGGCGCTTGCCGAGGGCTTTCGGCCGAGGAGATCACCCGCCGCAGTGCCCTGCGCGCCCCGGCCACGCGTCTGCGCGTGCCCGCCGTCGACAATCTGGCAGATGACGTAATCGAGTTTGTAGACCGCACGTACGGGGCCCAATGCGAGGCGCTCGCCACCGAGTGCGGCGACTTTTTGGTGCGCCGCAGCGACGGCGTCTTTGCCTATCAGCTAGTCGTGGTGGTCGACGACGCCGCCATGGGCGTCACCGAAGTTGTGCGCGGATGCGACCTGCTGGGCTCCACACCCCGCCAAATCTACCTGCAGCATCTGCTGGGACTTCCCACGCCGCACTACGCGCACATTCCGCTGCTCATGTCGCCGGACGGCCGCCGCCTTTCCAAGCGCGACCGCGATTTGGACCTGGGCGAGCTGCGTGCCCGCTTTGGCACGCCCGAGGCGCTGCTGGGCTGGCTTGCCGGCCAAACGGGCATCGCGCCGGACACCACGCCGCGCTCTGCCGAGCAGCTGGTCGAGCACTTTAGCTGGGATGTTATCCGCAAGCACAGGGAGAACATCACCGTAACGGCTGAGTAATCAGGCACCCCACCCCTACGCAACATCCCAGGGCTGGAGTTCGTCGCCCAAGCGAACGATGCAGTCGTAGAGCACGGTATGACGCTCGGCCGGGTTGGCATCTCGATGAAAATGCCCGTAGTACCAGCGCCTGTAGTCCAAGCGGTCTTCCAGTTCATCGAAAAATGCCGTAAGCCGATCAACGGCAGGGCAATTCCAGCCGGGCCCCGGATAGAGCGTGGGCGAAAGCATGCGCGTGGAGCAGGTGTGGGTGATCACGTAGTCGACCTTCCAGCCCACGCCGTCGAGCTTTGTCCGTGCCTCCTCAAAGTTGCGCTCGTCCGGCAGCTCCTGCGGCCACCAGCTGGAATACGGAATGCGGTATTCCTTGTCCACGCTCGTGGCGCCGCCCATGGTAAAGACCGTTGAGCCGTCGAGCTCAAAAACCTCGCCGCGCGTCAGGCGCCGTATGGGCGAGGTGTCCGACAGACGCTGCGTCAACCCACCATGCCACAGCTCCATGGGGCGCTCCGCCCAATGGTCGTAGCGTTCGTGGTTGCCGTCGACGAACAGCACGGTATAGGGGCGCGACTCCAGCCAGGCGATATCGGCGCACTCCTCGGCAGAAAAATCCCAGGGAAAGCCAAAGTCGCCCGCGACAATCAGATAGTCGTCACTCGTCAGGCTATCCCCAAGCTCCCAGTCGCGCAGCTTTTGCATGTCAAGGCCGCCGTGAATATCGCCCGTCACATAGACCGTCATCGGATCACCACTTCCCTGTAAGTCGCTAGCCCACATTCTGCACGATCACTAAGCCAACCGTTCCAGCCCTTCCATCCTTTAGGACCTACCCCTCGCTCTTCCATCCAAACGGGTCAAGCACCCAAAAAACCAGATCGAGCACGCCGCTGGTCATCATGGCACCGGCAAGGGCCATGCAAACATGCAGAGAACTGGCACTTCGGAGCACGTCAAATGGTCCCAGAACAGCCAGCAGCGCGACCGCCACGCCGGCCGCGCACAGCACAAGACACGGCCCTGCGTCCTTGACGCACTTCTTTGCAAGGTGCTTGGTGTTGCCACTCATCAATATCGAACTCCTTAGAGGGTCGTTTTTCAGATGCATGCCGCCGCGACGGAGCATGGCGGCAGGGTAAGTGTCACATATCGTGCGGACATCAATGGAGAAACCGCCTGCTCGACCAACCCTTGACGCCGTTTTGCATCGGTACCCCATCCCCCGCTATCGGGCTCTATTACTTTTTCCGCGAAGTGAGCGTCTGTTTTTGGACCCCTGGAGCATCCGCATTTTTCAACGGCATAAACGCAGGATTCTGGCATCAAAACCGCAGAGAACGGCGCCCTCAAAGTGTCAATGCTTCGGGGGTCCGATTTTGCTCGTTCACTTCTCGGGAAAAGTATTAGACCTCGCCGCGGGCCACTAATAATGACCCCTCTATACACACCCAAAAACTCATCCAACATTAATCTTGGCTCAAGAATCGCTTAATCTATAACCTGCACTATAGAGTTCGACCAAGGGCGGGGCGGCGTCACGCAGGCCGCCGAACGCAACGCTCGCGCCCGGGCAGATCGCCCGGCGTCGCGCCCATCGAACGAAAGGAACAGGTCATGGACGACCTCGAAAAAGTTGAAACCATCCGCACCAAGTGCAACGTGAGCTACACCGATGCCAAGGCCGCGCTCGACGCCGCCGACGGCAACGTCTTGGATGCCATCATTTGGCTCGAGTCGCAGGGCAAGACCCAGACCACGTCGGCGCACGCCGCCACCGAGTCCGCGCCAGTCGATGAGCCCTCAGCCGAGATGGTCGCCGCGCAGGCCGCCTACGAGAAGTCGAGCGAAAAGACCGACTTCTCCAAGAAGATGGACAGCGTGTGGGAGTACCTCAAAAAGCTCTTCCGCCTGAGCCTGGACACCAAGTTTATCGCCACGCGCCGCGACGCGATCATCCTCAACATTCCCATCCTGATCCCCATCGTCGCGCTGTTTGCCTGGGGCGCCACGATATGGCTGATGCTGATTGGCCTGTTCTTTGGCATGCGTTACCGCATCGATAGCGACGGCGACGTACCCGGCAGCATTAACAACCTTATGAATCACGCTGCCGATGCCGCGGACGACATCAAGCAAAATCTCAACGACGACAAGTAATCGCAGACGGGGGCACGCATGGCACGGATCCTGATCGTAGAGGACGAGGAGAAAATCGCCCGCTTTGTGACGCTCGAGCTGGAGCACGAGGGCTACCAGGTGGAGCACGCCGCCGACGGCCGCACCGCCGTGGACCTGGCGCTGGAGCGCAACTACGATCTGATTCTGCTCGATGTGCTGTTGCCGCAGCTCAACGGCATGGAGGTGCTGCGACGCGTCCGCAAGCACAAGGATGTACCGGTGATCATGGTTACCGCGCGCGATGCCGTGATGGACAAGGTGGCCGGGCTCGATGCCGGCGCCGACGATTACCTGACCAAGCCGTTTGCGATTGAGGAGCTGTTCGCACGGATCCGCGTGGCGTTGAAGCGCTCGGAGGCCGTGCGGGCGGCTTCGGGCGTTGGCGGCGTTGGGGCCGGGACGGGCGCTACGGGCGCCGCTGCGATACCCCCGGCTGGCGACTCGACCCAGGCATCCGCCTCGCCCTCCCCCGCCACGCTCGCCGTGAGTTCGGTCGCGCTCGATCCCGACCGCCGCGAAGTCACGGTCGGCGGCTCGCCCATCGCGCTCACTGCCCGCGAGTTCGACGTCCTCGCCCTGCTTATGGCGCACGCCGGCACCGTGCTCACGCGCGAGCGCATCGCGCACGAGGCGCTGGGCTACGAATACGTGGGCGACACCAACAACGTCGACGTGCACATCGCGCACCTGCGCGCCAAGATCGAGGACGCCGGCGGCGCCCGCATCATCCAGACCGTGCGTGGGGTGGGCTATGTCTGCCGCGCGTAACGCCGAGGCCAAGCGCGTCACATCCATCGCCCGCGCCATCAACTGGAGCTATATGTGGCGCCGCTTGATGAGCTACGTCTGGCTCGATCTGCTGCTGATGGTGATTGCGGCGGCGATCCTCGTCTATGGATACAACCAGATGCTGCCCGACGGCGCGTTTACCGCAGGATGGATCCCCGGCGTCGCCGTTCACGGCATGTCGCTGGCGCCTGCGCGCGGCTGGGACCTGGCAACGCTCACCTATACCGTCGAGCTTGCGCGTACCACCAAGACCTTCCCCCTCGCGCAGGACCTCGTCGCGCTATGGCCTCTCTACCTTGTCGTTGTGGGTTGGCAGGTCATCAGCGTGCTCGACATGCTCGGCGGCGCCCGTCGCGTGCGCCGCACCATGGCACCGCTCAACGACCTGGCCTTGCGCGTGGACGAGCTCGGCCGTATGCAGCTCTCCGGCGGCAAGATGGAAACACTGGAGCAGGCCATCGAGCGCGCAAGCGTCGACTCGCCGAGCGTCACTACCGGCGACGCCGACCTGGCAAGCATCGAGGTTGCACTCAACCGCCTACTGCGCCAGATGCAAGAGGCCAAACTGCAGCAAATGCGCTTTGTCAACGATGCGAGCCACGAGCTGCGCACGCCCATCGCGGTGATTCAGGGCTACGTAAACATGCTCGATCGCTGGGGCAAAGACGACCCGGACGTGCTGGCAGAATCTATCGCGTCCCTCAAGGCCGAAAGCGAGCACATGCAAGAGCTCGTGGAGCAGCTGCTGTTTTTGGCGCGCGGCGATGCCGGGCGCACGGTCCTGCGGCGCGCAAATACCAACCTTGCCGCACTGGTCGACGAGGTATGCGAGGAATCGCAGATGATCGATACCGAGCACACGTATCGGCTGGCCTTTGACGCTGCGCTTGTCAGCGACCCGCGCTGCGACGCGCCCGTCGACGTGGCGCTCGTGAAGCAGGCTCTGCGCGTGATCGTGCAAAACGCCGCCAAGTACTCGGATGCGGGAACGACCGTCACATTTGGCGTAGCGCCGGATGCGGGCGCGGGCACGATCGACATAAGCGTTGAGGACGAGGGCATCGGCATGAACCAGGAATCCGCAGCTCACGCGTTTGAACGGTTCTACCGCGCCGACAATGCACGCGATGCCGGCGCACAGGGCTCGGGTCTGGGGCTTGCCATTGCCAAGTGGATCGTCGATAGCCATGGCGGCGTCATTGGCGTGACCTCAGTCGAGGGCGTCGGCAGCCGCTTTACGATTCGCCTGCCGCGCTAGGAAGCCCCTCGGCATAAATAAAGGGATAGGGCCACACGGCCCTATCCCTTTTTGCTAGCTATGGCAGCTTGTGCGCTACTCTCGGCACAGATGCACGGCGAAACCGGCGAACTCGCGCTTAAAGTACACGAGCTTGGTGCTACCGTCGGGCAGCAGCGCGCGCGACTCTTCGTTGACCTCGAGCCCGCGCTCGGCAAACCACTTCTCGGCCGCATCGATGTCGTTGACGGCAAAGCCAATGTGGCCCTTGGCGCCTCGACCGTTCTGCTTCATGATCTCGACCAGCGAATCGTTGAAGTACGAAACCGGGGTCTCGATGACGGGCAGACCCATCATCGTCGAGAACAACTCCGCGATCTCCAAGGCGTCTGCCGGGTCGGCAGCGTTAATGCCCACATGGGCAACGCGCATGTCAAAGAGCTCGACCGGATTGGCGTTCTGCTCACTCATACAGTCAGCGCCTACTGAGCCATGACGTCGAGGACGGCCTTCTCGGCAGCGACACGGTTCATGCCAGTCATGAAGGGCACGCCGCTCACGTACGGGCAGGTGAGGCCCTCGGGGGCAACGGTGGTGGCGATCAGCAGGTCAGCACCCTCATCGCAGTAATCCTTGGCCTCGGAGATGGCGCACTGCACGATCTCATACTTGCCGGCATAACCATTGGCGTCGAGCATGGTGGCGACCTTCTGGGCAACAAGCGTGGAAGTAGCAGCGCCAGCACCGCAAGCCAAAACGATCTTCTTCATAGGTAATATCTCCCTTCATGGTTTACTTTAGGTAAGTGTACCGCAGCGAGCGATGGCGCTCGGCCTCGATGCACTTTTATGCCAGTTTGCTTGCGCGCTGCGTATAATACATCTAGTACGTGTTGTCATACCGCTCGCTTTATGAGCGACTAAGGACCCCAATATGCCCGATTCCCGCACCCTCTGGACCGCCGTCGTTATCATCTGCATCGCCGTGTCGGTGTTCTTTAGCGTCAAAAAACGCACCACGTTCAAGCGCTTGCAGCAGCTTATGGCTGCCAAGCAGTGGGACGAGTTCGATCGTTTGCTCGACGCCAAACTCACCAGCATGCTGTACCCGCGCTATAACCGCGACTACCTGCGCCTGAACTCCTATCTGCTGCGCGAGGACCACGAGCGCGCCAGCGAGATGTTCGACCTGCTGCTGGGGCTCAATCTGCCCAAAATGCAGCGCGTCGACCTGGTGATCAAGGCCTTTAACTACTACGTTGGCCAGGAGGACCGCAAAAAGTCCAAGGAGCTGTTGCACGAGATCAAGGGCTTTGAGGGCGGTCAAGCCGAAGCGGTTGCACACGAGTGTCAGCTGATGTACGACACGATGATCTTGAAGCGCCACAATGACATTCCCGAGCTGGAGCGCATGCTCGAGGACGTCGGCGACGACCCGGTCAAGCGCTGCCGCCTGGAATACCTGCTGGCCCTGCAGTACAAGAACAAGGGCGACGAAGCCAAGTTCCAGGAGTTCCTGGAGAAGTCGGGGCAACACTCGATGGCCGTCAACGCGTAACGGACGGCTTGTGCTAGACTTCTAGTCTCACGGGGGCGTGGCGGAATTGGCATACGCAGGAGACTTAAAATCTCTCGCCGCAAGGATTGTGGGTTCGAGTCCCACCGCCCCTACCATGTGATTGCTTGCGAGCCCGTGTTCCCCAGGGATGTGGGCTCGCTTCTTTTAGATGCCGGTGGGACTCGAACCCGCGAGGGGGCGAGCGTTAAGCGGACGCGCAGCGTCCGAAGCGAGCCGGCGAGGGCGCCGACAGGCGGCCGAAGCCGGTGCGTATTTGCGCAGCAAATGCGCGGACGTCCCACCGCCCCTACCATATGGAGCTTTCGAGCCCGTGTCCCCAAGGGATGCGGGCTCGTTTCTTTTACACGCCGGCGGGGCTCTAAGTTGCGGTGGAATAGTTCCTGTTTTGGTAGTTTACCAGCCCATTTAGGAACTATTCCACCGCAACTTAGGTTGGTGTTCCCACATTTTCCGATGGAAAAACGTGGTTGTCTCCCACATTTTCCGATGGAAAAACGTGGTTGTCTCCCACATTTTCCGATGGAAACTCCCAAATGGCCTTATACTAGCCGAGAGGGTTGGGAGGCAATATGCAGCGACAGCTTATGAGTGAACTTATCGCTTGGAAATCAAGGGCGAATCGCAAACCTCTCTTGCTTAAGGGAGCCCGCCAGACAGGAAAGACTTGGCTTCTTAACGAATTCGCAAGCCAGCAGTATCGAAACGTCATTCGTTTTGACTTTATGCTCGAGCCGAGCACACGCTCGCTGTTCGATGGGAACCTCGACCCCAAGCGCATCATCTCCCAGATAGAACTCCTACGTGGCCAAACCGTAACGCCGGAAGACACGCTCATCATCTTCGACGAGATCCAAGAGGCGCCACGCGGGATCACCTCGCTCAAGTACTTCAACGAGCTTGCACCCGAATACCACATCGTAGCAGCCGGTTCCTATATGGGCCTCGCGCTCCGACGCGAAAACGAGTCATTTCCCGTCGGCAAAATCGACCAGCTCACCATGCGTCCCATGGGGTTTGCTGAGTTCGTTCGTGCCGTCGACGGCAACCCGCTCGCCGACGCCATCCTTGCCGCAGACATGAACCTTCTAACAAACGTTACCGAAAAGCTCGAGCACTTGCTCAAGGAATACCTTGTTGTCGGCGGTATGCCCGAAGTTGTCTCCACTTTCGCCGAGACACGCGACTTCATCGAAGCCCGAAGGCTTCAACAGCAAATCATCGAGGCTTACGAATCCGATTTTGGCAAACATGCACCCGCCCGCATCGTCGAGCGCATGAGGTTGGTTTGGAAATCCCTTCCCGGCCAGCTTGCAAAGGAGAACAAGAAGTTTGTCTATGGCGCCCTTCGTCCCGGAGCGCGCGCACGCGATTTCGAGGAAAGCCTCCAGTGGCTCACGGACTACGGAATCGTTCATAAGGTGCCACGTGTTTCCGCTCTAAAGGCGCCGCTCTCGAGCTACGAAGACCTCTCGGGCTTCAAACTGTTCTGCATCGACACCGGCATCCTCGGAGCGCTCTCCGGCCTCTCTCCGGCCATCGTTCTTAACGGATCCGCTGTCTTTACCGAGTTCAAAGGTTCGCTGACCGAACAATACGTCGCGCAGGAGCTTTTGCTCCAGGACAAAACTCCCGCGTATTGGTCCTCTACCTCTGGCAATGCCGAAACCGACTTTGCCATCGACCATGCGGGAACCGTGCTTCCGCTTGAGGTCAAGGCGGCAGAGAACCTTAAAGCGAAGAGTCTGAAAATAGCCTGCGAAAAATTCAAACTCGAGCGTTGCGTGAGGAGCTCCCTGGCGGCATATAGAGACGAGGGCATGCTCATCAATATTCCGCTTTGGGAGATTGGGCAGATCGACAAGCTGGCATAGGCGCTGTGGGGACGCCCCGCAAGGACTGTCCCCAGGTGCCGGCAGAGACGATATGAGCAGGACATAAAACATTGAGAGCCCCTGCTGCATGAAAGACCGCGGATTAGGCCGACAATGGTGAGTGTCTAATCCAACCGTGGCGGCCACGCCGCATTCATGGAAGGGGCTCCCATGCTCGATACTACC
>JAXJMV010000041.1:0-1019 GCA_036312985.1 Collinsella sp.
AGCAGACTACCCCCATAATCAATACTAAGGTAAGTCTACGTACATACTCAGTTGCCGTAGTTAAATTCATGCACGAAGAGGAAGAGAACGTTAAGACTCTGCAGATTATAGTATCATCATCGCCATTGGCGCCCCATTCCGGCCGGATTCAATTTGTAAGCGCAACGCTTGTGTTCGGGCTGGCTGCCTTCGATTGTAGCTTGGCGATCTCCTCGTCCCATACCTCGTTGGGCGTTTTGTAGCCGAGGAGCTTCATGGGGGTGTCGTTGATCTCCCCGACGATCGCGTCGAGCTCGTCCTGCGTGAGATCCTCGAAACTGGTTCCTTTGGGCAGATAGCGGCGGATCCTGCCGTTCCTGTTCTCGTTGCTGCCACGCTGCCAGGAACTGTACGGGTCGGCGAAGTACGTGAGCATGCCCAGCGCCTCGTCCACCAGCATGTGCAGGCTCGCCTCCGTGCCGTTGTCCCACGTGCGGTCGACGCGCGCGGCCGGCGGGATGTCCTTGAAGATCTCGTATTCGGCCCTGGCCGTGGCGGACGCGCTCTTGTCGTCGACGAGCCGGGCGAACAGCCTGCGGCTCCTGCGCTCCACCTGCGTGTTCATGCAGCGCCTCGACGGCGCGGCGCCGACCACCGTGTCCGACTCGAAATGGCCGAACCCCTTCCTGGATCCGACCGCCTCGGGCCGGTCCGCGATGGGCACGCGCATCGGGATGCGCGGCCCTTTCGCCTTCCTGCCCTTTTTCCTCGTCCGGCGTTTCCTGCCGCGCGCCAGGTACTGGCGCAGGTCCAGCGCCCGCTGCGGCTTGGCGTAGATCCACTGGTAAAGGCACTCGTGGCTGATCCGCATCGACGGGTCGCCGGCGTACCGGGCCTTCAACCGTCCCTCGATCAGTTCCGGGCTCCACCCCCTGCGCAGCGAGTCCAGCACCCAGGCGCGAAGCCGGTCCGAGTCCATGCGACGCGGCTTGCGGGATCCGCGCCGGCGCAGGTCCGCCTTCCTCTGCGCGGCCAGCGCC
>JAXJMV010000042.1:0-48720 GCA_036312985.1 Collinsella sp.
ATGGGAAGCCTCCTCCCCGCAGGTGCGGTAAGGGCTACCGCACGGGCCGATACTCAAAGCCCATTGTGGCACCCCGAGCCCGCGGAAAGAAGCTGCGCCGCGGGGGAGGCGGCCCCCAATGGCTTTCTCATATCGTCTTATGGGCCCATCACAGGGACTTGAACCTGTGAAGGAGCGAGCGTAAAGAAAACGCGGAGCGTTTTTAGCGAGCTGGCGAGGACGCCGGCAGGCGGCCGAAGCCGGTGCGGATCCGCGAAGCGGATACGCGGACGTCCTTTCGCCCGCACCATTGAATGAAAGAGCTCCCAGCAATGGGAGCTTTTTTGTTATGGGCCTCTTGTTGATGTCACGTTGCTGCTTCGTGCGGGTATCCTAATGCCAACGTGTGCCTATCAGAGGAGAGACCATGCTGTTGTCCGGTATCATCGCCGCCCTTACCAGCCTTTTGATTCCCATCATCATCCTGTTGTTGCTGCTTCCCAACGCCTGCTATGTCGTTGAACAACAGCATGCCGTGATCATCGAGCGTCTGGGCAAGTTTAACCGCATCGTCAACGCGGGCTTCCACATGAAGGTGCCCGTGATCGACCGCAAGGCCGCCACGGTGAGCCTGCGTACCATGAAAAACGGTTTTGGCATCGACGTTAAGACCCAGGACAACGTGACCATCGGCCTTGAGGTCTCTGCTCAGTACCACGTGAGCTATGACATGGGCGCCGGCCCGGCAGATTCGGGTATCTACAAGAGCTACTACATGCTGCAGGAGCCCGTCGACCAGATGCGTGACTTCATCACCGACGCCCTGCGCTCTTCGATCCCCGTCTACACACTCGATGAGGTCTTTGCCAAGAAGGATGACATCGCCAAGGACGTTAATGCCACCGTGTCCGAGCAGATGGCTGCCTACGGCTTCACCCTCGTGTCGACGCTCATCACCAAAATCGCACTGCCGACCGAGGTTGAGAACTCCATGAACGACATCAACGCTGCCCAGCGCAAGCGCGCTGCGGCACAGGAGCTCGCTGAGGCCGACCGCATCAAGCGCGTCACCGAGGCGACCGCCGAGGCCGAGGCAATGGAAAAGGCGGGCGAGGGCATCGCCAACCAGCGCAAGGCGATCGCGCTGGGCATCAAGGACTCGCTCGAGATTATCCAGGAGACGGGTGTCGGCAATGACGAGGCCAACCAACTGTTCATGTTTACGCAGTGGTCCGAGATGATGACGGAGTTCGCTCGCACGGGTAAAACCTCGACGGTCGTGCTGCCGAGCGACTTCTCGCAGTCGGCCTCGATGTTCGAGCAGATGCTGGCTGTCGGTAAGGTTCAAAACGATTCGAAGGAGTAAACGCGCGTGAAATACACCGTCGTTTGCGTCGGTAAGCTCAAGGAGCGCTTTTGGAAGGACGCGTGCGCTGAGTACACCAAGCGCCTGGGTGCCTATGCCAAGGTTGATATCCGCGAGGTGGCCGATATCGACCCGGCTAAGGCGGGCGGCGTGGATGCCGCGCGCGACAAGGAGGGGGCGGCAATTCTTGCTGCATTGCCGTCTCGGGCGCATGTGATCCTGCTGGCTATCGAGGGCAAGGAGCGTTCGAGTGAGGAGCTCTCGGCGCGGCTCGACGATCTTATGCTGCGAGGCAGCAGCGACATTGCCTTTGTAATCGGCGGTTCGGACGGCGTGAGCGATGACGTGCGCGCCCGCGCCGACGAGATGCTCAGCTTTGGACGCATTACCTTGCCGCATAACCTGGCGCGTGTGGTGCTGCTAGAGCAGATTTACCGTGCCTGCAAGATCAGTCGTGGCGAGCCGTATCACAAATAGGTCGGCAATACGAAACAATGGCGTGGGACAATAGCTTTCGTTTTGAAGAGCGTGTCTGAGAGGACTATGAGATATGAAGATTGGATTTGTCGGTTTTGGCAATATGGCGAGCGCTATGGCCGATGGCTGGATCGCTGCCGGTGTAGCTGCGAGCGACATGTGCGCCTGCGCGGGTCGTTACGACGCACTGGTTGAGCGCTGCGAGGCGCGCGGCATGGTCGCCTGCCACGATGCCGCCGAGGTTGTCGCCGCATCCGATATCGTGGTCGCTGCGGTCAAACCGTACATGATCGAGAAGGTATTCGCCCCGCTCAAGGATGCTCTTGCCAAAAAGGTCGTTCTGTCGGTTGCCTGGACCTGGGACAGTGCCAAGTGGGAGCAGGTCCTGCCGGGCGTCGCGCATATCTCGACGGTGCCCAACACACCGGTTTCGGTGGGCGAGGGCGTCATCGCTTGCGAGAAGGCTTCCACGCTTAGTGATGAGCAGAGCGCCGTGGTGCTTGATCTGCTTGGCAAACTCGGTGCGGTGGTCGAGCTCGATACGAGCCTGCTGTTTGTGGGCGGCACGGTGGGTGGTTGCGCTCCGGCATTTGTCGCCATGGCAATCGAGGCCCTGGGCGATGCGGCGGTCAAGCACGGTATCCCGCGTGCCGATGCCTATCGCATTGTGAGCCAGATGGTGCTAGGTACGGCAAAGCTGCAGCTTGCAACTGGCCAGCATCCTGCGGCGATGAAGGATGCCGTATGCTCGCCCGGTGGTGCCACCATCAAGGGCGTCGTTGCGCTCGAGGACGCTGGCATGCGCAGCGCCCTGGTCAAGGCAATCGACGCAACTCTCCAGTAAAACCGACCAAAAAAAGGACGGGTTTATTTTTGGCAGGTATTTTCTGCGGTTTTGTCCTTTTAGCGAAAAGCGCCCCGCAACTGGCTCAATTCCAGTTGCGGGGCGCTTGCGTTTGCCCAGATAAAACAGACCAAAATAAACCTGTCCCTTTTTGGCAGGTTAGTCCCAGAAGCTGTCTTCCTCATCCTCGGACTTGGGTCCGCGGTCGACGTACATCTTATGGGTACGCTTCTCCATTACAAAGGCAAGAATCGCAAATAACAGGATGCCGCCGGCGAAAAGGATGGCAAAACCGGTGCGGGTGCCAAACAAAAAGGAAAAAACTGCGTCCATTGGGTGCCTTCTTGCGTAGTTGAGTTGGGTCGTAAACGCTCATAAGTATATACTTGCCCATACATGTACAAGGTTGCAACCTAAATGGAATGTATATCGCCGGAGGATCTAATGCTTGATATCAAGTTTGTTCGCGAGAACCCCGATGCCATCGATGTCGCCATGGCTAACCGCCAGACGTCTTGGGATCGCGAGAAGTTCTTTGAGCTCGACGACGAGCGCCGTGCCGTCATCACCGAGGTCGAGGAGCTCCAGGCTACGCGCAACGCCGAGTCCAAGAAGATCGGCGCCCTGATGAAGGAGGGCAAGAAGGACGAGGCCGAGGCCGCCAAGGAGGCCGTGCGCGCCGTCAACGAGAAGATTGACGGTCTGGCCGAGCGCCGTACTGCTCTCGAGCAGGAGCAGTACGACTTCATGGCTCACCTGCCCAACATTCCTTGCGAGGCCACGCCGTACGGCAAGGACGAGGACGAGAATATTGAGCGCCGTCGTTGGGGCACCCCGCGCGAGTTCGACTTCGACTTTAAGCCGCATTGGGATCTGGGCACCGATCTGGACATCCTCGACTTCGAGCGCGGCAACAAGCTCTCCGGCAGCCGTTTTACCGTTCTCGGTGGCGCCGGCGCCCGCCTGGAGCGCGCCCTCATCAACTTCTTCCTCGATACGCACACCAGCCGTGGTTTTAAGGAGTGGTGGCCGCCCATCGTCGTCAAGCGTCAGACCATGTTTGGCACGGGTCAGCTGCCCAAGTTCGAGGACGACGCCTACCACGTCTCGGGCGACAACTTCCTGATCCCCACCGCCGAGGTCGTGCTCACCAACCTGCACGCCGGCGAGGTCCTCGACGCCGACACCCTGCCGCGCCGCTACACCGCCTTCACCCCCTGCTTCCGCGAGGAGGCCGGTTCCGCCGGTCGCGACACCCGCGGCATCATCCGTCAGCACGAGTTCGACAAGGTCGAGATGGTCAAGTTCGCTAAGCCGGAGGAGTCCGACGAGGAGCTCGAGAGCATGACCGCCGAGGCCGAGTACCTGCTGCAGCAGCTGGGCCTTCCGTATCGCGTGATTAGCCTGTGCACCGGCGACTTGGGCTTCTCTGCCCGTCAGACCTACGACGTCGAGGTCTGGCTGCCGAGCTACAACGCCTACAAGGAGATCAGCTCCTGCTCCAACTGCGGCGACTTCCAGGCCCGCCGCGCCAACATCAAGTACCGCGACCCCGAGAACTTCAAGGGTTCGCGCTACCTGCACACGCTCAACGGTTCCGGCCTGCCGGCCGGCCGCACCATGGCCGCCATTCTGGAGAACTACCAGAACGCCGACGGCACCATCACGATTCCCGAGGTCCTGCGTCCTTACATGGGTGGTCTCGAGAAGATCGAGCCGGTCGCGTAAGTTGGCTGCATAGGGGATATGCAAGGGCGCTCCTTCGGGGGCGCCCTATTTCGTGCGCAGGTCCATACCATGCCGTGCGGACAGCTCAATAGAAAACACACGAACAACTGTTCTGTATACAGCCATCTACCTGCTATGCTTTTGCTAAATAAGAGCGAGAGAAAGGGGACGCGATGGAGCTGTTTGATGATCGGGTGGTTTTGTTTGAGAGCGACGAGGGCGGGGAGTACCTGCTTGTAACGTGTGAGCCGTCTGGCATGGGCGGCCTGGTGGTTCGGCAGACGAGTGAGGGTCCGTTGACACAATGGTGCTTTGAGGAGTCGCCGCATGTGGTCGAGACCTTTGTGACGCACGAGGGACTTGTGGCGCTGGAGCACTTCTATGGAGTTGGGACTTCCAACCAGGTCGCGCGCATGCTGAGCATCTCGTTTGCCGATTATGATTGTGCCCAGCGGGTGAGATCGCTCCTGAGGGAACTTGATGCCAAGTTTGACGTGATCGAAAAGCCAATCGATCGTACGGGGAACAGCGGTATATGCGGAGCAGCATGACAAAACTGCGTTCCACAAAAAAGTTTGAGATTGTGCTTGACTCCAATAAGCTAAAGTGGTTTTATATGTCTTGCGCTGCGGCGTTACCTCAGCTGGATAGAGGGTCTGACTACGAATCAGAACGTCATAGGTTCGAATCCTATACGCCGCACCAATTGAAATTGAAAGCCTCCGGCAACGGGGGCTTTTCTTTTATGCCACCGCTGCATGGATTCGAACCTCGGTCGAGGCGCGAGTATCTTAATCATCACTTCGTAAAATTTTTCCAAATTGTCGCTTGACCCATCGAGGGGTCACGTGCATAATAATCCGTGCGTTGCGGCGTTACCTCAGCTGGATAGAGGGTCTGACTACGAATCAGAACGTCATAGGTTCGAATCCTATACGCCGCACCAATTGAGTTTTAAGCCTCCGGAAACGGGGGCTTTTCATTTACGGGGGCATTGCGGAGATTCGAACCTCGTTCGAGGCGCGAGCGTTAAGAAAACGCGAAGCGTTTTTAGCGAGCGGGCGAGTCCGCCGGCAGGCGGGCGAAGCCGGTGCGGATCCGCGCAGCGGATGCGCGGAATCCTATACGCCGCACCAATTGAGTTTTAAGCCTCCGGAAACGGGGGCTTTTCTTATATGTCGACATACTTGAGGAGTTGCTTTCGCCGTGTTTGAAAGTATCGAGTCGATCGACTGCATCAAATGAGTAAAAATCAAATTTGATAACTTTTTTCGAAAAATGCTTGACCTTTATTCAGTCGATGTGCATAATAATCAACAAGTCGCGGCGTTACCTCAGCTGGATAGAGGGTCTGACTACGAATCAGAACGTCATAGGTTCGAATCCTATACGCCGCACCATTTGAGATTAAAGCTCCCGGCAACGGGGGCTTTTCTTTTACGTAAGCACTGCATGGATTCGAACCTCGGTCGAGGCGCGAGCGTGAAGCGGACGCGGAGCGTCCGTAGCGAGCGGGCGAGCACGCCGGCAGGCGGGCGAAGCCGGTGCGGATCCGCGCAGCGGATGCGCGGAATCCTATACGCCGCACCAACCGAAATTGAAAGCCTCCGGCAACGGGGGCTTTTCTTTTATGGCAACACCGCATGGATTCGAACCTCGGTCGAGGCGCGAGCGTGAAGCGGACGATTTCCTGTCGACTCGTGTAAGATTCCGAGTAGATGTCGCGACTTATTCGCGACCACTCCTTCTTCAAGCGACCGATCAGGGTGATACTTCGTGGCAGAGCGTCCGACATACAAGCTCAGGTTTCTCGATCCCAAGAAGCGCTTTCCGGCGATGCCCGAGCAGCCTGCGGGACGCTCATATGGCGTGGTCTGGAAACTCTTTGGCGAGGATCAGCTTGAATCTTGTTATGTCGTCGAATTCGTTGGCAAAAGTCATGTGTCGCTTTTGGGCTACGTAAGCGTTTCGGGTGAGGTGTACAAGGTGGACCGCCCCGTCAGCGAGGCTCCGCTGCCCAACGATCCCGACATGGAACTGGTCCTTGACGAGTCGGATTCCAGTATTGGTGAGATTATGGTAAGGGAAGCCAACGGTGCAATGCGCGCGTGTGCGCAAACTGCCGGCTCTCCCGAAGGCCCCATGCGCGAGCAGTCCGACCACGAGACATGGAATTCGACCCGCGCCCTTCCTTACGGCGAGTTCATGGCCTCGATGTTCTTGCGCTACGTGATATTTGCCAACTCCGAAAGCGCTATTGTGAACACGGCGGACGCCGGCGGACTCGACGAGGGTATGCAAAACGTTGTCGACAAGATCAAGCTCGTAAAGTTGCCCGAGCCGGTCGAGGTGTTTTTGGGCTTTAACACGGCACCGCTCCCCGATGCTATCGAGACGCTGCTCTACCGCGTTGACCATGCCGAGAATCCGAGCGGTATCGAGCGCTATGCCGCCGCCCTTATGAGCGAAATTGACTTGCCCCGCCTGCGCACCATCGCTGCCAAGTCCGAGATGAGCCTGGCTCGCATTGATCGCTCAAAGATTTTCTATCTCAATTTTGATCGTAGCCTGTTGGACTAGGACGAGATTGACATGCTGCTTGCCATCGAGTGCCGTCTCAACCGCCTCTCCGGCATCCTTGAGCGCATCGGGGCCGGATTGGTCCCTGCGGCATCCTCGCCGAGCCTTGAGGGCTGCGCGCTCTTTGATGCGTGGCATATCGCCAAGACGACCAACGATGTTCCCCGACTGCTCGATACGGCTTCGAGCGATAACCCGTGGGGCAAGCCGGGTACGGTGGCTTGCCAGCCGGGCGGCGAGTGGGACGTGCGCACCCGTTTTGCTCGAATCGTTGAGGCGCTCAACGTGGTCACGCGGCTCGACTATACCTATCGGGCAAACGTTGCCGAGGGGATTATGCTCGTTCGGTTTGGGCAGTCTGTCGTTGATGCCATGCCGCAACGTGAATACGACGCTCAGGATGACGCCTGGCGCGAGCTGGACGAGGACACGCGCGCGATCTGGGCCGCGGAGCACGATGCGCGCGTGGCACTCACGCTTGCGGCAGCGTGTTTTGCCGCGGGCACCTGCATCACGCGCTGCTATGTGCAGATTGCTGCTCCCGACAGTGAGCAGGGCGAGCGCGTTGTCGCAACGTATTTCTTTGGGCGCGCGGCCTATCTGGCCGATTGCGTGCCTGTCGCCAAGGATCTTGAGAGCATGGACATGGACGATATGCCGTGCAAGCGTGTACTTGAGGCGTATGAGTCAACTGCTCCGGAGACGATTGAACCTGCGGAGGTTCATGCTCGTCCGCGTGATGACCATCGCACGCTTCCGCCGGCGCTGCGCGATTTGCTGCTTGCCGATACGGCTGACGAGTTGGAGGTCATGGAAGAGGACGACGACCCATACGTGGCCCGTGTTGTTGAATTGCGCGAGCAGGCAAAAGTCGACCGTACAGGTGCTTTTGAAGGCTTTTCCCGTCTTGTTGAGGAGTTGGAGGCTAAGTGCGCCGTTGCCGAGCTTTTGGCGACAGGTCCGGTTCAAACGCAGTTTTGCGATAACCAGCTGGTGCGCATGGTGCTACCGGTGTTGGAAGAAGACCGCTCTGTGCGAATCCTTCGTGCGCCCGATGCGCTGTACTTTGCCCAGCACGAGATCTGCAGCTTTTACGTCGAGCAAGAGGACTTTGAACGAGCGCTGCCCGAGGTGCGCCATCTTTACGATCTGGCGCGCTCGTCCATGCAATCGCACTTTGCGCTCATCAACGTTCTTGCGCGTCTGGAGCGCTTTGACGAGATTATCGAGGTGGCGCGCCACGGCCTACGTATTGCCAGCGATCGCTCTGCAATCGGCTACCTGTTCTATCGCCTGGCGTTTGCCTATTGGAATTGCGATCAGCTCGACCTTGCGCTGGCTTGTTACCGTCTGGTGCCACGTGGCGAGGAGTCGGGCAGCAGCGCGCTGGAAGAAATGCAGGGCCTTATGAACGAGATGGGCGTCAGCGAGCCCCCGACGTTCGAGGAAGCGGTCGAGACCATTCGCAAGGCTGGACTCGAGCTGCCGCCAGTGTCCGCCGTGACGAATCAGCTGGCAGATGCCGCTGTTCAACTGGTCGACAACGGCTTCTTTTTCCTGGCACGCGGTTGCATCTTCCAAATGTGGCGCACCATGGGCAACGACGAGCTCGGCTCCCTCAACCGCTCGCTGGGGTAGGCGAAGCTTCCAAGGAGGAAAGGATGCTAGGCAATTAGAAAATTTCCTCTTGCCCATGCTTGGCTGTTTGGTTACTATAGAACGGCTGTTACGGAGAGCTGACCGAGAGGCCGAAGGTGCTCGCCTGCTAAGCGAGTATGCCCCAAAAGGGCATCTGGGGTTCGAATCCCCAGCTCTCCGCCAGTACGAATTTGAAGAAGGGCTCCGTAAGGGGCCCTTTTTGGTATGGAGAACGTTAGCTGGGGATTCGAACCCGAGAGGGCACGGGCGTTAAGCAAACGCGAAAGCGTTTGTAGCCCGTGGGCGAAAAGCCGCCAGGCTTTGAAGCCGGAGGGCATGCGCAGCATGCCCGGATATCCCCAGCTCTCCGCCAGTACGAATTTGAAGAAGGGTCCCATTTGGGGCCCTTTTTTATTATCAAGAATGGCGGCTGGGGATTCGAACCCTCAAAAAAATGAGGCGCCTCGTTGGACGCCTCATTTGGTTCGATGTGATATCGCTCCGGCCCTACACCTCGGGTGCCTTGGCTACGGTCTCGCTTTCTGCCGTGAGTGGACGGTTGTCGATGCGGCGGCCCAGGCGGTCGAGCTTCACAAGGAGCCACTCAATGGGATTCGGCCCCGAGCCTTCCTCGTCGGCAACCAGGTCCATGACGGCGATCTTGGTGCCGTCCTGCTTGAGCGTAACGCTGCCCACCTTGTCGCCCACATGCACCGTGCCCGAAAGATCGTCGTAGCTAACCTTTTCGGTCACCTCGCCGGCAAGGGAAAACACGGTCGCTTGCGCCGTGGGGTCGGCGAGCGTGGCGTCGATCGTCTTGTCCGTCCAATCTGTCTGGCTAATGCGCGCCATAAGCGGGTTGCCATTGGCGGTCTTTTCCTGCGTGTTGGCGATTGCGACCGCCGCCTTGTGACCGTAGTACCAATTGGCAAGGGTTGCGGTATCGGTAAAGCGCTGGTCGGTGGTGGTGGAGTTCAAAACGACGGCGTAGATCTCGTCGCCATCGCGGTTGTAGGCACTCGTAAAGCAATAGCCCGCGTCGTCGGTGGTGCCGGTCTTGCCGCCGATGTTGCCATCTTGGCCCAGCAAATAGTTATGCGTGTCCATGGAATGCGAATGGTCGGTGCCGTCGGCGCCCGTGACCTCGATCCAGGAATCCTCGCTCGCTACGACCTCGCGGATCGTGTCGTTTTTCATGGCCTCCTGCATCATCAGCGCTACGTCGTGTGCGGTTGAGTGCATATCGCCAGCCCACTCATCAAAGTCCAGACCGTGTGGGTTCTCAAAGACCGTGCCGGTACAGCCGAGCTTCTTAGCGCGCTCGTTCATGGCCTTCACAAAGGTGGCCTCGGCGTCTTTGGTCTTAGGGTCGATCTTCTTGCCCACATATTCGGCGAGCACGATGGCGGCGTCGTTGCCCGAGGGAATCATCAGGCCGCGCAGCGCCTGCTCCACGGTAAGCTTGTCGCCTTCGAGCAAGCCGGCGGTCGAATTGCCCACGGTGGCTGCGGCGTTGCTCACCGTGACCTTCTCGTCCATCTTGCAATTCTCGACGGTTAGGATTGCGGTCATGACCTTGGTGATCGAGGCAATTTTGACCTGCTCATCGGCGTCGCGGGCATAGTAGACGGTGCCGTCTTTGCCCATGACGAGGGCATTGGTCGCATCGATATCGGGCAGGTTTTCGGCCGTGATGCCGCGCGCATCGGCGGTTTTGCCGCAAACATTGTCGGTCGTGAGCACTTGGGCGCCGGCGACGGTGGGCGCGCCAGCGGCAAGGGCGATAGCGCAGACAAAGCCGGCGGCAAGCTGGGCTGAGCGCTTTGCAAAAGAGGTGAGGGACTTCACAGATTTCGCTTTCGACGGGATGGTCTCTTCTGAAACTAGAGTATATCGTTTGCCGGCGTCGGCGATCATCGCGTGCGCGCTTGGCCCACATCCGCACCCGAACGGGCACAAGGGTGCTTAAGGCCGACTTAATCACCCACGCTTGTTGTGTGTGGCGTGCGTCGCCTCGGGCATAATGGAGCGCGAGAGGAGCACGCATGAACGAGCGCATACTGGTAGTTGATGACGAGAAGGCCATCGCCGACTTGGTTGGTATCTACCTTACAAAAGAGGGCTTTGATGTCCAGATTGCCTATAGCGGGGCCGATGCTGCCAAGGCAATCTTGGAGCAGGAGTTCGATCTGGCGCTGCTGGATGTCATGCTGCCCGATATCGATGGATTTGAGCTGCTGCGTACGATCCGTTCCAGCCATACCTATCCTGTGATTATGCTGACGGCGCGCGATGCCCAGCAAGACAAGATCGAGGGCCTTTCGCTTGGCGCGGACGATTACGTGGTCAAGCCGTTCCGCCCGCTGGAGCTCATCGCGCGTGTGCACGCTCAGCTTCGCCGCTACACCAGCTACGGTAGCCGTGCGCAGGCGGCCGAGTCGCCGACCATTCAGCTCGACGGCTTGGAGATCAACCGCGATGCTCGTTCCGTGACGGTGGACGGTTCACCGGTACGCCTCACGCCCACCGAGTATTCAATCTTGCTGTATCTGGTCGAGCATCGCGGCAGCGTGGTGGCCGTGGAGGACCTGTTCCGCGCAGTGTGGAACGAGGACTTTATGCCCGGCTCCAACAATACGGTGATGGTACACATTCGACACCTGCGCGAAAAGATCGGCGATGACGCACAAAAGCCGCGCTTTATCAAAAACGTCTGGGGCGTCGGCTACATCATCGAATAACGCTTTTCGCTTGTGAGGATCTTGATATGACAAAAGACGATAGGCAAGCGTTCGAGGTGCCCGATCGGCTCTTTGAATACGTGAGGTCGGTCGTCGACAACCGCGCGCTTGCAACGGTGCTGCTCTTTTTGCTGAGCCTGCTGCTGATTGGCATCGACAACATCGTCGGAATCTTGGCGGTGCTGCTTGTCGGCTTTTTGCTGATCGATCGATTTGAGATCGTGTGCCGCTGCGTGGTGATTGGCGGCGCCGCGTGGGCCATGACGTTGGCGATTGGCGCCATGGCGCTCGGCGGCATCGAAGGGCCGGTGCTGTTCGATGCCGGCTTTGTATTCAACATGCTTGGCTTTGTGCTGGCGCTTGCTGCGTGCGTGCTGTTCTTGTGTGGCCGCGCCCTGTACTACCAGGGCTACGAGCAGGGCGAGCAGCATGCCGATTGTGTGCTGGCCGCTCGTATTCAAGATCGCCTGATCGATCACCCCGACACCTGGGATAACATCGACGGCGACTTCTTGGAGGTCGAGGGCGCCCTTAACCGCGTGCGTGACCGTGAGCGCAAGGTGCAGCAAGCTCTGCGTGACGAGTCGCATCGCAAGGACGATTTGGTCACGTACTTGGCACATGACCTACGCACCCCGCTTGCCAGTGTGGTGGGCTATCTTTCGCTGCTGCAAGAGGCTCCCGAGCTGCCGGTTGAGCAACGTGCGCACTTTACGGGCGTGGCGCTCGACAAGGCGCACCGGCTCGATACGCTCATCGAAGAGTTCTTCGATATCACGCGCTTTGACTTCCACGATATCGTGCTCACGCGCGGCTATGTTGATCTGGGGTTGCTGCTGGCTCAGGTGACTGACGAGTTCTATCCCATCCTCAACGAGCAGCATAAGGAAGTCCAAGTTGATATTCGCGAGGACCTGACGGTGCTCGTGGATGGCGACAAAATGGCTCGCGTGTTCAACAACATCATGAAAAACGCTATTGCCTATAGCTATGAGGGCTCGACCATCACGATCGAGGCCAGACGCCGGGACGGCGGTGGCGTGCGCGTGCGCTTTATCAATCAGGGCGATCCCATCCCTGCGGCTAAGCTCAAGGTGATCTTTGAGAAGTTCTATCGCCTGGATGCGGCGCGTGCGACCAATCGCGGCGGCGCTGGACTGGGGCTTGCCATCGCCAAGGAGATCGTATGCGCGCACGGCGGTACCGTTGCATGTGAATCGACACCCGAACACACGATATTCACCATCGAGCTGCCCGCCGCATAGCCAGCGTGCCCTTACAAACACTTGACAATGCGCTCACGTGCATATGAGCCGCGATTCCTACTATCGATACTGCTGAATTGATATCGATGTGGAGGTATGCGGTATGACGGCTGCTGCGGCTGTGGAGCCCACGGAGCTTGAAGAACTCATGAAAGCGCAGGCCGAGGCCGCGCACGAGCGCGAGGTTGGGGATGCGACTCGCCCCACGGCAGAGGATCTTGCCGCCTCGCCGACGCGAATCGATGTTGAGGGCCTCGACCTGTTCTATGGCGACCACCATGCGCTCAAGGACGTGAATATCAAGATCCGCGACAAGCAGATTACCTCGTTCATCGGGCCTTCGGGCTGCGGAAAGTCCACGTTGCTGCGCTGCTTTAACCGCATGAACGACGGCATCAAGGACTGCCGAATCGAGGGCAAGATTGCGCTCGATGGTCAAGATATCCTGGGCGACTACGACATCTGCCGCCTTCGCCAGCGCGTGGGCATGGTGTTCCAGCGCCCCAACCCGTTTCCCATGAGCATCTACGACAACGTCGCCTATGGGCCGCGCGGTATGGGTGTGCGCGATCGCGTCGTGCTCGACGAGCTGGTCGAAGACTCCCTGCGACGCGCCGCCCTGTGGGACGAGGCCAAGGACAAGCTCAAAGAGTCGGGTCTGGGTCTTTCGGGCGGCCAGCAGCAGCGCCTGTGCATCGCCCGCGCACTTGCCGTGCAGCCCGACATTCTGCTGATGGACGAGCCGACCTCGGCACTCGATCCTGTGTCGACGCTGGTGGTGGAGCAGCTGGCCTGCGAGCTCAAAGAGACCTGCACGCTCGTGGTCGTTACGCACAATATGCAGCAGGCGGCGCGTATCTCCGATTCGGTCGCATTCTTTTTGCTGGGTGAGCTGGTGGAGCACGCGCCCACCGCGCAACTCTTCAAGAATCCGACCGATCCGCGCACGGCGGATTATTTGACGGGGCGTTTTGGCTGATACCATCTAGTAAAGGTACCTTTAGGGTTAAGATGCGGTCATGCCGGCCGCAAAGGGGTTCAACATGATCTATTACGTCGAGGACGATGACAACATCAGGGATTTGACGGTCTATGCGCTGCGCAAGCAGGGGATTGAGGCCGAAGGCTTTTCGTGCGACGGTGAGTTTAAGGCTGCCGTGGCGCGACGGGTACCCGATGCCGTCCTGCTCGACATCATGCTGCCCGATACCGATGGCTTGGCGATTATGCGTCGACTGCGTGCCGATCGCCTGACGGCGACGGTGCCCATCATGATGCTTACCGCCAAGGATACCGAGCTCGACAAGGTGATGGCGCTCGATGGCGGTGCCGACGATTACCTGACTAAGCCGTTTTCGCTCATGGAGCTCGCCAGCCGCTGCCGCGCACTGCTGCGTCGCGGCGGCATGGTCAAACAGGCAAGCGATGTGCTCAGCGTGGGCGACATCGTGCTCTCGCCCAGCCATCGTGAGGTGACTGTTGCCGGCGAGTCGCTTAAGCTCACCCTGCGCGAGTTCGACCTGCTCGAGTACCTCATGCGCAAGCCCGGCGTGGTCTTTACCCGCGAGTCGTTGCTGCAGAGCGTGTGGGGCTGGGACTTCGACGGCGGTTCGCGCACCGTTGACGTGCACGTGCAGACGCTTCGCCAAAAACTGGGCGAGCATGCCAGCGCCATCGAGACCGTGCGCGGCGTGGGCTACCGCTTGGCCGAGCCTTCTGCCGGTGATGGTGCCGAAGGTGACGACACCGCGGCCACCGCATCGGAGGAGTAACCCGTGGTCTTCGCCCCCCAGGGAAAACATACGCTGTCGCACCGCGTTTTTGTGACGATCTTTGTCTGCGCCATGGCGGTTATCGTGGCGTTTACGGTGCTGGGTGCGTTCTTTGTGCAAAACACCTTGGCGGATGCCACGAGTGCCAACCTGGCGCAAGAAACCGAGCTCATTGCTGCCGCCCTCGACGAGCAGCAGGAGCCCATCCCGTTCTTGCGTAGCCTCGATCGAGAGGACTTGCGCATCACGCTGATTAACAAGGATGGATCGGTTGCCTACGACAACGAGGCGTCGCCTTCCACACTGCCCAACCATGGCGATCGCCCCGAGGTCATCGAGGCCTTTGAGAGTGGTTCGGGTTCCGCGGAGCGCGCAAGCTCTACGCTCGACGAGATTATGCTGTATCGCGCCGTCGCCCTTGATAACGGCCAGGTTGTCCGCTTGGCGCAGGCCCAGCCTGGCGTTGCGGCGATTTTGCTGTCGATGGTGGCGCCGATGCTGCTTATCGCAGCAGCGGGT
Organism: Collinsella sp.; assembly: GCA_036312985.1. Lineage (GTDB taxonomy): Bacteria > Actinomycetota > Coriobacteriia > Coriobacteriales > Coriobacteriaceae > Collinsella. The sequence continues at coordinate 14,910 of JAXJMV010000042.1, forward strand.
GCGGTACTCTCGTTTTTTATGGCGCGCCGCGAGTCCCGTGCCATCATCGCGCCTTTGCAAGAGGTGGATTTGGACCACCCACGCCGTAGCTATGAGCACGCCTATGCCGAGATGGTCCCCATGCTTGAGCGTATTGAGTCGCAGCGCCAGGAGCTCAAGCGCCAAATGGCGGTGCTGGCGGACAACGACCGTATGCGCCGCGAGTTCACGGCGAATATCACCCATGAGCTCAAGACGCCGCTTACGGCGATTTCGGGCTATGCCGAGCTCATCGCAAACGGCATGGTCGAGGGCGAGGGCGACCTGCGCAACTTTGGCGGTCGCATCTATCGTGAGGCGGGCCGCTTGGCAGCGCTTGTCAACGATATCCTTACGCTGTCTAACTTGGACGAGGCCGAGCGTGCAGCTGAGGGCGAGGCGGTGCCCATTGGGTCCACGGAGCCTATTGAGCTCTCGCGTGCCATCTACGCGGTCGAGCAGCGTCTTGAACAGGTCGCCCGTCAGGCGAATGTGACGATAAGTCATGAGACCAAGCCTGTGGTCATCGAGGGCGTGTCGCGCTTGATTGACGAGCTCATCTATAATCTGGCAAGCAACGCCATCCGCTACAATCGACCCGGCGGTACGGTTACGCTGCAGTGCGGCACCAACGACGAAGGCCATCCGTTCCTTGCGGTCGCCGACACGGGAATCGGTATCGCGCCTGAAGAACAGGGCAAGGTATTTGAGCGGTTCTATCGCGTGGACAAGAGTAGGTCCAAGGCACGCGGCGGAACCGGTCTGGGGCTTGCCATTGTCAAGCATGCGGCCCTGTATCATCACGCCACGCTCGATCTGTCGAGCGAGTTGGGCGTGGGAACCACCATTACGGTGACGTTTCCCATACAGCAGGACGAGCCATTCGCATAGCGATATAACATAGATATTGATGCAGACGCCGCATTTGACTTTCGGGTGCGGCGTTGTTGTGCAATTTTACGATTGCTTCCGACATTTTTACAGGAGAGCCTGTTTCTTATGTATAGAGTTTGGTCTCGGTAAAAAGATGCGATAACATACGGACAGTTTTGTCAATCCGAACTGGGGAAATGAAAGGCAAGCTGCATGACCCTTCTCGAACTGTTCCAGCTGCTGAAGAAGCACCTTCAGCTGGTCATCACCCTTCCGGTGGTCTGCGCGATCGCCATGGGCATCGTGTCCTTCGTTGCGATGGACAACACCTATACCGCGACGACGAGCATGTACATTCTCGCCAAGACCGACGATAGCGGTCAGATGAGCTACAACGATCTCTCGGCGAGTCAGATGCTTTCCAACGATATCGCCACGCTGCTGGATAGCGATAGCGTTAAGAGCGGCGCAGCCAATGAACTGGGCCTCACCGATCTGGATGACTACAAGGTGTCTGTTTCCTCCGAGACCACCACGCGTGTCATTACGCTTTCGGTTAGCGGCACCGATGCCAAGGAGACGGCTAAGGTCGCAAAGGCCATGGCCAGCTCGGTGAGTACGGTCGCTCAGAACGTCGGCGCTGCCCAGAGCATCAACGTTATCGACGAGGCTAAGACCCCCGAAGCCCCCAGCGGCCCCAAGCGTATGCTGTACGTTGCTGTCGCGTTCCTCGCGGGCATCTTTATCGCAGTTGCCTATGTCGTTTTGGCAGACATGCTCAATACCCGCATCCGCGGTGCCGAAGAGGCAGAAGAGCTCCTGGGCATTCCCGTTGTTGGCCGAATTCCGGCTATGAAAGGTGGTAAATAGGCATGGCTAAGGCAAAGAACACCGATAAGCTCGTTGTACAGAATGCCGCCAAGACCCTTCTGGCCAACATCCGCTTTGCGAGCGTGGACGACCCCATTCGCACTATTACCGTCACGTCCTCGATTCCCAACGAGGGCAAGTCTACGGTTTCCATCAACCTTGCCCAGGCTATCGCCACGAGCGGCAAGTCCGTGCTCCTGGTCGAGGCCGATATGCGCCGCAGGTCCCTTTCCGATATGCTCGGCGTTCGTTCGCGCGGCGGACTCTATGCGGTCCTTTCCGAGCAGATCTCCATTGACCAGGCAATTGCCGAGACGGGTCAGAAGAACTTCTACTTCCTCGATGCCGAGCCGCATATTCCCAATCCTGCCGACATCATTGTCTCTCACCGCTTTGCCAAGTTGGTAAAGGCACTGTCCGCCAAGTTCCAGTACGTCATCTTTGATGCTCCCCCGGTCGGCACCTTCATCGATGCTGCCGAGATTGCCAGCCTGACCGACGGTACGCTGTTCGTGGTGCGCGAGGACTTCACCAAGCGCGAGGAGGCACTCAACGCTATCGGCCAGCTTAAGAAGTCCGAAAAGGTCAAGCTCATCGGTACCGTTATGAACTACTGCGAGACCGAGACCAGCGAGTACTACTACTCCTACTACACCAAGGACGGTAAGAAGGTGAAGAAGGGCTCGGACGATCAGGGGACTTCCAAAAAGGGCATCTTCACCAACCGAGCAAACGTTTAGTTGATTAAGGCTGACCTATGCGTGACATTCATTGCCATATCTTGCCGGGTGTAGACGACGGCGCCGCCGATCTCGATGAGAGCTTGGCGATGCTCGAGGCTGCCAAGCGGGCCGGTGTAACCAGAATCGTTTGCACTCCTCACTGCCGTGATCCCTATTTTGATTACGACAAGATGTGGGATGCCTTTGAACTGCTGCGTGATAACGCTGACGGTTTTCCGCTCCAGATGGGCTTCGAGGTCAACCATCGAAAGCTCGTTGAACTTGGTATCGATGCCGCGGAGCACTTGCATTTCGATGGAACCAACGAGTTTCTGCTCGAGCTTTCGACGCATGCCGATGCGTATGCGTTTAGAGAGTACGAGAACACGATTTACGATTTGCAGTGCCGTGGCTACCAGGTGATCATCGCTCATCCTGAGCGCTATCGTGCGGTTCAAAAGGATGTAAGCGTGGCGGAGCGCCTGGTCGATATGGGCTGCAAGCTGCAGGCTTCGGCGGACTTTATTGCCGGCGGTCGCTTTGGTCGCGAAAAAAAGCCGGCACAGCGCCTGTTCGATCAGAACCTGTACAGCTTCATCGCGAGCGATGCCCATAACGTGGGTCATTACGACTGCCTGGCGAAGGCTCGCGCGAAGTTTAGCGTGCGCGGAGCTCATTTTCGCTAATATCTGTCCCTAACGTTCGCATTGAATGAAAGGGCAGCCATGGATATCCAACTTAAGACGGGATGCTTTGATGACGCGGCGTTGGTGCGCCGCGTCGTTTTTATGGACGAGCAGGGCTACGAGAATGAGTTCGACGCTATCGACGAGGATCAGAACTGCATTCATGTGACGCTCTATGTAGACGGCGAGCTTGCCGGTTGCTCGCGCGTGTTTCCCGAGGAGCTTGAGCGCGTGGCTGACGCAGAGGCCCCGGTGTTGCCGGCATGCGACATGGACGAAGGCGTTGCGGCGGGGGAGACCTACATTATGGGGCGCGTCGCCGTGCTGCCGGCTATGCGTCGTCGCGGACTGGCGAGTGCGATTGTCGAGGCCAGTGCTGTGTGTGCACGCGATGCCGGCGCTAAGCTTATTAAGCTGCATGCGCGGGAATACGTGCTACCGCTCTATGCAAAGGTGGGCTACACGCAAATTGCCCCGGTAGATTACGAAGACGAGGGCCAACCCCATGTCTGGATGGCCAAGCGCGTAGATGGCAGATAGGGACGTTCCTTTTCTGCCGGCAGTTGGGGACACTCCTTGGCAATTGGCGCATCGGAGCGCTTAGACATACAGTTTTTCGATTCCGTATGTATATATGCGCGCTAATGGGTTATAAAATCTAAGTCTGAACATAGCAGGTCTGCGATGCGGCTCGGGCGACCGGGCCGTTTTTTGCGGACGGGGGTAGCGCGAAAGGACTGCACATGCGTCAATTTAAGACCGAGAGCAAAAAACTGCTCGACCTCATGATCAACTCCATCTACACCAATAAGGAAATCTTCCTGCGCGAGCTTATCTCTAACGCGAGCGACGCCGTCGACAAGCTCAACTTTAAGAGCCTGCAGGACCCGAGTGTCAAGATCGACCAGGGCGACCTGGCCATTCGCGTCTCCTTTGATAAAGACGCCCGCACCATTACCATCTCGGATAACGGCATTGGCATGACCGCCGAGGAGCTCGAGCGCAATCTGGGCACCATCGCCCATTCCGGCTCCGAGGAGTTTAAGACCGAGAACGCCGAGCAGCAGGGCTCCGATGTCGACATCATCGGTCAGTTTGGCGTGGGCTTCTACTCGGCTTTTATGGTCGCCAGCCACGTGAAGGTCGTGAGCCGCGCCTATGGCGAGGACACCGCTCACGTGTGGGAGTCTGATGGTCTTGAGGGTTACACCATCGAAGACGGCGAGCGCGCCGAGCACGGCACCGATGTCATCTTGACGCTGCGCGAGAACGAGAAGCTCGATGCCGACGGCGAGGCCGAGACCTACGATCGCTTCCTGACCGAGTGGGGTCTCAAGAGCCTGATTCAGCAGTACAGCAACTATGTGCGCTACCCGATTCAGATGATGGTGTCCAAGAGCCGCCAGAAACCCAAGCCCGAGGACGCCGGCGACGATTACAAGCCTGAGTACGAGGACTACCAGGAGCTCGAGACCGTCAATTCCATGACACCGATCTGGAAGAAGCGCAGCTCCGATGTCGAGCAGAAGGACTACGACGAGTTCTACAAGTCCACGTTCCACGACTTTGACGATCCTGCGCGCACCATCAGCTTCCATGCCGAGGGCACGCTCGAGTATGACGCCCTGCTGTTTGTGCCGGGCCGCGCGCCGTTCGATCTGTACAGCAAGGATTACGAGAAGGGTCTGGCGCTCTACAGCTCCAATGTCCTGATCATGGAGAAGTGCGACGACCTGCTGCCCGACTACTACAACTTTGTCCGCGGCGTCGTGGATTCCGCCGACGTGTCGCTCAACATCTCGCGTGAGACGCTGCAGCAGAACCGTCAGCTCAAGGCCATCGCCAAGCGTGTGGAAAAGAAGATCACCGCTGACCTTGAGGATATGCGTGACAACGACCGCGAGGCCTACGAGAAGTTCTTTGAGAACTTTGGCCGCGGCCTTAAGTACGGCATCTACTCGAGCTATGGCATGAAGGCCGATGAGCTCGCCGACCTGTTGCTGTTCTGGTCTGCCAAGGAACAGAAGATGATTACCCTGGCCGAGTATGCCAAGGGCATGCCCGAGGATCAGAAGGCCATCTACTACGCCGCCGGCGATTCGCGCGAGCGCTTGGCCAAGATGCCCGTGGTAAAGGGCGTGCTCGACCGCGGCTATGACGTGCTGCTTCTGACGCAGGACGTGGATGAGTTTACCTTCCAGGCCATGCGTGAGTACGTTGCCGCCGATATGCCCAAGATCTACGAGGACGATGCTGCCCGCGAGGCTGCCGAGAAGGCTGTGGCCGACGGTGCCGAGCCCGAGGTCGAGGATCGTCATCTGGAGCTCAAGAACGTCGCGACCGGTGATCTTGACCTGGCGACCGAGGATGAGAAGAAGGAGGCCGAGGACGCCACCAAGGAGAACGAGGACCTCTTTAGCGCTATGAAGGAGGCACTCGGTGACAAGGTCGAGAAAGTTGCCGTCTCCGCGCGCCTGACCGATGCCCCCGCTTGCATCACCACCGAGGGTCCGCTTTCGCTTGAGATGGAGAAGGTACTCCAGAAGGGACCCGAGGGCGCGCCCGACGGCATGCCCAAGAGCCAGCGCGTGCTCGAGCTCAACGCCAAGCACCCGGTCTTTGACAAGCTTGTCGCTGCCCAGAAGGCAGGCGACGCCGACAAGATCAAGCAGTACTCTGGTCTGCTCTACGATCAGGCCCTGCTGGTCGAGGGTATCCTCCCCGAGGACCCCGTTGCCTTCGCGGCGGCTGTTTGCAACTTGATGTAGTTCGGGGATACGGCACCGTAACTAGATTAGAACGAGAGTGGATAATCTCCCACTTTTGGCTCGAATGCGGGCTTGAAGTGGGAGATTTTCCACTCTCGTTTCCTTTTGAATGATCCCTTCGTCCCCAAGGGATCATTTATTTGTGCGGGTTGTGGTTTTGTGACCTGCTGAAATTTAGGATACTGTACATCTGTACGTTAACTCATCTTCGTAGTATATTGCTACCCGCAAAACTCAACACCATTGTGCTTTGAGACGTTAAAGCGCCTACTACAATGGTTGTCGATAGTACGATTCGATTTAACGACAGGATGGATGGTCCAAGCGTGAGTCTCGGCAGCAAACTATCCAATGCAAAGGTGTCCTTTGCGATATTTAAGCGCGACATTAAGCGACTGCTTGTGAACCCCGTCGCCCTGGTGGTTACCCTAGGCGTGTGCGTTATTCCCTCGCTGTATGCCTGGTATAACATCGTGGCAAACTGGGATCCGTATGGAAACACCCAAGGCATCAAGATTGCTATCGCCAACAACGATCGAGGCACCCAAAACGACTTGGTGGGTGAGCTCAACGCTGGCGACAAAGTGGTCGACCAGCTCAAGGAGAATCATCAGTTGGGCTGGACGTTCGTCGACTCGACGGCCGATGCCAAGGAGGGCGTCGAGAGCGGCGAGTACTATGCCGCTATCGTGATTCCCAAGAACTTCTCGGATAACCTGGTTTCGATGCTCGACGGCAACTACCATCAGCCCAAGCTCACGTACTACGTCAATGAGAAGAAGAGCGCCATTGCGCCCAAGGTTACCGATACCGGTGCAAACACCATCGAGGAGCAGATCAACTCGGAATTTGTCTCTACGGTAGGCAAGACTGTTGCCGGTATCGCCAAGGATGCCGGAGTCGATTTAAAGGACAAGGCAACCCAGACTCAGGATTCGTTGGCCGGTTCGGTATCAGAGGCTTCCGATACGTTGGGCGAAGTGCGTGATTCGATTGGCGACATGAATGCCGCCATCGATAAGACGAGTGGTTCCATTGCCTCGGCAGATGCGGCACTTGCCGGTCTGCAGGGTCAGGCGCCGTCGCTGACGCAGGCGATCTCCCAGGGCAATGACCTGCTGGGCGAGGCTCGCGCCACGGCGGGCAACTCTGTCGCCTCGCTCTCCAAGGCGCTCTCGGAAGGCAGCCTTGCGCTCACCAAGACGTCAGCCTCCGCAAACGCTGCGATTGGCAAGCTGACGGGCACGGTCGCATCTACGACTACCCGTATCGACAACTCGCTTGAGTCTCTCCAAGCGACGATCGACCACAATAAGGCCGTTATCGGGCACTTGGAAATTCTCGTCAATGACACGTCGACAGGTTCCAAGGAAATTGACGCGCGCATTGTATCGATCATCGATTTGCTCCGCGAGCAGAATGAAAAGCTTCAGAGCATCAAGGACGGTCTGTCTGCGCAGTCGAGCGCCATGGCGAATGACGCTGCGGCTGTCTCGGGTGCCAGCGACGCTATCAATAATGCAATTCAGACCGGTGCGACCAACCTTGGCCAGGCTCAGACGGACCTGGGTCAAAACGCGCTGCCGAAGGTCTCGAGCGCACTTGATTCGTTTGCCGCCGTCTCGGGTGATCTGACGGGAATCGTGTCTGGCCTCACGCCTACTATTGCAAGTGCGCGCGGTACACTTTCGCAACTCAACGCCACGCTCGGTCAGGCCAAGACCACGCTGTCCCAGACCGATGCCTCGCTTGCCAAGGTCCAGGACAAGCTCGCAACCGCCGCCAACGACATCGCGGCGCTACAGACCTCCGAGTCCATGGGCGAGCTGGCCGGCCTGATGGGCGTCGACGTCGATGATGTTGCAGACTTCATGGCATCTCCGGTCGAGCTGACCTCAAAGTCAATTTACCCGGTCAAGAGCTTTGGTTCGGGCATTGCCCCGTTCTATACCAATCTGGCGCTGTGGGTGGGCGGCTACGTGCTTATCGCCATCTACAAGCTCGAGGTCGACCGCGAAGGCATCGGCAGCTTTACCGCGCGTCAGGGCTACTTTGGCCGCTGGTTGCTCCTGGTGATCCTGGGCGCGTTGCAGGCCATCATCGTTACGGTAGGCGATCTGGTGATCGGCGTGCAGTGCGTCAGCCCGCTGCTGTTCGTGCTGGGCGGCATCGCCATCTCGTTCACCTACGTCAATATCATCTATGCGCTGTCCACCACGTTTAAGCATATCGGCAAGGCTATCGGCGTCATTCTGGTTATCGTGCAGATCCCGGGTTCGTCGGGCATGTACCCCATCGAGATGATGCCAGGCTTCTTCCAGTGGCTGCACCCGCTGCTGCCCTTTACCTACGGCATCAATCTGCTGCGCGAGACGGTCGGCGGCATGTACTCGTTCAACTACCTGTTTAACCTGTGCATTCTGGGCGTGTTCTTGATCGTGGCGCTCTTTATCGGTCTGCAGCTGCGTCCGCTGCTGCTCAACCTTAACCTGCTCTTTGATAAACAGCTTTCCACGACCGGTATGATGATTTGCGAGTCCAACGACCTGCCGCGCCAGCGCTACTCGCTGCGCACGGCCATGCGTGTCATGCTCGATTCCGATTCGTACCGTCGCGAACTGCTCGATCATGCGGTCGCCTTTGAACATCGCTACCCGTACTACATCAAGGGCGGTTTTGCCGCCGTGGTGGGCGTTCAGGTCCTGCTCTTTGTCCTGTCGACGGTTCTCGATATCGACAATAACGGCAAGATCATCCTGCTTGTCATTTGGATCATCTCGGTTATTGCCATCTGCGGCTGGCTTATCAATATCGAATATATCCGCGCGAGCCTCAATACCCAGATGCGCATCTCGGCGCTTTCGGATGAGGACCTGCGTCGCGAGATGCGCGAGCACACGGCCGCCATTCCTGCCGCCCGCCACATGTTTGGCCTCAACGCCAGCGAGCGTGGTGCCAAGGGCGGCGATCAGTCCACGGGCCGCTTGCCGCATATCGGCTCGCACCATAAATCTCAGGGCAGCGACAGCACAGCCACAAATGATGGAGATACCACCCCGCTCGGCAAGCACTCCAAAGGAGGTGAGGCATAAATGAAGAACATCCTGCATCTGTTTAGGCGCGATGTCCAAAACGTGTCTCGCTCCGTGATCGGCTTGATTGTCGTGATGGGCCTCATTATCGTACCGTGTCTGTACGCGTGGTTTAACATCGCCGGCAGCTGGGATCCGTACGGCAACACCGGCAATCTTAAGATCGCCGTGGTCAACACCGATGAGGGTTACGAGAGCGATTTGATCCCCGTCGAGGTTAACGTGGGCGAAAACGTGACCGCCACCCTACGCGGCAACGAGAGCTTCGATTGGGTTGTGCTCAACAATCGCGAAAAGGCTATCGAGGGCGTTAAGTCGGGCGCGTACTATGCTGCCGTCGTTATCCCCAAAACGTTTAGCGCTGACATGATGACGCTTTTCTCGACCGACGTGAAACACGCTGATATCGAGTTCTATGAGAACCAGAAAGCCAACGCCATCGCGCAGATCGTGACCGAGAAGGGTTCGAGCGCCGTTCAGAACCAGGTTAACGAATCTTTTATCGAGACCATTACGAGCATCGGTCTTAAGACGGTGTCCAGCCTGCTCGATTACATGAGCACCGACCAAGTCAGCAACTTTATCGCCAACCTGTCCTCGACGCTCGGCGATTCGATTGAGGACCTGCAAGACGTTCAGGCCAATGCTTCGTCGCTGGCGGGCATTTTGAGCTCTACGTCCGATTCATTGACGTCGGCGAGCGGTATGCTCCAGCAGACGGGTACGGTCGACGAGTCGACCAAGCAGTTGATGGAGCACGCCAAGAGCGGCATGAGCGATTCCAAAGAAGCGCTGAAGGCCGCCAACGACGTCATCAACGCCGCGATTGACGGAAGTGCGGGTTCGTTTGACAACGTGTCCGCCGAGCTTGCGAAGGCATTCGATGCCGCGAATCAGCATGTCCACCTTACAGTGTCACAGCTCAACGATGCCGCGGCGGCGCTCAATACACGTGCCGACGATATCGACGGCACGGCCGACCAGCTCCGCGGCTTTGCCGAGCAGGTCAGTGACGAAAAGCTCCAGGAGAGCCTCAAGTCTGTGGCAACATCGCTGAGCAGGATCGCGGTGGAGTATCGCAACAACGCCAAGGACCTGACGGCAACTGCTAAGTCCCTTTCTGACAGCATGGCAGAGGTCAACAGCACGCGTGCCGAGGTCGACCAGGCCATCGCCGATGCCAAGGCGGGCATTTCGGGCGCCAAGTCCGACTACGACTCCACGTTCTCGGTCAAGGCAAAGGAGCTCAAGAAGACGGTTTCGGGCATCCTGGACTCGCTGGATGGCATCTCGGGCGATCTGGATAGCGCCGTAGACGGCCTGACCGACGCATCCGGTTCGCTGGCAAAGGGCCTCTCCAAGGCTGCAAAGCTGGTCAACAAGGCTTCCGATCAGCTGGGCGAGGCGTCGGACAAGATCAGCGCGTTTAAGGACGAGCTCGACGGTGCCCTTATGTCGGACGATCTGGCCACGATCAAGACGATGATTGGCAACGACCCCGAGGGTTTGGCCGTGTCGCTTTCCGGCCCCGTCGCGCTCGATCGCAAGCCGGTCTATCCGATTCGTAACTACGGTTCGGCCATGGCGCCGTTCTACACGATTCTGTCGCTTTGGGTCGGCTCGATCGTGCTGGCGGCCATGATGAAGGTCTCGGTTGACGATGAGCTCATCAACGAGCTCATCCCCGTGCGCCTGCACGAGATTTACCTGGGTCGCTACCTGTTCTTTGGCGGTCTGGCTCTACTGCAGGCAACGCTCGTGTGTGCGGGCGACATCCTGTTCTTTGGCATTCAGTGCGACAACCCGCTGCAGTTTGTGCTAGCGGGCTGGGTCGCGAGTCTCGTGTTCTCCAATATCGTCTACACGCTTACGGTTTCGTTTGGCGATATCGGCAAGGCGCTTGCAGTCGTGCTGTTGGTCATGCAGGTCGGCGGTTCGGGCGGCACGTTCCCCATCGAGATGACCGGCCCTGTGTTCCAGGCGATCTATCCGTTCTTGCCGTTCACTCACGGCATCAACGCCATGCATGCCGCCATGGCTGGCGCCTACCATATGGAGTACTGGGTTGAGCTGGGTATTCTGGCGAGCTATCTGATTCCGTCGCTGGCCCTGGGCGTCATCTTCCGCCGCCCGGTCATCAAAGCCAACGACTGGATCATCGAAAAGCTTGAAAGCACGAAACTTATTTAGTGCAACAGCGTGACATCGACGAAACATCGAGGTTTACTCTGCCGACGCTTTAGTGGGCTGGATTGCGTGGGCTGCTTGGTTGTTGCTACAGTAGCGGGGCGTGCCGGGGGTCCGGTGCGCCCCGTTTTTATTTGACCATGAGGCGGCACGCAGCCATACGCGTGCGGACACCACGCCCAGATTGAGTGTGAGGATGTTCCATGGCCCAATACGCTGCCAACGAAATCGAAAACATGCCCGATAGCCCTGTGGCCCGTGAGGATTTGGGCGCGGGCGGTATTCCCAGGGGCGCCGGCGCACGCTCCCCGCTGTTCTGGAAAGTTTTGCTACTTTCGGTGGCGGTCATCTGGGGCTACTCCTTTACCACTATGAAGGACGCACTCGGCACCATTCCGGTGTTCGAGCTGCTCTATGTACGCTTTCTGCCTGCAGCGTTGGTCATGTTTGCCGTCTTCCACAAGCGCATCACTGCACATTTCAACGCTCGCAATCTGATCGTTGGCCTGAGTATGGGCGTGCTCATGTGGGCGGCCTATGCGTTGCAGACGGTCGGTCTGGCATATACTACGGCGGGCAAGAATGCTTTTTTGACGGGCACGTATTGCATCCTCGTGCCGTTCGCGAGCTATTTTCTGAGCGGAGAAAAACTCACCCGCTATAACCTGGGCGCGGCACTGCTGTGCTTGGCGGGCATTGGCTTGGTGGCGCTCGATAGCGTCGAGTTCAACATCGGTGACGTCATTACGCTGGCAGGCGCGGTCTTCTTCGCCATCCAGATGGCGGTGACCGCCAAGTACGGTCGCAAAATGGACATCAACGTTATCACGTTTTGGATGTTTGTGGGCAACGGCGTGCTGAGCCTGGTTTCGTCGCTGTTATTCGAGACCCAGGCGCCTCTGTCCGTGTGGACGCCGAACTTTATCGGTGTGATGGCGTTTCTCTCGGTGGGCTGCACATGCGTGGCTCTGCTCATCCAAAACGTCGGCCTGGCGCATGTCCCGGCTTCGACGGGCTCACTGCTCCTTTCGATGGAGTCGCCTTCGGGCGTGTTGTTTTCGGTGCTGCTGATGGGGGAGGCGCTCACCTCGCGCCTGCTCGCCGGCTTCGTGCTTATCTTCCTGTCGATTATCTTGAGTGAGACTCACTTCGATTTTTTGCGCAAAAAGCCGCGCCCGCAATTGTAAACAACTTGTTGCGCCGCCCTCCCGGGGCGGCATTTTTTATGCGTCGCCCTTAAAGTTGTACCTTGCACTTTATGCTATCAAAGTGCTTGCTGCAAAAACGTTACTGGAGGGCATCTATGGCACCAGCTTTGTCCGATTTTCAACCGCAACCAGCGCCCAAGGCTACCGCAGCGGCGCAGGCCGCTATCGGTGACGGTCTTGTTGCAGAAGCTCAGACTTTTGCAGACGAGCTTGCTGTGTGGCGACACGATCTACACCAGATGCCCGAGCTGGGTAACAACCTTCCGCAGACGTCCGCCTTTATCCAGGCGCGTCTGGACGAGATGGATATTCCCTATGCCGTGCTTGTCGACGGCTCCTGTGTCGTTGGCCTTATCGGTGCCGGCGCGGCAGCTGCTGCTCGGGGTAACGGTACGTGCACGGACAAGCAGGCCGGTACGGTCATCATGCTCCGCGGCGACATGGATGCCCTTCCCGTTGCCGAGGAATCCGGCGAGCCCTTTGCATCCACCAATGGCTGCATGCATGCTTGCGGTCACGATATGCACGCGACGGCGCTGCTTGGTGCGGCTCGTATGCTCAAGGCCCGCGAGTCCGAGCTTCTCGACGCCAACGCCACGGTTAAGTTGCTGTTCCAGCCGGGCGAGGAAACCTTTGAGGGTGCCCGTGCTGCCATCGTCGACGGTTTGCTGCAGAGCCCACGCCCCCAGGCCGCCTTTGCCATGCATGTCAATAGCCAGTCGCCGCTTGGCCTGGTGCTCTACGGCAGCCCGGCGCTCTCGGGCGTGTACGGTTTTCGCGTCACGCTTCAGGGCAAGGGCGGCCATGGCTCGAGCCCCGAGATCTGCATCGACCCCATCACGGCCGGCGTCCATGTGCATCTGGCGCTTCAGGAGCTCATCTCCCGCGAGGTGCCGGCGGCCAAGGAGGTCGCGCTTACCGTTGGCAAGTTCGCCGGCGGTCAGGCCGCAAATGTCATCCCCGACACTTGTGTGCTCGAGGGAACGCTGCGTGGCTTCGACGTCAAGCTCATGGAGCACCTCAAGACCCGCATCGCGGAGGTCGTCAAAGGCGTTGCCACGACCTATCGTACGCCGGCGACTATCGAGACGCTCTCGGATGTTCCGCCGCTGGTACTCGATGACAATATGACCCAGGCTTCACTTGGCTATGTGGGTGCGACACTGCCCAAGGCCACCTTCCTGCCGCTGTTCCACGCCATGGCGAGTGAGGACTTCGCGTTGATCTCGAGTGAGATCCCGAGTGCGTACTTTACCGTGGGCGCTGCCGTGACTGATACGGACGAGCATTTTGCTCAGCATCATCCCAAGGCACGTTTTAGCGATGCCGAGCTTCCCCTTGGCGCCGCGGCTTATGCGGCAGTCGCTTTGGGCTACATCGCCGACCACCGGTAGCACCCAATCTTGCTACTCGTTTGTTTAAAAAGGAGCAGTATGTCCCAGCAGCGTAAGTTCTTCCCCGGCTGGCTCGTGGTGGCTTCCGGCTTTGTCATCATGGCCACGTGCTACACGATTTTCGTTAACTGCATGAGCCTGTTTCAGCCGCTCGTCGTCAGCGACCTGGGCATCACGCTTGCGCAGTACAACATCTCCAACGCCATCTCCACCGTGGTGAGCGTTATCGGCTCACTTGTGATCGGTCATGTTGCCGATAAAGTAAGCGGTCGCGTTTTGGGCTCCCTCACTGTAATCGCCACCTCTGCCGTTCTTGCCGGCATGAGCCTTGTCGGTGAACTGTGGCAGGTCTACGTGCTCTTTTCTGTTTGCCCCGTTCTGTTTGTGGCCGCCCTGGAAGCCGAATAGATGCTCGTACCATCATTCGGTTTCCAAGGCGGCCACGGGCCTACGAAATGATCCCTATTCCTCCGTCCCCAACAGATCACGTGATCCGAAGGGGACGGAGGAAAGCGGATCGCAAACAGCGGCGGTGCGTCAGGCCGAACGAGTCCCCATACCCTCGTTCGGTCAGACGCGCCGCCGCGGTTTGTGTTTGTGCCGTATAATGACCGTTACCTATGACGCGATACAAAAGAAAGGTGTTTGCCCATGCAGGCACAGAAGGCGGAGGGAACCCGCGACCTTATCGGCGCCGAGATGCGCGCCTGGCAAAAGATGCAGCAGATTGCGGCCGGCGTGTTCGAGCCGTTTGGTTTTAAACCCATCGAGACGCCCGCGATCGAGCAGGTGGACGTGTTTGTCCACGGTATCGGCCAGTCGACCGACGTCGTGCGCAAGGAGATGTTCCGCGTGTTTAGCGGCGCCAACCTGGAGCGCGTCTTTACCGAGGGCACCGACACCAAGCTTAAGCCCAAGCAGCGCCTGGCCCTTCGTCCCGAGGGCACGGCCGGTGTGGTGCGCGCCGTCGTGGAGAACAACCTGGTGCCCCAGGGCTCTACGCCGTTTAAGGCCTATTACGCCGAGGCCATGTTCCGTGGCGAGCGCCCCCAGAAGGGACGCCTGCGCCAGTTCCACCAGGTGGGCATCGAGTGGCTCGGCGCTCCCGATCCGGCTGCCGACGCCGAGTGCATCATCATGCTCATGGAGTTCTACAAGCGCCTGGGCTTCGATCTGTCCAAGCTCCGTCTGCTTATTAACTCAATGGGCGATGCGCAGTGCCGTCCGGCATATCGCGAGCAGGTCAAGCAGTTTATCCTCGATCACGCCGACGAGATGTGCGACGAGTGCCGCGAGCGCGCCGAGCTCAACCCGCTGCGCGCCTTCGACTGCAAGAACGACCATTGCCGCGAGATCATGGCCGACGCTCCGCTGATGGGCGACAACCTGTGCGATGAGTGCCGCGAGCACTACGAGCAGGTCAAGCGCTATCTGGATGCCGCCGGTATCGAGTATGTCGAGGATCCCACCCTGGTGCGCGGCCTGGACTACTACACCCGTACTGTCTTTGAGGTCGAGGCTCCCGGCGCCGGTGTCGGCTCCATCGGTGGTGGCGGTCGCTACGATGGCCTCGTTGAGCTCGAGGGCGGTAAGCCCACGGCGGGCGTCGGCTTTGCCGTCGGCTTTGAGCGCGCCCTGCTGGCCCTGCAGGCCTTTGGCAGCGACCTGGGTGCCGAGGAGGTCCCGTGCGTCTACGTCGCCAATGCCGGCAAGGAGCTGCGTCAGAACGTCTTTACCATTACGCAGCAGCTTCGCGCCGCAGGGATTGTGACCGAGGCCGACTATCAGGGCCGTTCGCTCAAGGCCCAGTTTAAGCAGGCCGATAAGGTAGGCGCCAAGCTCATCTTGGTCCTGGGTGGCGACGAGCTTGCCGCCGGCAAGGTCAAGGTGCGCGACATGCAGAGCCATGACGAGGTTCTCGTCGATCTGGCCAACGTCGTCGAGGCGGTTCGCGAGCGTCTGTAGCGCATGATTTTTGAGCTGCGGACCCGCTAACATGTCCCGCTCGCGACGAGCTATTGTTACGGGGGTGTTTCGCATTTATGCGGAATGCCCTCGCTTGCATATGCCGCCCACCGAGAAATACGACCATTTGGGGCAAAAACCCTTGCAATGCAGAAAATACTTTTGTGTGGTAAAGCGCAATCAGTGTCGAAAGTATTTCTCAAGCGCCTATAATGAATACCGCATGTTACGTGCATAGAAGGAGGAATGGGAGGAAACGTGGCTGAGAACCTAAGCAACCAGTCTGTACCCGAAGCCGCGGCGCGCGTCGCTGCCGTGGTCAACCGCCTCGTTAACCGAATCGGCTCGAATGCCGAGTCCAGGGAGCGTCTCGCCGAGATCGAGATCCCCGAGGAGCTGCGCGATAATCTGGCGCTGTTCCTGCGCCTGGAACGTCGTGTGCTTAGCGAGTATGATCCCGAGATCGCGGACCTGTTCGACAAGATTTTGACAGCCGAGATTGTGGTCAATGCTGGCAACCCCGGTAGCCGCGCTGTCGACGAGTCCGTTGACGAACAGGGCGTGCCCACTGCCGACGAGCCCACCGCCGTGGCGTTTCGCGAAGTCGTCGATTTGATTGACAGCCTGCCGCTTGATAAGCAGCAGGTCATCGTTCGCGCCTTTACGAGCTTCTTCCACTTGGCAAACCTGTCGGAGGAGAACTACCGTGTGGCGCAGCTGCGCGAGCGCGAGGCCGGCGCATCGACCGATACCGAGGTCGATCCCGCCAACGAACTCACCGTCGCCTATCACCAGTTGGTAAACGAGATGGGCGTCGAGGGTGCCAATGAGCTGCTCGGCAAGCTCGAGTTCCACCCTGTCTTTACCGCACATCCCACCGAGGCCCGTCGTAAGGCCGTCGAGGGCAAGATTCGCCGTATCTCCAACCTGCTGGAGGAGCGTCCGCGTTTGGGCGGCTCCGACCTGGTGGAGAACGAGCGCCATATGCTGCAGGAGATCGACGCCCTGGTGCGTACGAGCCCCATCGCGCTCAAGAAGCCCACGCCGGTCGAGGAAGCCGATACCATCATCGACATCTTCGATAACACGCTGTTCGACGTTATCCCCGTCATCTACCGTCGTTTTGACGACTGGGTGCTGGGCGACAAGGCCGGTACCGTGCCGCCGCTGTGCCCGGCGTTCTTCCATCCCGGCAGCTGGATCGGCTCCGACCGCGACGGCAACCCCAACGTCACCGCCAAGGTGAGCCGCGAAGTCGCCGCCAAGTACTTCACTCACATGGTGCTCAAGCTCGAGGACAAGTGCCGCCGCATCGGCCACAACCTCACGCTCGAGGCCACCTACAGCAAGCCTTCTGCCGAGCTCATTAACCTGTGGAACCATCAGGTCGAGATGAGCCCTCGTTACACGGCCCGCGCCGAGCTGATCTCCGAGCACGAGCCGCATCGCGCCGTCATGCTCGTCATGGCCGACCGCCTGAACGCCACCGTGCGCCGCATCACCGACACCATGTACCACAGCGCCGACGAGTTCCTGGATGACCTGCGCGTCGTCCAGCGTTCGCTTGCTGCCTGCGGTGCCGTCCGTGCCGCCTACGGTCCGGTCCAAACCATCATCTGGCAGGTCGAGTCCTTCGGCTTCCATATGGTCGAGATGGAGTTCCGTCAGCACTCCGTGGTGCACGCCCGCGCCCTCAAGGATATCCACGAGAACGGTATCCATGGTGACCTGCAGCCCATGACGCGCGAGGTCATCGACACCTTCCGTGCCATCGGTTCCATCCAAAAGCGCTACGGCAAGAAGATGGCACACCGCTACATCATCTCGTTTACCAAGAGTGCCCAGCATGTGGCCGACGTCTTTGAGCTGGCCCACCTGTCCTTCGCACACGAGGAAGACGTTCCCGAGCTCGACGTGATCCCGCTGTTCGAGCAGCTCGAGGACCTCGAGGGCTGCGTTGACGTGCTCGACCAGATGCTTACGCTGCCCGTGGTGCAAAAGCGCCTTGCCCAGACCAACCGCCGCATGGAGGTCATGCTGGGCTATTCCGACTCTTCCAAGGATGCCGGTCCTACCACGGCCATGCTCGCGCTGCACTCCGCGCAGGAGCGCATCGCCAAGTGGGCAGAGAAGAACGATATCGACCTGGTGCTCATGCACGGTCGCGGCGGTGCCGTGGGCCGTGGCGGCGGCCCGGCCAACAAGGCCGTGCTGGCGCAGCCCAAGGGTTCGGTCAACTGCTTCTTTAAGCTCACCGAGCAGGGCGAAGTCATCTTTGCCCGTTACGGCAACCGCACGCTGGCTCAGCGCCATGTTGAGTCCGTTGCCGCCGCAACGCTTTTGCAGTCGGCCCCGAGTGTCGAGAAGACCAACACCGAGACCACGCAGAAGTTCTGGGATATGGCCGAGAAGCTCAACACTGCAAGCCACGAACGCTATCTGGACCTGCTGAACACCGAGGACTTTACACCGTGGTTCTCGACCGTGACGCCGCTGACCGAGGTCGGTCTGCTGCCGATCGGCTCGCGTCCCGCCAAGCGCGGTCTGGGCGCCAAGTCGCTCGATGACCTGCGTACCATCCCGTGGATCTTCAGCTGGAGCCAGGCGCGCATTAACCTGGCCGCTTGGTACGGTCTGGGCACCGCCTGCGAGCAGCTTGGCGATCTTGACCAGCTCAAGGCTGCCTACCAGGAGTGGCCGTTCTTCCGCACCTTTATCGACAACATCGAGATGTCGATCGCCAAGACCGACCAGCGCATCGCCAAGATGTATCTGCACCTGGGCGACCGCCAGGATCTGTCCGAGAAGGTCTTTACCGAGATGCAGCTCACGCGTAAGTGGGTCCTTGCCATCGTCGGTGACGAGTGGCCGCTGCAGCGCCGTCGCGTGCTCGGCTGCGCCGTCCGTGTACGTAACCCCTACGTCGACGCCCTGTCCATCGCCCAGGTCCGCGCCCTTCGCGAGGTGCGTATGAACCAGGACGAGATGGCCGAGGAGAAGAAGGCCGAGTACATGAGCCTGATTCTTTCGACTGTGACCGGCGTCTCGGCAGGACTGCAGAACACGGGGTAATCGATAGCCCTGTAGTCGTCCGGGCCCGCCATTAGTTTACTTTTAGGCACGTCCTCGGACATGCAAGAAGCCCTCGCTGCGCACTTCGTGCGGCGAGGGCTTCTTGCGTCCTGCGGAGTGTGCCTAAAAGTAAACTAATGGCGGGCCCTGCGATGTCCGGTCTTCAGCGGATTACTGCTGGGGGAATAATGGTGCGCTTCGCGCGTTTTGGATGGGGTCTGTCCCAACGGCGCGTTTGGCGCTTCTCGCCTTACGACTGTAGCGGCCGCGGTCCCGTTTGGGGTCGCGGCCGTTTTGTTGTGGGTCAAATATGAACGTTGTGTTAATGAGTCGGTGGACGGTGGTGTTTTTCGGTGAGCGGCGTATCCTTCCAACGGTTTATCTAGTGTGTCAGTTGAAAGGAAGAGGGCGCTCGTCATTGTTTGAATGTGAACTGCCGTTTGACCACAAGACGTTGCATCTGGAGCTCGAGGATAAGAACTTCGCGGGTGTGATGGAAGGTCATCAAAACGAGTTTAAGACTACAAAATCGCAGGAAGAGCTTGTGGAGGAGTCACTTGCCAACCCTTATGGCTCGCCTTCGCTCGAGGAGCTTTGTGCTGGCAAGAAGGATATTGTCATCATTAGCTCCGACCATACGCGTCCCGTTCCCTCGCGTGTGACGATGCCTATTCTGCTGCATCACATCCATTCCGCTGCGCCCGAGGCTCGCGTGCGTATTTTGGTTGCTACGGGTATGCACCGTCCGTCGACGCACGAGGAGCTCGTCAATAAGTATGGCGAGGAGATCGTTGCCAACGAGGAAATCGTTATGCACGTCGCGACTGACGACAGCATGATGAAAAAGATCGGCACCCTGCCTTCTGGCGGCGAGTGCATCATCAACAAGATTGCTGCCGATTGCGATCTGCTGCTTGCCGAGGGCTTTATTGAGCCGCACTTCTTTGCCGGTTTCTCTGGTAGCCGCAAGTCCGTCCTGCCTGGCATCGCCAGCTACAAGACCATCATGTACAACCACAACGGTCAGTTTGTGAACGATTCCCATTCGCGTGCCGGCAACCTGTGCCACAACCACGTGAGCGAGGACATGTTTGCCGCTGCCGAGATGGCTCACCTCGCCTTTGTGCTTAATGTGGTGCTCAACGGCAAGCACGAGGTCATCGGCTCCTTTGCCGGCGACATTCACAAGGCGCATGAGGCCGGCTGCGAGTTCGTGAAGAGCCTTGCCGGCGTTGAGCCCGTCGAGTGCGAGATTGCCATCACCACCAACGGCGGCTACCCGCTCGACCAGAACATCTATCAGGCCGTGAAGGGCATGTGCGCCGCCGAGGCCACACTTCCCGAGGGCGGCGTGATCATCGATGTCGCCGGTTGTGCCGACGGTCACGGTGGCGAGGGCTTCTATCACAACATCGCCGACAACGATCCGGCAGAGTTTGAGCGCGCCTGCATCGACCGTCCTAAGGACGAGACCCTGCCCGACCAGTGGACGAGCCAGATTTTCGCCCGCATCCTGGCGCATCACCCTGTGATCATGGTCACCGACCTGTGCGATCACCAGATGCTCAAGGATATGCACATGACGCCGGTCAACACTATCGAGGAGGCGCTCAAGCTCGCCTTTGAGATGAAGGGTGCCGATGCCAAGGTGGCCGTCATTCCCGATGGCCTGGGCGTTGTCGTCGCTCAGCACTAGTACGCGGCCTAAACGAATCGTTTATAACCGACAAGAAAGATAAGGTTTTATGCTTACCAAACTCCTCTGCGAATTCGGCGCAACGGCCCTCATGATCATCTTTGGCGTGGGCGTGCACTGCGATACCGTGCTTAAGGGCACCAAGTATCAGGGCTCCGGCCACATGTTTGCCATCACCACCTGGTCTTTTGGCATCTCGGTTGCTCTGTTTATCTTTGGCGGCGCCGTGTGCATGAACCCCGCCATGGTGCTTGCCCAGTGCATCGTAGGCCTGGTGCCGTGGAGCAGCTGCATCCCCTTCATGATTGCCGATATGCTCGGCGGCTTTGCGGGTGCCGTGATCGCGTGGTTGATGTATGCCGATGAGTTCAAGGCTTCCGATGGTGTCGTCGATCCCATTGCCCAGCGCAACATCTTCTCGACCAACCCCACCACCGAGGGTACGAACTATGCCCGTAACTTCTTCTGCGAGGCTATCTGCACCTTCGTGTTCATCAGCGCCATCCTTGCTGCTGCTAACCGTGCTGGCGAGAACGTTCTGATGCTCGCCATCTGCGTCGGTCTGATCGTTTGGGCCGTTGGCATGGGCATGGGCGGCATCACCGGCTTCGCCATGAACCAGGCTCGTGACCTTGGTCCTCGCATGGCCTATCAGGTGCTGCCGATCAAGAACAAGGCCGACAACAACTGGAAGTACGGCCTGCTCGTTCCTGGCATCGCTCCGTTTGTCGGTGCCGCTCTGGCCGCGCTGTTTGTGCACGGCTTCTTGGGCATGTTCTAGTCTGAGGCTACATAGTTGTCCGCTGGCCGCATGGGGTAACTTCCCAGCGCGTCCTCGGACATGCAAAAAGGCTCGCTGCGCACTTCGTGCGGCGAGCCTTTTTGCGTCCTGCGGAATGCGCTGGGAAGTTACCCCATGCGGCCAGCTACGGGGTCTTTGTTGCGTTCGTACAAGCAACCCAACATATATATCTGAATTTGGATGGGAGGGGCTTGTTGCTGGTAGGGGCGTTGGGCTGTAGTCGATACTTTGGGATGGATTGTGCTTTGGGTTGGGGCGGGGCTTTGAGATGAGGGCGGAACTTTGGGATGAGGGGTTTACTTAGTTGAAGAGGGGTTTTATGGCTGAGAGGTAGTCTTTGGCTACGTCGGCTTTGTCTGCTTGGAAGTTGTGCCAGGCCCACCATTGAACCATTCCTACGAAGCTTGAGGCTATGTGGTGTAGTAGGAAGCTTCGGTCCATGGTGGCGGCGGGGCCGTTTGGGTCGGTAGGGACGGTTTCGGCTGCGCGCGACATGATGGTCTTGCGGAGACAGTCGGCGAAGACGCGTGAGCCGGCGCCGGCTACGAGGGCCCGTACGCCCTGGCGACGTTCCCATAGATTGTTGAGAATATGCTCGACCTGAACGAGTGGGTCATCGAGGGGCGTACCGTCATCGTCGAGGGCATGGGTGCAGATGTCGCTCACGAGCTCGGACAGTAGGTCGTCTTTGCTCTTAAAGAGGCCGTAGAATGTCGCGCGGCCTACGTGAGCGCGCGTGATGATGTCGCCGACGGTAATCTTGCCGTAGTCCTCTTCGCGTAGCAGCTTGGAGAACGCCGCAACGATGGCGGCACGGCTTTTTGCCTTGCGGGCATCCATGGCTATGCGTCCGCGTGAACGAGCAGGCAGCGGAGCGTGCCGGAGCAGCCCTCGTAGGGGCGTTTGCCGGAGCCGTAGCCGACGGCTTCGATGCGGTAGCGTGAGGGCAGTTGGTCGGACGTGCGCAGTGCGGTGACGATGGCGGCGCCCGTCGGCGTCACGAGCTCGCCGGCGACCGGTGCAGGCGTGAGGGCGATATTGCCAGCCTGACACAGGTTGACGACAGCGGGGACGGGAATGGGCATGAGGCCGTGGGCGCAACGGATGGTTCCGTGGCCCTCGGAGAGCGACTCGACCACAATTTCCTCAATACCCAGATCGTCGAGGCAGATAGCGACAGAGCAGACGTCGACGATGGAGTCGACGGCGCCCACCTCGTGAAACAGGACGGTGTCAGGCGTTTTGCCGTGAGCCTTTGCCTCGGCATCAGCGAGTACGGAAAAAATGGCGAGGGCACGACGCTTGGCACCATCGCTTAGCCGTGAGCCATCGATGATGGCAGTGACATCCGCCAAAGAACGGTGGTGATGGTGGTGGGCGTGATGATGGCCCTCGTGGCCATGACCGTGGGCCTCATGGTCATGGTCGTGGTTGTGTGTGTGCTCGTGTTCGTGCTCACCATGATCATGATGGTGATGCTCATGCTCGTGCGTGTGCTCGGCAGCTGCTTCGTTGCCGTAGAGCCAGGCCATATCGTGATCGTGGTTCTCGAGCCCCTCTGCAAGCTGGACGTCGAAATCGCAGGCGTCGATGCCATGCTTGTTTACGCGCGTCACGGCGATCGAAAAGCCGTCGACCGGCAGCGTGGCGAGCTGTTCGCGCAGGTGCTCCTCGTTGGCGCCCAGGTCGAGCAGGGCCGCGACGGTCATATCGCCGCTGATGCCCGAGGTGCCATCGATGATAAGCGTGTGCTGATGGTTAGACATGGAATGCTCCTTAACGGGCGCGGGGTGTGCCGGCGCTCAGATGATTGATAAGACTTGCCTGGTATGCGGCACCAAAGCCGTTGTCGATATTGACGACCGAAACGCCGCTGGCGCAGGAGTTGAGCATGGCGAGCAGTGCGGCTACGCCACCAAAGCTCGCGCCGTAGCCCACGCTGGTGGGAACGGCAATGACCGGACAGCTCACCAGGCCGCCGATAACGCTCGCCAGCGCGCCTTCCATGCCGGCGATGGCGATGACCACCTGTGCCTGGGCAAGTTCCTCGGCATGCGCGAGCAGACGGTGCAGGCCGGCGACACCCACGTCGTAGAGGCGGTCGACCTCGTTGCCATAGAACTCGGCCGTCAATGCGGCTTCCTCGGCGACGGGCAGGTCGCTCGTGCCGGCGCAGGCGACGACGATGCGTCCGTTGCCGGTAGGGGAGGGCTTGCCTCCCACGAGGGCGAGCTGTGCGTCCGGGACATATCCCAGGTCGATGCCGTTGTCGAGGAGCTCCGAGGTGCGGTCTGCCTTTTCGGCGTCCAGGCGCGTGACCAGGATGCGCTCCTGGCCGGCATCGTGCAGCGCTTCGATAATGGCGGCAATCTGCTCGGCGGTTTTACCGGCGCCGTAGACAACCTCGCCGGCTCCCTGGCGCACCCCGCGCGAAAGATCGAGCTGCGCAAAACCCAGATCGGCGGTTGGCGCCGTCTGGATGCGCGTAAGCGCGTCGGCAGGGGCGACTGATCCGCCGGCAACATCGCTCAGCAGCTGCTCAAGATCTCGCTTATCCATATATGTTCCCTTCGACGGCGCAAAGTCTAGCACTCAAAGGGTATGTTTCCGAACACTAAGACAAAATTGTTCGGAAACTATAGGACAGACTGATTCAATTGTTAGACGGATCGGCTAGTCACGCAGGATGATGTCCATGGCGAGCATCAGGTTGCGCTCGTCGATGGCAAACGGGGCGGCCTCGCGCGTCTTGGGCTTGGCGCAAAACGCGATGCCCGTGCCCGCGGCCTGAATCATGGGGATGTCGTTGGCGCCGTCGCCGATCGCGACGGTGTGGGCCATGTCGACACCGCACTCAACCGCCCAATCCAGCAGCTGGATGAGCTTGGACTCCTTGGTCACGATGTCTGCCGCCAGCTTACCGGCGAGCTTGCCGTCCACGACCTCCAGGCGGTTAGCGAGGCAAAAGTCGATGCCCGCGGCGGCCACGATCTTGTCGGCGACTTCGTGAAAGCCGCCGCTTACCACGCCGACCTTCCAGCCCTTGCTGTGTGCCGAGCGCACAAGCTCCAGCGCGCCGGGGGTAAACGTCACGCGCTCAAAGGTGCGCTCGAATACGCTCTCATCCAAGCCGGCAAGCAGCCCCACGCGTTCCTCGAGCGCCTGCTTAAAGTCGAGCTCGCCGCGCATGGCGCGCTCGGTGATCTGCGCTACCTGCTCGCCCACGCCGGCCTCCTCGCCCAACAGGTCGATGACCTCCTGGTTGATGAGCGTGGAGTCGATATCCATAACGATGAGGCGTGCGGTCATGACGGGCCTTTCCGAGTGCGGTTGTATTGGGGCACATTGTCGCACGCCGCGCGCTTGGGCGACGACCAGGCCGCGTCAATTGTTTCGTCTCCGTCAAGTCTTTGGGCAAGAGCTACTTTTTCGCGGCACATCGACGCGGGTGCGATAAGATAGAACGCCATGCCCGGCTGCGCGGTTTACGCAGGCTGGGCAAATCTGTACGACGCCGCCCGGAACGACACGGGGCGGCACAGATCCATAAAGGAGGATCACTGGTATGAGCCAGACCCGTCCCATCGATGAGCATTCCATGCACACCCGTACCTGCGGCGAGCTTCGCTTCGAGAACGTGGGCGAAGAGGTCACCCTCACCGGTTGGGTGAGCCGTCGCCGCGACCACGGCGGCCTTATCTTCTGTGACCTTCGCGACCGCGAGGGCATCACGCAGCTCACCTTCGACCCCGAGCACTCCGACGGCGATGCCTTTAAGATCGCCGAGACCATGCGTCCCGAGTGGCCCATCAAGATCCACGGCGTCGTGCGCGCTCGTGGCGAGGAGACCACCAACACCAAGCTCGCGACCGGCGAGATCGAGGTCCTGACCGACCACGCCGAGGTACTCAATACGTCCGTCACCCCGCCGTTCCAGATCGAGGACGGCATCGAGACCAGCGAGGACACCCGCCTGCGCTATCGCTATCTGGACCTCCGTCGTCCCGAAATGATGGCCAACCTCAAGCTGCGCTCCGACTTCACCTTTGCCATTCGCGAGGCGCTGCACAACCGTGAGTTCATGGAGGTTGAGACGCCCTCCCTGTTCAAGTCCACGCCCGAGGGCGCCCGCGACTTCATCGTCCCCAGCCGCATCCAGCCGGGTAACTTCTACGCCCTGCCGCAGTCCCCGCAGCTCCTGAAGCAGCTGCTCATGGTCGGTGGTGTCGAGCGCTACTACCAGGTTGCCAAGTGCTTCCGCGACGAGGACCTGCGTGCCGACCGCCAGCCCGAGTTCACTCAGGTCGATATCGAGATGTCCTTCGTGGACCAGAACGATGTCATGAGCGCGCTCGAAGAGGTTCTTGCCGATGCTTTCGGTCGCATGGGCGTCGAGATGCCCACGCCGCTGCGCCGCATGAACTACTGGGATGCCATGGACACCTATGGCTCCGACAAGCCCGATACCCGCTATGGCATGCACCTGGTCGACCTGACCGACATCTTTGCCAACTCCAAGTTCAAGGTCTTTGCGACTGCCGCGAACGAGGAGGGCTCTGTCGTCAAGGCCATCAACGCCAAGGGCGCCGGTGCCTGGGCACGTGCCAAGATCGATAAGCTCGCCGGCGTGGCCTCCACGTTTGGCGCCAAGGGCCTGGCCTGGATCGCCTTCCGCGAGGACGGCTCCATCAACAGCCCCATCGTCAAGTTCTTCTCGGACGAGGAGATGGCTGCTCTGCGCGAGCGCATGGACGTCGAGCCTGGCGACCTCGTGATGTTCGCCGCCGGCCCGCGCCTGCTCTCTGACGAGATCCTGGGCGGCATGCGTTCCCACATGGCCAACGCACTTGAGATCAAGCGTGAGGGCCACGACTTCCTGTGGGTCGTCAACTTCCCGCTGTTCCACTGGGATGAGGACCGCAAGGCCTACGCTGCCGAGCATCAGCCCTTCACCCTGCCGACCGAGACCGACATCGCCAAGATCGAGGCCGACCCGTTGGCGGCCGGTTCTTGCACCTACGACTTTGTCATGGACGGCTTTGAGGCCGGCGGTGGTGGTATGCGTATCCACAACGCCGAGATGCAGATGTCCATGCTCAAGCTCCTGGGCTTTACCGAGGAGCGCGCCGAGTCTCAGTTTGGCTTCCTCATGGAGGCGCTCAAGTTTGGTGCGCCCCCGATGGGCGGTTTCGCTCTGGGTCTGGACCGCGTGTGCATGTTGCTCACCGGCTCCGACTCCATCCGTGACGTCATGGCGTTCCCCAAGACGGCCAGCGGCTCCGACCTCATGTCGGGCGCCCCGAGTGCCGTTTCTGGCGCCCAGCTCAAGGACGTCAGCCTGCGCCTGATGTAGGCAAGCGGCTACATATTGCTTGCAACGAGGGAAGGACGTGTGCTTTCCCTCGTTTTTTATACGCCGAGGTTGCGAGGGCATAGGGTGACCGGACGTCGCGGAAACTGCGACCCAGAATCCAGCCAAATAACGGGTCGCACTTTCCGGTTGAGCTTCTGGCGGAAAGTACATCCCAGAATCGGCGTTCGGAATGGGCCGGGCTTTCCGCTAAAGCAGCCTAGCGGAAAGCCCGGCCCAGTTTCCTACAGTGAGTCTCTCTGAACGAGCTGCATGTGCATGACGGTGGTGGTGGGTACGGCGCCATTGATCATATCGAGCGCAATGCCTGCGGCCATGTGGCCTTCCTCGCGAAGCGGCTGACGAATGGTCGTCAACGCGGGGACGCTGCGAGCTGCGACCTCGTGGTCATCGAAGCCCACGACCGAAACGTCTTTGGGTACGCTAATTCCTGCTTCGTTGAATGCGGCGATAACGCCGGTTGCGATACGGTCCGATCCGCATAGCACGCCGTCGGCACGTATTTCGCGCGCGAGCAACCGCCGCGTGGCTTGGTAGCCGTCTCCGCTGCTCCATCCGGTATAGATGACATTTTCATCCGGAAGGCTTTCGCCCAAAATTGCACGGTAGCCGCGAAGGCGGTCGATGACGGCGGGGTTATCCTGCGGCCCCAGCACGGCAACGATGTCCTTGCGTCCGCGATCTTTCATAGCGAGCGCCGCAAAGCGTCCGCCCTCTTCGTCGTCGGAGTAGACCGTCGAGAACACGTCGCGATAGGGATGGCCCTCGAGCTGGCCGCATAACACAGTGGGTACGCCCAGCTCGCGCAGCACCTCGAGCAGCTCACTGCCCTTGTAGGGCGAGACGTCGATGACGGCGTCAAACGAGCGGCGCTCAAAATGCTCGCGTGCGCGGTTGCGCTCATGCGAGGAAGATGCCTGCAAGATAACGGGCAAGTAAGACGACTCCGAAAGTTCCTCGGTAATGCCGCTTAAAAACTCACTGTAGGTGGGATCGCTAAACAGCTCGCTCAAAGGCTCGGTAACCAGCACGGCGATAATTTCCGTGCGTCCGACGGCGAGCGCCCGGCCGCGTGCGTTGGGAACGAAGTTAACCTTTTTCGCCGCTGCGCGGACACGCTTTTTAGTTTCCTCGCTAATGCGGGGGGAGTCGTTGAGGGCGCGCGATGCCGTGGAGCGCGAAACACCGGCAGCTTCAGCAACCTCGGCAAGCGTGGGTGCGGTGCGTGCTGGTTGGGTCATGGCGTCTCCTGTGCAATTGGGTCGGTGGGCTATCGATAAAGGCTAATGCGGATACAGATTACTATAGCGCGCGTGAACGGCGTCCATGGTATCCGGTGACCGGTGTCGTTTTGCAATCAAACTGCGACTGAGCACGGCATGTATGGGCGAGACATAGGCAGGCGCGACAGTTGCCTGTGAGTTCAAGAACGATGCCCCGTGCTGTGCACCTAAGCTTAGGGTGACATAAGTAGCATGGTTGTACAACCGGTTGCACCGTTAATCCGACAAAATCGACCGTTCGGCGGACAACCGGTTGCACAGATTTTTGTACCGCCCGTAAGATAAGGACAACCGGTTGCACAAAGAAGCACTACGATGACGAAGGAGCATCACCATGGACGCCATTAACGATTGGGAAAACCAAGCGCTCACCCACAGGAACCGCCTGGCACCCCATGCGTACTTTATGGGTTATGAGGCCGCCGATCTCGCCGCTACGTACAGCCGCGAGCTGTCGCGCGGATTTGTCCAGCTGTCCGGCTCGTGGCAGTTCCGCCTTTTTGAGGGCCCCGCGGCCGTCTCCAACGAAGCACTTTGCACGTACAAGCCCGAGTGGGATCACGTGGAGGTTCCGCACCTGTGGCAGGTAGACGGCTATGGCAACCTTGCCTACACCGACGAGGGTTTTCCGTTCCCGGTGGATCAGCCGTTCGTTCCCTCCGACGACCCTACGGGCGTCTACCAGCGCATCGTCAAACTTCCCGCCGTGCCTGCCGGCGCTCGCGAGATTATTCGCTTCGACGGTATCGAGAGCTACGGCGAGCTGTATGTCAACGGCAAGTTTATCGGCATGACCAAGGGTTCGCGCCTGTCCGCCGAGTTTGACGTGACCGACGCGCTCGTCGAGGGCGACAACCTGTTTGCGGTCAAGGTTCTGCAGTACAGCGATGGTAGCTACATCGAGGACCAGGACATGTGGTGGGCATCGGGCATCTTCCGCGATGTGTACCTCATGCAGCGTCCCGCCGCGCATCTGGTCGACTTTAGGTTCCGCACGCACCGCGAGGGCGATGCCGCTCTGATCACGCTCGATACGGTTGCCGAGGGCGCAAGTCGCGTCGTGTATACGCTCAGCGATGGCCAGAATGTGGTCGCTACGGGCGAGTGCGTCGACGGCCATGCCGAGTGCAGCGTTGCCGATGCCCACTTCTGGAACCCCGAGGACCCCTTCCTCTATGACCTTACGCTTGAGGTCTACGACGGCGACGAGGTCAGCGAGTACGTTCCGCATCGCCAAGGCCTTGCCGAGGTGACGGTCGAGGGCAATCATATCTACCTCAACGGCACCTACTTTAAGATGCATGGCGTCAACCGCCACGACCACGACGATCACAAGGGCCGCGCCGTGGGTCTCGAGCGCATGCGCCGCGACCTGGAGCTCATGAAGCAGCACAACATCAACGCGGTGCGCACGTCCCACTACGCCAACGATCCGCGCTTCTACGAGCTGTGCGACGAGTACGGCATCATGCTGGTCGCCGAGACCGATATGGAGAGCCACGGCTTCGAGAATATCGGCAATATCGCCCTGGTCACCGACGACCCTGCCTGGGAGCCGGCTTACGTTGACCGTGTTGAGCGCCTGGTGATGCAGGAACGCAACCACGCGTGCATCATCATGTGGTCGATGGGCAACGAGAGCGGCTATGGCTGCAACATCCGCGCGATGTACGCCAAAGCTCACGAGCTCGACGGTCGTCCGGTCCACTACGAGGAGGATCGCAACGCCGATACCGTCGACGTCATTTCCACCATGTACTCCCGCGTGTCGCAGATGAACGACTTTGGCGAGCATCCGTTCCCCAAGCCGCGCATCAACTGCGAGTACGGCCACT
Organism: Collinsella sp.; assembly: GCA_036312985.1. Classification (GTDB taxonomy): domain Bacteria; phylum Actinomycetota; class Coriobacteriia; order Coriobacteriales; family Coriobacteriaceae; genus Collinsella. The sequence goes on from JAXJMV010000042.1 coordinate 44,752, forward strand.
CCATGGGTAATGGTCCCGGAGGCCTGTCCGAGTACCAGGAGGTCTTCGATCGCTGGGATTGCATCCAAGGCCAGTTTATTTGGGAATGGTGCGACCACGGTTTGGCTGCTGTGACCGAGGACGGCGTTGCCTACGACATGTATGGCGGCGACAACGGCGATTACCCCAACAACAGCAACTTCTGCATCGACGGCATGGTGTTCCCCTGGCAGCAGCCGAGCCCGGGCCTTACCGAGTACGGCCAGGTCATCTGCCCGGTTCGCATGGCCTACGATGCCGAGGCGGGCGAGCTGACCGTCACCAACAAGCGTTGGTTTACCACCCTCGAGGATGTCTGCCTGTCGGCGGAGACCCTGGTGGACGGCGACGTGGTCTGCCGCAAGACGCTCATGCCCGGTGCGGTTGCCCCCGGCGAGTCCGTCCAGCTTCCGCTGGTGATTCGCGAGGCCGCAGTGGGCGAGACCCTGCTGACCGTGCACGCCTACACCATGGCGGCTCACGCCTGGTGCGAGCCGATGTTCCAACTGGGTGCAAGCCAGTTTGCCATCGCAAACCATCCGGCGCCGGCAATTGCCGCCCCCACTCGTCCTGAGCTTACGGTCGAGGAGACCGAGCAGGAGATTCGTATTCGCTCCCTCAACGGCGAGCTGACCTTCAGCAAGGTCAACGGTACCGTGAGCGAGTGGAAGGCATCCGGTCGCGACGTCATGACCTCCGGTCCCCAGGTTGGTTTTTGGCATCCGCTCGTCGATAACCACGCCCAGGAGTACGACTCCCTGTGGAAGGATAACTTCATCGATGTGATGCAGACGTCTACCCGCAATGTTTCTTGGAAGCAGGACGACAATGCGGTTGTCGTTACCGTGAGCCAGCGTATCGCTCCTCCCGTCCGCGCGTTCGGCATGCGCGTCGAGCTTGTCTACACCGTGCTTCCGAGTGGCCGCGTCGACCTCAAGGTTTCCGGCGAGCCCTACGGCGACTATTCGGACATTATCCCGCGCATCGGCATCTCCTTCGAGGTCCCCGGTTGTGATCGTGCCGTCGAGTGGTATGGCCACGGCCCGGGCGAGAACTATCCGGACTCGCTGCGCGCCAACCCGGTCGGTCATTACCGCACTACGGTCGACGACATGTTCACGCCCTACGTTATGCCCCAGGACTGCGCCAACCGCGAGGGTACCCGCTGGGTCGCCCTGCGCTCCAGCCACGGTGACGGTCTGGTCGTGACGCGTCCGAGCGACGCCGCTTCCAATCCGTTCTCGTTCTCCGCATGGCCCTATAGCTGCGAGGCTATCGATAATGCCAAGCATGTCTACGATCTTGTCCCGGGCGACACGGTTACGGTCAACATCAACGACCAGCTGCTCGGCCTTGGCTCGAACTCTTGGGGTTCCGAGGTGCTCGATTCCTATCGCACCCGTTTTGAGAGCTTCAGCTTTGAGGTGTCCCTGCGACCGCTGACGTCTGCCGATCTGGCTCAGGCGCTGGCACCCATTAAGGAGGCATAAGTCATGCATATCTTTAACTCGCGTGCCGATTTCGACGCCCAGATGAAGTCCGTCAAGAAGTGGATGCGTACCGGTCAGGCACTCGACGGCGTTTCTGAACTGCAGCACGATGTGGCGTACTCTATCGGCGACTCGCTGGTGTATTGGTGGGTGAACGCCCACGAGGCGGCTACTGCCGATCTGGTCGGTCACCGTCGCTACCATGCCGTGCTCGCCCCGCTCGACGGCAATCTGACCGTTGAGGTGGCTTCCAAGGCCGATCTTACCTGTACGCGCGCCTACAGCGATATCGATGATCGCGAGCGCTTTGAGGGTACGGGGGAGACCGTGACGATTCCCACCGGCGGCGTTGCCGTCGTCGAAATTGACGAGGCCTACCGTGTCGTGGCCGATGCCGCGGATCCCCGCGTCGTGGTGCTGCACGTGACAGTCGAAGGTTATTCCTTCCCCAACAAGTAGTATTCGTCCGCCTGGACGTTTGCTTCGCGCCGTTAAGGGGGATGGCTTTGTTGACTCCCTTTTCCCCATTCCCCTTAGCAGGTGCGCCGTCCGTGTTTGCACTTGCAGCTCGGACGGTTTTAGATGACATTTAACAGATGATTGGGAGGGCTTATGAGCTCTGAAAAACGAGGAACGATTGGTTCGTTCGCTCTGCTGGGCATGACGGTCGCCGCCGTGTTCGGTATCAAGAACATCATCAACAACAACGCGGCCATCGGCTTGGCAGCTGCGCCGTCGTTCTTCTTCGCCACGCTTTTGTACTTTGTCCCCTATACCCTGGTTACCGCCGAGTTCGTCGGCCTCAACAAGGACTCCGAGTCTGGCGTGTACGCATGGGTTAAGACCTCGATGGGTGGTCGCTGGGCGTTCCTGACGGCATTTAGCTACTGGTTCGTTAACCTGTTCTTCTTTGCGTCCGTCCTGCCCAACGTCATCATCTACGCGAGCTACGTGTTCTTTGGTGCCAACGCCGAGCTTTCGCAGCTGTGGATCACCATTATCGAGATCGTCGTCTTTGCTATCGCCACGTGGGTTTCGACCAAGGGCGCTAAGTGGATCGGCTCCATTTCCTCCTTCGGTTCGACCGCGGCTCTCGGCCTGACCGCCGTGTTCATCCTGCTGTCCCTGGCTGCTGCCTTTGGCGGCGTTGAGTTCGCTACGGCTCCTACTCCCGCTAACATGGCTCCCGACATGAGCAACTTCGCAACTGCGTGGGGCTTCTTCGGTACGCTTGCCTGGATCATCCAGGGCGTTGGCGGCGCTGAGTCTGTCGGCGTGTTCCTTAACGACCTTAAGGGTGGCGTCAAGGCCTTCGTGCGCACCGTCGTTATCGCCGGCCTGACCATCGGCCTTCTGTATGCAGGCGCTTCGCTGCTGGTTAACCTGTTCATCCCCGAGGGCGGCGTTGCCATCTCCACCGGTATCTTCGACGTATTCGGCGCTGTCTTTGCCCACTTTGGCATTCCCATGGAAGTGTCTACGCGCGCCATCGGCTTGATCCTTCTCGCCGCCACGCTGGGCTCCCTCATGATGTGGACCTCCGCTCCCATCAAGGTGTTCTTCACCGAGATCCCCAAGGGCGTCTTTGGTAGCAAGATCGTCGAGCTCAACGAGCACGGCATTCCCGCCCGCGCTGCTTGGCTGCAGTTCGCCATCGTCGTCCCCATCCTGATCATCCCGGCCCTGGGCTCCGGTAACCTCGACGACCTGCTCATGATCGTCACCAACATGACGGCTGCCACCGCTCTACTCCCGCCGCTGCTGATCCTGCTTGCCTACTTTATGTTGCGCAAGAACTTCGACGCTGCTCCCCGTGGCTTCCGCATGGGTTCGCGCACCTTTGGCCTGGTCATTGCTGCATTCCTGCTTGTGGTCTTCTGCTTCGTGCTTATCTGCGGCACCATTCCGCTCGATCAGCCTCTGTGGCTGACGCTGGTCTACAACGTCGGCGGCGTGGTTGTCTTCCTGGGCCTTGCCGTGATGTGGTACAACCGCTACATCAACCGCCTGCGCGAAACCGATCCCGAGGCTGCTGAGAACGAGCTTCGCCCCTCCGTCCTCGACATGATGGAGTAGCGGCTAGGATTAATCTACGGCTGTGGAATAAATCGATTCCCTTTCCTAAGGAGGGGCCTTACGAGGCCCCTCCTTTTGTGTTTTGGAGCATGGTTTTGGACCCTGTGGTCAAAAAATACCAAATATGAGTACTGTTGCAAAAGAGGTGTCATATTTTTCGGCCTGCTCTGAGCGAAAATGGGCTCATAATCAATTTATCTGGCCCCCTTTAAAGGGCGTTTGACGGCTTTCAACCTCTTCGAATGGTAGCGCGCAGAGATGTGGTGTAAGAGGCGGGGCATACCCCGCCTCTTCCCTTTCTTGAAAGGGAGGGGACACCGCCTAGAATTCGTCGTTGGAGTAATGAAGGTGACGAATGGAAGGAAAGGCGATGCCCCAAGAAGAG
>JAXJMV010000043.1:0-2364 GCA_036312985.1 Collinsella sp.
GGTCGATGGCGCAGTGCGTCATCGACCCTCAATCAAGTCTGGTTTTGTTGCTTGCCCGCCGCGTCAATTCCGCAGCCGGTGAACGAGGGCTACGTAGATCCGCTATGCGGAACTACTCCGCCCCCGTAGTCACCGCCTGCTACATTGACCCGCCTACCGCGCCGCACCAGCTTTTCGCTTCCGCCAGCAGCAGGGCGGCAGCTCCATCCGGCAGCTTCACGCACGGCGTGCGCAGGTACTCGCGTACCTTTGGCCGGCTGGTGCGTCCAAGCATATTGATGAGCGTCTCAACGTCCTCGTTTCTCTCGGCTTTCTCGGCCAGCATGATTCCAATCACGCGAATGTAATCCTTTGTCCCAGATTCACTGTGCCACGCGTGCACCTGCGGCCAGTGCTCCTCAAGCTGCTCCGCAGTCCACTCGCCATCACAAGTCATCTCGATGCGCGTCAGCTGCACCTTGTCCGTATCAAGATGCAGCTCGGCGGCCTTGTCGTAGACCTTGACGTATGCGGGCGTGTTCTTGACCCCCAGATACTCCGTGATGCCATTCGATATGACGGACTTGTACATGCGCCTGTCCTTGCTCAAGCGGCAGTCGTAGCGGCTCACCGGAATGTCGTAGGCGAGGTCAAAGCGCTTGAGCCGAGCCTTGGACACACACGTCCCAAGCGTCTTAAGAAGTCCGTGGAACCTTTTATCGCCAGCAACCTTGTTCGGGTTGAACTCGATAAAGCCCTTGTGCATGTTGACTTTGCAGGACGGTTCCATAAACCCGATGCCGAGCGCGACCGAGCTGCCGCCCAAAGCGAAACTCCACAGCTCATACCACCCGCCCGGCCTGATTTTCGACGTCCAAGCGCTCATCTCGTCGCAGTCTGTGAGCTGCGCTCCCTTGCGGCTCAACCACTCGCCACGGTCACCCTTGAAGGTAAGAGAAAGTCGAACCATATCGACCGACAGCGTATTTTTATTTACACCCCTATAGGGGTTGTAGTAGCTAGGGGAAGTGCACGAAAGTGCATGAAATCCGGCTATTAGACAAGGGCCGGATTTCAAGCCGCCGTTCTCGGGGCCATTCTCGTCTTCATCAATTTGTTTACTTTCGCCGCTCATAAAAGAAAACCTCCCGGGTCTCGGGAGGTCACAAACTCGGATATGGTTTGCCAGTTTGCTGTAGTCAGATGCCCGCGTGCTAGAATGGGGCCGTGGTACTACGGTGGCATTTGAGTCGTGACCTCAGTGTCAGCGTCGGGGGGTAGGAGCCCCGTTCGCCTTTGCCGAATTGTACCTCAAACGAACGACCCGCCCGCCTGGCTTAAGGCTGGGCGGGCGTTTTCGTTTCTAGCGGCTCTGACTCCACGACCGCTGCGGCGGTCTATCGTCACGGTTCGCATCCCGCGCCCTAGCAGCCCTCTGGGCTTCTGCAGCACGGGCTTTGGGGCTTCTGTCATCGTCTTCCCCGTAATCGCGCTCCAAGGCCGCCAAATCGCGTTTGAGCGCCTTTGTGGTCATCCGCGCACTTCTCGGCCCGAGCCTTCTGGTGAGGTCCGCAATTGCCAGCCCAAGCCGTCCAACCGCTTCTCTGACCTCTTCCACGAACTGACTGACTCGTCCGCGGAGTCCATCGCATCGAGCAGCGATTTCATCGAGCATTCCGCGCTTCTCAAAGCGTCCCGCGTGGTCGAACCGCTCAGCGAGGGAAGCGATGGCTTCCAGCTCCTCAACGTCCTCCTCAAGCCGTCCCGCCGCTTGCCGAACCGACTCCAATCGCCGCTGCTCGCGCTGGAGGTTGTCGCCCACCTCGTTGCGAAGCTCGATTTTCTCGCCGATTTCGCCGTCCAAGCGGTCGAGTTCGGCCATTTTTTCCGCGATTCGGCGGTCGATTTCCGCAGCTTGCGCCTGCTTTTCATCGACCTTGGCGGTCACGGCACCCAATTTGACATGGCTCTCAACCCTAAGCTGCTCGAGACCGTCCAGCTCGCGCTTGGCAGTTATCGCCCCGTGCTTCGCCTTGTCCCTCGCACCCTCAAGGGTCTCTATCTCGGACTTGAGCGCCCTCGTGGTGCCGACCTGCACCTTGTACGCATCAAGGCTCCTGTAGCCCTTCGCGCGAAGCTCGTGGCGCAGGGGGCGCTCGTACCCGTAGGGCTTCGCGACCTGCTCCCAGAAGTCCTCCTGAAGCCTGCTCATGGTTCCCTGGGCCGTTACCTCCCACTTGCCATCCGCGTTCTTGCGGCGCTTGTCGGGCGCGAACAGCTCCTTGGCGCACAGGCGATCGTGGCCGTCCTCGCCGCGGATGACCGGGGCAATCCAGATGTGCGCGTGCGGCGTGCCCTCGTCCAGATGAATCTGGGCGGCGAGCA